>LJCW01000342.1 GCA_001298555.1 Actinobacteria bacterium OV450
ACCGTCCACCGCGAGAAGTTCACGCCGCATACACGGAGATGTGTATAGCCGCGTGAAATAGACAGTCAGATCACTGTCCGGAAAACGCGGGGCCCCTCAGCGCCCGCGCCGGTCGGCGACCAGGCCGCAGCGCGCGGCATCGCGGGAGGCCATTGCGGCCACCGACCACGTCGGGCCGACGCCGATCACTGACGCGGTCCCGGCGCTCGATCTACGCATGCGGCCGCGGATCAGCTCCAACGACACTCTCTCCCCCGAGGCGGTCCGTACAGCGCTGCTGTCGCTGGCGGTCGAGCTCAGGGACCGGCTGCGGACCCGGCGGCAGGCGGCGCGGACGATCACGACCGTCACCCTGGCGGACCGCTCCCGGGTCCACCGAGCCGCCAGCTCCCCGGGGGACCGAGCGCGCACACCGACGACCGCCGCGACACCGCCTATGAGATGTATCGGGCGCTGGGCTTCCAGCGGGCCCGGGTGCGCGGCATCGCGCTGCGCTGGGAGCTGCTGGTCGACGCGGCTGCGGTTGCCGAGCAGCTGTCCTTTGCCCAGGGCTGCGAGCGGCGGCTGCGGGCGGAGAAGGCCATTGGCCTGCTCAATGCCCGGTTCGGTTGGGACATGGTGGGGCCGGCGGCCCGCTACCGGCGGGCCGGCTGACGTCTGGGAACCCCTGTGTCTCTCCCTACATTGGTCGTCGCGGAGGTGGGATGGCGCAGGCCGAACTCGACCTCGACGAGGAGTCCCGGGCCTGGGCCCGCGCAGGTGCTGGGCACCGCAACACCTGTGTGCTCTGCGGCTCAACTCTCTGGAGCGGCCGGGGGCCGGGGCTGAACGCTTCCGGTGAGCTCCTGGTAGGCATCCATGACGTCCCCCACGTGCAGCGTGGTGACCTCTTCCTGGGACGGGACTCCAGAGCTGCCGTGCCGGTCGAAGACGCGCAGATCCCGGGCTGCCGCAGCCTTCCGGGCGAATTCGCGCGCGAAGCGGCCGTTGCCGAGCCGGTCGATCATGTCCTGGGTGACGGTCAGGTCGCATGACATGCGCAGCGCGGTCGCCGCCTCTTCGGTGAGCGAATCCCCCTGGGTCGCCAGAAACGATTCCGCGATGAGCACCAGCTCGTCGCTCGCGTAGGCGGGGAAGTCCACCCGGGTGTTGAAGCGGGAAGCGAGACCCGGGTTGGTGGAAAGGAGCTCGGTGATCTCGCCCGGATATCCGGCCAGAACCACGACCAGGCGGTGCCTGTCGTCTTCTGCCCGCTTGAGCAGTACCTGCAGCGCTTCCTTCCCGAAGGCGTCACCACCCGAGTAGCCGGTGTTGGACAGCGCGTACGCCTCGTCGATGAAGAGGACGCCGTCCAGCGCCCGGTCGATGGCCTGGGACGTTTTGATCGCCGTCTCGCCGAGGTGCTGTCCCACGAGGTCGACGCGCTGCACCTCGACGACATGGCCACGCTCCAGCAGGCCGAGCCCGGCGAAGACCTTGCCGACGACGCGGGCGACGGTGGTCTTGCCCGTGCCGGGCGGCCCGGCGAACACGAGATGCTGGGGAGCCGGTGCCGCGGCCAGGCCCTGGCTTCTGCGCACCGCAGCCATCCTCAGCTGTGCCGACAGGCTCCGCACTTGGCGTTTCACCGGAGCCAGGCCGACCATCGCGTCGAGTTCGGCCATCGCCTCGTTCAGCAACGCCGAACGCTTTTCGTCGCTCAAGGTACCGCTGGAGGAGTCCTCACCCGGCTGCCTCGTAGCCGCAGAGGCCTGGGCGGGCACGGCTGCGGCGGGCGGGGTCGACGCCTTCGCGCGCTGGGCCACATCACCCAGGCCAGGGCTGTACCGGAACGCCGTCTGGAAGTGCTTCAGCGCTTCCTCGGCCCTGCCTAGCTGCTCGTAGGCGCGGCCGCGCAGATAGGCAACTTCGCCGAGGAAGCCGGCGTTGTCACCGAGCGCTTGTGGGAGGGGGTCCAGCACGTTGAGCGCCTCGTGGGAAACGCCCTGGGCGATGAGGCTGGCCGCGACGCAGAGCTGCGACTCGTCCCGAAGGAATGAGTCCCGGATCCCTTCAGCGAACGTCAGCAGGAGTGGCCAGTCCTTCTTCAGGACGGCATATCGTGCGCAGACGAATCGGGTCTCATCGCAGTCGAGCACGGCCTGGGAGAGCATGTCCCACGCCTTGTCGAGCAGGCCGTCGTCCAGAAGTTTCGCCGCCCGCGCGAGCCATAGGTCGCGGTGCGTTTCCAAGCGGAAGTTCACGTAGCCCCCGATCTGGAACCGGGAGGACAACGGGGTCTGAAACTTCATTCGCATGGCACCGAAGTCCTGGGCTTGACCGTGCATGGCATCGACCGCCCGGCCCTGGAACTGTCCAACGGCATGGAGCCCTAACCAGGCGTCGGCCGCGAGCGGATCGTGCTCGACGGCCGCGCGGAAGGACTCGGCTGCGGCAGCCCGGTTGCCCAACCTCAGCTGCGCGACCCCTTGGAGCCAGGCCTGTTCGCACTTCTCGATCGAACGCCGTGATACGGACGGCCCTTGCACCAAAGTCTCCCCTGCTGTGGTCGGGTGATCCAAGATCCGCCCGCACGGAAATGCCGATCCCATTATCAAGTGATACCTGGCAGGTGCCGTTCACCGAGGAGCGAGCCCCTGCCGGCTACGCGCCTACGAGCTGGGAGCCCGACGCCTTCCCGCCGTCCCTATTCCGCAACCTCAGGGTCCGCGTGCTCGTCGGCCGTCAGCTTGGGGCGCTTGGTGCCCCGTCGCTGGTCCTGCAGGGCGGCGAGCAGTTCCTCGGGATCGGGCTTCAGCCCGGTGCCCAGGTAGCGGATCCCCTCGCCCTCGGGCGCGGTGTCGGTGTCCTTGCCGATGGGGTGCCGGCGGCTGGTCGAGGTCCGCCACCCGTAGCGGGAGTCCCATACCGCGGCGGCGGCCGGCTGGTCGGTGTCGAGCAGCACCGCTGCGGCCACGGCACCTCCGTCGAGCTGGCGCATCTCCACCTGGGTCTGCTGGGCGATGCCGGCCGCGGCCAGGACGTCGGCGGTGTGCTGCACGTAGGGCTGGGCACCGCGGGCGTGGAGCTCCCGCTCGGCGAAGGCGACAGCGGCGCGGTGGGTGATGGCGGGATAGCCCAGCTGAAGAGCGGCGTCCTTCAGGTCGAGGCCGGGCTGCATCTCGACGAGGTCGGCGATGCGCCGGCCGCGCAGGGTGGCCAGGCCCGAGTGCGCGGTGGGGAACTTGGTGATGCCGAGGGTGTCGGAGACGGTCTCGACCGTTACGGCGGGGTCGGCGGCCAGGAGCTCGGCGATCCGGGGGAGGATCTCGTCGCGGGGGATCATGTCGCCGCTGCCCTCGCGTCGGCCGCCGCCGGGGCCGCGGCCGGGCCGGCTGTTCTTGTAGGCGAGGACCAGGCGGCGGGGCCAGTGCTCGGTGCCCTTGGGGCCTTCGGGCACGAGGACGACGCCGGCGGTCAGGTCCGGGTCGCTCTTGTAGGTGTTCCAGGTCACGGGGGCGATGCCGAGCAGCTCGGCGGCCTCGTGGCGGTCCAGAAGGTCCTCGTCGTCATCGACCTGCGGCAGCTCGGGGATGGGCTCGCCGACGTAGTAGGCCGCGGTCTGCTCCGCGTCCCACAGCTGGTTGCGGGCGTCGGGCGAGCTGATCGGCGCTGGGTGACCTTCTGCCGCGTACGGCTTCTGATTTCGGAGCGTGGTGAGCTTCTTGCCGAGGGCGCCGGCAAGGTCGGACATGGTCTGGACGTACTGCAGGCGTCCGGCGCGGATCACGTTCTTCTCCTTCCTGAGATGACCTACCGCAGCTTGCCCGCCGAGCTGCTGATGGCCGAATGCGACGACCGGTCCCGACGCCGTGCGGAACGGCGGATCAAGGCGGCCGGCTTCCCCCGGGACAAGTCCCTGCGGACCTTCGACTTCGAGGCAACCCGAACATCGACGCAGTCACCAGCCACACACTCGCCAGCTGCGAATGGGGGTCAAGAAGAGCCAGCCCCTCTGCCGGATCGGCGACTCCGGCACCGGCAAGTCCCACATGCTGATCACCCTGGGAACCGAGGCGGCCATGGTCAGCTACCGGGTCAAGTACGTGCTGGGAGAAGAACAGCGTTGCCATCGCCTCCAACGAGTCCTTCGGCGGCTGGACCAAGACGTTCACGGACCCCCGCCTCTGCGCGGCCATCATCGACCGCCTCACCTTCAACGGCACCATCATCGAGACCGGCACCGACTCCTACCGCCTCGCCAGCACCCGAGCACGCTGCAGCCAGCTGACCGGAGCCCCCTGCCGGCCGCTGCCCCCTTGGGGCAGCGGGCCAGCCAAGCCTCTGACCTGCTTCATTCTCCAAGTGCGAACGACGCCCGCTCCTGCCACTTCACGCCGTCGTGCACCATCAGTTCAACCGACGCGACATGAGACGTGAACGGGAGCCTGTCGGCGAGGTCGGCCTCGATCTCCTCCAGGACGGCGGCTTCCTGACCTTGAGCGATGGTCAGGTGCGGCACGATCTCGGCGAACCGGCCGCCATACGGCGGAGCCTCAGGCCAACGATCAGCGATTGCCTCCGTGAGCTGCCGCAACTGCTTGTCAGGCTCGGGGACGAGATACAGCACTTCCGGGAGCCGTCCGCACCTCTCGAACCGCAGATCGAAGGCCTGGTGGCTGCCCAGCACGTCCGCGAGAGCGGAGTAGACGAGCGCATCTATTCGGCTCTCATCGAGGAACGGAAAGAGCACGGTGACGTGGGCTGGAACCCCAGCCTGCGCTGAGGGGTCGAGCCGTTCACGCCACCCTCGGACGGACGGCTCCGCCTCCGGGATCCGGACGATGAGACCCGTCTGGCCCGCCTGAAACGTACTGGTGCTGTCATCTGCCATGACACTGCATGGTGGCACCTCTGTCGCAGACAGCACGGCTCCTTTCCGCCGAACGATCACGACCGGTCTCCGCAGCCGGTCGACGATCGGGACGACAAGGTGCTGCCGCTGTTTCCCGTGAACATCCAGAGTGCCGATGATCACTGAACGCCGCCGGAACCCACGAAAAACGCTGTCGGTTGACGTGAACGAAGCCCACCCCGGCAAGCGCGGTCACTTCCTCCGGCGTCGGCGTGGTGCCAGGGCGCCGCTTCACCATATTCCCCCGCCCCCAGGGCACCCGATCGGTCCCGGGCGGGCGCCTGATCGGCGGGTCGGCGGCGGTCGGCGGCCCGTTCGCCTGCCGTACGTCTGGCGCGGTTCCGCCTTGCGCACCCCATGTCCCGGCCCAGGCCGCGACGGTGAGGGCGGGGGTCAGCGGTGCAGGGTGAGGGGCAGCGCCTCCAGGCCGCGCAGCATCATCGTGTTGCGCCAGCGCAGGTCGCGCTCCTGGCAGGCCAGGGTCGTTCCGGGGTAGCGGGCGAGGAGCGCGGTGAGCGCGATCTCGGTCTCCAGCTTGCCGAGCAGGGCCCCGAGGCAGCGGTGGATGCCACCGCCGAAGGCGAGATGGCCGGCGTCCCGGCGGTCGAGGATGAGGCGGTCGGGGTCCTGGAAGCGCGCCGGGTCGCGGTTGGCCGCGCCGAGGGACAGCAGCACGAACTCGTCCTGCGGGATCTCCACCCCGCCGATGTCCACCGGCTCGGTGGTGAAGCGGGTGGTGGCCATACAGATGGGGGAGTCGTAGCGCAGGAACTCCTCGACGGCCCTGGGCATCCGGGTGGGATCGGCGCGCAGCCAGGCGGCCTGGCCGGGATCGCGCAGCAGCGCGAGGCAGGAGGTGCTCAGCAGGTTCACGGTGGTCTCATGCCCGCCGATCAGCAGCAGGGCGACCATGCCCACGATCTCGTCGTCCGTCAGCTCCCCGCGCTCGCGGGCCGCCAGCAGCTCGGTGAGCAGATCGGCGGGACGGTCATTGCGGCGGATACGCCGGTCGGCGATGGCCAGGACGTATGAGCCCATCTCCTGGACGGCTTGATGGAACGCCGCGTGGTCTCCCTCCTGGGTGACGATGGCGGTCGACCACTTCCGGTAGAGGTCGCGGTCCTCGGGCGGAAAGCCGAGCAGTTCGCAGACGACGAGGATCGGCAGCGGGAAGGCGAAGTCACGTACCAGGTCCACCGTGGCGGTGGTGGTGCGGGTCGTGTGGCGCGCGGCTGCCGCGTCCAGTCCGTCGAGGAGTTCGAGGGTGATGCGCTCGACCATCGGCCGCATCGCCTCGACGCGCTTGCGGCTGAACGCCGCCTGGACCACGCGGCGCAGGCGGGTGTGGTCGGGAGGATCGCTGCTGAGCATATGGGTGATCTCGGTGCCCAGGTTGACGCCCTCGACCCGGCTGTCGGCCAGGGCCTGGGCGCGCCGCGCATCCTGCGCGAAGCGGGGGTCGATGAGCGCGGCGCGGACATCGGCGTAGCGCGGGATGATCCACAGCCGCAGGCCGCCGTCGCTGTGCAGTACGGAGACCGGGGCCGATTGCCGCATCCTGGCCAGGGTCGGGTACGGGTCGCTGAGGAACGTCGGCGGCTTCTGGTGCGGTTCCGTCGTCTCAGGGTTGTCCGGCCGGTGCTTCTCCGGCCGGGGACTGTTCGTCCGGGGTGCTGCCATAGCTGTGGTCATGATGTTTCCTGTTCTCACCGGCACGGCCGGCGCCGCGGCGGGGTGCCGGGCGTGGCACCCCGCTACGGCGCTGCTCGGGCTCACTGCAGAGGCGACTTCTTCTCCGTGTTCTTCTTCGTGCGGGTGGTGCAGGCCGGCGCCGGGTCGTTCGGCCGGACCGGGACCGCCTTGTCCAGGGCGGCCTGGGTGTCCGGATGAATGATGAGCCCGCGCTCCCGCTCGGTGGCGCTGATGGGGTCGACGCGCAGTCCGTGACGCTTCATGGGGTTGACCTTTCTTCGGTTTCTTCGGTGTGGTGGACGGGGTGGTGCGAGCCGGTCCGCCCGCTGTTGCGGTGGTCGGCGGTTCTGGGGGAGGCGCGCAGCGTGTCGTCGGCGTAGCGCACCATGGCAGCCCAGGCGGCGGCGTATCCGGCCGGGTCACGGCCCACGTCGTGTCCGCCGCCGAGCCACCGGACGCGATGCGGGACGTCGTGGCGCCGCAGCCCGGCGAGATAGCGCTCGATCTGTTCCGGAGGGCACTTCTCGTCGTCCGCCGAGGCGGCGACGAAGAGCGGGCCGCGTACGCGGCCCACATAGGTCATCGGGCAGGCCGCGCGATAGCGGTGTGGCACCTGCTCGGGGGTGCCGCCGAAGAGGCGGTCGTCGACCTCCCGCAGCGCCGGCGTCGTCGCCCGGTACGCCGCCGTGTAGTCGGCCACCGGGGCGACGGCCAGCCCCACGTCCCACAGCCGGGGCTGGACGCCCATCGCCAGCAGCGTCAGATAGCCGCCCCAGGAGTAGCCGCACAGGCCGGTACGGCCCGGCTCCGAGACTCCCGTGTCGATGAGGTGGCCGCGCACCGCGGCGAGGTCTTCGAGCTGGGCGAGGCCGACCCGGTGGCCGAAGTCGTCCCGCCAGCGGGGGCCGTAGCCCGTCGAGCCGCGGTAGTTGGTGCGCACTACGGTGAATCCGGCCCGGACCAGGGCCTCGGTCCGGGCGTCATAGGCGTCCCGGTCGTGGGTGTGGGGCCCGCCGTGGACGAGGAAGACCGTCGGCCAGGGGCGGTGGCCCGCCCTGGGGCCGGGCGGGGTGGCCACAAAGCTGTGGATCTGCCCGTACGGCCGACGTGTCCACAGCTCGCGGCGCCCGGATCCGGTCGTTCCGCCGGGCGCCGTGCCGCGTGACGCCGTCGTGGAGGGGCCGGAGGGGCCGGAGGGGCCGGAGCGGTCGGGACGTTCCGGGGGTTCCGGGTGCTCCGCACTTTCCGAGCCTTCCGGCCTTTCCGGGTGGCAGACCAGCGGCCGAGGCAGTTCGCCGTCGCGGCTCCACAGGCAGTGGACCGTGCGGTCGGGTGCGCAGGAGAAGTCGATGATCGTGCCCTCGGGCGTGGGAAGCACCGTCGTCGTACCGCGGTCGAGGTCGGCGCGAAGCAGGCGGCTGCGTCCCGCCCGGTCCTGCTGGACCAGCGCCGTGCGGCCGGGCCCGTACCAGCAGGCGGTGATCTCCGTATCGAAGTCGAGGGCGGAGCCGCGGCCGTGCGTACGGATCCCCTCGCCCTGCCGCCAGAAGGCCAGGGTGTAGCGGCCCGCGCGTTCGAGGACGAGCAGCAGTTCCGGCCGTGCGGTGGTGAGGTCCGGGCGGAAGCCCAGCGCCCACACCGCGCCACCGTCGCCGTCCCCCGCTGCGCCGGGGATGGCGTCCACGAGGACGCCGGAGGCCGGTGACCACAGCCGGACCGCGGCCGGTCCGGCCGGGCCCCCCGCGGTGGCCAGCAGCCGGCCGCCGGGGGCCAGGCCCACCACTGCCGCATAGCCGGGCTCCTCGGCCACCAGGCGGGCGCGCTCGCCCGGTCGGCCGAGGTAGTACCGCGAGCAGTCCGCGACTCCGACGCCGACGGCGGCGAGGCCGCTGCGGGGGTCGAAGGCCAGGCCGTGCATCCGCCCGGCGGGCACGCCGTCGAGCGCCGGGCGCGGGTGGCCGCCCTCGAATGGCCCGCGCAGCCAGCGGCCTTGACCGCCGGGAGCGGCGTCGAACCACCACAGGCCGTGGCCGTCCGGCTCGATGGCGGCGGTCTCCACGCCCAGCGGTGCGGTGGTCGCCTGCCGACGCTGACCGGTCGTCAGATCCCAGGCCACGATCTGCGGGAGACCGTCCACGTACCGGGTCTCGACCGCTCGCCGCCCGTCGCGGGCTGCGAAGGACGGGACGTGCACTGCCGTTCCGATACCGCCGCTCATCGCCGTCCCTCCCTTCGTTGGTGTCCGCTTCCGCCGCCGGTCGCCTTGGCTGTGGTGGGCTCCGATGGCCATCACACTGCCGGACGGGCGGGCCGCGTGGCAGGGAAGAAAGCGCAGCGGAACCGACAGTGACCGCTGCCGGTCCTTCCCTGGCACCGGACGGTGGGCGGGCGACAGGGTGCGGGGGCGACCACACGGCCCGGACCCACCGAGGAGAAAGGGGCGACCCGATGACAACCGCGGCGGCCCAGCCCGGCACAGCCCCCGTCCCACCCGCCGGAGCGCCGAACGGCACACCGGGTGGCAGGCCGAGCCGTGCGCTGACGGCGGTCTATGTCGCGGGCGCGGTGACGGCGTTGGGCACCCAGATGACCATGCTCGCGTTGCCCTGGCTGGTGCTGGAGACCACCGGCTCGGCCACCCGGGCGGGCCTGGTCTTCGCTGGCCAGGTGCTGCCCATGGCGCTGCTCGGCTTCGCGGGCGGAGAGGTCATCCAGCGCCTGGGCGCCCGCCGGACCATGGTCATCTCCGATCTCGCCCGCGCTCCGGTGGTGGCGCTGATCCCGCTGCTGCAGACCCTGGGCGCGCTCAATCTGGCCGTCCTCATGGCGATCGTCACGGCGCTCGGGGCGCTGGCCGTTCCGTACCACGCGGCACAGCGGGTGCTGGCGATGGAACTGCTGAGCCCCCACGCCCGCTCTCTGGCCCGCGCCAACAGCGCGCTGGCAGGTGTGACGAACGGCTCGGCGTTCGCCGGACCGGCGCTCGCGGGCGCGCTGATCCCACTGGTGGGGACCACATCCGTGATATGGCTGGACGCGGCCTCGTTCGCCCTCTCCGGATTGCTGCTGCTGTGCCGCGTCCCGGCAGGGGGCGGCGGGGCCGGAGGGTCCGCGGCCGGGCCCCGCGGCCTGTGGGCGGGGGTGCGGCATCTGTGCGGCGACTGGTTCCTGAGCCGGGCGATGCTGTCCACCGTGGTGTTCGGGCTGATGCTGCGAACCCAGATGATCACCATGCCGGTGCTGGCGTTTGCCCGGTTCGAGGGGGACGCCAGGGTCGGTGGCCTGCTGATCGCCGCCTATGGCGCCGGTGGTCTGGTGGGCTCGGTGGCCGCCTATGTGCTGGCGGCACGGGTCGCCCCCGTACGACTCGCCTGTACGGCCCTGGTCTGCGTCGCTCTGCCCCTGTGGACGCTCCTGGTGCCCGCGCCGGCCAGCGTGCTCGTCGTCGCCGTCGGCCTGTCATCGGCCGCCGCGCCCCTGGCGAACGCGCCGCTGATGGGCCTCCTCTCCGCCCGGCTGCCGGACGGCTTCGGGCCCAAGGTGCTGCAGGCCGTGGTCACGATCAGCACCCTGGCCGGGCCGCTCGGCTTCCTGGCCGCGGGCGCCGTGCTGGACCGGGCCGGTGTCGCGGCGACCCTGTGGGGCGTCGCCGCGCTCGCGACGTTCGGCAGCGGCAATCTGATCCTGGCCCTGCGCCGCCTCCAGGCCACCGGGGACCCGGACTGACCTGGTCTTCCGAGAAGACCCCGGTGGACGAGGGTCACGCGGCGGCGGGGATCACCGGAAGTCCTCCTCGCGGTACTCCGCGTCCGAGCCCGCCGCGGTGGCCTCGCGCGGCTCGATGCGGCGGATCTGGAGGCCGCTGGTGATGACCAGCGACAAGCTCGCCTCCGCCTACGCGCTCGAACGCCGGCCCCCCTACCTCGCCCGCGACCTGATCGAGTTCTCCTACCGGCTGCCCGCCGAGCACAGGATCAGCGACCCGGCCCTGGGCAAACGGATCCTGCCCCGGCGGTCGGCTCGAGCGCCCACTCACCGCGCTGGTGGGGCCGCTTTCCTGTACTGCCGTCGTCGGCCGGCACCGCGGCGATCAGGGCGTTGATGTCCGGCGGCGTGTTGGTACTCACCGAGCCTGCGCCGGGAGTGGTGGTGGCGCAGGCTCGTGATGACCCAGGACATCAGGTCGATCCGGGATCGTTCGGCGGGGTCGGTGTCTCCGGTGTGCTGGAGGACTCCGGGGCGCAGCGCGGCCCGGGTCACGGCCTGCACGCCCGCGAGGTGGGTGTCGTGGAGGTCCTCCCTGGTCCAGTGGAACAGGGGGCGGGCGGTGGTCCACAGGGCAGGGCGAAGGCGCCAGTAGTGGTTGGCGCTCTCGGCCAGGCCGCGGACCAGGACGCGCGGGGGTTGTGCGGCGATGTACGCGGCGATCATGTCGGCGGCCTCGGCGCCCGGGAGCTTCTGGGGCCACAGGGCGAGGGCGGCGACGACCCCTGCGGGGACGTCCAGCCGGCTGCCGCCGACGGCGTACCAGGCGTCGGCGACCGCCTCGCCGAGGACGGAGCCGGGGCTACGGCTGACGGTGATCGGGGGACAGTCGATCGTGCCGGCGTGCCGGGCACAGCCTGGATCGGTGCAGTTCTGGGCGGCCTTGTGGGTGAGTACCTGGTCAACGGCCTCGATCACGTGGGCGGCGGAGGTGGTGTCAGCGGACATGAGGGTTCCAGGGCGTAGGCAGGTCTGCTGGTCAACGGGGAGGCAGGGCCGGGACGACGGGCGGGGACGCATCGTCCGTTGCCCCGGGCCCTGCACGTCGTGGTGACGGGCTCCGTACGAGCGGCCACCCCTTGCGCGGTCAGAGGACTCCGTGGCGGGACAGATCCGGCTCGCACCGGGAAACGGGAGGTCCAGCTGGAGTCCGACGACACCCTGCTCATGTTCACGGACGGGCTGGTGGAGCGGCGGGACTCCTCGGTGGAGGACTTACTGGGCCACCTCGTGAGCGCGGCGGCCTCCCCGGCCGGGGACCCGGACCGGCAGCTGGACCGCCTGCTCGCCGAGAGCCGCTCCGACATGGACGACGACACCTGCGTCATCGGGATCCGGGTCGGCTGACCCCTCCCGGGACGCAGGGCCTCACCGCAGCGGCGGGCCGGCCGGGGATTCGGGATCGGCGCCCACGAGCTCCGGCTCCAGACCCTGGCCGGGCGTGGTGCGCCGGCGGCCGACGTCACTGCGCCACGCCTCGAATGCGAAGGCCGTGGCGGTGACGACCGCGATGCCGAGCAGCCAGCCCCCGACCACGTCGCTCACCCAGTGCACCCCGAGCGCCACCCGCGTGAATCCGACGCCGAGCACTGACGCCGCGGCCAGTACCCATGGCAGCGCCCGCCAGGCCCGCGGGACCAGCGGGAGCAGCACCAGCAGCAGCACGGCGCAGGACGTGGTGGCCGTCATGGCGTGCCCCGACGGGAACGAGAACCCGGGCGCGTGGGCGACGGGGTCGGGCAGGTGGGGCCGGGCGCGCTCGACCACGTTCTTCACCAGGAGGCCCACCAGCCCCCCGGCGGTCGCGGTACAGGCGGCCCAGGCGGCCAGCCGCCACGCCCGGCGCCGCAGCAGCCACACCACCAGCGCGGCCACCAGCAGACGCATGGTCAGCGGCCCCCAGACGACCTGGGTGAAGAACTCCAGCACCCGCACCCAGCCGGGATGGCCCAGGACGGCGCGGTGCAGCCGCCCGGCCGCCCCCTGGTCGAGCCGGAGCAGCGGACCCCACTGCGACTCCACCAGCACCAGGGCGAGGGAGAACGGCACGGCCGCCAGGGCGGTGGCGGCCGAGGTCGCCACCAGCCGTGCCCCGAACCGCGCGTCGGCCCTGCTGCGGCGGTTCATACGCCGGGGTCCTTCATGACCGGCTCGGACACCCCGGCCCGCACCGCTTCGAGCTGGGCGGCGAAGGACAGGCCCAGGAAGAGGGCGAGCGAGGTCAGGTACGACCACAGCAGCAGCGACATGAACGCACTGAGTGGCCCGTACACGGTGGTGAAGGAGCCGCTCGCCCCGACGTACAGGCTCAGTCCCCAGGTCGCGGCGAGCCACAGCACCAGGTAGACGCCGGCGCCGAACGCCAGCCACGTGTACCCGGGCTGCGTACGCCGCGGGGAGCGGCGGAAGACGGCGCTGGTGGCGGCCACCGCGAGCAGCGTCCCTACGGGCCAGCGCAGCACGTCCCACACCCGGTGGGCGCCCGGGCCGAGGTGGTAGGTCTGCGTCATCGCCACGCCCAGGTCGGAGCCGAGGACGGTGACCGAGAAGGCGAGCCCGAGCGGGAGCCCGGCCAGCAGCGCCATGACCAGCCCGCGGGTGTACTTGTGCAGGAACGGGCGGTCGCGCTCCACGCCGTAGATCCGGTTGGCGCCCCGCTCCACCTGGCACATGCCGGTGGTGACGTTGGCGACGGAGAACAGCAGGCCGAGCCAGAGCGCCGCCTCCCCGCCGTCCCCCGCATGGCGGTGGCTCTCGCGCAGGGCGTCGTCCACCACGCCCTGGCTGGGGCCGCTGACGATCCGGCGGATCGTCAGCTCGGCCATCCGCCCGGCGTCCTCGGTGTGGAGCACGCCCGAGAGCCCGATCAGCGCGATGGCGAGCGGCAGGATCGCCAGGACCGTCTGCAGGGCCAGGGCCCGGGAGTGGCTGAACCCGTCGGCGTAGCGGAACCGGACGAAGGAGTCCCGTACGAGGTTCCAGCCGCCGTGGCGGCGCAGCGCGGCCCATGCCTCCTCACCGGAGAGACCGTCGCCGTCCGTGCGCAATTCCGCTTCGGCCGCCTCGACTTCGCCGAGGGGCGGTACCCGTGTGGCGGTGCCCATGCGTGTTCCCTCCTCCCGTTCAGTGGCCTGCGCGCAGGGCGGCGGTCCCCTGCGCCCCGTTCGCGTCGGGGGCGGGCGTGCCGGTCCGCGCCGGCGCGGGCAGGGACACCAGCAGTGCCCCCGGCTCGACTTCGGCGCTCACGCGGACGCCTGCCGGGCAGGCGTCGCCGTCGATCTCGCGCGCCTGGGCCCGTGTGAAGCGGAGGTCGATCCGGGCGGCGCTGAAGTACTCCAGTGCGCCGTGTGCCGCACGCCGTCCGGGCCCGCCGGAAGAAGTCCGCCCCGGTCCGCCGTCCGCCGGCCCGCCCGTCGTACGGGCGGCGAGGTGTCCGGCCGCCGCGAGCCACCCGCCGACCCCGCGGGGGTCGAGCAGCACCACCTCCAGCCGGCCGCTGTCGGGACGCGCGTCCGGCAGGAGCGGCAGCCCGCCCTGCAACGTGCCCACGTTGCCGATGACGACCATGCGGGCCCGCCGCTCCAGTACGGGCCCCCCGTCGAGCTGGATCGACAGCCGCATCCGCGGATCGCGCACGTGACGCAGGGCCGAGACGACGTACGCGGCCCAGCCCAGGCGCTCCTTGAGCCGTGCCGAGGCGTCCCGCACCATGGCCGCGTCGAACCCGGCGCCCGCCATCACCACGAACCTGGTCGGCGCGAGGCCGTCGCCGCTGACCCGTCCCACGTCGAGCCCGACGGCCTCCCCGGACAGGGCCTCCTCCAGGGCGGCCACCGGATCGGACGGCAGCCGCAGGTTGCGGGCCAGGAGGTTCCCGGTCCCGCAGGGCACGATCGCCAGCGGGATCCCGGTGCCGGCCATCACGTCGGCGCAGGCCCGTACCGTTCCGTCCCCTCCGCACACCACGACCAGCGACGTCCGCGCCCCGGTCGTGCGTTCGGCCAGCGCCCCGCACGGGGCCTCGGCGGAGGTCTGTTCCCACACCTGGTCCGCGTACCCGTGGCGGCGCAGTACGGCCCGCACCCGGTCGGCCGTCCCGGCGTCGCACCCGTGGGGATGGCAAACCACCACGACGCGGCCCCGGGCCCCGTCCGCCGCGCCGCCGCCACCGCCCGGGCCGCCCGCGGCGGGCCGGGCGGCGGGCAGACCGGGGCGCTCCGCCCGACCGGCTGCCGGCCGCGCCCCGGGCCGCCGCAGCGCGTACGCCATGACGAGCAGCGTGCAGGCACCGTTCAGCAGCCCCGCCACCACGTCCGAGGGATGGTGCATGCCCCGGTAGACCCGCGAGCCGGCCACGGCGACGGGGAGCAGCAGGAGCACGCCCACCACCACCGCCCGCCGGGCGCCGCGCAGCCGCCCGGCCGCGAGCACGGCCAAGCCCCCGAAGAGCGCCACGGAGGCCCCGACGTGCCCGGAGGGGAAACTGGACGTCGGCGGCGCCGCGTCCAGGTGGGGCACACCGGGCCGGGGCCGCTCCACCATGAGCGTGACGAGTACGAAGACGGCCGACTGAGCGGCGACGGAACCCGCCAGGAACACCGCGTCCCGCCACCGGGGCGCGCGGGGCAGCAACAGCAGGGCGGCGCAGGCCAGCACCGTCAGCACGATCACGCTCTGCGTCCCGGCCAGCAGGGACAGCGCGGCGGAAAGCACATCGGGGGCCGTGCTGCGGCGGGCGGCCAGGGCGCGGTCTACCGCGTCCTCGGAGGACAGCGGCCACAGGCCCGCCAGGGGCCCGGTCACCAGCACCCCCAGGCCCGCGACGCACGCCGCCTGCAAGGGCAGCAGCAGGAGGAGGAGTCGGCCGGGTCTCGGATCCGCGTCGTGTGCGTTCGTCATTGACGGCGTGTTACCCGGGAGCGCCAGGTCATGCGTGGAGGGGCGCGGCGAACCCGCACGCCCCGGCGGCGGCCCTCACGCGGTGCGACGCCTCAGAGCCCGGCGGCCTTGGCGCTCGCCGACCCCGCTTGCCGGCCGGTATGCGGATCTCGTAGCCGCCGTCGAGGGCGGTGGTGGCGCCGGCGGGCAAGTCCACCCGCCAGATGCGGGTGCCCGGTGCGTGGTGCTCGGGTCCCGCGCCCTCCTCGGGCGCCCTCCAGCCGGCCCGCTCCTCGATCCGGACGTCCGGCTCGGTGGTGACGGGCACCCGCTCGCGGACCTCGACCGTGACCGGTCCGCCGAGCCGGTTGGCCGGCTCCACGTGGGCGGTCGGACCCGTCGGGGTCGGGGGTGGCGGGGGCCACCGTCAAGCCCGGCGCGGATGATCCCCGACGGGTCGGTTGCCAGAGGGGCGAGTCGTGCGGGGTCGACGTGCTGGTTGCCGGCGAGCCAGCGGCGGATCCCTCTGGCCGGGTGGCGCAGGGCTGCGTCGATGACGGCCCCGGGCAGGTCGCGGCCCTCGCACATCAGCCGCCCGACCTCACCTGCCGCTTGATCCAGCAGGCGTATCAGTACGTCGGAGGGCGCCGCCGGGTTGAAAGCGATGCCGCGCAGCCACAGTTGACGGGGAGAGTCGGACACCGCGTCATCCTGCCACCCCATCCCTTGACCGTCGTGCATACGATGACAGCCGCGGCACGCAACCACGGGAACGCACAACACCAGGGCCGCGTCAAGCAACCGGGCGTTGCTGAAACTCGGCTACATCGTCTGCCTTGTCCACGGCGTGTTCTGCCCTTGGGTGACAAACGCTCTCGCTCCTGACCGACAAAGCCACCGGGACGCCGGGAGGCGGGCGGACCGGGAACCGGGGAGACTGAGGGAGAGCGTGACGCCTGACCGCTGCGGCCCGGACGGTCCGCGGCGGACGGTCCCGCGCAGGGGCCGGACCATCCACCTACGTCCGCGCGCCCGCGGGGCCACGGCCTTGTCCAGGAGTCCCCATCGTGACTTTGACCCCACAGCAATCCAAACGCCCTCAGCGCACGGCCCGACGGGCCGCGCTCCTGCTCGCCACCGCGGCGCTGCCAGCGGTCCTGGTGGTGCCCGCGGCGCCCGCCGCAGCGGCGCCCGCGACCAAGACCTTCACCGCCGGCGCCAACCAGCGATTCGTCGTCCCGGCCGGCGTCACCCGACTGACCGTCACCGCCACAGGCGAGCCAGGACAGTCCGCCATCGAGGGCGGAGCGGGCGGGACCGGCGCCACCGTCACCGCCACCCTCACCGTGGTACCCGGCACCACCTACTACGTCAACGTCGACACGGGCGGCGGAGCCGTCACCGGTCAGCGCCCCGGCGGCAGCGGCGGCGGTGCCAGTGACGTCCGCACCTGCAGCTCGGCGCGCGCGAACTGTGCCCTGACCGGCGTTCGCGGCACCGACCCCCGCCTCATCGTCGCCGCCGGCGGCGGGGGCGCGGGACGCGGCTCCAGCTTCGCCGGTCCCGTCCGCGAGGCCACCGGCGGAAACGCCGGCGACACCGGGAAGCCCGGCGGCGAGCGACCGGAAAGCGGCGGCGGGGGTGGCGGCGGAACCCAGACCCTCGGCGGCAAGGGCGGAGCCGCCTGCCCCGAGAGCTCCAAGGCCGGCACCGACGGCACGCCCGGTACCGGTGGCACGGGCGGTGGCGGATTCGGCGGGGGCGGTGGTGGCGGCGGCTGGTACGGCGGAGGCGGAGGCGGAGGCTGCTTCCTGGTCACCGCCGCAGCCGCCGGGCCCGGCGGCGGCGGTGGCGGGTCCAACCTCGTCCCGGCGGGCGGCACTTCCAGCCCCGCCACCGGATCGGCGCAGGTATCCATCACCTACGGTTCCTGAACCGTCATCCGTGGGGCGCAGAGTACCGGTTTCACAGCAGCGCCCGACAAAGCCAAACGCGACCCCGTCTCAGTACAGCAAGGCTGGTTTGAACGTGCGGGCTGGAGACAGCCGATACCCCACCAAGCGGTCACCTCACGGCAGCCGACTTCACCCCGTGACAGCAGCCCACCAGACCATAAGCCTTCCCCACCAGCTGAGCCGCCCCCACCAGCGCTGACGCCAACTCGCTGTCACGGGCCCACGCAATTCCCACCATGGCCGGCCCTTCGGGCCGGAGACCGCGCCGCCCTCGGGGTGCAGCGGGCGCAGCCACAGATCGGCCCCCAAAGGGGCCGGCCTCCGCGTGAGGTTAGTGCGGCTCCCACCGGCCGACTGGCGACACCATGCCTTGGGAGGGGCTCTCCCGAAGGTACTCATGGACCGCGTTCTCAGGCACCCTGAACGACCGCCCAACTCGGATCTACGGGTGGTGGCCGTTGTGCAGGAGGCGATACACGGTCAACTTGGAGAAACGCATCGTCTCGGCGACCTCTGCGACAGTGAGGAACCGACTCAAGAGAAACCGGGCTGTCGCTGTGAGATACGACAAACTCGCGGCCCGCGATGGGGCAACCGTCCTCGTCGCGGCCATCAACGAGTGGCTGTGACCATACATGCATACCGCCTCTTCGTTAATCCGTTGCCCAGAGGTCCGTCGGCCAGCTAGGTTCACCCAGCCGCCCGCATCGATGCAGGCCGGCGCTGTCGATGAGGAGGTGTAGAGCACATGCGCACGAGTGCCCAGGAGTTGAGCTCGCGTACTGACCTGTGCCACCTCCCCACGACGGAGACACCTTGTCCCTTCGCATCACCCCACTGACCGACCCGGCCTTCGGGCCGCACGGCCTGCGTCTTGCCTGGCTGGCGTCGGACGCGGACTCCATCCCTGCCGGGACCGCCTTCCTGCGCCTGCTCGACGGCCGACAAGAGCATCTGGCCGAGCTCGACCTCCGCGTTCATCCTGCGGAGCGCCGCAAGGGCATCGGCTCCCGGCTCCTCAACACGGCCGTGGCCACCGCCCGGGACAAAGCCCGACGCCGCGTCGTCGCGCAGGCAGAAGCCGGATCGCCCGGCGACCACTTCCTGGCAGCGCGCGGCTTCCGGAAGGTCCTCACCTTCAGGTACACCCGCCTGGCAATGGCCGAGGCGGACACCACCGTCCTGGCTGGGATCGTCGAGCGTCCGCATCCGGGCTACCGGCTGACGTCATGGCAGGGAACCGTCCCCGACGACCTCGCCCAGACGTTCGCCGCCTCACGCCGCGCCATGGACGACACGCCTATGGACGACGCCGAGTACGGCACCGTGGCCTGGGACGTGGACCGCGTGCGGGCCGCGGCGAAGGCCGTCGAACAGCGAGGCGACCACCTGCACACCGTTGTCGCCATCGACGCCTCCAACGGCTCGATCGCCGCCTTCACCGAACTCGTCATCCCCGGCAACGGCGCAGGTGACGGCCAGCACTACGGCACGGGCGTGCTGCCCGAGCACCGTGGTCACGGCCTCGGCCGATGGATGAAGGCCGAGTCGATCCAACAGGCCCACAGGGACTATCCGGACCTCGGTGGCCTCCTGACCGACACCGCCGACAGCAACGCGCACATGCGCCGGATCAACGACGGTCTCGGCTACACACCCACGCACACGACACACCAGCATCAGCTCGACCTCTAGCAGAGAGCGGACAGGCAGGGCCGGGGCATCACCCTGCCCGGCCTGTCCGCGCTTTCGATACACGCCTAGGCCGTTTCTTCCGGATCCTGCCTGACCTGCGCCGTTCCGCGAGATCCGGAAGCGGGAGCCCATGCCGCCCCTGGGCCCCGCAGCGGATGCCCGAACCAGCGTGTAAGGCCCGCCCGCAGCTCCTCCGCGGCGGCGTCTGCAGGTGCCTGTGCGGCGCCGGTCCACGCGGCGTGCCCGTCCGGGCGGACGAGGACAGCGCGGGCGCCCGCCAGGGCGTCCGGGTGGGTACGGGCGACGGTGACCCGGTCCGCCCACGGCCGGGCGGCGGCGGACAGGGCGTCCGTGCCCGCCGCGCCGTCGAGCAGCAGTGCGCCGCCGGGCGACCGGGCCAGCAGCGCCGCGAGGCCACCCCCGCCGTCCCCGCCCAGCGGGACGTCCGGCACCATCCTTCCCGCCCACGGGTGTCCGGGGTCTCCCGAGGCGGGGTAGCGGGTGGCGACGGCGGTGATCGCCTCGGCCAGCGGTCCGGCCGTGTCACCGTCCGAGGCCAGCTCGGCGAGCAGGTCGCGGACGGGGGCCAAGGGGTCCTCGTCCCCCTTGACCCGGGCGAGCACCGCCTGCGCGCGGGTGCTGCGGAGCAGGCGCCGGCCCGCCGCGTGGCGCTCGTCGTGGTAGCTGTCGAGCAGTGTGTCCGGCGCCTGTCCGCGTGCCACCAAGGCGAGCTTCCAGCCCAGGTTGACGGCGTCGTCGATCGCCGCGTTGACGCCGATGGCGCCGGCCGGGGGGTGAATGTGCGCGGCGTCCCCGGCGAGCAGCACCCGGCCCGTCCGGAAGCGTTCGGCGAGCCGTGCCGCGTCCCCGAATCGGGTCAGCCACAGCGCCCGGGCGATCTCGGCCCGGCGCCCGAGCGCGGCCTCGACCGCGTGCTGGAACACCTCGAGCGGCACCGGCTGGTGTGGGTCGTCGGGCGGTGCCGGATCCTCTGTGAGGAGACGGACGTGGCCGGGGCGCGGGATCGCGAACACCGAGCGGCCACCGGGCCCGGTGTGGGGGCCGAACGGGAGGGCCGACGGGTCTGTGAGGACCACGTCTCCGAGTAGGGTGAACGTGCGTGCGGGCGCCCCGGGGAAGCCGGTCCCGCTCGCCTTGCGCACCGTACTGCGGCCCCCGTCGCAGCCGGCCAGCCATCGGCAGCGCACGGTTGCCGGGCCGTCGGCGCCGTCCGTCCCGACCGTCACGCCGTCGGCGTCCTGCTGCAGCCCCGTGAGACGTCGGCTGCGGACGAGGCGCGCGCCCGACTCCACGGCCCACTCGGTGAGCAGTTCCTCCACGCGGGTCTGGGGGATGCCCAGGACGTAGGGGTGTCCGGTGCGCATGGCTGCGAGGTCGAGATGGGAGGTACCGACGAACGCGGTCGCCGGGACCGTTGGCCCCTCGGCTAGGAATCGGTCGGTGAGGCCCCGGCGTCCGAGCAGTTCCAGGCTCCGGGCGTTGAGGTTGAACGCGCGGCAGAAGCCGGGTGGTCCCGGCTCCCGCTCCAGGACCAGTGCCCGCACCCCCGCCCGCCCCAGCTCCCCGGCGAGTGTCAGCCCGGCCGGGCCGGCTCCGGCTATCAGGACGTCGACCGCCTCGTCCTGCGGCGCGCCTCCGCTCATCGTCCGCCCTCTTCCGGCCACGCCAGCGTCCCGCGCTCGACCTCGGCGGCGGTGTGCTCCACCCAGGTCAGCTCGGCCCGTGCCATGGCGGCGGCGTATTCGGCCTCGATGACGAACAGGCGCGGCGCGCCGTGCTCCTCGCGGGCCGCGCGGTAGGCCTCGGCGTCCCGCTCGATCTGCTCTCTCAGCGCGGCGGCCCGCTCGCGCAGCGCTCCCGCCGCGCGGTCGCGGCCCAGCGCGCCGAGGTACCCGACGGCGGAGAGGAACCGCGGGTACTCGGGTGAGGGTGCGCGGATCAGCTCGTCGAGCCAGTCGGTGAAGCCTTCCCGCCCGGCGGCGGTGTGGCGGTAGACGGTGCGGGCCGGGCGGTTGCCGACCTGCTCGGTGCCGTCCGCCTCGATCCACCCGTCGCGCACGAGCGCTCGGACGGTGTCGTAGAGCGATCCGGTCGTCAGCTTAAAGGCGCGGTCCATGCCGCGGTCGCGGAGCGCGCCGGCCATGGCGTGGGGGTGCGCCGGACGTTCCAGCAGCAGCCCGAGTACGGCGAGGGCGAGGGCGTTGACAGGGCGTTTCGGGTGTTTTCGGGCGGTGGAGGCGTCACGGGTGGGCATGGGGCTCCAGTACGACGGCGCGGCAATGTACTCGGTATCGATCACTCGGATCCGAGCATAGAGCCAGAGGGTGCCATGAACAAGGAAGAGCGACATCGCGGGCGGCGTAGAGGCGGCGGGCCCGTACCGTGTCCGAGCCGGTCACCGAGTACATCCGCCACGACCACGCCACCACCGGCATGAACCTCAAGGCCGGGCATAGACACGGATCTGCTGCGATGCCTTGTGGCCACCAGCGGCGAGTGGCCAAGCGGGTCAAGTCCGCTATGTCGCGTCCGCCGATCTTCCAGACCCTCGACCGCAGCCTGCTCAGAGTAGGTGTCAGCGGCTTTTGGAATGCGACGCGTTGGCTCACAGGGCACGTCCACGGCTGGCCTCAGCGCGGTCCGTGCCAACATGCGGACACGCCGACGATCGCTGGTGATTCAAGCCGCCCGTCGAGAGACTCCGGAGGCGTCGGTCTTGCACGCACCTGGAGAGAGGGACCCTCAAGGGGCGATCTTCACAGGATGCGACGAGGACCGCGGGTGAACCGTCTGGCGTTACTGCCCGTCCTGTTACCGGTGACAGAGCCCGGCGCGCTGTGGCAGTGGGCAGGCGAGCGAAGCGGCCCACGCATGGCCTGACCAGCGCGTGGCAGGGCGATCGAACGCGCGGCCCAGGCCATCGTCGCGGACTTGGAGAGCGCCGGCTACCTGACTCGGGTACGCAACGGCCGCCGCAACCACTACGAGGTCACGCCCGGCACCCTCATCCGCCATCCGGCAGAAGGGCACAACAAAATCACGGACCTCCTGCAGCTCCGTGCCGACCCGGACCCACGGGCCGGGGCGGCCGGGCACCCTCCCGGGGACGGTGACCGCCATGAGCGCGGTCCACGAGGCTGACCGCAGCCCGGGCCCGCACCGGGCCCCGTCCCGCCAGGCCCTCCTCCCCCACGTTCCGGGGCGGTGAAGGGAGAACGGCCATGACCTCCCCTTCGGGGCTCCTCACCGTGGTCGTCGAGCCCGGCCCCCAGCGAACACGGGTACGCGTGAGCGGCGAGATCTACACGGACGACGACGCCGATCTGCGCAAGGACCTCACCGCAGCCCTGAATGCCAGTCCCGGCGGACTCGACGTCGATCTGTCCGGCGTCACCTTCTGCGACAGCAAAGGCCTGCACGTCCTGCTGGACCTGCACCAGCAGGCACTCCAAGCCGGCAAGACCTTCGTCCTCACCACTCTCAGCCACCCCCTCGCGCGCCTGCTGCACATCACCGGGACCCAGGACGTGCTGAGCGTCCAGGACATCCAGGACATGCCCGCGTCGGAAGCCCAGCACGGGGTTGCGGGTGCCCGAACCGGTCAGGGGCGACCTCTGGACTTCCAGATGAGGACAAGGCGCTACGGGCCCACGGTGCACCCCACCCCCATCGGCGAACTCGACATGGACACCAGCTCTCACCGTGGCCGCGATCCGCCTATGGCTCCGACGGAGTGAAGCGCCCCGTTCAGAGGTCCTTGGCACCTGGGTAGTGGTGGCGAAGTTCGCTGAGTACGCCCTCGTCGAAAGCCCTGACATCCCACAAGGAGCTGTCGAATTCGGTCAGGACGAGCACCAGCTCGTCCCCAGCGAACCCACGTGCTTCGGCGTCGATCAACTGGAGGAAGGGGGTCGTCAACGACAACAGCGTCAACGTGTCCATGCCGGCGGCGGACCTTCTCTCCATCTCGACACAGCGAGGATCGACGATCTCGTCGAATTCGACGCGCCACGTGAGGTCCAGGCCGAAGCTTCCGAGGCGAACCAGTAGCTCAGCCAGGGTCACGTAGTGTTCTCCGCGCCAGGCGGGAAGCGTGATTCCCTTCATCCCAGCCTCTGCTTCGGCTGTATCGCGCGACACGCGACGACCCTTCGTTCAGCGAACAGCAGGGCCTCGTCCCTACCCTGGTCCTCACACGAACCGTCGGACAGGGCCTAGTAGTAGCCCTTCGCTCCGTCGAGCAGTTCCCGCACGATGTCCGCATGCCCTGCATGCCGTCCGGTCTCCTCGACGAGGTGGATGAGCATCCAGCGGAGGTTGGCCTTGCCGGAGCGGTACCCAGCGTGGCGACCGACATCGTCGAGGGAGGCTGCGGCCACGATCGCGTTGCTTCGGGCGCATTGCGTCTCATAGTCCACGAGCAACTGCTGCAGCGTGAGGCCGTCGGTGCGCCAGTTGGCGTCGTCATCCGTCTCGTCGAACGCCGGATTCTGTGTCTCGTCGCCGCCGAGGAACAGCACGTCCAGCCACATGTGTTCGACCCATCGCATATGGCTGATGAGACCGGCCATCGTCATCGCCGGCGAAGTCGGGATGACGGAGCGGTGCGCATCCTCCTCGCTGAGGCCCTCGCACTTCCATCGCAGGATCTGCCGCTGGAGATCCAGCCAGCCGAGCAGAGCGGTGCGCTCGTCGGCCTGAAGCGGGGGACGTTCAAGTGAGGGGGCCATCTGGCGGACGCTAGCGTGCCCGGACTCCGACTGTCGCCAGGTTTTTCAGCGACGTACGGCATTGAGCTCGTCGCCCTGTACCGGGCCCGACGCCGTCAGGCGGTCTCCTGGGGCTCGGGTGTCTTCCGCGTCCTGACCCCGCCGACGACGAGCGCCAGGCCCAGGACGAGGACACCGAGGTAGGCGGTGGGTGGAAGGTCGACGACCTTGTGCATCCAGCCCCACTCCGTGCCGAAGAAGGTCTGCGAAACAAAGCTGATGAGCCCTTGGGCTCCTACGACGTAGCCGATGCTTTCGACGGTGTATCCGATGGTTGTTCGCACGGATCAACCCTCTCGCGGCGGTGCCCGGAGATCGTCCTCCACAAGGCCGAGAACGCAGTAGGCCGAAGGATGCAGTCCCTCTGCTCTGCCGGTGTGAGGTGGCTGCGGCGGCTGAGTTCGTTGGCGCAGCGTCCGGGCGTCGGGAGATGGGGCCGGCTGAGTGCGGGGTGTCACAACCCGTGGGCGGTGGGGTGCCTGGGTTCGTACAGCGGCAGTTCGGCGCCGCTGGGAAGCCGGATCGCGGTCAGTTTGCCCCAGCGTTGTTCGCTGACCGGGCGGGTGACCTCGACGCCCTTGGCGCGGAACTCGTCGAGCTGGGAATCAACGTCGTCGCACATCAGGTAGACCTCGTGCCGCGGCGGGCCGTCGGCCGGGTGCACGGCGACTTCGGCCGGGGGCAACTTGAAGATGAGCCAACCGCCGCCCGCGTCGACTCCGGGGAAGTCGAGGACGTCACGGATGAAGGCACGGTCCGCCTCGGCGTCGTGGCTGTAGAGGATGACATGTGCACCGCTGATCATGGCTGGCCTGTGTCCCTCGACGTGCTGACGGTCGTGTTCCCGGCATCCTCGCACGCCAAGGCTGAGAAGATCGTCGGCTGGTTCGATGACACGGCGGTTTTCGGCGCCCCGATGGCCTGTGGAGCAACTGGAAGCCGGCTCACTGGCCGTTTGCCGTCGCAGCTCGCGAAGGGAGAAGTCGACGCGTTCGAGTACGGCGCAGGCCCGTGATTCATGCTTGTAGCACTGCGAGGGGTTACGAATAGGCCCTTCTATTGCCGGCATGCAGATTTCCCCGCCCCCTGCGAGAGGCGGGGAAATCTGCTCAGCCGCTTTTCAAGTGGCACATTATGCTGACATCAGTCGTCTCCGGCCGGGCGGGAGTGACGCTTCTTTCGGATTGCGCCACCCGCCACGCAGACGACGAGGAGTACGAACAGAACGGGGATGAACGGGCCGAATCCCAGGCTCGCGAACATGATTTCTCCTTGACGCGCAGGGAAATTTGTCGACCGATTCTGGACGTCAGTTCCTTCCCCCGTGCCCGATCGGAACGGGCCCGGGTCCGGTGTTCCTACTCGTCCTTGAGGTAACCGCCGACGAAGCCACGGTAGTCGCCCCAGACGCGCTCGCGCTTGTCCCAGGAGCTGCCCCAGCAGGAGGCGGTCCAGGTGGTCTCGCTCTGGGCATTGTCGGCCGGCGGCGAGGAGATCCACTCCTTCACGGGGCTGTGGGAGAAGTCGCAGCCCGGCACGTACAGGTAGTGGTAGGCGCTGCCCGGGTAAACCTTGGTGGTGTCCTTGCCCTTGACCTGGTAGTTGGTCCGTACCGAGACGCGGGAGACCTTCACGCCCAGGAACTTGTCGGTGTAGGAGTACGAGGCCCACATGTCGTGGTAGCCCGAAGCGCGCAGTGCGGCGGTGGAGTTGGACGATGCGGCGTCGTCGCCGCCTGCGGACTCGCGCTCCACGACGACGTCACCGCCCGCCAGCTCCGTGCGGGTGATACCCGCGGCAGCCGACGACTCGGCTCCGTCGAAGAGCTGCTTGATCAGGGCCTTGTCTTCCAGCAGGTCCAGGAACCGGGTCTTCTGGGCGTCCGAGAGCGCGGAGAAGCCCTGCGCGGTCTCCTTGGCCTGCTCGTCCCCCTGCGCGGACTTCATCGCGAGGTAGGCCTGGTACTTCGCGACCCGCGACGCCTGCGAGACCAGGCCGTCGTCGGCCTGGGCCGACCCGGGCAGCATCGCCAGCGAAATACCGGCGAGAGCGGCGCCGGCCGCAGTGGTCGTGACAATCTTCCTGATCGCGGAACGCATGTGAAGCCTTCTCCCCTTTTGATTACACCTTTAGATACAGGCGAGAAAGAGAAAGGAACATCACCGTGCACCCCGAACTCTGCTCCCCGCCTTGCGCTTCCACCGGTTCGAGTTCCCGCGGTTGCGCCTCACAAAGACTGCACGAGATGGCCGTGACACGTCAATCGATCCCAAATCATTTGAGGATCATCTGAGTTATGGCGAACCCTGCAGACCACCGGCGATACGGAATTAAAGAATCCGCCAAAAAGAGAGGCGTCCCATGAATGAATGAACGGGCGCTTTCCGGCGCTTTCCGGCGCTTTTCGCCGCTGTGATGATCATGTCCGAGATGCTCCGCGGTCGGCAGGCGCAGCCGGGCATCACGGAGTTCCATGCACCCCCCGACAGTTCGGGCGAGGTGCTCACCCCGGGAGTGGCTGTCGGCCGGCGGCACGGTCGGTGCGCCGCCGGGGGCGGGGTCAGGTGCAGGCGGCTGCGGTGAGGGCCAGGCCTGCGGCAGCGCACACCACGACGTGGCGGGCGTTCTGCAGGATCCAGACCCCGCGCGAAGGCCGGCCGCGGTGGCCTCGTGCTGAGCCGCGGCGTCGATGCGGGCGAGTCGGGGTCGCCCGTGTTCTTGACGTGCCAGGGGACCGCGGTCGCGGTGACACCCAGACGCCCAGACGCTTGCCGAGGCTGCGCATGGCGCGCTCGCCGGCGACCACGTACGGGGGTGGCGGGAGATCGAGCTGCCCGCCATCGCCGCCGACCGGTGGCGCGAGGTTGCCAGCGACGACGGACGGGCTTGCGGCATGCTCGCCGTCTCTCCTGGCGCGTACGGGCGCTCGGGCCGTACGTGTTCCACGGCCCGGCAAGACGCGGTACGACGGCGTCGCCCCAGCCCCCGCCCCCGCTCCCGCTCCTGGTACAGCAGCTGCACGGCGGCCACGGCCTCGCCGTGTACGAGGCCGCCGGGTTCGCCGCTGCCGATGTGGACTGGGCGGTGGGGCCGTGTTCACGTACGTGCGCGGGAACGCGGTCGGCGCCTCCGAGCGGGCTTCGCTGACGCGGCGTCTGGGGCGGGGCGGGGGCGATCCGCAGGAGCCGGTTCCAGGACACTATCGCCTAGGCGGCCGACCGAGCTTGCCATGCAGTTCCCGTAGCTGCGGGTCCCGTAGCTACGGGCGCGCGTCGACCGCGCCGCTGCCACCGGGCGGGCTACCACGCCGCGCCCGTCGACAGGTACGAGACCCTCCTCGGCGGTTTCGCACCGGCGCAGGCCGGCGGTAACCCCGCACCGGCACGGCAACCGGCCCGCCTTGTACGGAGCCAGCGACTCGGCCGGTCGTCGGTTTCCGCCCCGCCCGAAGCCCACAAGGGCCGGGCGCGAGGACCGTCGGTCGGTCGCAACATCGCGGCCGGGGTCGGGGTCGAGGTTGGCGCGGGGCCGGGGTCGGGTCCGGGGCCGGGGTCGGGGTCGGGCCCAGCGCCGGGGCCAGGGCCAGGGCTGGGCCCAGGGCCAGGGCTGCGGCCAGGGCCAGGGCTGGGGCCAGGACCGGGACCGGGACCAGGGGCGGGGCGGTCCGGGGGGCTGCGTCTGCGCAGCCTCCCCCTTGGCTTACACCCACGACGGCAAGGGGCAGCGCCGGTCCCGCTGCGCGGTGGGAGTGGGCGGCGGCCTCGGTGGCCCAGGGGCCGGCCGGTTCGACCGAGTGTGTGCTGAGTTCGCGGTAGCCGGTCCCCACAATGCCCGAGGTGAGGGCGAGGGTGCAGACGGCAACCGCGAGTGTCCGGGCGGCCGGCGGTGCTCGTTCACGCGTGAGCGAACACCGGAGCGGCACCGCTGCTATGGGCTGCCGGATGTGGTCCTACGGCGTGAACCCGTTCCCGTACGCCGAGGTGTTGTGCACAGCGTTCGCGCTGTAGGAAGACCTGTCGCTCGCGGCCTGCTCCCTGCGGGCCTGCTCGATCAGCAGGCCCTCCGCAGTCTCCGTGCGCCGGTTCCCGCGGCGCAGGACAACCCAGATCATCCAGAGTGCAGCCAGGCCCATCACGCCGAAGAACACACCAAGCTCGAACATTTCGCGCCCCCCATCCCACGAACTGGTACACGACCTTACCCAAGTGGGTGCGAAACGGCTGGTCTCTGAGCAGGTTCGCTCCGCTCGCGGGGTGCCGCCTGTTTGGTGTTCGTCCAGTGGCAGGGCCGTGCCTGCCGGGGAGTCGGGGTGGACCCGGCTGGCCGGCACCGCGCCGGTCAGCGAGGGAGAGGCAGGTGGCGTCGTCGGTCAGGCCGTGGGCGATGACCGCCGCGATGACGGTCGGGGCCCGCGTGCCGGTCGGCCGCAGCATTCGGGGCGGGCCGACCGGCACCGCCACGCCCGGCAGCGTGCACCGCCTGCCGCTGACGGGCGAGCACCGCGGCGTCACCGGACTTCTGCATGGTCGAGAGGGCGGCGACCAGCCCGAGGGCGAGGATGTTCTCGTGCATCAGCAAGGGGACCGGCCTTGGCCACGACCTGGGCGGCGATACCGCGTAGGGGTCCGCGAAGCCCGTCATGCGGTGCCGCGGGGTGGCCACGGCGATCGTGAGCACGGGGGTTCGTCCCGCCGCCGGGCTCCGGCGAGGCCATCCGCAGGGGTCACGGGCACGGCCGTGGGATCGAAGGGCTCCCCTGTCGTCCTGCCGTCGGCGAGGAAGACCACCCGCTAGGTGTACGAAACCGCCGTGGGGTCGTGCGTGACCGTGACACCGTCTGTCCGTGCTTCCGGACGACGCCGCCCAGCAGTGTCAGGACTCCCGTGCGGTACCCGAGTCGAGTGCGCTGGTCGGCACGTCCGCAAGATCGCCTTGGGCCCGGTCACGAGCGCCGCACGACACGCATGACGGCGACGCGCTGCTGCCGGCCGCCCGAGCGCTCTGCGGGCCGGTGCCCGCCACGTTCGGGGAGGCCGGCCTCGGGCCGCCCTTGGTCGATCGCGACGTGATCCGTCGGCCGTCCGGCCAGCCTCAACGGGTGTTTGACGTCTGGCGGGCCCTCAGCGAGGCCCATGTGCTCACGGCGCAGCTCGTCAGGGCGCTCGGAGAGCGTGGGCAGTGGCGCGCCGTCGACCGTACGCCTGGGTAACGGCACGGGCCTCGCGCCCGGCCTCCACCGTCGCGGTCGCGCAGAAGGCGGGCAACCTGCTCCGCCTGGCCGCCGTGCACCCGCCGTGTCCAGGAGCACTCGCTCGCCGAGCCCGTGGGGTCTGGGGCTGCGGTCGGGGCATGATCCCCCGCTCCACCGACGCCGGTTCGGCGGACGGCGTCCACGCCTCCGGACTGCCCCCGAATGCGGCCCTGAGGACCCCCCTGACCGCCCGCGCCGCCGGTCCGGGGGGAGTACGGACCGGCGGCGGGGGTTCAGCGGAGGCGGGTGAGGCGAGTGGGGAAGGAGGGTTCGGGGAGTGCCTTTTGGACGGCCACCGGGACGGTCTTGGCGCCTTCACCGTCGCCGGCCGTCAGGGTGCCGAGCTCAGTGCCGGCCTTCGCCTTGTGCGGCAGCGGCGCGGCGCCGGCGGTGAGGGTGAGTTTGAGCTGCTGGCCCGGGACGCCGATCACGTTCAGGTCCTTGGTGGCCACGAGCGGCGTACGGCCGCCGAGGCCGTCGTCCACGTAGCCGACCGTGTCGCCCTTGCGGACGAGCGGGGTGGACGCCAGGGCCGTGCGCACCGCCTCGATGATCTTCCTGCTGTTCGTCAGCGCCAGATCCAGGCTCAGGGCCGCGGACGGGTCCGGGCCGTCCACGCGCTGCTGCATCAGCGTGCCGAGGATGAGGGGGGTCTCGTCGCCGACCGACTTGTACGCCGCCCACATCAGTGCGCCGCCGGCCGGCGTACTGGAGCCGGTCTTGATGCCGCGGATGCTGAGGCCCTGGACGCTGAGCAGCGCGTTGTTGTTGAGGAGCGGCGCGGCCAGCCCCTTGATGGGGGCACTGGGCATGGCGACGATCGACCGGAAGACCTCGTCCTTCATCGCCGCCTCCGCCAGCTTCAGCTGGTCGGTGGCGGTGCTGACGGTGCCGGCGTCCAGGCCGCTGGGGTCCGTGTACCTGGTGTCCTTCATCCCGAGGTCCCGGGCGGCGGCGTTCATCTTCTCCACGAACGCGGCTTCGGAGTCGGTACCGGTGTCCCAACGGGCCAGCAGGCGGGCGGCGTTGTTGGCCGAGGGGATCATGAGCATCTTCAGCACGTCCTGCTGGCTGAACTTCGTTCCGGCCGTGAGCCCCTGGACGCGGGACTCGTGCTCGGAACTGCCGTCCGCCACGGTCTTCGCGTCGATGGTGATGTCGGGGCCGGGGTCGTTCTTGCGCAGGGGGTGGTTCTTGAGGATCACGTAGGCCGTCATCACCTTGGCCACGCTGGCGATGGGTACGGACTTCTGCTCGCCGAACGTGCCGAGGTCGCCGGAGCCGGGGACGCGGACGGCGCCCTGGCCCTGGGCGGGCCAGGGGATGGAGAACTGGCCGTTGACGGTGTGGGTGGACTCGGCGGCGACGAGGTGCGGGGTGGGGAGGGGCCGCAGGAGTTGAGCACCGGCGAAGGCCCCGGCGAGGAGCAGCAGGATCGGCGTCCACACCTTGACGCGGCGCAGGGCGGTCCGGCGGGGGGTCTCCGGCGGGGGCGGGGTGTTGGTGAGCTCGGCCAGGAGGTCCAGGGGAGGCTTGGGGGTGGTGGGGCTGGTGGGGGCCTGAGGGTGTGGCTGGGCGTGTGGGGTGGTGGGCCGCGGCGGAACGTCGAGGGGCTTGAGGGCGACCAGTTGGCGGGTCAGCTCCGGGTCGTGCTCCTTCTTCTGCTTCTCGTCCTTGCCCTCGGCCTGGGCCTCGGGCTGGGCCTTGTCATTGGCCTGGGCCTCGGGCTGAGCCTTGTCATTGGCCTGGGCCTTGGCCTTTTCCTCTGACTGTGCCCATGCAGGTGTGTTTCGGGCGGCGGGCTTGGGCTTGGGCTTGGGATCGGCTGCGCGCGTTGCGGCGTCCTCCGCGTCGGCCGTGGGACGGTCCTCTTCGTCTGCGTCGCGACGCACCTTCTCGGCGGGCGCGCGGAACGTGACGGTGCGGGTGTCGTCGCCTTCGGCTTCGGCTTCGGCTTCGGCTTCGACTTCGGGGTCGGTAAGGGGGTTGGTGTCGGCGGTGGAGGCTGGGGCGTCCTTGGAGTCGGTGGCCGCGTCGCTTTGTGCGTCGGCGCGCGTCGCGGCCTTGGGCTTGGGCGCGGGCTTGGCGAGCGTCAGCGTGCCGTCGGCCTTCTCGTCGGGCTCGACCGCGGCGGCGGGTTCGGTGTGATCTGCGGGTGCGTCGTGCCCCTTGGATTCCGGCGCGGATTCCTGCGTGGTCTCGGACTCGGGCGCGGGCTCGGGCTCAGGTGCGGGCGCAGACTCGGGCTCGGACTCGGATTCCGACTCGGGCTTGGGCTCGGGCGCAGACTCGGACTCCGGCTCCGGCTTGGGGTCCGGGGCCGGCTTGGGTGCGGCGGTGGGGCGAGTCTCGTGCTCGGGCTTGGGGGCGGGGGCCGGTGTGGCTTCCGTTTCGTTGGCGGCGGGCGTCGGGGACTTGGCTTCGGTGTCCGGATCGTCCTCGGCACCGGCTTCGGGCTCGGCCGTGGGGGTGCCGTCGGACACGGACTGCGTGCCGCCCGTGGTGTTGGTGGGGCTGTCGGGCGCGCTGCCTTCGTCTTCTTCTGCGGCAGGCTCCGGCTTGGGCTTGGGCTTGGGCTCAACGGCCGGCGCGTCAGGAGTGACGGTGGGGAGTTCGTCGTCGGCCGCGGCCGCGGCCTCGGTGACGTCCGCGGTGTCGGGGTCCGCGGACGGGTCGTCCGGGCCCGCCGCTGCGGTCGTGGTGCCCGCCAGATCCGAATCGTCCGGGGAACCGCCCGCCACCCTGATTGCCTTCATCCCAGCCCCGCCTTGCCACTCACACTGTGCCGATGTCGTGCGGCGACGGCCTTACGGGCCCCCACCGCACTGCTAGATGTCCGAAGGGCACGACGCGTTCCACCTGCTCGAACTTGTGATCGTCCGGCACCGGCTCGGGGGCTGCGGCGTCCGGTTCCGTTCAGCAGAGGGGGCCTGCCCATGGCCGTGCGTCGTGCCGGGTCGAGGACTCCGGGGGTGGCGGTGGGCACGTGCCACCTCCTCAGGCGCCTTCCGCTGCGGCGCGGTTTCGATGCCGTACGACCCCCGCCGGGGCGCCACCGTACGGGGACACGGGTGCCAGGGCTTCGGCTGACGGTCCGGACGTCGGTTTCTGTGCGGGTGTCCGAAACGTCCCCACGCGGGGTCCTGCTGGGGGCAGGTGGCGAAATTACGGTCTGGCAATACCGGAATTTTAAGTCCTATGATGGGGGGTATGGAATCTGTCGAGCCGCGGACCAGCTGGACGTTCGTGACGAACCACGCCCGGATCCTCGCGATGCTGCTGCGCGATCCGGAGTTGCGGATGCGCGACATGGCCGACGCGTGTCAGATCACCGAGCGGGCCGTTCGGGCCGTCGTGGCAGATCTGGAGAGCGCCGGGTACCTCACGCGGGTCCGCCACGGGCGCCGCAATCACTACGAGGTCACCCACGGCACGCGATTCCGCCACCCGGCGGAAGGGCCCCACGAGATCGCGCGTCTCATCCAGCTGCTCGCCGACCTCGAAGTCACCACCGTGAAGGGAGACAGGCCATGACGTGCCCCGACCACGAGCCCGCTCCTCCCACCGTCGCCGTCGAGATCCGGCCCGGCGCCCCGCGGACGTTCGCCCGGATCAGCGGTGCGTTCGACATGGAAAACGCGGCCGAGGTGCGTGCGGAGCTCATCGCGGCGTTCGATGCCAGTGGGACGGGCCTCGACCTTGACCTGTCGGCGTTGACGTTCTGCGACAGTTCCGGCCTCAACATCCTGCTCAACCTGCGTCAGCACGCCGCCCTGAGCGACAAGACCCTCGTCCTGGAAGCGGTCAGCCCGCAGCTCGCCCGACTGTTCGACCTCACCGAGACCGGCCACCTGTTCACCATCCGGCGAACCCCGATGGCCGACCCCGCATGGCCGACTGCGTGATCCGTACGGCGACGGAGCCCGAGCGCGGCGCGTCAGACGCCGGAGAATCGCCCGAGGAGTAGGGGTGAGACGTTCCCCTTGTGCTTCGTGGGGCAGTCGGCCTCCGCGCATGAGGGTGGCCGGGCCGTGGAGGGCGGCCCAGTGGGTCCCGGGGAGGACGCCTGGAGGGTACTCCCCCGCGTGGGCCGAGCGCCTCGACCAGTTCACCGAACGCCGCGTGCAGGGAAGCGGGCGCCTCCGGCGTGGCGGACGGCAGATCCACGGTGTGGCTGGACATGGCGTCGTACACCGCGGGCCGCCGCTCGGCGTAGGCCGCGTACGCGGCGCTGACCTCGGCCGGCGCGGGCGCACGGGTCGGGCGCCGCGGTGTTTGCCGCCCGCCAGGTCGGCGGCCGGTTCGGCAAACCCCTCCCCCGCGACCGCGGCCATACCCTTGCCCTTGCCCTTGCCCTTGAAGTGGCTGTAGGGGCCCGGCTGGCTGTACTCGACCCGTTCGGCGAGCCGCCTGGTCGTCACCGCGTCCCAGCCCTCCGACTCGGGGAGCTCTCGCGCCGCCGTGACGATGAGCCGTTCCCGTTCCGCTCGTTCGCGCTCGCGGCGCGCGTCTGGATGGGGGGCTCGCCCTGTTGGTGTTCGCCGACGCCGACGTCGACGTGCCGGCCTGGTACATGCTCACGGTCGCCGTCGCCCCGTTCGGCGGCACCTGGATCATGCTCCAGCACGGCGGCACCAAGGCGGCCGCCTTCGGCATCCGCTTCGTCCCGGCGGTCGCGGTCGTCCTCAGCGCCTGCCCTCCTCTTCGTCACGGGGTCGTGAGGCTGCCCGGGGCCGCGGTGAGGAGGGTGGGGACGTGATCGGTCTCCGGAGCAGGGGCTTCGGTCTGATCGCCGGTGCGGCCGGCCGTGGTGAGCTCCTGGACGCGCCGGAAGAGCAGCCGCTCTGGGCCGCCGCGATCAGAGCGGCGGCGGCCCGGGGCGCGATGGCCGGGACGGGGTCCGGCGCAGCGGCAGCCAGGGCTACGGCGAGGGCAGTGGCCAGGGCTACGGCGCAGGGCTACGGCTAGGGCGGCGGTGTGGGCCTCTTCGCGCTGGTCCTGGAGTTCACGCAGCCGCGAGGTGAGGGTGGGCCTGTCGGCTCGACCATGCGGCCAGGGCGGCGTACGGCTCGTCGTCGTGTCCGCGATCGGCGACGGGTCAGCCAGGCCCTAGGTGAACGCCTCGTGGTGATCGAGGGCCAGGTCCCCCCTGCGGGCGCAGTGGGCGGTCACCGTTTTCTGGACGCCGACGGTCTGCAGGGACGGGCACCCGCGGTGTCCGAAGCGGGAGGCGGGAAGGCGGTGGCGGGCAGGACGACGGCGATCGAGGCCACGCATGCGGCGGCCGCGATCTCGGCGCGTTGGTCTGCTCGAAGCCCTGCTTGTGAAGAGCCCCGTCGCGCACTCGGACGTGGACGCCACCCGCGCGCTTTTCTGCACCACGTCGGCTACCGGGTCACCGCTGCCACCGACCGGTTCGTCCCCCTCAGCTGCGGGGCTGCCGCTGCCGATGTCGTGCTGCTGCCTCGTGGCAACGAGGTCCTCCCGCTCGGGCAGTGACCGGCAGGCCACGGGCCTGATCTCGCGCTCACCGTCACCGGCATCGAGGCTTAGGAGCGGCGGCGCGCGAGGCAAGGGCACCGATGACCATGCCGCTGCGCGAAGAGCCCTGGGGCGAGTGGTTCTGCCAGCTGACCGGCCCGAGCGAGTGGTCATCCAGTTCGTCGAATGGGCCGCCGTGCCCGAGGGGGCCGCCATGATCGGAATCACGCCCATCGCCGAAACGTCACCGAGGTCCCGGACGCCCGATGCCCGGTCCGGCCGCTCCGGGTCGGGACAGTTCGGCACTCAGCACCTGGACCGTGACGATGCGGCCGGGGCAGAGCGGCCCCGAGCACTCTGTCAGCCGGGAGCCGGTCTGGACGGTGACCCCCGGGGCCCTCGACGCCACCTGCGCCGGGCGCACCGAGGAGGTCGCCGCCGGGCAGACCCTCGTTCTGCCGCCGGGCCTGCTCGGTCAGGTCCATGCGCCCGAGACGGCCGAGGCGCACCTCGCCTTGCGGTGTGGACGGCGTGGTCTCGGTGCCCGGCAGCAAAGGGGACGTGCGTACTGCCGTGGGCCCGGGTGCGGGTCCACGGCAGTACGGGCGGTCGGGACGGGCCCGTCAGTCCCACTGCTCGTCCGCGAGCGAGGTGACCGGGGCGGGCTTGCCGATGACCGCCAGGGCGATGAAGAAGCTGATCTGACCGATCGCGATGGTGAGGGTCGCCAGCGCCTTCTGGTCGTAGTGCCTGGCCACCTCCGCGTACAGCTCGTCGGTGACCCGCTCCCGGCCGGCCGGGGCCGGCTGGAGGGTGGCCTCGACCAGCGCGAGGGCGGCGCGCTCGGCGTCGTTGAAGTACGGGGCGTCGTGCCACGAGGAGACGGCGGTGATGCGGTCCTCGGTCTCCCCGGCCTTGCGCAGGAACGCGGTGTTCAGGATCGTCAGGTAGGTGTTGCCGACGATCTGCCCGGCGCGCAGGTGGACGAGGCTCATCGTGGTGCGCGGGACCGAGCGGTTGCCGGTGGCCTTGAAGAGGGCCGCGCTGATGTCGGCCATCTCGGGCACGAACTCGGCCGGGTTCTGCATCCGGGAGATCGGGGTGTTCGTCATGACGGACTCCTTCGCGTCTGGCTGGTCGGCGCGCGTTCTGCGCGTCTTCTGCGCTTGCTTTCACAGCACTGACGGAGCGGAGGCGAAGGTTGTGACAGGGTCGGGAAAAAGATTTCGTCGCGCCCGTCGCGCCCGTCGTACCCGTCGCATCAGTTGATCCAGCCGCATTGGCGGGGCAGGTGGGCTGCCATCCCGGGACCAGGGCTGGGCCTCGGCCGCCTCCGCGATGGGGGCGCCGTCGGTGGACAGGGAGAGGGTGTCGGCCTCGCGGACTCTGAACGGGGACGCGCCCCGCGCTGATCGCTTCGGCGGCGACTAGCGGGGCGAACGAGCCCCTCCCCTCGCCGGCGCGCAGTGCCATCGCGTATCGAAACCTGGAGGGGTGACCTATCCCGGCCCGTCGTTCAGTCCCTGGGCCGACGGCTCACGGGACCGCCGGCCCCGCGTCGGCGCCGCCCGTTCCAGGCCGTCCGTCCCTTTCGGCTTTCGCCGGATCAGCCCGCGTCGTCCCTCGACGACGCAGTGAGGTGCAGTGCCGGGTGGCGCGGGACGCGCACCGGACCCGAGCCGGATCCAACCGAGTGGCCCGCCCTCAGCCCTTGGCCCGTTGTGCCGCCGGGGCTCCGCCGACTCAGGGCCGGGTTCGACCTGGCGGCCATGGCCCACCTGACGCGGTTCGGGCCAGCCGGGGCCTCCGCCCTCGCGGAGCAGTTTCAGACCCTGCTGGTCCCTCACTCCAGGTGCGGGCCCGGCGAGGCCGTCGGGGACCCCGTGGGTGAAGACCTAGGTTCGGCTGTGGCGCGGAGGATCCGGGGGTCGGGCCCGGGAATCCGGGGATCGGGCCCGATACTGCGCCGGCTCGGCGGCGGGTTCGGGCGCGGCAGGTCCCGTGGCTGGACCTGGGGGCCTGTTGGGACTTCGACGGCTCGGGGGCGGCCGGCGTGAGGGACGGGTTCGGTCGGGCGGCCCGGGGTGACTTCGGAGGAGTCGGACAGGGGTCCAGATGTCCCTCCCGGGACATGGCGCGGGGCGCGCTCGTCTCAGGTCCGGTTCTGCGGATCCCTCGTGTTCCTCCCCCGGGCGCCTTGAGGCGGTTGGGGGCCATCTGGTGCGCCCGGTGGCTCCTGGCCACGTGCTTCGGGGCGGGCAGGGCCGGGATGCGGGCCAGGCTGGTTGGGGCGCTTCGTGGGCCTTGGGGCTCTTGGCCGGGCGGAGCGGGGCCGGGCCGGGTGAGGGATCGGGACGGTTTGTCGGTATTGGGCTGTTTCGCGGGTGCGGCGTGGCGGGTGGGTGAAGGCGGGGAGGGGTCCGGGCGCGGTGAAGGGTCTGGGGGCGGGGGTTCCCGGAGTCTGGGTGTACGACCCCCTCCCGCGGTGCCCCCTCCCCCGACAGGTACTGAACGCCGGTGGGCACGCTTCGGTCCCTGTCCCTTCAGTCACTGCGTAAACCTGCAGGTCAGCGGGCTAAGGCCGGTGGTTCAGGGACTGGAGGGACTCAACTTTGCAGTTATGAGCCGCATATGGAATACCAGGCTTCTTATATGCCTGCGCGCATACACGCACGCACGTAAAGAGTGGAAGTAGTGATTCTCAGTCCCTTCAGTCCCTGTACGGCGGAGGGCAGGGCTCTGACCTGCGGTTTTGCTGAGGGACTGAAAAGAGAGGGACTGAACCGGGGGCCGAGTGCTTCAGTACCTGTGCGCGGGGTCCCCTGGACCATGACCCTCGCGTCGTCCTGGCGTCGCGCTTGAGAGTCGCTGGAGCCGCCAGGTGGGAGCCGGCGGTCCGGTCGCGACACGCCCGGGCTGACAGCCGATTCCAAGACAGAACTTTTCCGGACGAACCAGGGTAGAACTTCAGGGACTGAGGGACTGAAGGGACTGAACTCTCGATATACCTGTGCCTGCGGCCGGAGCTTCCGCAGTCCCTGCGGTAATCTCCGCGATAGTGAATCTTCAGTCCCTCTGGTCCCTGGGCGCAGGTCATCCTGCACGTCAGGGACCGGCCGGGGGCGGAGGAGCCGTCCCCGACACCGCGTCAAGGAAGAGCCAGTGCTGGTCCATCCCGAGAACCCGCGCCGAGGCGCGACCGGCGGGACGGCGCTGGAGGTGGCGGCCTGGCTGGCGTCGCGCGGATATCCGGTGCACCCCCTGGCCCCGGGGACCAAGACGCCCGCGGCGAACTGCCGTGAGTGCACGGGCCGTCGGCACTCCCCCGAGCTGTGTCCCTGTCATGGGGAAGGCCGTTGGTGCCACGGGTTCCACGCTGCCACCACAAACCTGGACACACTGCGCGAATGGTGGCGCAGGGAGCCCGAGTTCGGGATCGGCGTGGCCTGCGGTGCGGCGGGGCTGGTCGTCATCGACGTGGACGCCCATGCGGCCGCGGTGCCCGACAGGAACCGTCTGCTGCCCGGCATCCCCATCGACGACCGCGTCGACCTGACCGGCCTGGAGAGCGGTTTCGACACCCTGGCCCTGCTGGCCGCCCACCGGGGCCGTCCCGATCCCTGCGAGGACACCGGGACCCTGAGGGTCCGGACGCCCTCCGGAGGGCTGCACATCTGGTACCGGGCGCCCGAGGGGGGCCCGCGGCTGCGGTGTTCCAGCGGGTCGAGCTCGCGGGTCGCGCTCGCCTGGCAGGTCGACGTACGGGCCGAGGGCGGCTACATCGTGGCTCCCACGACGCGTACCGCGGCCGGTGTCTACGAGGCCCTGCCCGGCGCCCGGTTGCCCGGGTCCCTGCCTCCGTGGCTCGCCGCCGAACTCGTCCGTACCGGGCACGCGGTGGAGGACCACTCCCCCGCGCCCTCCACAGGGCGTTCTGCGGCTCTCGGACCGGGGCCGCGGCCCTCTGTGGCAGGCGGCGGCCGGGAGGTCGCCAGGAGGCTGCTGAGCGGCCTCCTGGCGGAAGTCGGCTCCTGTGCGACGAGCCCGTCCGGAACGGCCTTCAGCGAGAAGCTCAACCGCGCGGCGTTCACTGCGGGCGGTCTCGTCGCGGGCGGCCACCTCGACGCGGCGGAGGGCCGCCTGCTCCTGCTCGAAGCGGCAGACCGGGCCCGGCCCCACCAGCCGCGCCGCAACGTCCTCATCGTCGACACGGGGCTGCGCGCCGGAAGCGATCGACCGATCCACCCCAAGGAACGCACATGAGCAGCGCCAAGAGCACGGGGTTCAACGCCCAGGCGGCGGCGGAACAGCTCGCCGCGTTCGCCACCGAGACGGCGGCGGAGCTGGGCGTGTCCGGCGTGTCCGGCGAGCCCGTCGCCGTGCCCGCCGGTTCCCCGGTGTCCACGGCGCCCGCGTCCACGGCGTCCGCCGCGTTCGCCGCAGCGGCGGCGCGCGGGGGGCGCCGGCTGCCCGCGCAGCAGAACGCCGCCCCGGTGCCCGCCGTCGCCGGGGACGCCCCCGACTTCATCCAGACCGGTCTCCTGCACAACCTCAGCGACCGCGGCAACGCCAAACTGTTCGCCCACCTCCACCACGACCGGTTCCGGCACGTGGAGGGACTGGGCTGGTACGTCTGGGACGAGTACCGCTGGAAGCGCACCGGCGGCGAGAAGGCCGCGATCTGGGCCGCGGGCGACATGGCGGAGGAGCTTCCCGTCCACGACCCGCGCGGCGTCTTCTCGGACCGCGAGCTGGCCCAGCACCGCAGGCGCGCGATGTCCACCTCGGGCGTCAAGGCCATGCTCACCCAGGCCAAGGCCTCCCCCGAGCTCGCCCTGGACCCCGACACCCTCGACGGTGACAAGTACGCCCTGTGCACCCCGGCCGGCGTCGTGGACCTGCGCACGGGCGACCTGCACAAGCCGGACCCCACCCGGGACCTGCACTCGCGGGCCACCCACCTGGCGCCCGAGGCGATTCCGACCCCCCGCTTCCACCGCTTCCTCGACGAGACGTTCGGGGACGACGAGAAGGGCCGGGAGATGATCAACTTTCTTCATCTCCTGCTCGGCTACTCCATCACCGGCGACGTCGGCGGCCAGGTCCTGCCCTTCCTCTACGGCGTCGGCGCGAACGGCAAGTCCGCCCTGCTCGACGTCGTCATCAAGATCCTCGGCGACTACGCGGACGTGGCACCGCCCGGGTTCCTCATGGAGCGCGGCAAGTTCAACGAGCACTCCACCGAGCTGACCGAGCTCCACGGCCGACGCCTGTTCGTCTGCAGCGAGCTCAAGCCCCACGACAAGTTCGACGAGGCCCGGGTCAAGCTGCTCACCGGCGGCGACCGGCTCAAGGCGCGCCGGATGCGCCAGGACTTCTTCAGCTTCGAGCCCACCCACAAGCTCTGGCTCCTCGGCAACCACCGTCCGGAGGTCGGCACCGGCGGCCACGCCTTCTGGCGCCGGATCCGGCTCATCCCGTTCGAGAAGGTCGTCCCCGACCACCGCAAGATCGACAACCTGGCGGAGACGCTCGTCCAGGAGGAGGGCGCCGGGATCCTCCACTGGATGATCCAGGGGGCCAAGGCGTATCTCGCGGCCAAGCCCGCGCTGACCGGGCCGAGCGTCGTCCGCAGCGCCACCCAGGCCTACGCCACCACCGAGGACCACATCGGCCGGTTCCTCGTCGAATGCTGCACCACCGGCGCGGACCTGCCCGACCCCCGCGACCTCAAGGTGGAGCAGGGAGCCCTCTACCGGGCGTACAGTGCCTGGTGCCTCGACGGCGAGGGTCTGAGGCCCGCGACCACGCGCGCGTTCGCGACACGCATCCGCGCCGAGGTCGGTGTCGCCTCGCCCAACGAGATGCTCCGCTCGAACGGGCAGAAGTTCTACCCGGGACTGGCTCTCCTGGCCGATGAGGAGCAGACTCCGCGCGAGGCGAACAGGGCAACCACGAGGTGACCCGACGATGGGTGATGCCGCCCCGGGGTGGGCACGCCTACGATGGACAAGGAAGATGAACAGACCCACCACCCGGCAGCGGCCAGCAGGGTCCTGCTGTATACCGGCATCGGCGCCGCCTGCGGCGTGGAGGGACCAGGGGCCCGGCAGGGCCCGTGTGATCGAGGAGGGACCCAGGCCATGAGCTCGCTACTGTCATCAAGCGATCTCGCCCACGAGGACAAAGTGGTGTGGCTGGAGGACCCCGAAGAGCTCGACTACGTGCGCCAGGCCCTGGACAAAACGCCCCGCCGCCGGGGCAAGCCGCGCTACCACCGCGACGGACGCATGATCGGCTTCACCGAGCTCGGCGACACCGCCGAGGCGGACCCGGACAGCGGACTCCAGAAGCGGCGCGTCTTCTACCTGCTGCCGCACGACCGGGACGCCGAGCCGCACGGGCTGTACCGGGAGGGTGCGCCGGGCGAGGCCGTCGACCCCAGGACCATCGGGCCCCGGCAGGTCGGCAGGAAGACCGAGCGCTCGCAGCGGGGACTGTCCACGCCCACGGTCGCCTGATCGGGTCGTCTCCGGTCGCTCGGTCCCTCGGTCGCTCGGTCCCTCGGTCCCTCGGGCCTTCAGTCCCTTGGTCTCTTGGTCCGTCGGTCTCTCAGGGCTTTTCCGTCCCTTGGGTTCTTCAGTCCCTTGGGTCCCTTCGGTCCCTTGCCGGTTCCGTGCGGACCGGGGCGTACCAGCGCGGGTAAACGGAATACCGAATTTCGGTCCCTTCAGTCCCTTGGGTCCCTGGCGGTCGGGTACGGGCGGTACGGGCCGGCCGGGGTCAGAACGCGAAGTCGACGTAGTCGATGTCGGTGAACTCCACCAGCAGACCGCCGGCGCGCGCACCGTTGTCCTTGAAGTAGATCTCCTGGAGCCCCTCCGCGGCGATGGCGCGCAGCTGAGCCTCGCCGGCGCCCGCCTCCTGGGCGGCGAACAGGCGTCCCGCGTACTCCGGCGGCAGGTGCTGGGTGATGCGGCGCATGCGGCCGTCGTCGGTGGTGCCGGGCGCGGCGGTGAAGCCGAAGCGGGCGCGGGTCTCGATGACCAGGCCGGTCGTCTGCGCGGCCCGGGCGCGGGCGCGCTTGCGGACCAGGGGCTGCCAGCGGCGGCGCACCTCCGACTCCAGGCGGGCGGCGAGCGCCGGCTTGGGCTGCCTGATCTGGTCCCTTACGTAGCGCTCGACCGTGCGCTGGGAGATGCCGAGCAGCCGTGCCGCTTCGCGGGTGGACTTCAGCTGCTTGACGAGGAACCGCATCTGGGCGCCCGCCGACTTGGGGATGGCACGGGTGAAGTGCTGCTCGTCAGCGCGGGTCAGGCTGTCGTCGATCTCGGGCATGTCTGCTTATTCTCCGTCGGCTGCCGCGTCGTGGCCCTTGATGTGGCGGGCGGGGTTGAGACCCTGGTCGAGCATCTCCACGGCCCACAGGAGGGACTGGGTGCCCTCGTGCTTGACCATGCCGGGGCTGACGCCGAGACGGAAGCCGCCAGGAAGCGGCTTGCCCTCGGGGGTGCGGGGCAGGAAGTCGAGGGGGCTCGGGCCGTCGGAGAGGTACACGGCGCAGTCGGAGAGGACGGCGACGGGGTACTGGCCGGCGGCCGTGGCGAGTTTGTTCATCTTGCGGTGCATGTTGACCCTGGCCGTGGAGATGACGGCGGCACGGATGTCGGGGCGCCAGGTGGGGCGTTCGAGGGCGGGCCAGGGTTCGCCCGGGCGGTAGGCGGCGCCCTGGGGGCGTTCGCGGAGCTTGCCGATGCCGCCCTTGACGGTGGACTTGATGGCGGAGAGGACCGGTTTCAGGACGGGGTCCGGGTGCTCCTGGAGTTCGGCCATCGCCGCCAGGAACTCGGGCTCGGTAAGCGCCGAGGTGACGCCGAGATCGGCCATGGTGGCCACGTACGCGTCCCGCAGGCGGGTGTACCAGGCGTCCAGGTACGGGCCGTTGTCCGGGCGGAGCCAGGCCTCGACGGGGTGGACGGGGTGCCCGAGCTCCTGGGCGTAGGCCAGGGTCGGGGTCGCGTACCAGGCGGGGCCGGTGGGCGGCCGGCCGGTGGGGGTGAAGGGGCTGGGGAGGCGGGGGTCGAGGGCGAGGCCGGAGAGGTCCGCCAGCCAGCAGCCGGGGGTCTTCGGGTCGAAGCGCGGGCTCGGGGTGTGGACGGCGGGTCCGAGTCCGACGAGGAGGCGGTTGGCCGCCGCGGCGAACGCCATGTTCACATCGATGCCGACGGCGTGGGTGCGGGTGCACTCGGCGTCGGTGAGGAGCTGGGGGTCGCGGATCCAGTCGTACGCCTCTTCGTCGAGGACCTGGTCCGGGGTGCGCTGGTGGGAGCGGGGGTACAGGGCGGCGACGACCGGGTGCTCGTCGGGGGCCTCCGGAGGGGCCGGGTCGACGGGGCGCAGGAGCGAGCCGGGGACGGGCGCGGACTCCCAGACCTGGGTGTCGGGGTTGCGGGCCGCGCGGGTGGGCGGGCGCAGGGCCGTCATCAGCTCCAGGCCGGACACGGCGGTGGAGCCGCGGGGGGTGAGGACGCGGGAGGCGTACGTGGTGAGCAGCGCGGCGAGTTCCGGGGCGGGGAGGTCGGCGGTGTGCTCGCCCCAGGCGCGGGCGTCGAGGGCGCCCCAGGGGAGGATCGCGAGCTGGACGCACTGGCGGCCGGTGGTGGGGGAGGCCGGGCGGTAGATGCGGGGCCAGGGGCCGAAACCGCGGCGGGTGAGCTGCCACTTGTTCTTGGCCAGGAGCTTGAGGGTGGGGTGGTTGTCCGGGAGGCGGAGGGTGCGGCGGTCTTCGAGGGTGGGGGGCAGACCGAGGGCCTCGGTGGCGGCGGGGGTGAGGACGAGGGGGGGGTCGCCGTCCTTGCCGTTGCGGTGGAGACGGGGGGAGCGCAGATCGGCGTCGGGGCCGAGGGCCCAGGCGATGAGGGTGGGGAGGTCGGTGCGGGCCTTGG
>LJCW01000343.1 GCA_001298555.1 Actinobacteria bacterium OV450
GTCGGGGGTGGCGTCGGGGGTGGGGGCCGCAGTGCTGGTCATGGGGTGCTCCTCGTCCGTCTGCACGGGGCCGGGCACGAGCCGGAGACGACGAAACCCCGCGTCGTTCAAATTTGAACGACGCGGGGCCCTCAGTCATTCCCGGGAGCACCCCGAGGCGCGTCAGTGAGCGATCACCGGGATCTTCACCTCGGCGTCCGCACCCGCACCGTCACCGGAGGCGACCGGGCCGCCGGCGCCCGGACGGCCCGTGGTGATCAGCGTCAGCGCGATGGCCGCGCTGCTGGCGAGGATGCCGACCGCCCACCAGATGGCGGTGGAGTAGCCCTCCACCATCGCCTGCGCCTGGACGAGCTTCGCCGCCGGGCCGCCGGCCGCGGCCGCGGCCGCGTGGTCGGTCAGGTACGCGGTCGTCGCCGAGGCGGCGATCGTGTTCAGCAGGGCGGTGCCGATCGCGCCGCCCACCTGCTGGGAGGTGTTGACCATGGCGGAGGCGACACCGGCGTCGGCCGGGTCCACCCCGTGCGTGGCCAGCGACATGGCCGGCATGAACGCCGTGCCCATGCCCAGACCCAGCAGCAGCTGCGCCGGCAGGATCAGCGCCGGGTACGAGGACCCGACCTCCAGCTGCGTCAGCAGCAGCATGCCGGTGGCGGCGAGCAGGAAGCCCGGGCCCATCAGCAGCCGGGGCGGGACCCGGGTCATCAGGCGGGCGCCGATCTGGGTCGAGCCCGTGATCATGCCCGCGATCATCGGCAGGAAGGCGAAGCCGGTCTTGACGGGCGAGAAGCCCTTCACGACCTGGAGGTAGTAGGTGAGGAAGAGGAACAGGCCGAACATCGCGATGACGGCCAGGCCCAGGGAGAGGTAGACACCGCCGCGGTTGCGCTCCAGCAGGACGCGCAGCGGCAGCAGCGGCGACTTCACTCGGGACTCGACGAACACGAAGGCCGCGAGGAGCACCGCCGAGCCGACGAACATGGCGACGGTGACCGCGTCGGACCAGCCGGCCGACTCGGCGCGGGTGAAGCCGTAGACCAGCGCGACCAGGCCGAGCGTGGACAGGACCACGCCGGGGATGTCCAGCGGGGCGCGGTTGCGGCCGCCGGCGGGCTCACGGATGACCAGCCAGGCACCCGCGGCCGCGACGATCGCGAACGGGATGTTGACGAAGAAGGTCCAGCGCCAGTTCAGGTACTCGGTGAGGAAGCCGCCGAGGATCAGGCCCACGGCGCCACCGCCACCGGCGATCGCACCGTAGATGCCGAAGGCCTTGGCGCGCTCCTTGGCGTCGGTGAACATGACGGCCAGCAGGGACAGGGCGGCCGGCGCGAGCAGTGCGCCGAAGGCACCCTGGAGGGCTCGGGCACCCAGCATCATCGCCTCGCCGTTGGCGGCGCCGCCGAGCGCGGAGGCCAGGGCGAAGCCGGTCAGGCCGACGATGAAGGCGTTCTTGCGGCCCCACTTGTCGGCGATGCGGCCGCCGAAGAGGAGGAGCCCGCCGAAGGCGAGCGCGTAGGCGGTGATGACCCACTGGCGGTTGCCGTCGGAGATGCCGAGGTCGGTCTGGGCCGACGGCAGGGCGATGTTCACGATGGTCGCGTCGAGCACGACCATCAGCTGCGCCAGGGCTATGAAGACGAGCGCCTTCCAGCGACTGGGATCGGCGGCAGCCGGCGCGAGGGCCGCGGCTGTTTTTGGCATGGGGGTACCCACTTCACTGTGCGGAATGACTGAAAAATAACGTTTAAGGCAGCTTTACGACGCTACTGGTCGCGGCCCGGGGCGTCACATGGTTTTCTGCCTCAGGTCCTCCAGCGTGGCCGCCGAACCGGGCAGTTCGGAGCGGGCCGGCGCCCGCAACCCGTCGAGGAACAGCTGGAGATGGCGGTGGACGAACCCGTCCACGTCCAGGCAGGCGATGCCCGGCAGCGGCCGGCTGAGCTGGGAGAGGGCGACCATCAGGTCGCCGACGCCGATGTCCGTGCGGATCAGCCCGGTCTCCTGGCCGGCCGTCACGAGGACCTCGACGGCTTCCGCCAAGGCCTCGCGGGCCGCGAGGAGTTCGGGGTGCTCCTGGTCGAAGTCCCCGGAGAGCATGGGGCACAGGGCGCCGATCCGCTCGTCCGCCGCGGCGTGCGTGAAGCGGCACAGCGCGGCAAAGGCGTCGGGCTCCTCGGCGAGCGAGTCCTCGGCCTGGGCCCTGACCCGGTCCATGACGAAGAGCACGACGTGGTGGACCAGCGCGGCCCGGTCGGGGAAGTGCCGGTAGAGGGTCGCGTTGCCGACGCCCGCCCGGCGGGCGACCTCGTCGAAGGGCGCGGCCGAACCCTGCTCCACGAACAGCTCGCGCGCCGCCACCAGGATCCGCTCGCGGTTGCGGACGGCGTCCGCGCGCGCCCGCGGGAGCCGCGCGGGCTCCGCGGCCGACGGGTCCACGGCCGCCTCCGGGGCGGACGGGTCCGCCACAGGGGTGGTGGGGCGCTTCATGCGAGGCCTCCCTGGGCCTGGGGTTCGTACCGCCCCCAAACGGGGAGCCGGTCCCCGCTTTGCGGGACTCCCGTACAAACGGGGATCCAGTCCCCGGTTATTTCACTCCCTCGTGTGACCTGAGTCACGGCAGGATTCCCGTTCGGACGCTCCCGACGCGCGGGTGCGCCGCAGTCGACGGAGGGTGATCGCACAGAGAGCAGTCCGGGCCCGGCCGGCTGCCGCGGACCCGAAGGCGATCTCCATGCCGCAGACCCGCCACCGGATACGCACACCACGCCGCGCCGGCGCGTACATCGGCCTCACCGTGCTGGCCCTCGGCATCACGGCCACCGCGAGCACCGGGATATCCGACCGCAGCCACTCCACGGCCGGGCCCGCGGCCACGACCGCCGAGTCCGCACTGGCGCCCTGCCGGATCACCGGCACGATGGGCGTGCAGATGTCCGAGGGCCTGCCGACCCCACCCGGGTACTCCCGATCGACCGGCGAGGTCCGCGCCCTGAACCTGATGATCGACTTCCCGGACGCCAAGGGCGAGGGCACCGCGCTCGACCGCCTCGCGGAGTTCTTCCCCCAGACCTCCGACTGGTTCCGCACCAGCTCCTACGGCCGGCTCACCTACCGGGCCGAGGCTCCGATAAGGACCTGGCTGCGGATGCCGATGCCCTTCGCCGCGTACGGGATCGAGCGCGGGTCCGCGTACGAACCGGGATACCGGCAGCTCGTCGAACACATCGTGAAGGCCGCCGACTCCGAGGTGGACTTCAGCCGCTACGACCTGGTCAACATCCTCGTCACACCGAACGCCGGCCCGTCCGCCCTGGACACCGTGCTCTCGGTGACCTTCTCCGGGAACGCCGAGGCCCCGATGGCCGACGGCGTGCCGCTCGCCAACACGTCCTTCGTCTACAGCCGCCAGGACGACGGGTCGGGCACCTACCGGGAGACCGGATACCGGGTGCTCCCCCACGAGAACGGGCACGTCTTCGGACTGCCCGACCTGTACACCGCCGACGGCGGGGGCGCGGTCGGGCACTGGGACATCATGAGCGAGGACTGGGGTGCCAACAACGACCTGCTGGGCTGGCACAAGTGGAAGCTGGGCTGGCTGGACAGCACGCAGATCAGCTGCGCCGCGAAACCCGGCGTCAGCGACCACACCCTGACCCCGCTGGGGGTGGAGGGCGGCACGAAGCTGGCCTTCGTACCGCTCTCGGAGACCTCCGGGTACGCGGTGGAGGTGCGCACCCGGGCCGGGAACGACGAGGCCGTCTGCAAGCCGGGCGTCCTGATCTACAAGGTGGACTCCCAGGTGGACACCGGCCGCGGGCCCGTCACCGTCTCCGACAGCGCGGTCGGCAGCGGAGGTTGCACCCGGCGGCCCAACGTGCACGGAGAACTGTCGGACGCGCCGTTCAAGCCGGGCGAGACCTTCACCGACGACAAGGCCGGTGTCAGCATCTCGGTGGTGGGCGAGCTGCGCGACGGCAGCTTCCAGGTCCGCATCACCCGCCCCTGAACGACCGCGCCCGTCCCGGCCCCTCCCGGCCGTCCCCCGACCCTCCCCCACCGTCCATGAGCACCCCCAGGAGACTCCGTATGACCGGCACCCCCGAAGAGCGCCTCGCCGCGGCCGGGCTCACGCTCCCGAAGGCCCTCGCCCCGCTGGGCGCGTACGTACCCGCCCTGGTCAACGGGTACCACGTCTACACCTCAGGCCAGCTCCCGCTGGTCGACGGCGCGCTCCCGCTCACCGGCAAGGTCGGCGCCGAGGTCACCGCGGAGCAGGCCAACGGGCTGGCCCGGCAGTGCGCCCTGAACGCGCTCGCCGCGATCGCCTCCGTCGCCGGCGACCTGTCCGCCGTCCGCCGCGTGGTCAAGGTGGTCGGCTTCGTGGCCAGCGACCCGCGGTTCACCGGACAGCCGGGCGTGGTCAACGGGGCCAGCGAGGTGTTCGGCACCGCCTTCGGTGACGCGGGCATCCACGTGCGCAGCGCGGTGGGCGTGGCGGTGCTGCCGCTGGACGCGCCGGTCGAGGTGGAGGTCGTCGTGGAACTCCACACCCCCATGGGCGTCTGACCCCGCCGTCACGCACCGCCGCGGCCGCGGCGGTAATCGGCGGGGTGATGACCGCCCGAAGGCGCAGACAAAGGCAGGCCCGGTAGGCGAAACCCTCGCGCACCGGGCCTGCAGGCGTCACCGGCGAGGCAGAGCTGAACCGGGCGAGCCCCGGGTATCGACCGCCAAGCCGTTCCGACTACCCGCCGTTCATCCCTGCGTCTGGTGGAGAACGATCTCCCGCACATCCGCCAGCCATTGACGCAGTCGCACGCCCTTGGGCGGGAGGATGCTGAGTCCCAGTGTCGCCGCTGACTTCTTGAGCAGTTGATCTGATTCGTTGATGCTCAGGAATTCACGGATCTCGTCTGCCAACTGCCGGAGATCGCTCTCCGAAGTGTCTGAACTGTAGTCGTCCAGAGCCTCCCTGTGCGAAGAATACTCCAGTGAGAAATCTTGGTGGAAGTATGCTCCCAGCAGGTGTGAGAGTTCAGGAAAACGTTCTTTCCATTCCCATGCGGTCTGAGGAGGCGTCTGGGAGGGAGCAACCGGCTCCGCGAGGAACTGCCGGAGGTGCCCGCCGATCACGGCCAGGCAGCCCTCCACCGTCTTCCCGTGGGGAGGGTGGATGTGGGGCAGGAGGTCGACGTCATCCGCGATCTCTTCGCTGAACAGACCGGTCTCGAGAAGGTCGTCGATTTCGGCTGCCGCCTCGGCTGCGCGCGCGGGGTCGATCGCTGCTTGCCTGAGGTAGGCGCTGAGCGCAGCTCCGCTGCGGTCGTCCGTGTCATCGAAGACGTAGCCGGTCACTTCATAGGAGCGCAGCAGCTGGCGCAGCTCACGGAAACGATCGTTCGACGGTGTCACCTGTTCATGCCTTACTCTCGGCTTTACTCTCGCGCTATGGAATGGGATATGAAGTGAGGACTCGGTAGCCGCTCGCAGCGGATGGATCGCGCTTCAGGACCACTTGCACTCCGTTCACCCATTGTGCGGCGGTTCCGCGTTTGAAGTTCTCCCGGGTCAGACTCATCCCGGTTGCCTCGTCGAAGTGCTCAGAGAAGTCCATCTTTTTCCTCTTGGGGTTAGCGAGCCATTCGCCGATCTCCTTCTGGTGTTTAAGCATCGCGGCATCAGTAAATCTCTGAGCAGAGGACTCGTCTATGTATCGGGATGCCGCACCCATTCCAGGGTTGCTTCGCAGACGTGCACGCAGGTCGCGTGTCGTCATCGTCACGTGCCGCTCGATGGTATGCGAGCCGTTGTTTCCTTCGTCCCCCGCTATATCCGCACGGTACTTGGGATTGACTGGCCCCTTGCGCTTGCTGCGAGGCCACGCGTTCGGCTCTCCGTCGCGGAGGAGCATGCCGAGATCGCCCACCTCGACCGCGAGCCCGCTGGGCAGCGCGAACTCCGGGGTGTAACCAGGCAGACGGGCACCCCCCAAGAGACTCGTCCACCCACCGCCCTCTCTAGCGAGCTGGAACGTCTTTCCTGCTCCGCCGAAGGCTCCGCCCGTAAGGCCTCCGTATACTCCGGCATCCTGTGCCTCGTCAAGGTTGAAGCCTGTCTGCAGCCCCGCGGCTATCTTGAGCGGTTGCGCAACGGCGAGGTCGACGGTGACGGATTCGATGCCCGCGATGGCCGCGGTCGCGAAGACGGTGCCGGCGATTGTGGCGACCTCGGTCGTGAGAGCCACGCCCACCGTTGCCGCCAACTCGACAATGGTGGCGGTGGCCGCCGCCGCGGCGACCTCGGTTGCGCCGAGGGTGAAGAACGCCAGGGCCGTGCCGGCGACGATGACCGCGCCGGCGATCTCCAGTTCGCGGTCGAGCTTCTTCTTCGCGTCAGCCACGGCATCGGCGTACTGGTCGATCCCGGCTGCCAGGGAACGGGGGCCATCCACGAGGTCCTGGAGCCACCCCTTCTTATCCCTGTAGTAGCGGGCCCAGAAGGGGTCGGCGAACGCCGAGATGGCCTCGCCCGTGTTGTTGTGAATCAGTGTCTGAGCAGCCTTGTTGGCGGCTGCGGCGACGTCTTCCATGTCGTCGGCGAACGTGCGCCAGGCATTCGCGATAGCACGCAGTTTGCCGACGTTGGCTGCAGGCCACTCGATTCCGGTGACGTCGGTGACGATCTCCCGGACCTTGTCACCGGTGCTCACTCTGGATGACCCCCCGCGTCAGGTTCACCCTGGGAATCAGATGCGACCTTGCGGAAGATGGCCCCGACCAAAGCGTCGTTCTCTATATGGCCGTCTGCCATGTCAGTCATCGCTGTGTGGATGCTAGCCAGGCCCTCCTTGAGGATGCCTGCGGACTTTTCGATCTGGGCGACGATCGGCCCGTACTTGGCGTAGAACTCCTTGCCCGGCTCATCGTCTCCCCAGGCGGCCCCGGCTTTCGCGAGCGAGGCGGCAAGCGTGCCCAGGGCAGTGCCGAGTGCCTCGCTCTGATCGTGGAACACCGGCGCTGTCGCCTTCAGATCCGCCGTCTTGATGTCAAGGATTTTGCCCTCGTCGCCCACCGCTTCCCCTCCCGTTGCGCTCAAGCCATACGACCCTAACCGTCGCCGATCGTTCGCAACTGCGGACCGATGGTGCGACAGTCACCCCATTTGCACCCCCACCAGGGGCAAGCGGACAGAACGGGCGCCGCAACCGTCCCTCTGCACCCTCACCACGCACCCAGCCTCCGCCGCACACCCCCCCCTGGCCTTCAGAACTGCCAGGTCACGGCCACGCCCTCGCCTCAGACCCGCTCCTGCGGCAATCCATGCGACCACTCCCAGCACGATCCGCTAGGCTGTCAGCGGTCAGTCGACTACCAGGCGTTTGCCGGGGAAAGTGTCCGCAAGGGCATCTCCACCCGGGCAGACGCACGTCGTCTGCCAGCACGCTTGTCGAAGCAGCTCGGGCGACTCCTCTGGGGTTTCCGGCAGCGGTTCCGACAAGCCCCCGCCTTCGTAGCTCAGGGGATAGAGCACCGCTCTCCTAAAGCGGGTGTCGCAGGTTCGAATCCTGCCGGGGGCACGGTACGTGAGGGCCGGTTCGGAGGAGGGATCCTTCGAACCGGCCCTTTTCCGTAGGCCGTTGGGGCTACGGCGTCAGGTCGGCGTAGAAGATGACGTCGTCCGTGCGGTGGCCGTCCTCGACGGCGCCCGCCGCACGTCGGCAGGCGCAGCTCGGGGCGCTGCGTCTCGGCGTCGTCCTTGTGGGGCGAGGACGGAGACGCCCTTCTCGCCCGGGGTGGCCTCCCCGAGCCACCAGCCCGGGGTGTGCACCTCCGTGTCGGCGTCGGCACGCCGAGCTCGCCGGTGGCTGGGTCCACTACCAGGGCGACCGTCTTCTTCGTGTCCGCGCCCGCCGCGCCGAACTTCATGCCGGCCGACTTCGACGGGGGGGGTGCCCCTATCTCTTTGGTCAAGGGAAACGGGGCTGCGTTGGATCGGGTAGCCGGGCAACATGGCGGGGTGGCTGATCTTCTGTGGGATGACGTGAGCTGTTTCTTCGACCCCGACCTGATGGGGTCGCTGCCGGATGTGCGTGTCCCGGATTGCTCGGCGAAGGACTGGCAGACGGTCCTCGACCTCATCGAGGAGAGAGGCTGGAAGTGCCAGTACTCCGAAGGCGAGACGGTGCTGCCGGTGCCTCGGGCGGGGACCGTGCTGTCCCGCCCGGCGGACGCTGAGTGCCCGCAGCTGCGGGTCTGGCCGACTGCTGACGTGCTGGCGATCTTCCGTTTCCTTGACGACGAGGTCATCGACTTCGATGTCGACCTGCGGGAGCTGCAGGGCCAGGAGCGACTTGATGTGTTCTGCGGCTTCTTGTGGGAGATCGGGCAACGCTTGGGCAAGCCGGTCCTGATGGATCCGGAGGGTGACTACGGTCATCCCGTGCTCGGCTTCGATGTCGAGGTCGATCGGGTCGTCCTCCTGGCTGATCCGCTGGTCATGTGACCGGGGCTGCCGGCCGCGATTCGTAGAAGATTCCGTCGCGGAGCATCGCGAAGAGGACGTCGGCCCGGCGTCGGGCGAGGCAGAGGAGAGCCTGGGTGTGGTGCTTGCCCTGGGAGATTTTCTTGTCGTAGTAGGCCCGGGATGCCGGGTCGCCCAGGGCGGCGAACGCGGAGAGGAAGAAGGCCCGTTTGAGCTGCCTGTTCCCTCTTCGGGAGGGCTGTTCGCCACGGATCGAAGACCCTGAGCTGCGGGTCGCGGGGGCGAGTCCCGCGTAGGCGGCGAGGTGGCCTGCGGTGGGGAAGGTGCTGCCGTCGCCGACCTCGATCAGGATCCGTGCGCCGGTCCTGACCCCGATACCCGGCATCGAGGTCAGGACCTTGGAAAGAGGGTGGGCGTCCAGGAGTTCCTCGATCCGTCCGGCCAGGAGTTTGCGCTGGTGGAGGACGGCGGCGAGGGATTCGGCCAGGCTCGGGACAATCAGAGCGGCCGCGTCGGTGCCGGGCACCACCACCGTCTGTTCGTCCAGGGCGGTGAAGATGTCCTCGACCAGCCGCTCGGCCATCCGCGGGGCCTTCGGCCGTAACAGTGTGACCAGGCGGCGTCGTCCGGCCTTGCGGATCTGGTCCGGTGACCCGAACCGTTCCAGCAGGGCCAGGACGGCCGGGTGCTGCAACCTGGGCCCCAGTACCCGTTCCAGCGACGGGTGGATCTGGGTCAGCAGGCCGTGGAGCCGGTTCGCGACGCGGGTTGCTTCCCCTGTGAGGTCGTCGTCGAATCCGACGATCATCTCCAGCTCGGCGATCGTCTCGTCCTCGCCGTCGATCGCCCGCAGCGTGTGGGGCATCGCGCGGGACGCGTCCGCGATGATGAACGCGTCCCTCGCGTCGGTCTTGGCCTCGCCGGGATAGAGGTCGGCGATCCGCCGCATCGTAAGGCCCGGTAAGTAGGCGACCGGGCAGCCCATGTCCCGGGCCACTGCCAGCGGCAGGGCGCCGATCGAGGCCGGCTGGTCGACCACGACCAGCACCGTTCCGTGCTTGGCCTGCAGCTTCGCGAACAGTTCGCGGAGCTTGGGCTCGGTGTTGGGCAGCCGCTTGTCGAAGGCCTTCTTGCCGGCCGGGGTGACGGCGGTGGCGTGGTGTTCGCTCTTGCCGACGTCCAGGCCGAGGAAGACGTCGATGTCGCCGATATCGATCACGTGCAGGCCCCTCCATCACGCGTTCATCCGGCCTTGCCTCGGCACCGAGCTGCCACACCCACGTTACGGAGAGCTCTTCCGGCCTGGGTAAGCCGGTGCTCAAGCCCCTCATCAGCGGTCCGTCGATGCCTCCGGGCCCGGTGACACCACCCCCCGGATCATCAACCGCAACAAGGGGGGAAAGTCATGCCGGACCCGAAGGCCGGTAGCCCCATTGCGGAGCCACGAAGAAGGTAACGGGGGGGAGGGCCGTTGCCGTGCCGCCCACGGGGGCCGTCGCGGACGCATTGCCGACCTCGGGGTCCGGTGGAAGCCCGGGACCGGCAGCGCCGCGGGCCGCCAGGCGCCCGTGACCTACACGGTCGGCGCGGTGGACACGAGGGCGCGCCGCGTGCGGGGGCGGGGCGGCGAGGGTGGGGGAGCATGGCGGGCTCCCGTCTCCGGGCCTGGGTCGTCGGGGGGCGGGGGCGGCCGGCCTGGGTCGTCGGGGGCGGGGCGGCCGTTTCGGCGGTACGGGGCCGTGTAAGGGCCATCCGTCGAAGGGGTGACAGTTGTCCGGAACTTGCCCGGCGGCCCGGGGACACCCCACGGCATGCGAAAGCCCTCCCGGTGCGGCACCGGGAGGGCGGGCAGCGCGCGCCGCGGGGGCGCGGGGCGTGGGATCAGCTCAGGCCTCTGCTGCGTTCGCCGATGCGGTCACCCTGCGGAGTCCCGGCCCGCTTGAGGGCCGCCTTCGTGTGCAGTCCGCCCTTGACCTTGCTGCGTACCGGCCCGCTGAAGCCGTGGCCCGCCGGACGCGGCGGCCGATCCGGCTCCGAGACCTGGAAGGCCTCTCGGAAATCCCGCTTCTGCTGCTCTTTGCTCATCCCGTCGTCAACTCCTTCGGGAAGCACCCAATCGGACTATTGGGATCGTATGCAGATATGCGGAGCAACGCACCCGGACCGCATGTAAAAACTCCCGATCAAGGACGTGGCGGGCTAGGCCGCTCCGACTGCTCCACCAGCCGGCGCGTGAGCTCCTCCGGGCACGGCGTACCGCGCGGCAGCTGGTACTTCGCCGCCACCCGGTACACCCCCGGCCCCGGCGCCAGCAGCTCCGTCCACACGTCGCCCGCCGGGTCGGGAGCCGCCTTGAACAGGCACCCCGCCGTGTTCGCGTACTCCTTCGGCAGGGCCCCCGAGCCCGAGCCGCCGCTCCCGCCCCCGCCGCGCGCCTTCGACGCGAACGTCTCCTGCGGCGGCGGCACCGCCTTGCCCGACCCGTCCACCAGGCCCAGCCACGGGGAGTGCGGGATCCGCACCAGCACCCGCCCCGCCGCCTGCACGTCGATGACCAGCTGGTCCGCGCCCGCCCGGACCACCGTGGCCCGCCCGGACACCAGGTCGGTCGGCTCTGCGACCTCGAAGAGCTTCCAGTTCTCGTCGCCCCACACCTGCTGGAGATACGGGAGCCCCCCGCGCACCAGCTCGGCCTCGTCCTCCCCGCCCGAATCGGGTTTGCCGGCCGGCAGCACCACGTAGTGCACGGCCCAGCGGCCCAGCCACTCCCGGTAGCTGTCGGCGCTGAGGGTGTCGTCGTAGAAGAGCGGGTTCCGCTCCAGGTCCGCCTGCCGGTTCCAGCCGCGCGCGAGGTTCACGTACGCGGGGAAGGCCGAGGACTCGCGGTGGCTGCTGGCCGGAACCACCTCCACCCGCCCGCGCTCGGCACCCGCCTTCTTCAGCTGGTCGACCAGCGGGGCCAGCTCCCGGTTCCAGGCGGCCACCGGGGTGGTACGGACGATGTCCGTGATGCTGTTCGTGGTGATCCAGACGTTGATCCCGACGCACGCGAAGAGCACCGCGTACCAGTGCCGGCTGCGCGGGACCGAGTACGGGAGGGCCGCGAGCAGCGCCGCCCCGCCGAACAGCATGACCATCCGGGTCACGTTCGAGCCGACCTGCGAGTCGATCGCCCAGGTCAGCAGCACCCCGAAGGTGTAGACGGCGGAAGCGATCCGGACGGTCTTCCACCGCTTCGGTACGAGGAACAGGATCGCCAGCCCGAACAGGAACGGCGGCGCGGCCGAGCCCAGCTTCATCGGCTGCGTCCCCGAGAACGGGAACAGCCACGCCGACAGCCCGACGACCGCCACCGGGGCCAGGCCCAGCGCGTACGCCCCCGGCCGGCGCCCGGACAGGAACAGCGCGGCCGCGATCACCCCGAGGAAGAGCCCGGCCACGGGGCTGGACGCGGTCGCGAGCCCGGCCAGCGGGGCCGCCACGGCCGCCTTGGCCCAGCGCCGCTCCGCCCATTTGCGGGGCCAGCAGAACACGGCGGCGACCGCACCGAGCGCGAACATCGCGCCGAGCCCGAAGGTGACCCGGCCGGACAGGGCGTTGCAGAGCAGCCCGTACACCCCGGCCAGGGCCGGCCACAGCGGCTCGCGGACGGCGCCGCGGCAGCGGGTCAGGATCAGCGCGAGCAGCCCGGCCGAGACCGTTCCGGCGACCATCATCGTGGTCCGCACGCCGATCATGTACATCACGTACGGGGACACGACGCTGTACGAGACGGGGTGCATGCCGCCGTACCAGGCGAGGTTGTACGCCGAGTCCGGATGCCGGCCGACGAACTCGGCCCAGGCGTCCTGGGCGGCCAGGTCGCCGCCGCTGTTGGCGAAGCAGAAGAACCACACCACGTGCAGGACCGCGGCCAGCGCGGTGGCGACGACCACCGGGTGCCGGCGGGCCAGGCCGAGGGCCCGTCCCGTGCCCCCTATGCCGCCGGGCGCGGCCTCGGGCACGTCCGACGCGGAGGCCGGCCCGGACGCGGACGCCGGCCCTGACGCCGGCCCCGACGCGGACGTGGACGCGGGCACACCGGAGCGGCCGGCGGCTGCCGGTGTGCCCCGGCCCTGGCTGTGCTGCTCAGCGGTGGTCACTGGTCACTGCTCTACTCCCCGGACTCCCCGGATTCTCTGCGGCCCGTTCCCCGGGTCCCAGGACGCGCGGCGGCGCCCCGGGGTTGCCCGGGGCGCCGCCGCGCGCACTCGTCAGCCGATACGGGTCAGCTTGCTTCCGATACCCGGCGCGACGAGGTCACTCTGCAGCGCCACCGGTACCTTCACCTGGCTGGCCCCCTCACCGACGGTCAGCATGCCGATCTCGGTGCCCGCCTTGGCGGTCTGCGGGAGCTTGGCGTCCCCGTCGGCCAGCTTGATGTCGACCGTGAGCGAGGGCCAGCCGACCGCCTCCACGTCAGCGGTCGCGATGACCGGGGTGTGCCCGCCGAGGCCGTCGTCCACGTACCCGACGACATCGCCCTTCTTCACGACCGGCGCGTTCACCAGCATCTTCTGCGTGGCCAGCATGACCTGCTTGCTCGCCGCGATCGCCGTGTCGAGGATCGGGACGCCGTACTGGCCGAGCACCGCGCCGACGATCAGCTGGTTCGTCTTGCCGACCTTCTTCTCGGCGGCGAAGAGCAGGTTGCCTCCGGCCTTGGTGGTGGAGCCGGTCTTGATGCCGAGCGCACCGTTGCCCGGGATGAGGGTGTTGTAGTTGCGCCACTTCTTGCCGTACGGGTCGGTCCACTCCGGCAGCCTGGTGATCGCGACCAGCTCCGGCATCTCCACGACCTTGAGACCGAGCTTGACCTGGTCCTCGGCGGTGCTGACCGTCGTCGCGTCCAGACCCGAGGGGTCCGTGTACGTGGTGTTGGCCATGCCGAGTTCCCGGGCCGCGTCGTTCATCTTCTTGACGAACGCGTCCTGGTCGCCGCCGGAGTCCCAGCGCGCGAGCAGCCGCGCGACGTTGTTGGCCGAAGGGATCATGATCGCGGCGAGGGCGTCGTACTCCGAGATCTTGTCGCCCGCCTTGAGCGTGCCGACCGTGGACTCGCCCTCGGAGCTCTTGGCGCCGTCGTCGACCGCCGTCTTGTCGACGTCGATCATCGGACCCTTCTCCCCCTTCTTGAGGGGGTGGTCCTTCAGGATCACGTACGCCGTCATGGTCTTCGCGACGCTGCCGATGGCGACCGGCTTCTGATCGCCGAAGCTGCCGACGGTGCCGAGGCCCGCGGCGGCCATGTATCCCTGGCCCTCCTTCGGCCAGGGCAGGACCGGGTTGCCGCCGTCGAAGGTGTACGAGGACTTCGCGGTCATCGTGAGCTTCGGCTCGGGCAGCGGGCGCACGAGCTGGACCACGGCCAGGATGACCGCGAGGAGCACGACCAGCGGGGCGTAGATCTTGAACCGGCGGATGAACGTGCGCAGGGGGCTCGGCGGCGGGGGCGGGTTGTTGGTGAGGTCCGCGAGCAGGTCGAGCGGCGGCTTGGGCGGCAGCGGCTGCTGCGTCGTCCGCTCGGTCCGCTCGGGTACGGGGGCCGGAGCCGAGGCCCCGGGCTTGGCCGGGGCCGCGGGGTTGGCCGGGGCCGCGGGCTTGGCGGTCGGCTTGGCGGTCGTCGGCTGCGCGGCCGGGCGCTCGTCCTCGTCCTTGCGCAGCGGTACGAACGTGCTGGCCCGCTCCCCGCCGACCGCCTTCGGCGGCACGGGCCGGGAGGCGACGGGCTTGTCCGGAGCCTTTGCCTCCGGCTTCACGGCCCGGAAGACGGCGGTGCGCTCGCTGTCCGCGGACTCGTCGGAGGGCTTGGCACCACCGGAAGCGGAATCCACCTTGGGAGCGCGGAAGACGGCAGTGCGCTCGCTGTCGTCCGCGCCCGGCTTCCCGGCGGACGCCGTAGCGGCATCCGCACCACCCTCGCCGGTGGCGCCCGCGGCTCGGCCGGCACCCGGCTTCCCGGAGGACGCACCGGCCTCGGCCGGCTTGTCGGTGCCGCTCTTGGCCGGCGCATCGTCCGCCTCCGGCTTGGCGGCCCCAGCCGCGTCCGCCCCGGCCTTGGCCGAACCGGAACCCGAGCCCGGCTTCACGGCCCGGAAGACGGCCGTGCGCTCACTGTCGTCCCCGCCCGGCTTCCCGGCGGACGCCGCACCGGCACCCGCCGGCTTGTCCGAACCACCCTTGACCGACGCATCCTCCACGCCCGGCTTGGCGGTGGAGGCGGCGGCGTCCGCGTCGGCCTTCGCGGAAGCGGAAGCCGGCTTCACGGCCCGGAACACCGCCGTGCGCTCACTGTCGTCCCCGCCCGGCTTCCCGGCGGACGCCGCACCGGCACCCGCCGGCTTGTCCGAACCACCCTTGACCGACGCATCGTCCGCGCCCGGCTTGGCGGTGGAGGCGGCATCCGCGCCCGGCTTGGCGGCAGTGGCGGCGTCCGCGTCGGTCTTCGCGGAAGCGGAAGCCGGCTTCACGGCCCGGAACACCGCCGTGCGCTCACTGTCGTCCCCGCCCGGCTTCCCGGCGGACACCGCACCGGCACCCGCCGGCTTGTCCGAACCACCCTTGACCGACGCATCGTCCGCGCCCGGCTTGGCGGCCCCAGCCGCGTCCGTCCCGGCCTTGGCCGAACCGGAACCCGAGCCCGGCTTCACGGCCCGGAACACCGCCGTGCGCTCGCCGTCGTCCGCCGACTCCTTGGCCGGCTGGCCGGCACCCGACTTGCCCGCGGGCGCATCGTCCACGCCCGGCTTGGCGGCAGTGGCGGCGTCCGCGCCGGCCTTAGCGGAACCGGAAGCCGAGCCCGGCTTCACGGCGCGGGAGACGGCCGTGCGCTCGCCCTCGTCCGCCGGAGTCCCGGCAGCCGTCGGCTCGGCCGGCTTGTCGGCGGGCGCGGGCGTGGCGGCCTTCGCGGGTGCCGGGGCGGAAGCGGAATCCGGCTTCGGGGTGCGGGGGGCTTCGGACGAGTCGGAGTCGGAGTCCACCCGTCCGGAGGACTCCGGTTCGGACGTGGCGACCCACGCCGCCACCGCCTCGCGCAGCGGATCCGTCCCGGACTCGGGGTCCCGCGGCCGGAACACCGACAGCCTCGGGTCACGCTCCGCGGAGGACTTCGCCGCCCCCGGCGCTCCTTCATCAACCGACTTGTCGGGGGACTCGCCCGCCACCAGTTCCTCCTCGATCGCGCCGCGTCCGGCTGTCCGAATGTCTAACAGTGTCCCGTGTCGTGGGTATCGCCCTCGTGCTAGACGAGAACGACATAGCGCTGGTTCCCCCACAAAGCGACCATGCGCTCTCGACAGATGAATGTGAGAGGCGTCACCCTGTCACTCATCCACGCGGGGAGGCATGGATGGGCAGGAGCCGCAGAACAATTCCGGAGGAGCTTCTGCTGCTCGCTTTGGACCCGACCACGGGTACCACGGCGCAGCCGCAGTCGCTCGACCTCGGCCTGGCCGGGGCACAGCTAGTAGAGCTGGCTCTGGCAGGACGGATAGCCCCTGACGGGGATCGTATCGCCGTGGTGATGCCACGGCCGACAGGAGATCCGACTCTGGACTCCGCACTGGAACTGCTGCGCAGGCGCGGCAGCCCGGTACGGGCCGTCCACTGGATCGGTGGACCCCGGCTGGGGCTCCGCCAGATTTACCTCGCTCATCTGGAGCGCTGCGGCATGGTGCATGCCGTCGCGGGCCAGATGTGCGGAGTGCTGCCGACGACTCGCTACCAGGCGACCGACACGGCGATCAGCCGGGAGATCCGTGCCCGGCTCGACAGTGCGATCCGCACCGGCGTACCGCCGGACCCGCGGACCGCGGCGCTCGCCGCACTGGCCCACGCGGTCGGACTCGGCAAGCACCTGTACCCCGGCAACGAGGGGCGGTCGTCCAGGTCCCGGCTGCGGGACCTGATCCGGCACGACCCGATGGGCGGTCTCGTGGCGCACGCCGTCATGGACGTCCAGAACGGTGTGGCTGCGCAGCCGCGCCGTGACCGCGCACCGGCGAACCCGCCGACCGCCCGGGCCGCGGCGGCGAGTGGCGTTCCGCTCCAGGCGCGCCGTACGGGCGCAATGGCCCGCGCCGCCGCGCACTGATCCACCCGATCCACCTGATCCACCCGGTCCATGGCTCCAGGGCTCCACGGATTCACCGCTCCACCGCTCCACCGAACCGTCATCGCCGCAACCGGCGTCCCCGACGAACCGGTTCGGGAGCCGCCAGCGCGCGGGATGGCGAGGCCGGTCCGCCGGCCCCGCCGTCCCGCGCGTCTGCATTTCCGGGCCGTTCTCCGGCGCCGCCCCGCCCTTCGGTGGCAGTCTGCTCACCATCAGACACGCAGAGAGACAGAACCAGAAGAAGGCGGAGGTGCCGTTCAAGTGGCGTCCAATGTCAATCCCACCGTCCGACGCCGCCGACTGGGCATGGAGTTGCGCAAGCTCCGCGAGGACAAGGGCATGACGGCCGAGCAGGTCGCCGAACGCCTGCTCGTCTCCCAGTCGAAGATCAGCAGGCTGGAGAACGGCCGCCGTTCCATCAGCCAGCGCGACGTCCGCGACCTGTGCGACGTGTACGAGGTGGAGGACCGCCGGCTCGTCGACTCGCTCATGCAGATGGCCAAGGACTCCCGCCAGCAGGGCTGGTGGCACGCCTTCGGCGACATCCCGTACAGCGTCTACATCGGCCTCGAAACCGATGCCGCCAGCCTGCGCACCTACGAACCCCAGATGGTGCCCGGCCTGCTCCAGACCCCGGAGTACGCCCAGGCCCTCATCCGCGGCGCGCTGCCCGAGACCGCCCCGCTCGACGTGGAGAAGCGCGTCCAGGTGCGGATGCACCGGCAGAAACGGCTCTCCGAGACGGACAACAACAATCCGGAGGTCGGGCCGCTGCGGCTGTGGGCGGTCATCGACGAGGCCGCGCTGCGCCGGCACGTGGGCGACCCCCAGTTGATGATCAAACAGCTGGAGTACCTGATAGAGCAGTCGGAACAGCCGTACATCACGGTGCAGGTGATGCCGTTCTCGATGGGCGCCCACCCGGGCGTCAACGGCCAGTACGCCATCCTGGAATTCCCGGACGCGTCCGATTCGACGGTCGTCTACATCGAGGGCGTGACCAGCGACCTGTACCTGGAGAAGGCCAACGACGTCCAGCAGTACAGCGTGATGTACGAGCACCTGCGCGCGCAGGCCCTGAACGTGGAGCAGACGCGCCAGTTCATCGCCGAGATCATCGACGAGTATGCGGGCAAGGGGAGGTAAAACCGGAGGCAGCGGACACGTGCCGCCGGGCAGGTGGCGAGGGGGGCCGGTACGGTACACCGTCGCTCCCCGGCCACAGAAGGCCTGAAGGGAATATGCCACCCGGTCGGGTGAATGACCTCTTCACCCGTCGGGAGGTGCCGGTAGCGTCGATCACGTCGGTCAGGGAAACCGGAATGGCCGACGCCTCACTGGCACAACTCGCTGAACCGGAGAGAAACATGGCTATTCGTCAGGGCGCCACGGCCAACTGGATCAAGTCCTCCTACTCCGGCGGGAACGGCGCTTGCGTCGAGGTCAAGTCCCCCGTCATGGAGGCCATCGCGGTCCGCGACTCGAAGGTGCAGGACGGCCCCTCCCTCACCTTCGCGCCGGGCTCCTGGACCTCGTTCGTCGCGGACGTCACCGAAGGCCGACTGGGACGCCTGGCCTGAACGTTTCGGCGCACGACGCCACCGTCCCCTCTGCACCACCTGCACCACCGCACCATCTGCACCACTGACTGAAGCCCTCTCGACTGGCCCGCCGTCCCGGCCGAGGGGGCTCGGCCATGTCCGGTCCCTCCGGCCCCGCGGTTCCGCGCCCCGACGTTCCGCCCCAAGTCCCGTCTAGCGGAGCTGGTCGACGTACCGGTCCGTGCCCGGCACCGTCGGGATGAACGGCGCCACCAGCTCCACCCGCCCCAGTCCGGCCTCCGCCACCTCGGCGTCCAGCCCTCCGAACCGGTCCCAGCAGGCGCGCGGATCGGCCTCCAGGAACCACAGCAGCGTCAACCGGGTGTTTACCCCTTCGACCTGCTTGACGTACGTCATCCGGTCACCGGGCAGGGGGGTCGGCCGGAAGACCGTCACCATCGCGGCCGGTGAGCCGTGCAGCCGCTTCGGCAGGGCGCACGAGCGCAACCACTCCAACAGCTCGGCCCGCTGCTCGGGGCCGTCGGCGTCGACGACCTGGACGACGAGGCCGGCGTACGGGTGGTCGAGTGCGTGGAAGTCCCGGGGTCCGGCGGCCCCGTCGCGGTAGACCGTGGCCTCGTGGTCCTGGAAGGACGTGAACACGTGGGTGCGGTCCTGGTAGACGCGGCCGTCCCGGTTGAGGCGCTTGTTGATGCCGACGGTCCACTTCATGTGCTCGTCGTAGCGGCCCTCGGTGACCCAGTACGTGGAGATGTAGCACCCGGCGGTGACGGGCTGGGCGACGGCCGACTTCTCGGGGTACCGCAGTTCCCGGAGCTCGCGGGTGGCGACCCAACGGCGGCCCGCGTACATCCAGGGCATGGCCATGGCGCCGGCGTAGTAGTGGTCGTCCTCGTACCAGCGGTTGTACGCGTACTCGTGGCCCGGGTGCGGTTCGACCATGGTGATCAGCGCATGGCCTGGGCGGACCCCGTACGGTCCGACGGCCGCCAGCTCGGCGTAGTCCCCGGCCCGGGTGTCCTCGCGGTGCTCGTGTGTCGTCATGCCCAACGGTCTAGCTGATGTGGCGTCAGATGACGAGACCCGGGGCCGCGTTCCACTCCCTGACACATAGGTGCCGTCTACATGCTTCGGTGTCTAGGATGCGCGCACCCGCCTCCGCCGAAGGAGAACCATGCCCGCGACCGTCACCCTCCCGCCGCCCGCGTTCGCCGCCCGCACCGTCGCCGCCGCCGGCTCGCCTGTCCGTGAGATCCTCGCGCTCACCGCGCGCCCCGGGGTGATCTCCTTCGCCGGCGGCCTGCCCGCACCGGAGCTCTTCGACACCGAGGGACTGCGGGCCGCGTACGACGCCGCGCTCACGGCATCGGGCGGCCGGGCGCTCCAGTACTCGACCACCGAGGGCGCACCGGAACTGCGGGAGGCCGTGGCGGCGCGGGCCTCGGCGCGGGGCCTGGAGACCGGCGCGGACGACGTACTGATCACCACCGGCTCCCAGCAGGCCCTCGCACTGATCACCGCGACGCTCGTCGAACCCGGCGACGCCGTCCTCGTCGAGAACCCCACCTACCTGGCGGCGCTCCAGTGCTTCGGGCAGGCGGGGGCGCGCGTGATACCGGTCCCCTGCGACGAGCGGGGCATCCGGTCCGACGCACTGGAGGAGATCGTGGCGCGGGAGCGGCCCAAGCTCCTGTACACGGTGCCCACGTTCCAGAACCCGACGGGGCGCACCCTGCCCGCCGCCCGGCGGGCGGCGGTGGCGGAGACCGCGGCCCGATGCGGGCTGTGGCTCGTGGAGGACGATCCGTACGGGGAGCTCCGGTTCGAGGGGGCGGAGGTCCCGTGGCTCGCCGCGCACCCCGGGGCGGAGGACCGCACGGCGTTGCTCGGGAGCTTCTCCAAGGTCATGGCCCCGGGGCTGCGGCTGGGCTGGCTCCGTGCACCCGCAGCGCTGCGGCGGGCGGCGGTGGTGGCCAAGCAGGCGGCGGACCTGCACACCTCGACGGTGGACCAGCTGGCGGCCGCCCACTACCTGCGCGCGGTGGACCTCGACGCGCACATCGCCACGGTCCGGACGGCCTACAGGGAACGGCGCGACGCGCTGCTGGCGGGCCTGGGCGCGGCCCTTCCGCCGGGCTCGTCCTGGAACCGCCCGGAAGGGGGCATGTTCGTGTGGGCCCGCCTGCCGGAGGGCCACGACGCGGGCGCACTGCTGCGGGAGGCGATCGCCCGCGACGTGGCGTACGTCCCCGGCGCCCCCTTCCATACGGGCACCGCGGACCCCCGCACCCTGCGCCTCTCCTTCACGACGCACACCCCGGCCGAGATCGCGGAGGGCCTGACCCGCCTGGCGGGGGCGGTGGCGGCCTACTCCCCCGGCTCCGCGTAGCGGGGCAGGCCGTCGGTGGAGATGGTCCAGTCGGCGATGGTGACGTCCTCGCCGTAGACGAAGTCCTTGCGGGTCGCGTAGCGGGGGCCTTCCGGCGTCGCGTGGACGTCGGACATGACGGCGCCCGTGCCGGTGCGGGGGTCGAAGACGGCGTAGACGGGGATGCCGAGGAGCGGGTAGTCCCGGACCTTGCCGATCCAGTCGTTGTCGGGGTTGGAACGGGAGACGATCTCGACGGCGGCGATGATGGTGCGGGGGTCGAACGCCCCTTGCCCCTCCATGTCCTCGCGGGCGATCACCATGATGTCGGGATGCCGCATGATCCCCTCTGGTTCGTCCTCGACGTCAGGAGTGCCCAGGTGCGCCCAGACCCCCTCCGGAGCGACCTTCTCCAGCCGCCTGCTCACCAGCCCGGCGGTCAGCTCGTGCGGGCGCCCCGGGGACATCATGTCGTGCACGATCCCTTCTTTGGTGATCTCAAGCTTCCCCGGCACGGTGTCCTCGACCTGCTCGATGACGTCGCGCAGAACCCGGTACTGAAAGTTCGGCCGTCGCTCGCCGTCGTGAGTGATGGTCATGGTGGCTCCTCGTCCGTGCCCAGGGGGCCGAGTCATCACCTTCATGCTAGGCAGCCTTCCGGCCGTGGGCCGTGCAGTCGCCGCAGTGGGTGGCGGGGGTCGGGGAGCGGAAGGCGCGTTCACAGCCGTCGCAGGTCCGGAAGGGGTGGATCGCCCGGTCGGGGGGCGGGGTGGAGACGGACCCCCGGTCGCGTTCGGGCAGTGGGGGCGGGACGGCGGCGCGCAGCCGGTACGCAACCAGTCCGGCCGGGTTGCGCAGGTCGGACGGTACGTCGGCGGTGAGGGCACGCCGTACGGCCTCGTAGGCGACCCCGCGTTCCAGCCACTCAACGACCCCGGGCACGAGTCGCTCGACGTCCCGCTCGGCGAGCAGCAGCCGCGGCTCACGGACCCGCAGCCCGGCCAGCAGCCGCGCCGCTTCCCGCCGCAGCGCCGTCGTCGGTACGAGCTCCGGCCGCGCCTCGGCTGCGGGCCGTCCGGAGGCCGGCCCCGCCCCGGGCTCGCAGCCGGACCCCGCCGCCGGGTCGGGCGCGGGATCCGCGGCCGCGCGGGGCTCCGGGTCGGCCTCCGGCCGCGAGCCCGGCTCCGGTCCAGGATCCGGATCCGGATCCTGAGCCGGGTCGCGCTCGGACCCTGGATCCCAACCGGTTTCCGGCTCGGGGGCGGGCTCGGGGTCCGCGGCCGATTCGGGCTCGGGGCCCGGATCCGGGCCCGGATCCGACTCCGGAACGGGCCCGGGATCCGGCTCCGGACCGGGGCCGGGGCCGGGCTCTGGCGCGCGTTCCGGCTCCGGGTCGGGGCCGGGCTCTGACGAGAGTCCAGGCTCCCGGGCGGGACGGAGCGGGGTGTGGGACGCCGGGGAGTTGTACGAGACCGTCCGGGTGACCACCCTGCCGTCGACCGTCCGCAGCCGCGTCCGGCACAGGAACCCCGCCGCCTCCAGCTCCCGCAGTGCCCGCCCGATGCGGTGCTCGGTCTCGGGGAAGCGGTCGGCCAGCGTCCGGATGCTGACCCGGGCGCCCTCGGGCAGCGACTGGATGTGCAGGGCGGTGCCGATCGCGAGGAGCGACAACTGCCCGTGCTGGGCGAGCCGGTTGCTCACGACCGTGAAGTTGTCCGTGAGGGGGACGTTGGCGTGCTGCACGCCGGAAACGCCACCGGATCGGGCGGTTCCGCGCCAGGCACCGGGTGATGCGGGCATGACCGCGTTAAGCTTCTGAAAGGCCATTGGGAAGGGCTTGCTTCCTCGTGGATCAGGCCCTCGGCCGGGATTGCCGTCCCGCCGGGGGCCGTCTCATGTCTGGAGTTGTCGCGGCGAGCATATGCCAGCCAACCCCACCCGAATCGCGTCGAGTTGGCAGATTCACCCGACCGAGCGATTGCGGCCGAAGCGGGAGGTTGGAGGGGTTCGGTCTGGTTCTTTCCCCAGTTCTTTGGCCTTTGACCACGAGCCGAACCGTCTCCCACACCACCGCCACCCGGTTTCCCACGACACGGCCCGAACACGCGAGTTGGCACTTTCGACCTGGACGGATGAGCGAGGCCTGGGACAGGGGCGAGTCCGGCTGGGACGTCAGCTCGGGACCACCCCCTTCCCTCCTCGGCGCCGCACCCTTAATCTGACGCGCCGTCACATACAGGTCCGGCGCCGGGGAGGCACGCGCATGCTGCTGCAAGGGAAGACCGTCATCGTCTCCGGCGTCGGGGCCGGGCTCGGGCACCAGGTGGCCGCCGCCGTCGTACGCGACGGCGGGAACGCCGTGCTCGGCGCGCGGACCGAGGCCAATCTGGTCAAGTCCGCCGCCGAGATCGACCCCGACGGTCGGCACACCGCCCACCTGCCCACCGACATATCCGACGAGGCCCAGTGCGCGGCCCTCGCCGCCCTCGCCCGCGAGCGGTTCGGCGGCATCGACGCCGTCGTGCACGTCGCCGCCTGGGACTCCTACTTCGGCGGGCTCGAAGACGCCGACTTCGGGACCTGGCAGCAGATCATCGACGTGAACCTGCTGGGCACGCTGCGCATGACCCGAGCATGTCTGCCCGCGCTCAAGGAGCGGGGCGGGTCCGTCGTCATCATCGGGACGCAGTCCGCCGTGGCCGCACCCAACGAGGTGCAGCAGGCCGCGTACGCCGCCTCCAAGGGGGCGCTGACCTCGGCCATGTACTCGATGGCCCGCGAGCTCGGCCCGCACCGGATCCGGGTCAACACCGTGCTGCCCGGCTGGATGTGGGGGCCGCCCGTACAGGCCTTCGTCACCTTCACCGCGCACACCGAGGGCGTCCCCGAGGCCGAGGTGCACGCCCGGCTCACGGAGCGCATGGCGCTGCCCGACCTGGCCACCGACGGGGACGTGGCGGACGCCGCCGTGTTCCTGGCCTCCGACCGTGCGCGGGCGATAACCGGCCAATCCCTCCTGGTCAACGCCGGTGAGCTGATGCGATGAGGACGAGGAGGCCCCTCGCGGCGGGGACGCCGGATCGTATGCTCACCGCATGACGACTCCGACCGAAAACGCGATGCGCCGCGCACTCAGGCGGGCCCGCGACGGCGTCGCGCTCGACGCGACCGAGGCGGCCGTACTCCTCCAGGCGCGCGGCGCGGACCTCGAAGACCTCGCCGCCTCCGCCGCCCGGGTCCGCGACGCCGGCCTCGCGGCCGCCGGGCGGCCCGGCGTCATCACGTACTCGAAGAGCGTCTTCATCCCCCTCACCCGCCTGTGCCGCGACAAGTGCCACTACTGCACCTTCGCCACCGTCCCCGGCAAGCTCCGCCGGGCCGGGCACGGGATGTTCATGTCCCCCGACGAGGTCCTCGACGTCGCCCGCAAGGGCGCCGCGCTGGGCTGCAAGGAAGCGCTGATCACCCTCGGCGACAAGCCCGAGGACCGCTGGCCCGAGGCACGGGAGTGGCTCGAGTCCCAGGGGTACGGCGACACCATCTCCTACGTGCGGGCCGTCTCCATCCTGATCCTGGAGGAGACGGGCCTGCTGCCCCACCTGAACCCGGGTGTGATGTCGTGGGCCGACTTCCAGCGGCTCAAGCCGGTGGCGCCCTCGATGGGCATGATGCTGGAGACCACCGCCACCCGGCTGTGGTCCGAGCCCGGCGGCCCGCACCACGGCTCTCCCGACAAGGAGCCGGCCGTACGCCTGCGGGTGCTGGAGGACGCCGGACGGTCCTCCGTCCCCTTCACCTCAGGGCTGCTCATCGGCATCGGGGAGACCTACGAGGAGCGCGCCGAGTCGCTGTTCGCGCTGCGCCGGGTCGCACGCTCGTACCACGGCGTGCAGGAGCTGATCATCCAGAACTTCCGCGCCAAGCCGGACACGGCGATGCGCGGCATGCCCGACGCCGAGCTGGACGACCTCGTCGCGACGGTCGCCGTCGCCCGGCACATCATGGGGCCCTCGGGCTGTCTGCAGGCGCCGCCCAACCTGGTCGACGGAGAGTACGCGCGGCTCATCCGGGCCGGTATCGACGACTGGGGCGGCGTCTCGCCCCTGACCCCCGACCACGTGAACCCCGAGCGGCCCTGGCCGCAGATCGACGTACTGGCCGAGCAGTCCGCGGCGGCCGGCTTCGAGCTGCGCGAGCGGCTGTGCGTGTACCCGGAGTTCGTGCAGCGCGGCGAGCCCTGGCTGGACCCGCGGCTGCTGCCGCACGTACGGGCACTGGCCGATCCGCAGACGGGCCTCGCGAACCCGGACGCCGTGGTCACCGGACACCCGTGGCAGGAGCCGGAGGAGGCGTTCACCTCCGTGGGGCGCACCGACCTGCACACCGCGATCGACTCGGAGGGCCGCACGGGCGACCGGCGCACCGACTTCGACGAGGTGTACGGCGACTGGGAGGCACTGCGCGAGGCGGCGGCGCCCGGCATGGTCCCCGAGCGCATCGACACCGACGTGCGGGCGGCGCTCGCGCAGGCCGCCGACGACCCGGTGAAGCTCACCGACGACCAGGCCCTCGCCCTGCTGCACGCGGACGGCCCGGCGCTGGACGCGCTGTGCCGGATCGCGGACGACCTGCGCAAGTCGGTGGTGGGCGACGACGTCACGTACATCGTCACGCGGAACATCAACTTCACGAACGTCTGCTACACCGGCTGCCGGTTCTGCGCCTTCGCGCAGCGCCGTACGGACGCCGACGCGTACACGCTGTCGCTGGACCAGGTCGCCGACCGGGCGGCCCAGGCGTGGGACGTGGGCGCGGTCGAGGTCTGCATGCAGGGCGGCATCCACCCGGACCTGCCGGGGACGGCGTACTTCGACATCGCGCGCGCGGTGAAGGCGCGGGTGCCGGGGATGCACGTGCACGCGTTCTCCCCGATGGAGGTCGTCAACGGCGCGACGCGGACCGGGATGTCCGTACGGGAGTGGCTGACGGCGGCCAAGGAGGCCGGCCTGGACTCCATCCCGGGCACGGCGGCGGAGATCCTGGACGACGAGGTCCGCTGGGTGCTGACCAAGGGCAAGCTGCCGACGGCGGACTGGATCGACGTCGTCACCACGGCGCACGAGCTGGGCATCCGGTCCTCGTCGACCATGATGTACGGGCACGTGGACCAGCCGCGGCACTGGCTCGGGCACTTCCGCACGCTGGCCCGGATCCAGCAGCAGACCGGTGGCTTCACCGAGTTCGTGACGCTGCCGTTCATCCACACCAACGCTCCCGTGTACCTGGCGGGCATCGCCCGGCCCGGCCCGACGGTCCGCGACAACCGGGCGGTGACGGCGATGGCGCGGCTGCTGCTGCACCCGTACATCACCAACATCCAGACGAGCTGGGTGAAGCTGGGCACGGAGGGCGCGGCCGAGATGCTGCGGTCGGGGGCCAACGACCTCGGCGGCACGCTGATGGAGGAGACCATTTCCCGGATGGCCGGATCCAGTTACGGCTCGTACAAGTCCGTACAGGACCTGATCGCCGTCGCGGAGGCCGCCGGGCGGCCCGCGAAGCCGCGTACGACGCTGTACGGGGAGGTGCCGGAGGAACGTCAGCGGGCGGCCCTCGCCTCGGACGGGCACCTGCCGGAGCTGCTGCCGGTACTGGAGTAGGGGTGCCGGCGGGGACCGCGCTCCCGTGTCCCGCCAATGGACGCTGTCGAAACGATACTGCCCGGGCCATTGGGGTGAATGGCCGTTCCCCGGGGCCGGTGCGGGCTGTTGCACCGGCCGACGCGCAGATGAGCTGGCGCGCCCTCGAAGAGATCTCCGGGAGAGTCATGCGTTTCCGTACCGCCCTCACCGCTTCCGCCCTGGCCGCCGGCATCCTGCTGGGTGCCGCGGGTGCCGCCCTGGCCGACGGCGTCGACATCGACGCCTTCAAGGCCGGTCACGCGGCCGCCGCGTCCAACTGCTCCCACTTCGCCGGTGTCCCGAAGGCCGTCGGCCCGCTGTACACCGACAGCTGCCAGAAGGAGAAGGAGAAGGAGTGGGCGAGCTACCGCCACCTCGGCGCCCACTGAGGTCCTGAGCCCGCCGCGCGGCGGCCACGCGGAAGGGCCCGCCGGGAGCGATTCCGGCCGGGCCCTTCCGTATGTCCTGACGTCCTGACGTCCCGGCGGACCGGCGGACGGCGGACCGGCGGACCGGCGGACCGGTTCAGCCGACCAGGATGTCCTTCTTGAGCTGCTTCAGCCCGCGGGCGTCGATACCGAGCCCGTCCTTCAGGTAGCGGTCGAAGGTGCCGTACTCCGCCTTGACCTCGTCGTAGCCGGAGTTCAGGTACTCGGGGCGCACGTCGAGCATCGGCTTGTAGACGGCGGCCTGCGCGGCCGGCAGGTGCGACAGGATCGCGTCGTTGGCGGCCTTGCGGTAGTCGTTGCTGGCCAGGTAGTCCGCCATGACGGTGTCGCCCGGCACACCGAGGGCGGTCAGGAGGGCGGCGTTCGCCCAGCCGGTGCGGTCCTTGCCGGCGGTGCAGTGGAAGAGCACCGCACGGTCGCGGTCGCGTTCCAGGCCCTCGAAGACCTGGGTGTAGGCCTTCTTCCCGCCGTCGCCGGAGACCATCGCCTTCTCGGCGTCGACCATGGCCTTGACGGCCTCGTCGGGCGACTTCGGCATGGCCTGGAAGGAACCGGAGCCGGCGAAGACGTCGGCGACGGTGTACGTGGCGCCGGCCGGGACCTTGTCGGGGTCGGTGGTGCGCTCGCTCTCCATGCGGAGGTCGAAGACCGTCCTCACGCGCAGCCGCTGGAGCTTGGCGAGGTCGGCGGCGGTGAGCTTGCTGAGGGCGTCGGAGCGGTAGACCTCGCCCATCTTGACCCACTGGCCGGTGGTGGTGCGGTAGCCGCCCGAGTCCCGGAGGTTGGCCGTTCCCTCCAGTTTGACCAGCCGGTCGGCGAGGTGCAGGCCGACGCCGCGGTCGGGCGTGAAGTCGAACCACTGCCGGTCGGCGGCGGGCAGCCCCGACACGGTGGCGGTGCCCTCGGGGCCGCCCTGGGCGACGACCTTGCCGTTCGCCCTGATCTCGACCCGCTTGGTGCCCGGGGCCTTCCACTTCAGGGTGAACGTGCCGCCCGTGCCGGCCGTACCGGCGGTTGTGCCGGGGGCGGCGGGGGCGGCGGGGGCGGCGGTGACGGTGGCCTCGGTGAAGGGGACGGAGGTACGGCTGTGGTGGTGGGTGGTCCAGGGCAGGTCCCACCCGGTGGAGGGCGCGGCGGCGGTGGCGGCGGGGGCCGCGACCAGGGAGGCGGTGAGCGCGGAGGCGACGGCGGTCGCGGCGAGCAGGGCCTTCTTCATGCCGTCGAGGCTGTTGGCCGTCCAAGAACTCTGGATGAACGAGACATGGCCGAAACCGACCGACTCCAAGGCGAGTGGCAAAACGTGCCACTTGTCGATCAAGGGGCACTGCCTGCACGGATGCCGTCCCCATCGTGCATCTCGGGAACGAGACGCCTCCTCACCGCGGTACGGATTCCAGCCGTTCTCGACTCGCGTACGGGCTAGTGGACCGCCTGCCTCCGGATTAGGTTGGGCGTGTCCATTACAGTGCGCGCCAGAGCTTGCCGGAGCATGCCGGGGCGGGCGGGGCAGGGGGATCTCGATGGACGACACGACGGCCGCAAGGGCGCTCGAACCAACACCGAGCCCAGGCCCCGCCACCGGGGGCCCGTCGACCCCCGCACCCCCGCCCGGCAACGCCCCGGACGCCGGCTCCCGCACCACGCCGCGGCCCACCGCCCTCGGCGCCCTGGACGCCCTGGAGGCCCTCAGGACGGCGGCATCCACGGCCGGGGCCGGCCCGGCGCCCGGTGCCGGGACCGGCCCAGGCGGTGGCATGAGCCCAGGGGCCGGGATCGGCCCAGGGGCCGGAGGGGCAGGGGCCGGAGGGGCAGGGGCCGGAGGGGCAGGGGCCGGAGGGGCAGGGGTGCGCGGAGACGGGGCCGCCCTGGAAACCGGGCCTGGCTCCGCGCCCGGAGCCCGGACCGCGGCGGAAGCCGGGGCCTCGGCCGAGTTCGGCGCGGGGGCCGGGGGCGCCGCTGCGCCCGGAGCCCGGACCGCGGCCGATGCCGGGGCCGGGACGGGCGCCGGGGGTGCGGGGGCGCCCGGAGCCGGGATCGGCCCGGGGGCCGGGGCCGGCGGTCGGGGGGAGGGGCGGATCTTGGCCGGGGCCGGGGCTGCCGGGCGGGCGGCCGGGATCGCGGCCCGGACCGGAACCCACGGGCGGGGGCTGGGGCTCGGGCTCTGGGGCCGGGCCGAGCAGCAGGACTTCCGGAGCCGCGTCCGCGGGACGCTGCTCGGTGCCGCCCTCGGTGACGCCCTCGGCGCCCCCGCGGCCCGCGAAACGCACGGCTCACACGGCCGGACCGGCACGCAGGACCGGACCGACGCCACCGGCCCGGTCAGCGGGGCCGGCCCGATCGGCGGAGCCGGCCCGATCGGCGGAGCCGGCCCGATCGGCGGAGCCGGCCTGGTCGGCCCGGCCAGCCCCGCCGGTGCCGACGGCCTCGCAGACCCGCAGGTCCCGGCCCACCCCGCCGGCCCGGTCAGCGCCGCTGGCCCCATCGGCCCAGCCAGCCCCGCCGGTACCCACGGCCTCGCAAGCCCACAGGGCCCGACCGACCCCGTCGCCCCGATCAGCGGCGTCGGCCCGGTCAGCGCCGTTGGCCACGGCCTCGTGGGCCCGCAGGGCCCGAGCCACCCCGTCGGCCCGGTCGGCGGCGCTGGTCCCGCCAGCCCGGTCGGCCCGGTCAGCGCCGCCGGTCCCGACGGCCTCGTGGGCCCGCAGGGCCCGAGCCACCCCGCCGGCCCGGTCAGCGCCGTTGGCCCCGCCAGCCCGGTCGCCCCGGCCAGCGGCGTCGGCGGCGGTGTCCCGGCGCACGGGGGCCCGGCCCGCCCCGTCGGCCCCGGCGGGTCGGTCACCGCCGGCACGCAGTTGAGCCTGTTCACCGCCGACGGGCTCATACGGGCCCACGTGCGCCGGGACACCGGCGCCTGGCACCCGCCCACCGACATCCACCGCGCCTACCTGCGCTGGGCCGCCACCCAGCGCGACTGGGGCCCCGACGAGCGCCGTCGGGACAACGGCTGGCTCGGTGCGCAGGAGTGGCTCTACGCCCGCCGCGGGCCCGACCGCGCCTCCCTGACCGGCTTCGCCGACGACGTCCTCGGCACCCTCGACCGGCCGAAGAACCCCACCGCCCGCGGCGCGGCGGCCGCCGCCCGTTCGGCCCCGTTCGGCCTGCTGGTGGGCTGGGAGCCCGCACTGGTCCTCCAACTCGCCACCGAGTGCGCGGCGCAGAGCCACGGCCACCCCGGCGCGTACCTCACCGCCGGAGCGTTCGCCGTCATCGTCCACGGCCTGACCCGTGGCGACTCCCTCGACGCCGCCATCCAGCGCACCCTCGGCCTGCTCGGGTCCCGCGCCGGCCACCAGGGCGTCACCGACGCCCTCCAGCGTGCCGTCGCGGCCGTCCCGCAGGGCCCGCCCTCCCCCGACTCCGTCGCCGCCCTCGCCTCCGCCGGGGGCGAGGGCCACCCCGAGGGCCACCGCGAGGGCCACCCCGAAGGCCGCGCCGAGGACGCCCTCGCCGTCGCGGTCTACTGCGCGCTCGTCGCCGAAGACGTCCCGCACGGCCTGCGCCTCGCCGTCACGCACGAGGGCGACCCCGCCTCCGCCGGCGCCCTGTGCGGCGCACTGCTCGGCGCGCTGCACGGCGAGACCGCCCTCCCGGGCGGATGGCTCGCCGTCCTCGAAGGCCGCGCCACCCTGCTGGAACTCGCCGACGACTTCGCCCTCGAAATGACCCAGGGCCCCTCCCTGCACGGCCCGGCCGCCTCGGGCAGCGGCTCCGGCTGGACGGCCCGCTACCCCGTCTGCTGACGCCCCCTCAACATTGCGCCCCGCAGGCCGTAGCGTGGCCCTTCGCCGACCCCGGGAACCACGGAGGTGCCCTCAGCCATGCGGATCGCCACGACCATCTTCCTGACCGACCGGACCGTCTCCCCCGTCCGTCTCGCCCGCGCCCTCGAAGAGCGCGGGTTCGCGGGGCTCTACCTCCCCGAGCACACGCACATCCCGGTCTCCCGCGACACCTCCGCGCCGATGGGCGGCGACCTCCCCGAGGTGTACGGGCGCACCCTCGACCCGTTCGTCGCCCTCGGCCAGGCAGCAGCCGTGACCGAGCGCCTCGCCCTCGGCACCGGCATCACCCTCGTCGCGCAGCACGACCCGATCGACCTCGCGAAGCAGATCGCCACGCTGGACCACCTCTCCGGCGGCCGCTTCACCCTCGGGATCGGCTACGGCTGGAACGTCGAGGAGGCCGCCGACCACGGCGTCGACTGGCGCACCCGCCGCGAACTCGTCAGGGACCGGATGGCCCTGATGCGCGCCCTGTGGGCTCCGGAACCCACCGCGCACGTGGGTGAGTTCTGCACGGTCCAGGCCAGTGCGGCCCACCCCAAGCCGGTCCAGCCGCCGCGTGAACTCGGTCCCGGCCACCCCCTGTACGGCCCCCGCACCCTGATCGGCGGCGCCGCCGGCCCGAAGCTGTTCGCCGCCATCGCCGACCACGCCGACGGCTGGCTCCCGATCGGCGGCGGCGGCCTCTCCGAGTCGATGCCGGTGCTGCGCCAGGTCTGGGAGACCGCGGGCCGCGACCCGAAGGACCTCCACGTGGTCCCGTACGCGGTCCAGCCCAACCCGGGCAAGCTCGGCCACTACGCCGACCTGGGCATCGAGGAGGTCGTCCTGCAGCTCCCGCCGGCGAAGGAGGCCGAGATCCTGCGCGTGCTGGACGACTACGCGCAGTACCTCTGAGCGTCTGGGCGTCTGGGCGCCTGGGCCTCGGAGCCCTGAGTCGCTGAGTCGCTGAGTCGCTGCGTCGCTGCGTCGCTGAGTCTCAAATTCGCTCGACGCGGGCCCGGACCTCGCCCGACCATGGCCCCCGGGAGGGGGCTGATCCACATGCCGGGCCAGCGCAAGCGCAAGGCACGTGCGCATCGACATGTTCTGCGGCCGCCTCACCCATCCGACCACGCACCGGGTCAGCGTCTTCGTCCCGGAGGGAGCGGCATGAGCGAGTGGGGCCACTGGTGGGAGCGGCTGCCGGCGGGCGTCCGCACGCAGATCGACGGGTACGTCCTGCAGGACCACTTCATGCAGGCGGTCCGGACCGCCTGGGAGGCCGGCCGCGCGGGCGGCCTCGGCCTCGCGCACGCCCAGTTCCTCGTCGGCGACCGCTACCGGCACTTCGGCGACCGGATCGCCCGCACTCCCGACTGCCCGGTCGACCTCGAGTCCCTGACGGCCCGCGCCGACGGGCTGCCCGGGCGCGTGGTGGCGGTCGAGGCCGTCTGGGACGGGGACACGGTCCACGACTGGTTCGTGATCCTGCTGGCCGTCACCGCAGACCCGCCGGGCGAGCACTCCCTGGCCACCGTCTACCGGGACGCAGCCCTGCGCTCCCTCGGCGGCACCGCGACGGGCCCCGAACCGTCCGCCACGGTGGCCACCCGCGCCGGCACCGCCCTGGCGACGCACCTGGGCGTCCCCTTCCACTTCGCCAGCCCCGACACCCCGAACGACAACGCCCCCCGCTGGCAGACCTGACGTCGGGCGGCGCGGCGCGCTCAGTCCGCGATGCGTCGCACGGGCTGTCCCGTGATGCGGGCGATGGTCTCGAAGTCCGCGTCCTGGTGGAGGACGGTCAGCTTGTGGTGCTGCGCGGTGACGGCGACGAGCAGGTCCACCGGGCTCGCGCACTGGTGGCAGCCTTCGTCGGCCAGCCTCTGCTGGAGTGCCGAGGCGTCCTCCCAGACGGAGTCGCGGGCCACGAAGTACGGGAAGGTCTCCCGCAGCAGGCCGTCGGCCTCGTAGTAGGCCGGGCGGCCCCCGACGGCACGCAGGAACTCCTGGCGCACCGGTTCGCACAGCCCCACGACTCCCGAGGTGACCGCCTCGTCCCCTGCGGGCGCGGCTTGCCGGCGGTGGAAGCGGACGAGTGCACTCGTATCGATCAGGAAGCCCTCGCTCACGCGGCGGATTGCCTTCCCGGCTCCCGCGCGCCCGCGTCGCCACCCTCGATGGCCGAGAAGTCGATCTCGCCATCGGCGACCATCTGCCGCATGCGCTCGACCGCGGCCGCTCTGCGGCGCCGGTCGGCGATCTCCGGCAGGGCGGCGTTCACGGTGTCCCGCTTGGTCGTGGTGCCGAGGTGCCGGGCCGCCTCCGCCGGGGCCTCGTCGTCAAGGTCGATCACCGTTCGGGACATCACAGCCTCCAGTCCGGGGGTGTATACAATTCCCAAAAAAGACATCACTGGCGACCGGCCCTCTTCGAGCTGACCCGCGATCCTCGCAGCCCGTACTGGGCCGAGTACGGGGTCACCGTCGCCGACCCCGACGGCCACCGCCTCGTCCTGTGCTCCCGCACCTGGGGCCGAGCCGCTACCGCGCCGGCCAGAACTGGGCGAGTGCCGCCTCCTGGTACGGGGCCGGGCTCACGCTCAGGTCGCCCGCGAACGGCCGGTCCAGCGCCATCACCAGCAGCAGGCTGAAGCCGATCAGCCCGGCCACCGCGGAGACGAACAGCAGCTGCATCTTCAGGCTGCGCAGGCCGAACAGGAAGGTGAGCGGGAGGATCACGAGCGCGCCCCCGTACACCAGGACCTGGAGCAGCACCGGCAGGGACGTTTCGGCCATCGAGATGCGGGCCCGGCGTTGGGCGGCGACGTCGTTGATGCGGTCGACGGCCTCCTCGTAGAAGGTCTCGCTGCGGGTGCCGCTGGGCTCGTACGACTGCAACGCCCGGTAGAGGCCGTGCGTCTGCTCGGCGGTCGCGTCGTAGCTGGGGCGGCCGTCGCGCATCCTGGGCCACTGCACTTCGACGACGGCGTGGACGTAGTCGCCCACCGCGCGCTCCACGCTGGCGCGTTCGGCCGGCGGGAAGGCCTCGGCGCTGCGCACCACGAGGGCCAGGTCGGTCGCCTCGGTCGCCACGACGGTCTCGGTGTTCTCCAGCTGCGTCCAGAGCGTGACGACGACGAAGGCGAGGATGATGCCGTAGATCGCGCCGAACATGCCGAGGGCCACCCCGACCATCTCGTTGTGTTCGCCGCCGGCCAGGTGCGGGAAGCGGCGGCGGGCGGCGACGCTGCCGCCCGCGGCGAGCGCGACGAAGCCGCCGACGAGGAGGACGCCGAGGGTGAAGGTGCTGAAGGTGTTGAGCAACCAGAGGATCATGGGCTGCTCAACGATCGACTCCCCCTGAGGGTCCGGCCGTGGACCGTCACCTCCCGGTCGGTCAGTGGACCGCCGGGGGCTTGGGGAGGCCGCTGCTCAGGGCGCTGCCCGCGCCGGTGAGGGAGGCGTCGGTGGCCTTGGTGGCGGAGCCGGCGGCGGACGCGGTCACGGCGAGGGCGGTCTTCGTGTCGTCCACGGCCTGGCCGGGGTGGTTGGCGATCTGGCCGATGCGCTTGGTGACGGGCTGCCCCTCGATGGTCGGCCCGTCGGCGTGGGCGGCGACGGGGGTCAGGGCGAGGGCGGCGCCACTGGTGAGGACCAGGGCGGCGAGGCGGCGCTTCATGGCGTTCATGCCGTGCAGAACGACCCGCGGGCCTCCCGGGTCACCGCCCCGCCCCACTTCGGGTGACCGCCGGGACCGCCGGGTCAGTCCTCGACGACCAGGGCCGGGGTGGACTTCGTCAGGATCCCGCCGCGGAAGAAGGCCGGGCTGCGGCGTTCGGTGACCAGCATGATCACCAAGCCGAGGGCGAGCAGGCCGACGCCGATGACGAAGACGCCGCCGACGCCGAGGACGGTGGACCCGGAGCCGTACGACGGGTTCCACATGCCGACGAGGGTCTTGAGGAAGACGCCGGCGAGGAGGAGCCCGCCGAGCACCGGGAAGACGCCCTTGAAGAACAGGTCGCACGCGGAGCGACCGCAGGGGCCGTCTGCGCCTCAGGCCGTCCAGACGATCGACTGCATCTCGCTGTACGCGTGCAGCGCGTACGAGCCCACGTCCCGCCCGACTCCCGAGCGCTTGAAGCCGCCGAACGGCGCCTCCATGTTCCGGCCGATCGTGTTCACGCCGACCCCGCCCGCCCGCAGCCGGCGCGCCACCCGGAACGCGCGGGCCGAGTCCCCGGACCACACGTAGCTCAGGAGGCCGAAATCGCTGTCGTTGGCCAGCCGGACCGCCTCGTCCTCGTCCCCGTCGAACGGCACGACCACCACCACCGGGCCGAAGATCTCCTCCCGGACCACCCGCATGTCGTTCGTGCAGTCCACCAGCAGCGTCGGCGCCACGTAGAAGCCGCGGCCCTCCCCGATCACCGGACGCTCGCCGCCGTACGCGATCCGCGCCCCCTCTTTGCGGCCGAGCTCGACGTACGACTCCACCCGGTCCCGGTGCGCCGCGGAGATCACCGGGCCGACCACGGTGCCCGCCGCCGCCGGGTCGCCGACCTTCATGAAGGCCAGGTAGCCGGTCAGCTTCTCGACCAGCCGCTCGTAGACCGCCCGGTGGACGATCACCCGGGTCGGTGCCGTGCAGATCTGGCCGCTGTAGAAGGAGAAGGTGGTGCCGATCCCCGTCACCGCCGCGTCCAGGTCGGCGTCCTCGAAGACGATCGCCGCGCCCTTGCCGCCGAGCTCCATCAGCTGCCGCTTCATCGATCGGCCGCAGACCTCCGCGATGCGCTGCCCGACGCCCGTGGAGCCGGTGAACGACACCATGTCCACGTACGGGGAGTCCACTGCGGCCTCGCCGACCTCGACCGAGGCGCCGCAGACCACGTTGACCACACCGGCCGGGGCGCCCGCCTCGTGCAGGGCCTCGGCCATCTTGAACACCGACAGCGGGTCCTGCGGCGCCGGCTTGACCACCACCGTGTTGCCCATGGCCAGGGCCGGGGCCACCTTGCCCGCCGGGTTCGCCCACGGGTTGTTGTACGAGGTGATGCAGGTGACCACACCGACGGGCTGGCGCACCTCCAGCGCCCCCAGGACGCTCGCCCTGCCCATCGGCCCGGCCTCGGTGACCTGCGGTGGCAGCCCGCGCTCGACCGGTTCGAGGGCTCCCTTCGCGTACCGCCGGAAGCGGGCGACCCCCACCCCGACCTGCATGCCGCGCGCGATCCCGGTCGGCGCGCCCGTCTCCGCCCGGGCGAGGGCCGACCACGGCTCGTACTCGCGCTGCATGATGTCCGCGGCCCGGTCCAGGACCGCCGCCCGCTCCTCCGGGGCCGTACGGGACCAGCCCTCGAAGGCCTCCGCCGCCGCCCGCGCCGCCTCCTCGACCTGACCGCGCGAGGCCTCGGGCGCGAGCCCGACCACCGTCTCGTCCGCCGGGTTGACCACGTCGTAGTGACCGCCGGCCGGCTCCACCCACTCGCCTCCGATGTACAGCTTCTGCTGCGGGGTGCCGCTCATCGCGTGCTCACCGTCCTCGTGTCGCGGCCCGAGCGGAGCACGGTCCCGGGGACCGCCCCCGTGACCCGGTCGTCCCGTATGGTCTCGACGCCGTTGACGCGTACGGACACGATGCCGATCGCGCGGGCGTCCAGCCTCGGGCTGTCGCCCGGCAGATCGTGGACGAGGGTGGCCGGGCCGGCCTCGATCCGCTCCGGGTCGAAGAGGACCAGGTCCGCGTGGAACCCCTCGGCGATCCGGCCGCGCTCGCGCAGCCCGAACAGCTGCGCCGGATCGTCCGTGAGCATCTTCACCGCCCGTTCCAGCGGCACCAGCTTGCGGCCGCGCAGGCAGTCCCCGAGGAAACGGGTCGTGTACGGGGCCCCGCACATCCGGTCCAGGTGCGCGCCGGCGTCGGAGCCGCCGAGCATGACGTCCTCGTGCTGCCACGTCTCGGCGCGCAGCGCCCAGCTCGCCGGGTCGTTGTCGGTGGGCATGGGCCAGAGCACCGTGCGCAGCCCGTCGTTGGCGCAGATCTCGACCAGGCACTGGAAGGGGTCCTGGCCGCGCTCGGCGGCGATGTCGTTCACGACCCGCCCGGACAGGCCCTCGTTCTCCTCGCTGTACGTGTCCCCGATGACGTAGCGGCCGAAGTTCGCCAGGCGCCGGAAGACACCGGCCTCCTTGCTGTCGGCGCGGCGCAGCATCTCGGCCCGTACCTCGGGGTCGCGCAGCTTTGCGATCCGTTCGGGCACGGGCAGGCCGAGGACCTCCCCCCAGCCGGGGATCAGGTTCAGGGCGCAGAACGTGCCGAGGGACATGTTCATGGGGGTGAGGATCGGCATGGTCAGCGCGACGATGCGGCCGCCGGCCTTGCGGGCGCGTTCGCTCGGTACGAGCTGGCGCGGGACCCGTTCGGGGACGGCGGCGTCGATGGTGAGGACGTTCCAGTTCAGGGGGCGCCCGGCGGCGGCGCTCATCTCGATGAAGAGGTCGATCTCCTCGTCGGCGAACTGGTCGAGGCAGCCGGCGACGATCGCTTCGAGCTGGGTTCCCTCGTGTTCGGAGACGGCCTTCGACAGCGCGAGCAGCTCGGCCGGCTTGGCGTGGCGGGAGGCGACGGGGGCGCCGTCCCCGTCGGAGTGGGTGGCGGACTGGGTGGTGGACAGGCCCCAGGCGCCTGCGTTCATGGCGTCGTGGAAGAGGTCGAGCATCTGCTGCATCTGCTCGGGGGTGGGCTGTCCCCCGACGGCGTCCGCGCCCATGACGTGCCGGCGCAGGGCGCAGTGGCCGACCATGAAGCCGGCGTTGACGGCGATCCGGCCCTCCAGGGCGTCGAGGTACTCGCCGAATGTGGACCAGGTCCAGTCGACGCCCTCCTCCAGGGCCTTGAGGGCCATGCCCTCGACCTTGCTCATCATGCGGCGCGTGTAGTCGGCGTCCTCGGGGCGGTCGGGGTGCAGCGGGGCCAGGGTGAACCCGCAGTTGCCTCCGGCGACGGTGGTGACGCCGTGGTTCATGGAGGGGGTCGCGTACGGGTCCCAGAACAGCTGGGCGTCGTAGTGCGTGTGGGGGTCGACGAAGCCGGGGCACAGCACCAGCCCGTGCGCGTCTTCCGTGGTGCGGGCCTCTTCCGTGACGGTGCCGATGGCGACGATGCGGCCGTCGCGGATGCCGACGTCTGCGACGCGTGCGGGGGCGCCGGTGCCGTCGACGACGGTCGCGCCCTTGATGACGTGGTCGAGCATGACGTCCCTTCTCTCGGGGCTCCGCCCCGGACCTCCGTGCCTCGAGCGCCGGCGGGGCTGGTTTTGGCTGCGGCCGGTGTTCGCGCTGCGCGCCGCGTCCCGGGGCTCCGCCCCGGACCCGCGCCTCAAACGCCGGCGAGGCTGGCTCTGGCCCCGACGGGGCATTTCCAGCCCCGCCGGCCTTTGAGGCGCGGGGGTTCGGGGGCCGAGCCCCCGACGGCGGCGCCGCAGCCGACGGGGGAGCCTCCGTGCCCCGGCCGGTGGCCGCCCGGTCGGGGCACGGCAGGGGCGGCGGTCCGGGAAGACGCCGTCCCCGTACGGGGGCCCGCAGGGCTGCTACGCGGCCTGGCGGAAGCGCGTCGTGCGGTGGACCGGGTCCGTGTCGATCTTCGGGATGACGTGCTCGCCGATGAGCTTGACGGTGGTCATCGTGTCCTCGTACGAGACGCCGGTCGGCAGGCCGAAGGACAGCTGGTCGGCGCCCGCCTGCTCCCACCGCTTGCACTGCGCGAGCACCTCGGACGGGTCCCCGCAGATCAGCAGCTCCTCGGCGATCAGCAGCTCGATGATCTCCGCGTTGTACTCGGGCAGCGTCTCGGGCCACTGCGGGATCGCCTCGGGCCGCGGGAAGGTGTCGTGGTAGCGGAAGACCAGGGACTGGAAGCGGTTCATGTTCGCGTTGACCGCGATCTCCACCGCCTTGTCGTGCGTCTCGGCGCATATCGCGGTGGAGGTGACCATCACGTTGTCGTTGACGAACGCGCCGATGGCCTTGGCCTCCTGGATGGCCGTCTTGTACTGCTCCAGCACCCACTCCATGTCGGAGACCTTCTGGACGCTGAACCCGAGGACGCCGAGGCCCTTCTTCGCGGCCATCGCGTACGAGGAGGGGGAGCCGGCGGCGTACCACATGGCCGGGTGGGCCTTGCCGTACGGCTTGGGGAAGATCTTCCGCGGGGGCAGCGACCAGTGCTTGCCCTGGAACCCCTCGTATTCCTCCTGGAGGAACATCTTGGGGAACTCGGCGATGGTCTCCTCCCAGATCTCCTTGGTGTGGTTCATGTCCGTGATGCCGGGCAGGAACCCGAGAATCTCGTGGCTGCCCGCGCCGCGGCCGGTGCCGAACTCGAAGCGCCCCTTGGAGAGGTGGTCCAGCATGGCGACCTTCTCGGCCACCTTGACCGGGTGGTTCACCGGGGCCAGCGGGTTGAAGATGCCGGAGCCGAGGTGGATGCGCTCGGTGGCGTGGGCGAGGTAGGCGAGGAACACCTCGTTCGCCGACAGGTGCGAGTACTCCTCCAGGAAGTGGTGCTCGGAGGCCCAGGCGTACTTGAAGCCGGACTTGTCGGCCTGGATGACGTACTCGGTCTCCTCGATCAGCGCCTTGTGCTCCGCCTCGGGGTCGACCTTGGACCGCGCCTCAGGCACGTATCCCTGCACGAAGAGCCCGAATTCCAAGGGGGTTCACCGTCCTTCGATTTCTGACGTGTCGTCAGATTTGATGAATCGACTGTTCCATCGCGGAAGCGGCAGCGTCAATACCTGACGTCTCATCAGATACGCTTCGAAGCACACCTAGAGGATGCTGACGCCCGCCATCCAGCCGCCGTCGATGACGAACGGCTGGCCGGTGATGTACGAGGAGTCCTCGCTGCTCAGGAACAGGGCCAGCCTGGCGACCTCGTCGGGCCGGCCCACCCGCCCCATGGGCACGACCCGCCGGTAGAGCTCCGCCATCGCGTCCCGCGCCTCGTCGCTCGTGTTCTCCGGGTCCAGCAGCCCGGGATTGGCCATCGGAGTGTCCACGGCGCCCGGGCACATCGCGTTGACCCGTATCCCCTTGGCGGCCAGCTCCAGCGCCGCCACCCGCGTCAGGCCGACGATCGCCGCCTTGGTGGCCGCGTACGAGCCGACGTACGCCATGCCCGTCAGGCCCGTGTACGAGGACGTGTTGACGATCGTGCCGCCGCCGGCCGCCTCGATCTCGGGGGCGACCGTCTTGATGCCGAGGAACGCGCCGACCTGGTTGACCTGGACCAGCTGCTGGAACTCCTCCAGCGGCGTCGAGACCAGCTCGTTGAAGCGCAGGATGCCCGCGTTGTTGACCAGCCCGTCGATCCGGCCGAACGCCCCCTTGGCCGCCGCGACGGCCGCCGCCCAGTCCTCCTCCCGGCTCACGTCCATCCGTACGTACCGGGCGCGGTCCTCGCCCAGCTCCTCGGCCACGGCGGCGCCCTGCTCGTCCAGCACGTCACCGAGGAGCACCTTGGCGCCCTCGGCGACGAACAGCCGGGCCTCCTGCTCGCCCTGGCCGCGCGCCGCACCCGTGATGACGACGACGCGCCCGTCCAGCTTGCCCATGCGGTGCCCCCTGAGGCCTAGTCGTTGAGGAGGGGGCCGACGTCGGCCCCGAAAGCGGTGATCTGGTCGGTCAGTTCGGCCCGGTCACGACTGCGGAAGCGGACCTGGATCTGGTCCACGCCGAGCGCGCGGTACTCGCGGAGGGACGCGGCGAGCACCTCCGCCTTGCCCGTGAGGGTGCGCCGGCCGGTGTCCCAGCCGGGCTCGCCGACGTACAGCGCCTCGGTGATCGCACCGAACTCGACGGGGTCGGCGATCCCGGCCTCCGCGCGGAGTTCCCTGATCCGGGCGATCTGCGCCGGGAGCCGGTCCCGCGGGTCGCCCTGCGGGAGCCAGCCGTCGCCGCGGACCGCGGCCCGGCGGACGGCGGCCGGCGAGGAGCCGCCGACCCAGACGGGGATGCGGGACTGGACCGGGCGCGGCAGCTGCCCGAGGTCCTTGAAGGCGAACCGCTCGCCCTCGAACTCCGGGTACTCCTCGGGCCCGAGGGCGGCGCGCAGCGCGTCCAGGGTCTCGTCGAGGACGGCCCCGCGCCCGGCGAAGTCGGCGCCGAGGACCTCGAACTCCTCCTGCACGTGGCCCGCACCGACGCCGAGGATGAGCCGGCCGCCCGAGAGGTGGTCGACGGTGGCGTACTGCTTGGCGCTGAGCAGGGGGTGGCGCAGGCCCAGGATCGCGACGTGGCTCAGCAGCCGGACGCGCTCGGTGATCCCGGCGAGGAAGGCGAGGGTGGCCACGGGGTCGTACCAGACGGTGCTCATGGCTCCGGCCAGTCGTCGCGGGATGGCCACGTGGTCGCAGGTGGCGAGGTACCCGAAGCCGGCCCGGTCGGCGGCCCGCGCCACTTCGGCGAGGTCGAGGGCGGTCGCCGAGGCCTCCCAGGGCTCGGCGTAGATGGTGCTCTGCGACTGGACCGGGAGCTGCATCCCGTAGACCAGCCGGCCTTCCGCAAACACGCGCGCCATGGCGCCTCCGCTTCGTCGTCCGCCCCGTGCCGCCGCCTCCGGCGTTGCCGTCGGCGCCGGGGCCATCGTCGTAGCTGACGGTCCGTCAGGCAATAGGGGCGACGTCGCTCACGGCCGGGCGGACCGCCCTCGCCGAGCCGGCCGCCGCGGCGCCGCACACCACTGCGCCCCGCCCCGCCCGCCCGGTACCCTCCCCCTCTGGTACGAGCGGGGGAGATGCCGTGGATCTGTTCCTCACCCTGGTCAGCGGGGTTGCCTGGACCCTCGTGTACGTGGAGGCGATCCGGGTCGGGCTGCGGGACCGGACGTACGCGATGCCGGTCGCCGCGCTCGCCCTGAACTTCGCGTGGGAGGCGACCTACGCCGTGAACGAGTTCACCGGCGGGGTCTCCGCTCAGGGCGTCGTCAACGTCGTGTGGGCGGCCGCCGACATCGCGATCATCTGGACGTACCTGCGGTTCGGGCGCGCCGAGCTGCCCGGCTTCGTCACCCGCCCGCTGTTCGCGGCGTGGAGCGTCCTCGTGTTCGGCAGCGGCTTCGCCGTGCAGTGGCTGTTCCTCGCGCACTTCGGAACGCACGACGCCACCCGGTACGCCGCGTTCCTGCAGAACCTGCTGATGTCCGGCCTGTTCGTCGCCCTGTACGCCGGCCGGCGCGGGCCGCGCGGGCAGTCCCTCGTGATCGCCGTCGCCAAGTGGCTGGGGACGCTCGCCCCGACCCTGCTGTTCGGGGTCGTCGAGGGCTCTGCCTTCGTCCTCGGGCTGGGCGTCATGTGCAGCCTCTTCGACCTGGCGTACATCGGACTGCTCCTGCGCGATCCTGCCTCCGGCCCGCACCCGGCCCGGGACCGGGAGGTCAGAAGCCGGCCGGGCCCATCACGATGACCGGCTTCGCCGCCGGGTCCAGGGTGCCCAGGAGCTTCTTCATGGCCTCCTTCGGGATGCCGATGCAGCCCTGTGAGGGTCCGTCGTGGTCGACGTGGAGCCAGATGCCGCCGCCCTTGTCCTCACCCTCCGGTTTGACGAGGTCCAGCGGGGAGAACCCCGTCCGGCGGTTGTAGTCGATCGCGACGACGTACTCGAATGCGCCCGCGAGGGACTCCCCGTTCACGCCCCGGCCGGTGGGGACGAAGAGCCGGTTGTGGTCGTACGGGAGCTTCGTGCCGGGCGGCTTCTCCAGCAGACCGCCGGCGTCGGAGAGGGTGAACACGCCCACGGGGGTGGTGAGGTCCCCGTCCTCGCGTTCGGCGGCGTTCCAGCCGCTGGCACCGTTGTGCGCGGGCCACCTCTCGCTGCTCCGGACCCAGTCCGCGCCGGCCGACGGCCGGGTGTAGAGGGCCGCCGTCGACTCCGAGGAGTCCGTCCCCTTTCCGGTGACGAGGAGGAGCTGGCGGGCGGTGGCCGGGATCTTCGCCCGGGTCTCGTCGCTGACGTCGGGGAGCCCCCGGTCGGCGTCGGGGGACGCGGCGGCGGTCCCGGGGGCGCCCGGTGCCGCGGGGGCACCGGGCGCCCCCGGGGCGCCGCGCGTCCCGCGGGTGGCTCGGGCGGAATCGGCGGGGGCGGCGGCGGCGGGACCGGCCGGGCGTGGGGGGCCGGCCCCGGCGGCGGGGCGGTCCCCGGTCCTGGCCTGGACCGTGGCGCCGGAGTCACCGTCCTGGACGGTGTAGGCCCAGCCGGCTCCGAAGGCCAGCAGGCCCACGGCGGCTGCGACGGCGACGGCGCGTCGGGGCAACCGGAGGCTGCGGAAGGTGCGGGGAATGCGGGAGCCGGCTCGGGGGTGCTTGCTCATGCCTCCGACGGTACACACGCGATCATCAGGATTCCTGAGGCGACGCCGTCCGGTGCGGCGCAGGTCTCCCCGGAAGGCGCACCCGGACCGTCAGCCCGCCGCCCGGGTCCCCGATCGGCCCGCACCACCGGCTCCGCGCCGTGCGCCCGCGCGATCGGGGCGACGACCGGCAGTCCCGGCCCGGCTCCCTCCCCCGCGGTGTGCCGACGCTGGGCGCGCCGCCGGAACGGCTCCAGCAGCCGCGGCACGTCGGCGGGGTCGATGACCGGGCGCGTGTGGGACACCGTCAGCACCCCGTCGGGGAAGGTGGCCACGGCGATCCGGCCGCCGGGCCGGTTGTGCCGTACGGCATTGACCAGCAGGTTCCGCACCAGGTGCCCGAGCAGGGCACGGTCCCCCGGCATGTCACCGGGGGACCAGGCGCCGCAGGACGACCGGGCCGGTCCCGGTCACCCGGCCGGGCCCGGCCACCGCGTCCGCGCCGGCCGCCGCCTGCGCCGATTCCGTCTGTGCCACTTCCATCTGCGCCAGTTCCGCCTCGACGAGCGGCGCGAGGTCCACCGGGCCGGTGCCCCGCGTTCGTCGGCGGCCTGTACTTCACCGTCATCGGCATCCCGGCCCCGGTCCCGCCCGCCCCGGAGATCGAACGCTCGGCACTGATCGGCTGGGAGGCGGCCGGGCAGCTGCCCGGCTTCGACGGCCACCCGACGGCGGTCTACGGGCGCTCGGCGGACGACCGCGTCACGGCGGTCCGCGGCCTGATCGCCCCGACGGCCGATCCGCAGTCGCCGGGCACGGTCTCGGTGACGGACCCGTCCGCGGCACTCCTGGCGAAGGCCGCGACGGAGGGAGCGTTCAGCACGCTCCCTCTCGGCCCCGGCGCAATCAACCTGCTGGGGGGCGGGGTCGGGTGGCGAGCACCATGATCCCCTCGGCCCCGAAGCGCCGCCGCGAGATCGGCCTGCGCCGCTCCCCGGGTGCGACGAAGGGCCAGGTGCACATCCCGTTCGTCACGGAGCCCCTGCTCCTGTCGGGGCTCGGCGGCCCGGCGGGCATCGCGCTCGGCGCGGCGGCCACGGCGGCCTGGGCCCGCGCGGGCGATCTCCCCCGGGTGGTCCCCCCCGGGGCGGTGACCGGCGGCTTCGCGTCAACCCCGGCCATAGGCACCCCGGCAGGCCTCTACCCGGCGGTCCGCCTCTCCCCCGCCCTGGCCTCCAGACGGCGTGAGGGACGGAAGGCACCGGGCGGAACGAGCGGCCGGCGCTCCACCGCCAGGCCTCGGGCCGTCGGCGCCATCGCTCCCGCGGGCCGGGCGTCGTACGCTGAGTTGATGAGAACTCCCAGGCAGGCAGCCCGCATTGTGATCCTCTCGCCCAGCGGGTCGGTGTTCCTCTTCCGTGAGAACAACATCGAGGTCGGCATCCACTGGCTGCCGCCCGGCGGCGGGATCGATCCCGGGGAGACTCCCGAGGAGTGCGTGCGGCGGGAGTTGCGGGAGGAGACCGGGTGGACCGATCTCGAACCGCAGCGGTTGCTGTGCACCTGGGAGCACGACTTCACCCACCAGGGGATCCCCGTCCGCCAGCACGAGCACATCTACGTGACCACCGGCCCGCGGCGCGACCCCGTGCCCGAGTCGCCCGACGCGCACTGGCGGTGGCTGTCGCAGCAGGCGCTGGCCACGCTCGGGGAGCCCCTGTGGCCGCCGCGGCTCGCGGACCTGCTGGCCGACGCGCCGGCCGGGCCGGTCCACCTCGGACTGGTGGTCTGACCGACCCCGTGCGCCCGGGCCTAGCGGGCCGCGGTGGTCGCCTTCGCGTACAGCGCCGCCGCGTAGTCGCCCAGGATGGTGCTGGTCGAGACGTCGTCCGTGTCGCCGCCCGTCAGGATGCCGATGATCTTCCCGTCGCGGGCGAGCCAGGCGCTGCCGCTCGTGCCACCCGGGAAGTCCGCGCAGTCGAAGCGCTGTTCCGTCGGGGTCTCGCGGATCGCCGACGCCGTGCACGTCCGGGGCACCTTGCGGTCCGCCGGGTAGCCGGTGACGGTGATCTCCTCGCCGGAGCGGCTCGTGGTGTCCAGGGTCGCGGCGCCCGTGACGTCCTCGATGTTGCGGCCGGAGGCATCCGGGGCGAGCCGGGCGAAGGCGAGGTCGTAGTCGTCGTCGGAGTCCTCGGACCAGCGGGGGTCCTCGTAGACCTCCTCGATCGTCCAGGCGCCGTACGGGGCAGCGCCGTTGGCGTACGCGGGTGCGAAGACGGCTCCGCCGCCGTCGTGCTTCCCGGCGAGCAGGCAGTGGCCGGCGGTGACGATCAGGTTCTTGCCCGGGCTGTGCACGACGGTGGCGGTGCAGAAGTGATCACCCTGCACACCGCCCTCGAAGAGGGCGCCGGTGAAGGCGGCGGGGCTACCCGGCCGGGGTGTGCCCGAGGTGTTCAGCTGCGGCTCCTTGCCCGCTTGCGATCGCGAAGATGGGCTCGATGACGGCTTCACCGGAGCCGCCGCCTTCACCTGCGGGGCCGAACGGCCCTCCGCAGCCGGCACCACCTTCGTCATGGCAGCGGATGCGCCCAGCGCCGCCACCGCGCACAACACCCCGGTCACCACGGTCCGCTTGTCCACCGCCACCACCCCTCCCACTTTGCTACGGCGAAGCATGCCTTGTCGTCCGCCCTCGCCGCAAGGGGACCACTATGCCCCCGGCCACAGCCCTTCCGGGGTCAGACCGAGCAGGTCGATGGCGTTGCCGCGGACGATGCGCTCGACGACGTCGGGTGCGAGGTGTCTCATCTGGGCCTCACCGACCTCGCGGGACTTGGGCCAGGTCGAGTCCGAGTGCGGGTAGTCCGTCTCGTAGAGGACGTTGGCGACTCCGATGGAGTCGAGGTTCTTCAGTCCGAAGGGGTCGTCGAAGAAGCAGCCGAAGACGTGTTCCGCGAAGAGTTCCGACGGCGGGCGCAGCACCTTGTCCGCGACGCCGCCCCAGGCGCGGTTCTCCTCCCAGACCACGTCGGCGCGTTCCAGGATGTACGGGATCCAGCCGATCTGACCCTCCGCGTACATGATCCTGAGGTTGGGGAAGCGTTCGAACTTGCCGCTCATCAGCCAGTCGACCATCGAGAAGCAGCAGTTGGCGAACGTGATGGTGGAGCCGACCGCGGGCGGGGCGTCCGCCGAGGTGGACGGCATCCGCGAGGACGAGCCGATGTGCATGGCGACGACCGTGCCGGTCTCGTTGCACGCCTCCAGGAAGGGGTCCCACTCATCGGTGTGGACGGAGGGGAGTCCGAGGTGGGGCGGTATCTCGGAGAAGGCGACGGCGCGGACGCCGCGTGCCGCGTTGCGGCGGACCTCGGCGGCGGCCAGGCGGGCGTCCCAGAGCGGGATGAGGGTGAGGGGGATGAGCCGGCCGCCGGCGTCGGGGCCGCACCATTCTTCCACCATCCAGTCGTTGTAGGCGCGGACGCCGAGCAGCCCGAGCTCGCGGTCCTTGGCCTCGGTGAAGGTCTGGCCGCAGAAGCGGGGGAAGGTGGGGAAGCAGAGGGCGGACTGGACGTGGTTGGCGTCCATGTCCGCGAGACGGTCGGGAACCGAGAACGACCCCGGGCGCATCTGCTCGTACGTGATCACCTCCAGCCTGATCTCGTCGCGGTCGTAGCCGACGGCGGTGTCGAGCCGGGTGAGGGGGCGGTGCAGGTCTTCGTAGACCCACCAGTCCCCGATGGGACCGTCGTCGCCCTTGGCGCCCATCACGGGGGCGAACTTGCCACCGAGGAAGGTCATTTCCTTCAGGGGGGCGCGGACGATCCGGGGGCCGGAGTCCCGGTATCTGGACGGGAGCCGGTCCCGCCAGACGTGGGGAGGCTCAACCGTGTGGTCGTCCACCGAGATGATCTTCGGGAAGGTCTCCATACGGACTACGGTAGCGTCGATCTGACGAAGCGTCAGCTAGTTGGCGGGTGATCGGTCCGACACGGGCTGACGGGTAAGCGCAAGACAGGGCAGACTGGCCCTTACACCGACGGAAGGCAGGGGGGACGACAGATGGACGGCATACCGGCCATCCCGCACCAGCGGAACCACCCCGAGGCAGCCCGGCGCCACTCCGCTGCCGCGCCGGACGCCATGACCGAGGCCCGGCCCGCCAACTCGCCCGATCCGGCGGCCGGTACGCACGGCTCCGACCCCGCCGTCACGCCCGAGCCCGCGGCCGTCCCGGCGTCCGGCCTCGCGGCCGGTGCCGGGACCGCGGCCGGTGCCGGGACGGAGGCCGACGCCGGGACGGAGACCGACGCCGGGACGGAGACCGACGCCGGAACCGCGGCCGGTGCCGGGACGGAGGCCGACGCCGGGACGACGGCCGGGACCGCGGCCGAGGCTGGGACGGAGGCCGACGCCGGGACGACGGCCGGCTCCGCAGGTCCGCGTGGAAGCGGGCGGCATCCGCCAGCAGGGCGGCGTCCACGCCGGGCAGCCCCGGCAGGTCGCGGGCG
>LJCW01000344.1 GCA_001298555.1 Actinobacteria bacterium OV450
TGCGGCCCGCCTGCTGGGGGCGGGGCCCGCGGCGGCCGCGGCCGCGTCCGGCGGGCGCGGTTCGGCCACCCTGGTGATCCACAACGCCCGGGTGTTCACCGGGACCTCGGGCGGCGGAGCGCCCGTCGAGGCGCTCGCGGTCGGCCGGGACGGCAAGATCCTGGCCACCGGGAGCGGTTCGGCGGTGCGCCGGCACGTCGGGCGGGACACCGAGGTCGTCGACGCGCGCGGCAACACGGTGATGAGCGGTGTCCACGACGGGCACGTGCACCCGCTGGGCGCCGGCGACCGGTCCCTGCGGCCCTCGCTGGAGGGGGCGCAGACCACCCTGACCGAGCTCCGGGAGCTGCTGACCGGCTTCCTCGCCGACACCGGCGGCGCGGGCGCCGAGCCGGACCGCTGGCTGGTGGTGGAGGACTGGAACCCCGTCGGGCTGCTGCCGGCCGGGAGCGTGCCGCACCACTCGATGCTGGACGCGCTGGAGACCCGCAGACCTGTCGCGCTGGTCGGCGGGGACGGGCACAACCTCTGGGCGAACCGGCGGGCCCTGGAGCTCGCCGGGATCACCGCGGCCACCCCGGACCCCGTCGGCGGCCGGATCGTGAGGGGCGCGGACGGGCAGCCGACGGGCGTCCTGAAGGACGACGCACAGGACCTCGTGCAGCGGCACGTCCCGCAACCCACCCGGGCCGAACTGGTCGAAGCCTGCGCGAAGGTGCTGGGGCTGGCGGCCGCGTCCGGGGTCACCACGATGATGGACGCCCTGGTCGGACGGCACGAGCTGGAGCTCTACCAGGCCCTGTCGGCGGCGGGGAGGCTGCCGCAGCGGATCGTGCCGGCCATCCGGCTGGACGCGGAGCAGACCAAGGACCCGGCGGGGGCCCTGGCGTACGCGGGCGGGCTGCGAAAGGAGTTCGAGGGGGTGCGCGGCCTGCGGTTCGGGACGGTCAAGGTGTTCCTGGACGGGGTCATCGAGTACCCGGCGCAGACCGCCGCGCTGCTGGAGCCCTACCTGGACGGGAACGGCAAGCCGACCGCGAACCGCGGCGAGCTGTACACCTCGGCGGCGGACTACGGCCGGCTGACGGCGGCGTTCAACCGGGCCGGCTGGCAGCTGCACGCCCACGGGCTGGGCGACCGGGCGGTGCGCACGGCCCTGGACGGCTACGCGTACGCCCGACGGGTGACCGGTCTGCGGGATCCGCGCAACACCATCGCCCATCTGCAGCTGGTGGACCCGGCGGACCTGCGGCGCTTCGCTCAGCTGGGCGTCGCGGCGTGCATGCAGCTCCAGTGGGCGGCGCAGGACACCTGGACGATGGAGGCCCTGCTCCCGTACATCGGCCCCGCGCGCCACCGGTGGATGTACCCGGCGCGCAGCCTGGAGCGGGCGGGGGCCCGGCTGACCGGCGGCTCGGACTGGCCGGTGGACGCGCTCCAGGTGTGGAACCAGCTGCGGACCGCGGTCGACCGGCAGGGCGCGTACGGCACGGGCGAGCTGTACCGCGAACAGGAGGGACTGAGCCGCACGTCGGCCCTGCGGATGCACACGGCCGGGACGGCGTGGCAGCTGAAGCAGGAGGGGCTGACGGGGACGGTGGAGCCGGGCAAGGCGGCGGACCTGGTGCTGCTGGACCGGGATGTGACCCGCTGTCCGGTGGCGGACATCAGCGGGACGGGCGTACGGATGACCCTGGTCGGCGGCCGGGTCGTGCACGACGCGGGCTCGGAGGCCGGCCGGGCGGCGGCGGCCGCCCTCACCCGCGCCGCCGGAGCCGCGCGCCCGGCGTCGTACACGGCGGTCCACGGCGGCCGCCACCACGCCTGCGGCCACTGACGGGTGACATCGGTTAGGTGATGCAGATAAAGGGGTAGATGTCCGTAATCAGCGAGATGCAGAGAAGCTCCGGGTGGAGCTGACGGTCCGTAACACCCGTCCGCCACACCCGAAGCAGGAGTCATCTCATATCTGAGATACGGTGCATCCATGGCAGACGACTACCTCGTACGCATCGGCAAGCTCATCCGTGACGCCCGGCAGCACCGTGGCTGGACGCAGAGTCAACTCGCGGATGCGCTCGGCACCAGCCAGAGCGCCGTGAACCGGATCGAGCGCGGAAACCAGAACATCAGCCTTGAGATGATCGCCCGGATCGGTGAAGCGCTCGACAGCGAGATCGTCTCCCTGGGCTACGCGGGCCCGATGCACCTGCGCGTCGTCGGCGGCCGCCGGCTGTCCGGCGCCATCGACGTCAAGACGAGCAAGAACGCGTGCGTGGCGCTGCTGTGCGCCACGCTGCTCAACAAGGGCCGTACGGTACTGCGCCGGGTCGCCCGCATCGAGGAGGTCTACCGCCTCCTCGAAGTGCTGAACTCCATCGGCGTCCGCACCCGCTGGATCAACGAGGGCGTGGACCTGGAGATCGTCCCGCCGGCCCGCCTCGACATGGACGCCATGGACGCGGACGCGGCCCGCCGCACCCGCAGCATCATCATGTTCCTGGGTCCGCTGCTGCACCGGATGGACCAGTTCCGCCTGCCGTACGCCGGCGGCTGCGACCTCGGCACCCGCACCATCGAGCCGCACATGATCGCCCTGCGCCGCTTCGGCCTGGACATCACCGCGACCGAGGGCATCTACCACGCGAAGGTCGAGGCGGGAGTCTCGCCGGACCGCCCGATCGTGCTGACCGAGCGCGGCGACACCGTCACCGAGCACGCCCTGCTGGCCGCCGCCCGGCACGACGGCGTCACGGTCATCCGCAACGCCTCCTCCAACTACATGGTCCAGGACCTGTGCTTCTTCCTGGAGGCGCTCGGCGTCGAGGTCGAGGGCGTCGGCACGACCACCCTCACCGTCCACGGCGTCCCGAACATCGACGTCGACGTGGACTACTCCCCCTCCGAGGACCCGGTCGAGGCGATGAGCCTGCTCGCCGCCGCGGTGGTCACGGAGTCGGAGCTGACGATCCGCCGGGTCCCGATCGAGTTCATGGAGATCGAGCTCGCCGTGCTGGAGGAGATGGGCCTGGACCACGACCGCTCGGCGGAGTACACGGCCGACAACGGCCGCACCCGCCTGGTCGACCTGACGGTCCGCCCCTCGAAGCTCGAAGCCCCGATCGACAAGATCCACCCGATGCCGTTCCCCGGGCTGAACATCGACAACGTCCCGTTCTTCGCGGCGATCGCGGCCACCGCCCAGGGCCAGACCCTGATTCACGACTGGGTGTACGACAACCGGGCCATCTACCTGACGGACCTGAACCGCCTCGGCGGCCGCCTCCAGCTCCTGGACCCCCACCGCGTCCTGGTCGAGGGCCCCACCCGCTGGCGCGCGGCGGAGATGATGTGCCCGCCGGCCCTGCGCCCCGCGGTGGTCGTCCTCCTGGCGATGATGGCGGCGGAGGGCACCTCGGTGCTGCGCAACGTCTACGTCATCAACCGCGGCTACGAGGAACTCGCCGAACGCCTCAACTCGGTGGGCGCCCAGATCGAGATCTTCCGCGACATCTAGGAGCACGGCGGCAGCCGCCCGGCGCCCGGGCGGGCGGCGGGTCGTGGTTACCGTGGGGGGATGGACGACTCCCTGAGCCTCGAACCGTGGGCCGAAGGCGACTTCTGGCTGCTGCTGCGCAAGAACGAGCCGGTGATGACCGCGCATCTCGGCGGCCCGGAGAGCGACGCCAAGCTCCGGGACCGGCATGCGCGGTACCTCGCGCTCAGCGCCCGCGAACCGGCGGCCGGGCGGATGTTCCGGGTCGTCGCGGACGGCGAGAGCGTGGGCAGCATCGGCTTCTGGGAGCGCGTCTGGAACGGCGAGGAGGTCTACGAGACCGGCTGGGGCATCCTGCCCGAGTTCCAGGGCCGCGGTCTCGCCGCGCGGGCGGCCCGCGCGCTCGTCGCCCATGCGCGGGAACACGGGACGCGCCGCCACCTCCACGCTTTCCCGTCCGTCGACCACGGGGCGTCCAACGCGGTCTGCCGCGCGGCGGGTTTCGTACTGCTCGGTGAAACCCGGTTCGAGTACCCGCCGGGCCACTGGCACGCGAGCAACGACTGGCGGGCGGCTCTGGTGTAGGCGGCCCCGGAGACCTGGGCCACCGGGCCGACCGGGCCGACCGGCTGGTTTCAGCCGGTCGGCGGGGTGATCCCCGGCGCCCCGGCCGTCGGCCGGGCAGAATCGGGGCCGTACGTACGGTGTCGAGGGGGCGGCCATGGCAGTGGGAGCAAAGGCGGACGGCGCAGTCGGCGGTACGGAGGTTCCCGCACTCGCGGGGATTCCGTTGGTCGGTTCGCTGTTCGACCTGAAATCGGACTCGCTCGGGACCTACCTGCGCGCCCGGCAGCAGCACGGCGACGTCGTACGGATCACCGCCGGGCCGCCCGGGCTGCGGGCCGAGCTCTACTGCGTCTTTTCCGCCGAGGGCGCGCAGCAGGTACTGGCCGCGGAGTCGGCCAACTTCCGCAAGGACAACGCCTTCTACCAGGAGCTCCGGGACTCCTTCGGGAACGGGCTGCTGACCAGCCAGGACGAGGACTACCTGCGCCAGCGGCGGCTGGTGCAGCCGCTCTTCACCAAGCGCCGGGTGGACGGCTACGCGGGCGCCGTCGCCGCCGAGACCCGGGCCGTCGTCGAGAGCTGGGAGCGGGCCCCGGACGCCGTGATCGACGTCGGCGAGGAGATGATGCGGCTCGCCCTGCGCGCGGTCGCCCGCATCCTGTTCGGTACCGACGTGGAGGCCACCGTCGACGTGGTCGACCGGTGTTTTCCGGTCATCACGGAGTACGTGCTGCGCCGCGGCTACTCCCCCGCCAACATCCCGCGCACCTGGCCCACTCCCGGCAACAAGCGGGCCGCCGCCGCGATGGACGAGCTGTACGCGGTCTGCGACAGGATCATCGCCGAACGGCGAGGCCGGAACGGGGCCACGGCCGGGGACGGAGGCGAGGGCGAGGGCGAGGACCTGCTGAGCCTGCTCGCCGCCGCCACCAGCACGGACGACGCGCAGTTCGACGCCGCCGAACTGCGCGACCAGGTGCTGATCTTCCTGCTCGCCGGGCACGAGACGACCGCCACCTCGCTCGCCTTCTCCCTGCACCTGCTGGCCCGTCACCCCGAGCAGCAGGCGCGGGCCCGCGAGGAGGTCTGCCGCGTGCTGGGCGACCGTACGCCGGAGGCCGCCGACCTGGACCGGCTCCCGTACCTCACCCAGGTCCTCAAGGAGGCGATGCGGCTCTATCCGGCTGCGCCGGTCATCGGCCGCGGTTCGGTCGCGGCCACCGAGGTCGGAGGGCATGGCGTCCCGGCGGGCTCGGACGTGATCCTGGCCCCGTGGGTGACGCACCGCCACCCCCGCTACTGGCCGGATCCGGACCGCTTCGACCCGGACCGCTTCACCCCGGAGGCGGAGGCCGGCCGCCCCCGCTACGCGTGGTTCCCGTTCGGCGGCGGCCCGCGCGCCTGCATCGGGCAGCACTTCTCCATGCTGGAGTCGGTGATCGCGCTGGCGATGGTCCTGCGGGCGTACGAGTTCGAGGCCGTGGACACCGAGGTCCCGGTCAGAGCCGGCATCACCCTGCGGGCGGACGGCCCGATCCGCTGCCGCATCCGGCCGCAGGGGTGACACGGGTGGGCACGGGTGACACGGGTGCGCAGGGGTGGGCACGGGTGCGCAGGGGTGGGCACGGCTGAGGTGAAGGCCGTCGGCTAGACGGCCGCCGGGGCGTGGTGGCCCTTGAGGCGTTCCAGGTCCGAGGGGCGGACCTGGATCGCGAAGAGCGCGATGACCGCCGCGACCAGGGCGAAGCAGGCGGCGACGATGAACGCGGCGCTCACGCCCGAGGTGAGCACCTGGTCGCCCCAGGGGTCCGGGAGCCGGCCGGTGCGCAGGAACAGGGCCTTCTGGACGGGGTCGGCCTGGCCGAGGAAGGCCGGCACCTGAGTGTGGGCCTCGTTGCGGCTGGCCGTGCCGAACACCGTGACCAGGATGGACAGGCCCAGCGATCCGCCCACCTGCTGCGTCGTGTTGAGCAGTCCGGAGGCCGCGCCCGACTCGCGGTCGGCGACGTTGGACAGGGCCATCAGGGTCAGCGAGACGAACTGCATGCCCATGCCGAGGCTGAAGACGAGCATCGGGCCCAGGATGCTGCCGAGGTACGTCGAGTCGATGTCGGTCTGCGTCAGCCAGGCGAGGCCGGCGGCCGAGCAGAGCGCGCCCGTCACCATGAAGGGTTTGGGTCCGAGCCTCGGCAGGAGCTGGGAGGTGATGCCGGCGCCGACGGCGATGACGACGCTCACCGGCAGGAACGCGAGGCCGGCCTGGAGCGGGCTGAAGCCCAGGACGTTCTGCACGAACAGGGTCAGGAAGAAGAACATGCCGAACATCGCGCAGGCGAGGAAGAGCATGATGCCGTAGGACCCGGCCCGGTTGCGGTCGGCGAACATGTGCAGCGGCGTGATCGGCTGCGGCGAGCTCCGCTCGTTGAGGAAGAACAGCAGGAGCAGGACCACGGCCGCCCCGAAGGAGCCGAGGGTGATCGGGTCGGTCCAGCCGTCCTGCGAGGCCCGGATGAAGCCGTAGACCAGCGCGACCATGCCCAGGGTGGACAGCAGCGCGCCGGCGAGGTCGAAGTGGCCGGGGTGGCGTTCGGACTCGCGGATGACCCGGCGGGCCATCACGGCGATGGCCAGGGCGATCGGCACGTTGACGAAGAACACCCAGCGCCAGTTGAGCCATTCGACGAGGACGCCGCCGGCCAGCAGTCCGATCGCGCCGCCGCCCGCCGAGACGGCGGCGAACACCCCGAACGCCCGGTTGCGTGCCGGGCCTTCGCGGAAGGTGGTGGTGATCAGCGCCAGTGCGGTCGGGGAGGCGATGGCGCCGCCGACGCCCTGGAGGGCACGGGCCGCCAGCAGCTGGCCCTCGTTCTGTGCCAGCCCGCCGAGCAGGGAGGCCAGACCGAAGAGCAGCACGCCGGAGATGAACACGCGTTTGCGGCCGAGGATGTCGCCGGTGCGTCCGCCGAGGAGGAGGAGTCCGCCGAAGGTGAGGGTGTAGGCGTTGACGACCCAGGACAGGCTCTCGGTGGAGAAGCCGAGGGCGGTCTGGATGTGCGGCAGCGCGATGTTCACGATGGTGATGTCGAGCACGACCATGAGCTGGCACGAGGCGATGACGAACAGTGCGAGCCCGTTGCCGCTGCCTCGGACCTTGCCGTCGGTCCCGCCGCTGGTCGGCGTCGTGTTCCGGTCCACCCTTTCGACGCTAAACCTGGTCAGGGGGGTACACCACTCGAATGGCCTAGGCTGCGTGACATATACGGTGTGCCATTTCACATGACACACTACGGATCATGGATGACTTCCTCAGGCTCTCCGCGAGCACCGGCCGCTTCACGTACGGCGCCCCGCGCGCGTTCTCCTTCGGGGACGACGGCCGGCTCCTCTGGTTCCTCCGCTCCACCGGCCCCACCGACGCCTTCGACAGCCTCTGGGTCCTGGACACCGCCACCGGCACCGAAACCCGGCTCGCCGACCCCCGCGAGCTGTCCCCCGAGCCGGGCACCCTCCCCGACGCCGAGCGCCGGCTGCGGGAGCGCATCCGGCTCGTCGCCGCCGGGATCGGCTCGTACGCGCTCTCCGGCGACGGCCGCAGCGCGGTGTTCCCGCTGTACGGGCGGCTGTTCCGGGTCGGCTGCGAACCGGACGGGCGGCCCGAGGAGGTCCCGGCCGCCGGGCCCGTCTTCGACCCCCGGCCCAACGCCGACGGCTCCCGCACCGCCTACGTCACCGGCGACGCCCTCCACACCTCCCCCGGCGGCCGGGTCAGCCCCGCCGACGGGGCCCGCTGGGGCGTCGCCGAGTTCGCCGCCGCCGAGGAGCTGGGCCGCGACCGCGGCCACTGGTGGTCCCCCGACGGGCAGAGCCTGCTGGCCGCCCGCGTCGACGAGTCCGCCCTCCCGCGGCGGTACTTCGCCGACCCCGCGCACCCCGAGCTCCCGGCCGAGGACTTCGCGTACCCGGAGGCGGGCGGGCCCAACGCCGAGGTCCAGCTGTGGGTGTTCGGCCCGGACGGCGCCCGCGTACGGCTCGACTGGGACGCCGCCGCGTACCCGTACCTCTCGGACGCCGACTGGGAGAGCGACGGGGAGATCCTGCTGACCGTCCAGGACCGGCTCCAGCAGTGCGTCCTGCTGCTCTCCGCCGACCCGGCCACCGGACTGACCCGGGAGCTCTCCCGCACCACCCACCCCCACTGGGTCGACCCGATGGTGCCCGGCACCCCGGCCCGGCTCGCCGACGGCCGGATGCTCACCGCCTGCGACACTCCCCCGGCCACCGCCGGGGGTGCCCGCGCGGGCGGCGCCGCCCGCGCCCTCGCCGTCGACGGGAAACCGCTGACCGGCGACGGGATCCAGGTCCGCCGGGTCGCGGGCACCCACCGCGGCCGGCTGCTCGTCGAGGCCGGGCAGCGCGACCCCGCCGAACAGCAGGTGCTCCTCCTCGACCCCGCCACCGGGGAGCTGACCCCGCTCGCCGACGGACCCGGGGTGCACAGCGTCCAGGCCTCCTCCGGGACGCTGCTGCTCACCACCGCCGACGCCGACGGGATCCGGCGCACCGTACGCACCGCCGACGGGCGGGAGTTCGCCCCCGCCGACCTGTCCGCGCCGCTGCCGTACCGGGTGGTCCCGCTGCTGGAGCGGGTCACCGAGCACGGCATCCCCACCGCGGTCGTGTTCCCCCGCGGCCACGTCCCCGGCCGGCGGCTGCCCGTCCTGGTGGACGGCTACGGCGGCCCCGGCTTCCAGGACGTGTCCGCCGAGCCGCGCCGCTGGCAGCACCGCCAGTGGTGGGCCGACCGGGGCTTCGCGGTGGTGACCGTCGACAACCGCGGAACCCCGTACGTCTCGCCCGCCTTCACCCACGCCATGTACCGCGGGTTCTCCGAGGTCACCCTGGACGACCAGGTCGCTGCGCTGCACGCGCTCGCCGAACGCAACCCGGACCTGGACCTCGGCCGGGTCGGGGTGCGCGGCTGGTCGTACGGCGGCTACCTGTCCGCGATGGCGGTGCTGCGCCGCCCGGACGTCTTCCACGCGGCGGCCGCCGGAGCCGCGCCGACCGACTTCCGGCACTACGACACGGCCTACACCGAGCGCTACCTCGGGCTCCCGCAGGAACACCCCGAGGTCTACGAACGCGACTCGCTGATCCCGGACGCCCCGAACCTGAGCCGGCCGCTGCTGCTGATCACGGGCCTCGCCGACGACAACGTCCATCCCTCGCACACCCTGCGGCTCTCGCAGGCCCTGACGGACGCGGGGCGCCCGCACCAGCTCCTGGCGCTGCCCGGTGTCACCCACATGACCCCGAACGGCACGAAGGAGAAGCTCATGGCGATGGAACTGGAGTTCTTCCGCCGCGAACTGGCCTGACCGGCGGCGCGGCCGGTGACGTCGCTCAGCCGGCGGCGTCCCGGTGCCCGCCCCGCACGAAGGCGAGGATCGCCGGCACGGCCTCGTGCAGGCTGGTGAAATGCCGGTGCACCCCGTCCACCGGGGCCGGCGTGTTGACCCCCCAGACCGTCATCCCGGCCCGCAGCCCCGACTCGACGCCGGACGGCGCGTCCTCGATGACCAGGCAGTCCTGCGGCGCGGCGCCGAGACGCTCCGCGGCCAGCAGGTAGGGCACCGGCGACGGCTTTCCCTCGGCGACGCAGGCGGCGTCCACGACGACGTCCGGGACCGGCAGGCCGGTCCGGGCGAACCGCCCGCGCACCCGGTGCCCGTAGTTCGAGGTCACCAGCGCCCAGCGGCGCGGGGGCAGGCCGGCCAGCAGCTCCACCGCGCCGTCGAAGGCGGCGTAGACACCGGACCGGACGTCCTCGTCCTCCAGCTCGTGCAGCGCGGCGAGGCAGGCCTGCGGGTCCCGCTCGGGAGCCACCTCCGCGAAGGTCTCCAGGGGACGCGTCCGCAGCGCCACCCGGTGGACGGCGGCGGGGTCGAGCCCGTGGCGCGCCGCCCACGCCGCCCAGACGCGGCGCTGGGTGGCGACCGCGTCGATCAGTGTCCCGTCCACGTCGAAGAGGACGTACCGCACCGGGGCGGGACGGGGAGGTCCGCTGTTCTCGTCGATCACGCCGCGATCATGTCATCGGCCCGTCGTGCCGCGGACGGCGGGAGGGCCCCGGACCGGTCGTGCCGGCTCCGGGGCCCTCCCCCTTCCCCTGGATCCCCGTCAGTCACCGGGGAAGTGGCAGGCCACCTCGCGGGAGGCGGCGATCCGCAGCAGCGGGCGCTCCGTGCGGCAGAGCTCCTGCGCCTTCGGACAGCGCGGATGGAACGTACAGCCCGGGGGCGGGGCGGCCGGGCTCGGCGGGTCGCCAAGCAGCACGATCCGCTCGCGCCGGCGCTCCGCCGCCGGGTCCGGCAGCGGTACCGCGGACAGCAGCGCCCGGGTGTACGGGTGCTGGGGGTTCCCGTACAGGGCGTGCTTCTCCCCGATCTCGACGATCCGGCCGAGGTACATGACGGCGACCCGGTCGCTGACGCGTTTCACCACCGACAGGTCGTGCGCGATGAACACGTAGGCCAGGCCCAGTTCGCGGCGCAGGCGTTCCATCAGGTTGACGATCTGCGCCTGGACGGAGACGTCGAGCGCGGAGACCGGCTCGTCCGCGACGATCAGCCGGGGGCTGGTGGCCAGTGAGCGGGCGATCCCGATGCGCTGGGCCTGGCCGCCGGAGAACTCGTGCGGGTAGCGGTCGATGTGCTCGGGGATCAGCCCGACCAGGTCCATCAGCTCGGCCGCCCGTCGGCGTGCGTCGGCTGCCGGCCAGCCCTGCACGAGCAGCGGGTCGGAGATGATCCGGGCCACCGTCTGGCGGGGGTTGAGGGAGGAGTGCGGGTCCTGGAAGACCATCTGGAGATGGCGGCGCAGCGGCCGGAGCCTGCCCTGCGGGAGCCGTGTGATGTCCCGGCCGTCGAAGGTGACGGCGCCCGCGGTGGGTTCCAGCAGCCGCACCAGCATCCGGCCGGTGGTGGACTTCCCGCAGCCCGACTCACCCACCAGGCCCAGGGTTTCGCCCGCCGCGAGGTCGAAGGAGATCCCGTCGACGGCGCGCACGGGCGCCCCCCGGCGCCCGGACGCGGAACGCCGGCCGGGGAAGGTCATGGTCAGGTCCCGTACGGACAGCAGCGGTCCGGGCGGGGCCGGGTCCGCCCCGGTCCGGTCCGCCGGGGCGGTGGTGTCCGGGGGGCGGGCCTCTACGGTCATCGGGTCGCCTCCGGGGCGGGGTCGGGCCGGGCGCCGGGCCGGGGGCCCTCCCCCGCGAAATGGCAGGCGGCGGTGCGCGGGGCGGCGCCGTGGGGCCGCAGCTCGGGCCGTTCGGTGTCACAGCGCCGGCGCTGCTCCCCGGTGGCCGCGGCCGCGAGCCCGCAGCGGGGGGCGAACGCGCAGCCCGGCGCTGGTGCGAGGAGGGAGGGCGGGGAGCCGGGGATGGCCCGCAGGGGCTCGTCGTCGGAGTCGTCCAGCCGGGGCAGCGAGTCGAGCAGGCCCCTGGTGTACGGGTGTGCGGGGTCGGCGAACAGCTCGTCGGCGCCGGCCTGTTCGGCGGCCCGGCCGCCGTACATGACCAGGACCTCGTGGGCGACGCGGGCGACCACGCCCAGGTCGTGGGTGATCATCACGACGCCGAGGCCGCGTTCCTGCTGGAGCCGGGCGATGAGTTCCAGGATCTGCGCCTGCACCGTCACGTCGAGGGCCGTGGTGGGCTCGTCGGCGATCAGCAGGTCGGGTTCGCAGGCCAGGGCCATGGCGATCATCGCGCGCTGGCGCATGCCGCCGGAGAACTGGTGCGGGTACTCCCCGGCCCGGCGGGCGGGTTCCGGGATGCCGACCTCGCCGAGCATGTCGACGGCCCGCCTGCGCGCGGCGGCCCGGCCGGCCCTGAAGTGGACGCGGTAGTGCTCGGCGATCTGCTCGCCGACCGTGTAGTAGGGGTGCAGGCTGGACAGCGGGTCCTGGAAGATCATGGCCATCTTCCGGCCGCGCAGCCGGGACAGCTCCTTCTCGGACATCCCGGTGAGCTCCTGCCCGGACAGGGCGATGGAGCCGCCGACCTCGGCGCCCCGGTGCAGGCCCATGACGGCGAGCGAGGTGACGGACTTGCCGGACCCGGACTCGCCGACGATGCCGAGGGTCCGTCCGGCCTCGACCGTGAAGCCGAGTGCGTCGACGGCCCGTACGGGGCCGCGCGGGGTGGGGAACGTGACGCGCAGATCGCGTACTTCCAGCAGGGCGGCCATCAGTACCTCACCCTCGGGTCGATGACGGCGTACAGGAGGTCGACGACGAGGTTGGCGGCGACGATGAAGAAGGCCGCGAGCAGGGTGACCCCGAGGACCACCGGCTGGTCCGAGCTGACCAGGGCCCCGTAGAACAGCCGCCCGATGCCGGGGAGGCCGAAGATGGACTCGGTGATGACGGCGCCGGCGAGCAGCCCGCCGACGTCCATGCCGAAGATGGTGAGGATGGGGGTCATCCCGGAGCGCAGGCCGTGTTTGACGACGACGGTGCGTTCGGGCATGCCCTTGGCGCGGGCGGTGCGGATGTACGGCTCGGCCATGGCCTCGATCATGGAACCCCGGCTCTGCCGGGCGTACATGGCGGCGTAGAGCAGGGCCAGCGCCGTCCAGGGCAGCAGCAGGTTGGCCGCCCAGCCGAGCGGGTCGTCGGTGAGGGCCTGGTAGGTGGGGTAGGGCAGCAGCCCGGCGACCCGGATCACCCCGTAGATGAGCATCACGGAGGTGAAGTAGACGGGCAGCGAGGCCGCGGCGACGGCGCCGACCATCAGCGCCTTGTCGGTGGCGGTGTCCTTGCGCAGGGCGGCGGCCACCCCGGCGCCGAGGCCGAGGACGAGCCAGAGCGCGGCGGCGCCGAGGGCGAGGGAGGCGGAGACCGGCAGGCGGTCCATCAGCAGGTCCCACACCGGCAGGGAGTTCTCGTACGAGTAGCCCAGGCACGGGAAGTCGCACTGGACGGCGTACTGGCCGCTGCCGAGGGTGCGGCCGGTGAAGATGCCCGTGAGGAAGTCGGTGAACTGCCGCCACAGCGGCTGGTCCAGGCCGAGGTACGCGCGTACGTCGGCCAGCCGTTCGGCGCTGCAGGTCTTGCCGCAGGCGGCCGCGGCCGGGTCGGCGGGCAGGACGTAGAAGATGAGGAAGGTGACGGCGGCGATGGCGAGCAGGACGCCCGCGAGGGCGAGCAGCCGGCGCGCGAGGTAGAGGATCAACTGCGGCCGCCCCTCGGGTCGAGGATGTCGCGCAGGGCGTCGCCGAGCAGGGTGAAGGCGAGGACCGCGAGGAAGAGGAAGGCGCTCGGGATGACGAAGTACATGGGGTCGGTCTCGTAGAAGGCGACGGACTCGGCGATCATCTGGCCCCAGGACGGGGTGGGCGGGCGCACGCCCACGCCGAGGTAGCTGAGCGCGGCCTCGGTGCTGATCATGCCGGGGATGAGCAGGGTGGTGTAGGCGATGACCGGGCCGCTGACGCCCGGGAGGATGTCGCGGGTCAGGATCCGCCAGGAGCTCGCGCCGCCGACGCGGGCGGCGTCGACGTACTCGCGGTGCTTGAGGGAGAGGGTCTGGCCGCGGACGACGCGGGCGACGCCGGGCCAGCCGAAGAGGCCGATGACGGCGGTCATGAGCACGATCCGGTTGACGTCCTTGGCCACCGACAGCATCGCGATCATGAAGATGAGGGAGGGGAAGGACATGGTCAGGTCCATCAGCCGGGACAGGACCGTGTCGGTGCGGCCGCCGAAGTAGCCGGCGGCGATCCCCGCGGCGGTGCCCGTGACGACGACGATGGCGGTCGCGGCGAAGGCGATGAGGAGGGAGACCTGCGCGCCGTGGACGACGCGGGCGAACAGGTCGCGGCCGGTGACGGGTTCGACGCCGAGCCAGTGCCCGGGGCTGATCCCGCCGAGGGAGCCGAGGGGCTGGCCGCCCAGGTAGGGGTCGATCGCGGTCTTGTCGAACTCCTCGGGGGACCAGCCGCCGAGCGCGCCCAGCCAGGGGGCGGTGGCGGCCATCAGGACGAAGAGGAGGACGACGCAGAGGCTGACGCGGACGGCGGGGCGGCGGCGCAGCTCCCGCCGGGCGAGCTGCCAGGGGCTGCTGCCGCCGGCCGCCGCCACGGCGGGACCGTCCTCGGCGGCGCCGCCCGGGGGCCGGACCGGAGCCGGATCCGGGGCCGGGGCGGAGGCGGGGGCCGGGGTCCTGGCCGCCTCGCCTCCGGGTGCGGTGGTGGTCATGGTGTCGGGGACTCCCTCGTCCTCAGCCCTGGCTCTTCGAGGGGTCCTTGAGGCCGACGGTGCCGTAGTCGATGGTGCCGGTCCACACGGGGTGGCCGTAGGCGCCCGCGATGTTGGGGCCGACCAGCAGCGGCTTGCGCTCCAGCAGGACCGGGACGGCCGGGGACTTCTTCATGAGGTCGGCGTCCAGGTCGATCCAGGCCTGGTTGGCCTGCTTGGGGTCGGCCATGGCGTTGATCTCGTCGATCCGCTTCATGGTGGCCTCGTCGCGGAACTGGGCGTAGTTGCCCTGGTTGCCCTTGTCCTTGATGGTGCGTCCGTCGAAGACGAAGGGGATCCAGGTGGAGCCGGAGGGGTAGTCGGGGCACCAGCCGGTGTAGGTCATGTCGGGGGTGGTGGAGAGGTCGCCGATGACGTCGTAGTACGCACCGGGGTCGACGGTGTCGATGACGACCTCGATGCCGGCGCGGGCCAGGCCCTGCTGGATGGCCTCCGCCTTGCCCTTGTCACCGGTGGAGACGGCGAGGGAGACCTTCAGGCTCTCCTTGCCGGCGGCCTTGAGGAGTTCCTTGGCCTTGGCCGGGTCGCCGGCCGGCGGGATCTTCAGCGTGTCGGCCTGCTTGCCGCCGGAGAGCGCCGGGGGCAGGTAGGCGGTGGCCACCTCGTTGAGGGCCGGGCCGCCGCCCGCGGTGATCACGGCCTCCTTGTCGACGGCGTACTGGAGGGCCTCGCGGACCTTCGGGTCGTTGAAGGGGGCGCGGGAGTTGTTCAGGTGGAGCATGACCGTACAGCCCTGGGACTCCGCGAGCAGCCGCGCCTTGACCTCCGGCTTCGGCAGCACCTTCGGGGCGCTCTCGGGGCGCATGTTGAAGTACTCGACGGCCGAGGCGTCGGCGCCCTCGCCGGCGATGATGCGGTCGTCGACCTGGCCGCCCTTGAGGCCCATGACCACGACGAACTTGTCGGGGTAGGCCTTGCGCACGGGGTCGGTCTTCGCGTCCCAGTGCTCGTTGCGGACGAGCACCAGCTTCTTGTCGCGGTCGTACGACTCGATCTTGTACGGGCCGGAGGAGAACGGGCGGGCGTCGTACTGGGTGCCCTTCTCCTGGGACTGCGGGACCGGCGCGAAGGTGGGGAGGGTGGCGGTGGCGGAGAACTCGGCGACCGGACGCTTGAGTTCGAAGACGATCGTGCGGTCGTCGGGGGTCTTCACCGAGTCGAGGTGCTGCCCCTGGAGGGGTCCCTTGTAGCCCTCGGTGCCGGCCAGGTACTGGGCGGCGTAGTCGGGTCCGCCGGTGAGGTCGGGGGCGAAGGAGCGCTCGACGTTGTACTTGACGTCCTGCGCCTTGATCGGGGTTCCGTCCTCGTACTTCAGGCCCTCCTTGAGGGTGAACGTCCAGGTCCTGCCGCCGTTGGACGGGGTGCCGAGGTCGGTGGCGAGGTCGGGGACGAGCTCGCTGCCGGCCTTGCCGGGCTCGGCCTTGAAGGTGACGAGCGTGCGGTAGAGGAGGCGGGTGCCGAAGTCCATCGCCGGCATCACCCAGTTGCGGGCGGGGTCGAGGTGGGAGAAGTCCTGGTTGGACAGCACGGTGAGGGTGCCGCCCTTGACCGGCGTACCGCCGAGGACCTTGCCGTCGTTGCCGGCGGCGGGGTTGCTCGCACCGGCGCCGGATGAGCCCTTCTTGGGGTCGGAGCAGCCCGAGGCACCGAGTGCGAGTGCCGCCACCAGGGCGGTGGCGAGGGCGAGTTGGGTGCGCTTGGTCATGGGTCACTCCAGTGAAGGGCCGCGCTCTATGATGTGACCGGTAACATAGTAATGTGAAATTGCACTGACAAGAGGCTGGCGCCGCCGTTATCCAGCCGTGTCCAAATACCGTGCCGGAACTACGAGTTGGCGGCGGGCCGGATTTCACCTTGCGGTCCGGGGCGGCCGCCACCGCGCGAGTCCCCGCTCGGAAGCCGGTGGGACGCGCGGCGTCCCCGCTCCAGCGTCGCGCGCGTCCACACCTTCGCCCTCCACCCGCGGCGGCGCTCGTCACCGGCCGGCCGGAGCGGGGCGCGCACGGCGCCGAGCACGGGCGCGCCGGCCTCTCCCATGGTGGCGGCGACGCCCGGGAGGACGTCCGGGTGCTCGCTCGCGTGGGCGATCGGGCGGACTGCTGCTCCAGCTCGTCCCCGGCTGATCCGGAAGACCACGCCCGGGCCCAAGGCCAGGCCCCTAGAGGCTTGAGCCGAGGCCTCCCGGGGTGCGGCCGACCGGCTCGTCGCGGCCCTGGGCCCAGAGGGAGCGGACGTGGCCCAGGTGGCGGACCATGCAGGCCTCCGCCGCCTCCGCGTCGCCCGCGATCATCAGGTCCAGCAGCTCGATGTGCTCCTCGGCGGAGGACACCAGCTTCCCGGCCTCGTCCAGGCCCGTCAGTCCGTACAGGCGCGAGCGCTTGCGCAGGTCCCCGACCGTTTCGACCAGCCGGTCGTTGCCGGCCAGGGCGAGCAGGGAGAGGTGGAAGCGGCGGTCCGCCTCCAGGTAGCCGATGAGGTTGTGCTCGCGGGCGCTGGTGACGATCTCCTCCGCGATGGGCCGCAGGGCCTCCAGCTGCCCGGTCGTGGCGATCTTCGTGATCCGGCCGATGGTCGGCACCTCGATCATCGTGCGCAGTTCGGTGTACTGGTCCAGGTCGCGTTCGCTGACCTCGGTGATCCTGAAGCCCTTGTTCCGGACGGGTTCCACCAGCCCCTCGCGGGCGAGATCGAGCATCGCCTCGCGGACCGGCGTGGCGGAGACCCCGAGTTCGGCGGCCAGGCCGGGCGCCGAGTAGACGCTGCCCGGGCGCAGCTCTCCCGCTATCAGGGCTGCTCGGAGGGCGTGGCCGACCTGGTCGCGGAGCCGTTCCTGAGCCTTGATGAGACTGTGCTGCTTCAGGTCACCCATTGCTTTTCCTCCGAACCGGCCGTGCACCACCGAGTGCAGAGGAACAGCGTACAATGTCACGTTGCGCTTATTCCCCGAGCGGTGGCGCCTCCCGCGGCGCGATACATCGCCACCGCCACAGCGAGATCCTCCCAGGCCATGCCCACGCTCTTGAAGAGCTGTGGACAACCCGCCGCCGCGGCCGCCGGCATCCGGCCCGCCACCAGGTCGGCCAGGGTGCCGCTGATATGACCAGGCCCGAGGGCCCCTTCCGCCTCCGGCACCAGCAGGTCCCCCGCCTCGCGCAGCGCCGCCGCCCGCGACTCCACGTACACCGCCGCCCGCCGCACCAGGGCCGTGTCGGTCTCCCGGGCGTCCGGCTCGTGCGAGCCGACGGCCACGACCGTCGCGCCCGGCGCCACCAGCCGCCCGTCGAAGAGGGGTTGGCGGGCCGTGGTGCAGCAGAGCACCAGGTCGGCATCCGCCACGTCCGCCGGGCTGCCCGTACGGGCCGGGACCCCCAGGGCGCGGGCGTGCGCGGCCAGCCGCTCCCCGGCCGCGGGAGTGCGGGCCACGACCACGGCCCCGGCCAACCCCCGTACGGCCCGGACCGCTTCGAGGTGCCCGTACGCCTGCGGGCCGGCCCCGAAGAGCACCAGCCGCAGGGGCCGGCCCGCCGGGGCCAGGTACCGCAGGGCGAGCGCCGAGACCGCCGGGGTGCGCAGCGCGGTCAGCGCCGCCCCGTCGAACAGGGCCAGCGGGCGCAGCGTGAGCCCGTCCAGCAGCAGGTAGGAGCCGGTGATCCGGGGCAGGCCGAGGGCCGCGTTGCCGGGCGCGACCCCGGCGATCTTCACCCCTGCGTACTCCTGCGTCGCGGCCGGCATCAGCAGCAGCTCGCCGCCCGGCACCGGCAGGGCGGTGCGCTGCGGGCAGCTCTCCGGGTCCAGCCCGGCCCGCAGTGCGTCGGCCAGCGCGTCGGCGGCCTCGGCCGGGGTGAGCAGGGCGGCGGTCTCCTGCGCCGTGAACTGCGCGATCACAAGAGGAATCCGGCGCCGAGGGCGTCCTGCGGGTCGCGTACGAAGGTGTGCTCGCCGGTGCGGTACGCCGTGCCGGTGACCTCCGTGACGAGCCCGTCCGGGGAGAGCCCCGGCAGGGCCCGGCCCGTGAAGACCGTGCCCACCACCGACTCGTGGAGCAGGTCCTCGCCCGCCCCGAGCCGCCCGTCCTCGACGAGCAGCGCCAGCCGGGCCGAGGTGCCGGAGCCGCAGGGCGAGCGGTCGATCTGCCCGTCGGCGAACACGGTGACGTTGCGCTGGTGCGGCCCGAAGGGCGTGTCGGGCAGCTCCTCGTGGAGGACCACCCCGTAGACGCCGGAGAGCAGCGGCCCGCCGGGGTGCCACGTCCCCGGGTGCGAGGCCAGCGCGGCCCTGATCTCCCGGCCGGCGCGGACGAGTTCGGGCAGCGCGGCCCGGGAGACCTCCAGGCCGAGGTCGCGGGCGGCGACGGACGCGTAGCAGGCGCCGGCGTGCGCGAGGTCGACCTCGGCCATGCCGAGGGTGGTCGCCACGGGCACCTTGCGGGCGCTGACCCGGGCCGGGACGTTGCGGAAGGCGACGCCGGTGGTGCGGCCCCCGCTGCGGTGCACGGTCGCGGTGACCCGGCCGGACGGCACGTCGATCCGGACCTGGGCGTCCCCGTCGTCGGGCGCGGCGACCCGGCCGGCGGCCACGGCCCAGGCGCCGAGCGCCATCGTGCCGTGGCCGCAGGCGGTGGAGTAGCCGTCCTTGTGCCAGAACAGCACGCCGAAGTGTGCGCCGTCGTCGTCCGGGGGCACGACGAACCCGCCGTACATGCCGGCGTGCCCGCGCGGCTCCTGCACGAGGAGCCGCCGTACGTCGTCCAGCGGGCTGCGGCGCGGGGCCGTCCCGGAGCCCCCGGGGCCGATGGCGGTGGCGCAGCGCTCGGCGACGGTGTCCCCGGGCACGGGCGGCAGGCCGGCGGCGGCGACGTCGACGATCCGGAAGGGCTCCCCGGCCGTGTGGTAGTCGACGGTGCGTACGGCTGCGGCGGTCACAGGAGGAACCCTCCGGGGAAGGGGTCGGACGGGTCGAGGAAGTACTGGGCGGTGCCGGTGATCCAGGCCCGCCCGGTGACGGTGGGGACGACGGCCGGGAGCCCGCCCACCGTGGTCTCGCCGACCAGCCGGCCGGTGAACGCGGTGCCGATGAAGGACTCGTTGACGAAGTCCGCGCCGAGCTCCAGGAGACCGCGGGCGTGCAGCTGGGCCATGCGCGCGCTGGTGCCCGTACCGCACGGCGAGCGGTCGAACCAGCCGGGGTGGATGGCCATGGCGTGCCGGGAGCGGCGGGCGTCGGAGCCGGGGGCGGCGAGGTAGACGTGCTTGACCCCGGCGATGGACGGGTTCTCGGGGTGGACGGGTCGGTCGCCGGAGGCGTTGACCGCGTCCATGACGGCGAGTCCGGCGGCCAGGAGGTCGTCCTTGCGGGCCCGGTCGAAGGGGAGCCCGAGGGCGTCGAGTTCGACGAAGGCGTAGAAGTTCCCGCCGTAGGCGAGGTCGTAGGTGACCGTGCCGTGGCCGGGGACCTCGGCCTTCAGGCCGAGCCCGACGCAGAAGGAGGGGACGTTGGTGAGGGTCACGGCGGTGGCCGCCCCGTCCTCGACCCGGACGTCGACGCTCACCAGCCCGGCCGGGGTGTCGAGCCGGACGGTGGTGACCGGCTCGACGACCTCCACCATGCCCGTCTCGACGAGGACGGTGGCCACCCCGATGGTCCCGTGCCCGCACATGGGGAGCAGGCCGGACACCTCGATGTACAGCACGCCGAAGTCGGCGTCGGGCCGGGTGGGGGGCTGGAGGATCGCCCCGCTCATGGCGGAGTGGCCGCGCGGCTCGTACATGAGCAGGGTGCGGACGTGGTCCGTGTGCTCCATGAAGTGGAGCCGCTTCTCGGCCATGGTGGCGCCGGGGACCACCCCGACGCCTCCGGTGATCACCCGGGTCGGCATGCCCTCGGTGTGCGAGTCCACCGCGTGGTAGATGTGGCGCGTGCGCATGGGGGTCCCCCGGCTGGTTAGTTGAGGCCCTCGGCGAGCGCCTTCTCGGTGGCGGCGCGGACGGCCGCCTCGGTCTCCCCGGTGAGGGGGAAGCGGGGCGGGCGGGTGGCGCCGCCGGGGCGTCCCGCGAGGTCCATGGAGAGCTTGATGGCCTGGACGAACTCGGTCTTGGAGTCCCAGCGCAGCAGCGAGTGCAGGGACTTGTACAGCGGCAGCGCGGTGGCGACGTCGCCGGCGACGGCGGCGCGGTAGAGCTCGGCGCAGGAGCGCGGCAGGGCGTTGGGGTAGCCGGCGATCCAGCCGACCGCGCCGGCGAGGGCCAGTTCGAGCAGGACGTCGTCGGCACCGATGAGGAGGTCGAGGCCCGGGGCGAGTTCGGCGATCTCGTAGGCGCGGCGGACGTCCCCGCTGAACTCCTTGACGGCGACGATGCTGCCGTCGCCGTGCAGGCGGGCGAGCAGGTCGGGCGTCAGGTCCACCTTGGTGTCGATGGGGTTGTTGTAGGCGACGACGGGGAGCCCGGCGCGGGCGACCTCGGCGTAGTGCGCCCGTACGGTCGGCTCGTCGGCCCGGAAGGCGTTGGGGGGCAGCAGGAGTACGGAGCCGGCCCCGGCCTCGGCGGCCTGGTCGGCCCAGCGGCGCGCCTCGGCGCTGCCGTAGGCGGCGACGCCGGGCATGACGCGCGAGCCGTCACCGGCCGCCTCGACGGCGGTGCGCACGACGCGGGCGCGCTCCTCGTCGGTGAGGGTCTGGTACTCGCCGAGGGAGCCGTTGGGGACCACGCCGTCGCAGCCGTTGGCGATCAGCCAGGCCACGTGGTCGGCGTAGGCGTCGAAGTCGACGCTGAGGTCCTCGCGCAGGGGCAGGGCGGTGGCGACCATGATGCCGTGCCAGGGGCGGGTGCGGGGCGAGCGGGGCGCGGGGGTGTGCACGTGCGTCATGAGAGAGCCTCCCTAGAGTGGTGTGTGACATTTTACTAGTGGGTGTGAGGTGGCCACAAGGGGCCGGACCGGCGGATCAGCCCTCCGCCGGGGGCAGTTCGGCGAGGTGGCGCAGCGGGACCGGGCAGGAAAGCGGCCGCCGGTCGGGGGCCCCGCCCGCGGACGCCGTGCCCTCCCCGGCGAGGGCGGCGACGGCGGGGCCGCACATGCGGCCCTGGCACCAGCCCATGCCGCTGCGGGTGAGGAGTTTGACGGTACGGGCGTCCCGCGCGCCCAGGTCGGCGACGGCCTCGCGGATCCGGCCGGCCGGCACCTCCTCGCACCGGCACACGTCGGTGTCGTCGCGGAGCCAGCCGGTCCAGCCCTCGCCCGGGCGGTGGGCGGCGCCCATCGCCTCGGCGAAGGCGCGCAGCCGGGCGCGGCGCCGGACCAGGGCGGCGGGCGCGGGTCGGCCGGCGATGCCGTGGGCGGCGATCTCACCCTCGATCAGGGCCAGTCCGGCGCCGCCGATGCCGCCGGTCTCGCCCGCGGACCAGATCCCGGGGACGGAGGTCTGCTGTACGTCGTCCAGCACCAGCGCGACGGTGCCGTCGGCGGCCCGGCGCGTGGCGCAGCCCAGACCGGTCGCCGGCTCCAGCTGGGGCACGAGCCCGTGGCCGACGGCGACGGCGTCGCAGGGGATCCGGCGGGCCGTGCCCGGCACGGGCCGCCAGTTGCGGTCGATACGGGCCACCGTGACGGCCTCGACCCGGTCGGTGCCGTGGGCCTCGGTCACGGCGTGCCGGGTGAGCAGCCGGACGTGCCGGTGCAGCAGGGCGCTGCCGTACGTGGCTGCCTCGGCGAGCTTGCCGGGGTTGCGCAGCAGGGCCGGGACGTGGCCGGCGTAGCCGGTGTACGCGGCGGCCTCGACGACGGCCGGCACCCGGGCCCCGGCGGCCGCGAGGGACCCGGCGACGGCGAGCAGCAGCGGCCCGCTCCCGGCGACGACGACCCGCCGGCCCGGCAGTACGAGCCCGCTCTTGAGCATGGCCTGCGCCCCGCCGGCCCCGACGACACCGGGCAGGGTCCAGCCGGGGAAGGGCAGTTGCCGCTCGTAGGAGCCGGTGGCGAGGAGCACGGCACGTGCGTGCAGGGCCGCCGCGGTTTCCTCGGGGCCGGCGACCGCGTGCAGGGTCCAGGCCCTGCCGTCGGCGGCGGCTGCGTGCGGGACCACGGTCCAGACATGGTGCCCCGGGAGGTAGGTGATCCGGCCGGCCGCCACGTGGGCGCGCAGGGCGGCTTCGCGCGAGGCGAAGGCGGCCCACCCGTGGTGCAGGGCTTCGGGCCGGGCGGCCCCGAGCCCCGGCGCGGGGTGGCGGTAGTACTGGCCGCCGGGGCGCTCCCCCGCATCCAGGAGGACGACCCGCAGGCCGAACCCGGCGGCCGTGACGGCGGCGGCGAGCCCGGCGGGGCCCGCGCCGACGACCGCGAGGTCGGCCGGGGCTGCGTCAGACGCCGAGCTCGGCATGACCGGTTCCCTCCTGGGTGGTGACGCGGTCCCCGGGGCGGGCGGGGACGAGGCAGGCGCGCTGGTTCGGGCGGCCGTTGACGGTGACGAGGCAGTCGTAGCAGCTGCCGATCCCGCAGAACGCCCCGCGGGGGGGGCCGCCTTCACGGGTGGTCCGCCAGGCGAGGATCCCGGCGCCCCACAGCACGGCGGCGATGCTCTGCCCCGCCTGGGCGGTGAGCTCCCGCCCGTCGAAGCGCAGCACGTACGTGGCGGTGGGCGCGCCGCCGACGAGGGTGCGCGGGGTCCGGATCATCGGTGGTTCTCCTTCGCGGGGGAGCGTGTCGGCCCGTGCGGCGCGCGAGGACCGGGGTCCGGGGCGGTCACGGGGTGGGCTCCGGGAAGCGGTCCGGGCGGAACGGGTGGAGCGGCAGGGGCGTTGGCGCGCCCGTCAGGGCGGCGGTGATCAGCAGGCCCGTGGCGGGCGCCAGGCCGATGCCCGCGCCCTCGTGGCCGCAGGCGTGCAGCAGTCCCGGGACCCGGGGGTCCGGGCCGATCGCCGGGAGGTGGTCGGGGAGGTACGGCCGGAAACCGTGGTAGGTCCGCAGCACGCGCACGTCCCGCAGGACGGGGAAGAGCGCGGCCGCCTGCACCGCGAGGCGCCGCAGGGCCTCCACCGACAGCGAGCGGTCGAAGCCGACCCGCTCCCGGGTCGCCCCGATCAGCACCGGCCCCGACGGGGTGCCCTCGACCACCGCCGAGGACTGGAGGGCCGCCGATCCGCTGGCGACGTCCGCGATGTAGTCGGCGGCGTAGACCTTGTGCCGGACCACCCTCGGCAGCGGTTCCGTCACCAGCACGAACCCGCGGCGCGGGAGCACCGGAAGGGACACCCCGGCCAGTTCCGCGATGCGGCCGCCCCAGGTGCCGGCCGCGTTCACCACCGCGGGTGCGTGCAGTTCGCGGCGCGGGGTCCGCACCCCGCGCACGGCACCCGACCCGCCGGGCGAGCGGAGGACCGCGGTCACCTCCTCGCCGAGGTACGCCCGCGCCCCCGACGCGGCCAGCAGCCTGGCCGCGGCCTGGGCCGGCTGGACCTGGGAGTCCTGCGGGTAGAGGAATCCGCCCGCCGGGCCCGGGGCCAGATGGGGCTCCAGGGTGCGGAGGTCGTCGGCCCCCGCCTCGACGGCTTCGACCCCGGCCGCGCGCTGGCCCTCGGCGAAATCGCGCAGCGCCTTGAGCGAAGCCTCGTCCGGGGCGACGACGAGGCCGCCCTTGGCCTCGTACTCGATCTCCTGCGGGAGGACGGCGGCGAGTTCGCGCCACAGGCCGGCCGACAGCAGGGCCAGGTCGAGCTCCGGGCCCGCCTCCTTGTCGGAGACGAGCAGGTTGCCCTCACCGGCTCCCGTCGTGCCGCCCGCGACGGGGCCGCGGTCGACGACGGCCACGGAGAGTCCCGAGCGGGCCGCGTAGTACGCGATCGCGGCGCCGACGACGCCGGCGCCGATGATCACGACGTCCAGTGAATGTCTATTGGGCACGGCAGTAATATGTCACATTCTTTAGTCGGTGCCTAGGCACTTCGAGGCACGTCCGAGGCACGTCCGGCCGGCCCCGCGGGGCCGGTCCCTCCCCCCGTTCGGAAGGGACCGGCCCGGCCGCGGGATCAGCTGCGCAGCGGGCCCTCGCAGCTGTAACCCGACGTCCCCGCCCTGTGGTCGCTCCAGATCTCCACCGGGCCGAAGGAGCAGTTCATGTCGGCCAGGTTGTTCGAGGCCGCGCCGGCCCGGTCGAGGATGAAGTAGTCCACCGTCTCCGACATGTCCTTGAAGTTCTGGTCGTCGCTGCGCCAGTTCTTCAGGTTCGCGGTGATCCGGCCCGTGCAGGTGAACCGGCGCTTGCCCGGGTCGCCGTTCTCCACGCAGTCCGGGGTGTTGTACGTGGCCGCCGCGAAGGAGGACTTCACGTTCGCGAGCGCCGAGTCACGCAGCTTGTCGTTGGCCGTGAAGACCGTGTTCGGCACGTAGAGCTGGTCGACCTTGGCGATCTGCGCGTCGAGGAAGCGGTCGTAGTCGCGCTGGAGGTAGGTGTCCGCGCCCATCCGGTGGCGCCAGGAGTCGTACGCCGCGACGTCGTTGTTGCGCAGGTGGGTGTACATCTCGCGCAGCAACGAGGGCTTCTCGGTCCACAGGAACTCGAAGAAGGTGCCCGCGTAGTTGTAGAAGCGGAAGCCGTCGCCCTCGTACGTGGCGTTCAGCAGCTGCTCGACCGACATGCGCGGGCCGCCGCCGGCGGTGTCGTTGATGACGCCCTTGACCAGGGACTTGCGGACGGCGATGCCGTTGTCGCGGGTGGCGCCGTCGAAGAACTCGGCGGTGCCCTCGTCCATGGCGGTGGTGCGGTCGCCCTCGTACCAGGGGCCCTCGCCGAAGAACCCGGGGACGGCGAAGCGGCCGTTGAGGTAGTGCGTGTACTCGTGCCGGAAGAGCTCCTCGAGGGTCAGGGAGGAGTCCTGGGGGACGCGCCGCTGGTAGGTGTAGAAGGTGGCGCCGTTCTCGATGTACATGCCGCCGTTCTGGGTGCCGTAGCCGTACAGCATCGTCTGGTAGGTCACGTAGTCGGCGCGGGAGGCGTACAGCACGATGTTCAGCGTGGTGTTGGGGTCGCCGGCCAGCGGCTGGTCGGTCCCGATGACCCGGTGGAACTGCGTCTTGACCTGCTTGCTCGCGTAGTAGAGCTGGTCGACGGTGGCCCGGTCGAGGGCCGTGCGGACCTTGATGGCGCCGTTGTCGTAGCTGTAGGTGTTGGGGAAGAGCATCTTCTCGATGTCCTCCTTGCACACCCCGTACTGCTTGCACGCGTTGTAGGTGTTCAGCCAGGAGACGACCTTCGCCCAGGGTTCGCTGCCCGTGCCCCACGAGCTCTTGACCGGCTCCAGGAGGGAGCCGAGGTCGGCGGCGATCTGGTCCTGGAGGCCCTCGATCTGGCCGAAGCGGCCGTACTCGCCCAGCGCGTCGCGGACCACCCATTCGTTCGCGGTGCCCTTGAGGTGGGTGTACCCGGAGAAGGCCTTGAAGGCGGCGCGGTAGGAGGGGTCGGCCTTCGCCGCGGCCTGGAAGGCGGCGTCCTGGTTGCCCGGGTACACGCCGAGGTAGTTGACGGTGAGGGCGGCGAGGGCCGCACCGCCCCAGTTCGCGTCCCCGCTGGTCGCGGGGTGCGAGGCGTCCTGCGTGGCCAGGACCTTCCTGATCAGCCCGAGCTGGGTCTGGCGCATGCCGGGGCCGGTGGCGTAGAGGGCCTCGCGCAGCGTACGGGCGTTGGAGGCGGTGGCGTCGAAGGTGCGTGCGGCGTTGCCGAAGTCGGTGACGGCCCGGCTCATGGCGCCGGCGGTCGCGGCGTCGGTGAGGTCGATCTCGGAGCGCGAGAAGTCGTGGTAGACGGCCGCGTGCAGGAAGGTGAACATCTCCTCCAGGTGGGAGGAGCCCCGGCCGTCGTGGGCGGCGGCCAGGCCGGATATCCGGCGGGAGACGGCCTGGACGTGCGCGTCGGACATGACGGGCGCCAGCCGGGCGTCCCAGGTCCAGATCAGCCCGCGCAGACAGCCGTCGGCCGTGACGGCGGGGTCGGCCAGGAAGTCGGCGAACTGCTCGGGACTGAGGCCCGTGATCCCGTCGAGGGTACAGGGGACGCCTGCGGCGACGCTCCGCGCGGTGGGCGCGGCCTGGGCGCCGGCCTCGCGGCTCTTCTCGGCGCGTTCGGTCAGGCGTGCGGCCGGGGTGGCGGCGGGCGCCGCCCCGGGGACGCGTCCGTCGGCGGCCACGCCGCCGGGAGCCTGGGCCGTCGCCGGCTTGGCCTGCCGGGGCGCGGCGAGGTGGTCGACCTCGTCGAACGGATTCGCGCCGGGCGCACCGGAGGTGAAGGTGCCGGGCACGGCGCCGCGGGCGGATGCCGCGGCGGGGGCCCGGTCGGCGGTCTGGGACACGGCCTGGCCGGCGGAGGCGAGCAGCGTCACCGCGACGGCGGCGGAGAGGAGGGACGTACGCACAGCTCTGTGCTGGGACACCAAGGGCTCCTGGCTGGGAGAGGAGGTGGGGGAAGTGGTGCGTGAACTGCCCTGCGTCACGCGGCGTTTGACGGGGATTAACGTGCCGCGATGTGAGCTGTAACATAGTAATGTGAAATTGCACTGACAAGACCTGTGCGCCCACCAGTTCGCATCTTTCTCGAGGGAGCCCTCATGACCGATCCCCACTCCCCCGCCACGGGCCCGGCCTCCCGCCTCAACATCGGCAGCCACGACCTGCCGGTGTCACCGGAGTTGTCCCGTTTCATGGCGGCCGACTGGGCGCCGTCCCCCCTCCCCGACGCCGCGCGGGTCTCCGCGTACGCGCTCACCCCGGCCCGGCGCGCCCGGCTCTCGGCGCGCTTCCCGGGCGAGCGGCTGATCATCCCCGCCGGTGAGCTCAAGGTCCGCTCCAACGACTGCGACCACCGCTTCCGCCCGCACAGCGCGTACGCCTGGCTGACCGGGCTGACGGGTGAGGAACAGGTGGGGCACGTCCTGGTGCTGGAGCCCTCGGGCCCGCACGGTCATGAGCCCGTGCTGTACCTGCGCCCCCGCTCCCCGCGCGCGGACGGCAACGAGGAGTTCTACCGGGACCGCCGGTACGGGGAGTTCTGGGTCGGCCGCCGCCCCGACCTGGCCGAGGCGGAGCGCCTGACCGGCCTGCGCTGCGCACACCTGGACGCCCTCGGCTCGCCGACGGGCCGCAACGCCGCCACCGACGCGGAACTGGCGGCCGCCCTGTCCGAGTTGCGGCTGGTGAAGGACGCCTGGGAGGTCGGCCAGCTCCAGCTCGCGGTCGACCACACGACCGCGGGGTTCGAGGACGTCGTACGGTCGCTGCCGCGCGCCCTGGCGCACCCGCGCGGCGAGCGCTGGATCGAGGGGGTGTTCGGCCTGCGCGCCCGGGCGGAGGGCAACGGCACCGGGTACGACACCATCGCGGCCTCGGGCGCGCACGCGTGCGTCCTGCACTGGATCCGCAACGACGGCCCGCTCGACCGCGGCGATCTGCTGCTGCTGGACGCGGGCGTGGAGACCGACAGCCTCTACACGGCGGACATCACGCGCACCCTCCCCCTGTCGGGGCGCTTCTCCCCCGTCCAGCGGCAGGTGTACGAACTGGTGCTGGCGGCGCAGGAGGCGGGCATGGCCGCGCTGCGGCCGGGCGCGAGCTTCAGGGACTTCCACCGGGCCGGGATGCGGGTGATCGCGGAGGGCCTGGCGGAGTGGGGCGTCCTGAAGGACGCGCGCGGCGATCTGCACCGGCGGTACACGCTGTGCAGCAGCGGGCACATGCTGGGCCTGGACGTCCACGACTGCGCGAAGGCGCGCGCGCAGACCTACCTGGACGGCGTCCTGGAGGAGGGGCAGGTCCTGACGGTCGAGCCCGGTCTCTACCTCCAGCCGGACGACGAGACCCTGCCGCCCGAGCTGCGGGGCATCGGCGTCCGCATCGAGGACGACCTGGTCATCACGGCGACGGGCGCCCGACTGATGTCGGGCGCCCTGCCCCGCACGGTGGCGGGGATCGAGGAGTGGATGGGGAACCTGCTGGCCGGCTGAGCATCCGCCCCACCCCCGTGGAGGTGGATGCGCGACCGGCGGGTCCCCTCGCCCGCCCCGCGACCGGACGTCGCCGGACAGCCCGAACACTAAGCCGGATCCGGCCGCGTCCCGGCGTCCCGGCCGTCTCCGGGAAGTCCCGAGCGGCCGTCCCGTGGCGTCCCAGGGTCCCGTGGGACGCCACGGGACGGCGGGACGGCCTCCGGGCTTGTCCCGGCGTCCCTCGATTCCTAGCGTTCGTCCGGGACTTCGCGAACGCACGGATGCACATGACCACGCCGACGGCACGACCTCTGCTGCGCCGACGCACCCTGATGGCCGGCGCGCTGTCCCTGGGGGCGGCACTGACCGCTCTGGGCTCGGCTGCGGGGCGGGTGTGGGCCGCCGGCGGTCCGCCGGTGGCCGGCTGCGAGGCATGGGGCGCGCGGGCGCCGAAGAGCCCCGTGAACGTGCTGACGGCCCGGCCGCAGAAGATCGTCGTGCACCACACGGCGACCGACAACGTGACCGAGTACGGGCAGGACCGCGCCTTCGCGCTGGCCCGCGCGATGCAGACGTACCAGATGGACACGGAGGGCTGGATCGACACCGGGCAGCACTTCACCATCAGCCGGGGCGCGTTCGTCACCGAGGGCCGGCACGGGAGCCTGGCGGCGCTGGACACCGGCGCGCAGACCGTCGAGGCCGCCCACTGCACCGGCCAGAACACGGTGGCCATCGGCATCGAGAACGAGGGCACGTACACCGCCGAAGAGCCCCGCGCCGAGCAGTACGCGACGCTCGTCGACCTGTGCACCCGCATCTGCCTCCAGTACGGGCTCCGGCCCTACCAGATCTACGGGCACCGGGACTTCAACAACACCCAGTGTCCCGGCGACCGCCTCTACGCCCTGCTGCCGAAGCTGCGTGCGGACGTGGCGGCCCGGATCGGCGGCGACGCGACGGCTCCGGCGTGGCCGGTGCTGCGTACGGGCGACGTGAACGAGCGCGTCCGCGTGCTCCAGTGCCTGCTGGTGCAGCGCGGGGCGGCGATCACGCCGGACGGCTCCTTCGGGCCCGCGACCGAGGGAGCGCTGCGCGCGTTCCAGACCCAGATCGGGGCCGGCATCGACGGGGTGGCCGGAAACCAGACCTGGAACCAGCTGTGCGCGCCGGTGGCGCAGGGCGCGTCCGGGGAGGCCGTGAAGGCGGTCCAGAGCCGGCTGTCGGCCCTCGGTTTCCCGACGACGGCGGACGGGGCGTTCGGGCCCGGTACCGCGGCCCGGGTGTCGGCGTTCCAGAGTGCGCGGGCGCTGCCGCAGGACGGCGTCGTGGACGCACGCACCTGGAGTCGCCTGCTCGGCTGAGACCGCGCCCGCAGACAGGGCGAGAACCTGTATTGACTTCGGCCTCCGGGGAGTTCACTCCCGGGGGTCAGAGTCATGAGCACGCCACTTCGTGGCTGATACTGTTCCCCGCGGCCTGTGGCCGGGGGACGGTATGAGCACGAAATGGGGGACCCGCCTGATGGCAGGTGGATCTGGGTCGGCCGACGGCGGCGACGTTCCGAGAGGCGACCTCTTCGCCGAGATGCGGCGGATCAAGGACGCGTCACAGCTGAGCTACAACCGCCTGGCGGACAAGACGCACTACAGCCGTTCTTCCTGGGAGCGCTTCCTCAACGGCAAGCAGGTGCCGACCCGTATCGCGGTCGAGGAGTTCGCGGCTGCGTCCGGGGCGGATCCCGAGCCCCTCCTCGTCCTGCTCGAACTGGCCGCCGTGCGCGAGGAGGCGCCGGCCGAGGAGCCCGCGGTCCGGACCCCGCAGGATCCGGAGCCGGCGCCCGGCCCCTCGGCCTCCCCGACGGCCGCGCCGGCTGCACCGGGCGCGCCGGTGCCCGAACGGGCCCCTGCGGCGGGGCGGTTCGCCTGGTCCCGGATCCTGCGCACGGCGGCCGGCGTCCTGGCGGGCGCCCTGCTGGGCAGTGTGCTGACGGCGTTCCTCCTCCGGCCGGCCGGCGGGGGCACCGCCAAGGGCGGTACCGCCGGGGCGACGGGCTCGCCCGCCGCCACGCCCGCTCAGACCCGCCCGACCGGACCGGTCAGGGTCGGCTGCAAGAGCGACACCTGCCTGCGCCGTGAACCCCAGGCGGAGGACTGCCAGTGGGACGCGGTCACGGTGCGCCAGACCTTCCTGCGCGGCATGAGCATCCAGCTGCGCTACAGCGAGGCCTGCCAGGCGGTGTGGGGGCGGGTCGAGAACGGCAACATCGGGGACACCGTCATGATCAAGGACAGGCGCAGCTCGTCCGACGAGGCCACGATCCGGATGGAACACGACACGTACACGCGGATGCTGGCCGTGACGCCGGAAGAGACATGGCAGACCATCACGATCTGCGGGGCGATTCCCAGCCAGAAGGAACAGGAGTGCTCCCCGCTGGGGGCGATCACACCCTGACCGGCCGGGTCACGGTAGGGCCCGGGCCCGGTGGGGTCCGGGCCTTACCGGATCAACTCGATGCGGGCGGGGGCTAGTGGCCGCCGCCACCACCGCCGTGGCCGCCGCCGTCGCCGCCACCGCCGCCGCCGTTGTCGTGGCCGCCGCCACCGCCACCGCCGTCGCCGCCATGGCCGCCGCCGTCGCCGCCGCCGTTGTCGTGGCCGGATCCGCTGTCGTTCCAGCCGCTGTCGTGGCCGCCGCCCCAGTTGTTGTCGTTGCGGTTGTCATGGTCGGACCGGTTGTCGTTCCAACGGCCGTCGTTCCAGTTGCCGTTCCAGTTGGCGTTGTCGTGACGGCCGTTGTGCCCGGAGTCGTTGTCCCAGCACCAGCTGGGCCGGTCGTTCCAGTTGTGCCAGCGGGAGGAGTCGCAGCAGTCACGCCAGTCGTTGCCGCCGCGCCAGTCGTCGGAGCACCATCCGGTGTTGTGCTGCGGGGTCTGGGGGAGACCTGCGGCGAACGCCCCGCCGACAGGCATCAGGCCGAGCGCGAGGCCGGCGGCACCTGCCACGACCGTCGCGGTGATCACACGGCGCATGACCATGCACCTCCGAGGATTGAGACATTCCTTACAAAAAGGCCATTTCCACCCTCACTCCTCTCTGCTCAGCTGTCAAAAGCACCTGGTCAGCGGTCCGGTAACTCGACCTGGGCCGTTCCGAGTACGGCGATACCGTCCAGTTCGACCAGCGCGGGCCCGTCCCAGAGCCGGACGACCCCAATGACCGCCATGGCCGGGTAGTCGCGGCCCGCCAGCCGGCGCCAGATACGGCCGAGTTCGGCTGCGTGGACGCGGTACGCCTCCACGTCGACCGTGTAGACGGTCACCCTGGCCAGGTCCGACGGGGCTCCCCCGGACGCGGCGAGGGCGGCCAGGAGATTGGCCAGCGCCTGTTCGAACTGCTCGGGCAGGTTGTCCCCGACCACCTTTCCCGCGGGGTCGAGCGCGGTCTGGCCCGCCAGGAACACCAGCCGTGAGCCGCTCGCGGCCACCGCGTGGGAGAAACCCGCCGGCGGGGAGAGCTCCGCCGGATTGATCCGCTCCAGACTCACCGGTAGAGCTCCTTCGCGATGATGGTGCGCTGGACCTCGCTCGCCCCCTCGTAGATCCGCGGCGCCCGGACCTCCCGGTACAGGTGCTCCAGCAGGTGGCCGCGCTGGAGGGCGACGGCCCCGTGCAACTGGACCGCGTGGTCCACCACGTACTGGGCGGTCTCCGTCGCCAGCAGCTTCGCCATCGCGGAGCGGCGCGGGACGTCCGGGGCGCCGGCGTCGTACGCGCCCGCCGCCGCGTAGACCAGCAGCCGGGCCGCCTCGGTGCGGGTGGCCATCTCGGCCACCCGGTGGCCCACCGCCTGGAGGTCGCCGAGCACCCCGCCGAACGCGCGGCGCGCCGCCGTGTACGCCAGGGTCGCGTCCAGCGCGGCCCGGGCCATGCCGACGGCGAAGGCGCCCACGCTGGGCCGGAACCGGTTCAGGGTGTCCATCGCGACCCGGAACCCCCGGCCGGGCTCGCCGAGCAGGTCCTGCGGCCCGACCGGGACCCCGTCGAAGGCCAGCCGGCCGATCGGGTGCGGGGAGAGCATGTCCAGGGGCTCGCCCGACAGGCCGGGGCGGTCGGCCGGGACCAGGAAGGCGGTGACCCCCTTGGCCGCCGGCCCCTCGCCCGTCCGGGCGAACACGGTGTAGAAGTCCGCCTCGGGGGCGTTGGAGATCCAGCACTTCTCACCGTCGAGCCGCCAGCCGTCCCCGTCCCGGACGGCCTCCAGGGCCAGCGCCGCCGCGTCCGAGCCCGCCCCCGGCTCGCTCAGCGCGAAGGCCGCGACCGCCCGCCCGGCCCGCACCCGCGGAAGCCAGCGCTCCCGCTGCTCCGGCGTGCCCCGGCTGAGCACCGGATGCGCCCCCAGGCCCTGGAGCGCGAGGGCCGTCTCCGCTTCCGTGCACCCGTACGCGAGGGACTCGCGCAGCAGGCACAGCTCCAGCGCCCCCGAGGTGAAGACCCGCTCCAGCAGGCCCAGCTCGCCCAGCGCCGCGAGCAGCGGGCGGTTGACCCGGCCGGGCCCGCCCTTCTCCGCGAGCGGCCGCAGCCGGTCCGCCGCCAGCGCGCGCAATTGCCCGCACCACTCCTCTTGTTCCGCCCCGAGCGCGAATCCGGTCATCCGAACATCCCCGCTTCTATCGCGTCCTGTTGACTGCCGTCACCATCACGATACGCTCGTCCTGCACGTGCACGGCCTGCTCCGCCACTTCGGTCCCCGCCCGGGGGCCGCTGCCGTTGCAAGGGGGCGAACCCGCCTTGGAGCTCAAGCCTTCCGCCCACGCCGACACCTTCGCGCGCGACCACCTGCCGCCGCCGCACGCCTGGCCGCGGCTGCTGTTCGAGCTCCCCGAGCTGGCCTACCCCGACCGGCTCAACTGCGGCGCCGAGCTGCTCGACGCCACCATCGACCGGTACGGGCCCGACCGCCCCGCCTTCCGCAGCGGCGCCGGCGAGGTGTGGTCGTACGGCGGGCTGCGCGACCGGGTGGACCGCCTCGCCCACGTCCTGGCGGAGGACCTCGCAGTGGTGCCGGGCAACCGGGTGCTGCTGCGCGGCCCCACCGGTCCCTGGCTCGCCGCGTGCTGGCTGGCGGTGATGAAGGCGGGCGCGGTGGCCGTGACCGTCCTCGCCCAGCAGCGGGCGCAGGAGCTGGCCACGGTCTGCGCAATGGCCCGGGTCCAGCACGCGCTGTGCCACGTGGACGCGCTGGACGACCTGGCCAGGGCCGAGGTGCCCGGCCTGCGGATCACCACGTACGGCGGCGGGGCACCGGACGACCTGCTGCGACTGGCCGACCGGCACCGGGCGCCGTTCCGCGCCGTCGAGACCTCCGCCGACGACGTGGCCCTGATCGCCTTCACCTCGGGCACCACCGGCCGCCCCAAGGGCTGCATGCACTTCCACCGCGACCTGCTGTCCGTCGCCGACACCTTCTCCCGCAGCGTCCTGCGCCCCCGCCCCGACGACGTCTTCGCCGGCAGTCCGCCGCTCGGCTTCACCTTCGGCCTCGGCGGCCTGGTCGTCTTCCCGCTGCGGGCCGGCGCCTCCGCGCTCCTGCTCGACCAGGCGGTGCCGCGCCGGCTGCTGCCCGCGCTGGCCGAACACCGGGTCACGGTGCTGTTCACCGCGCCCACCGCGTACCGGTCGATGCTGGACGCCCTGGGCCCGTACGACGTCGGTGCCCATGACCTGTCGGCGCTGCGCCGCTGCGTCTCGGCGGGCGAGAACCTCCCGGCGGCCACCTGGCAGGCCTGGTACGAGCGCACCGGACTGCGGATCATCAACGGCATCGGCGCCACCGAACTGCTGCACATCTTCATCTCCGCGGCCGACGAGGACATCCGCCCGGGGACGACCGGCCGCGTGGTGCCGGGCTGGCAGGCGCGGGTGGTGGACGGCTCGGGGCGACCGGTCGCGGACAACGAGCCGGGGCTGCTGGCCGTGCGCGGCCCGGTGGGCTGCCGGTACCTGGCGGACCCGCGGCAGGAGGAGTACGTACGGGACGGCTGGAACCTGACCGGGGACACCTACGTCCGCGATCCCGAGGGGTATTTCCGCTACGTCGCCCGCGCCGACGACATGATCGTCTCGGCGGGCCACAACATCGCGGGCCCGGAGGTGGAGGAAGCCCTGATCCGCCACCCGGACGTGGTGGAGGCCGCGGTGGTGGGCCGCCCGGACGAGCGACGCGGGCAGATCGTGGTCGCCTACACCGTCCTGCGGGCGGGCGCCACACTGACCGAGGAGGCCCTGCGCACGTTCATGCAGGCGGAACTGGCCCCGCACAAGTGCCCCCGCGCCTTCGTCTTCGTCCCCGCGCTGCCGCGCACCGCGACCGGAAAACTGCAGCGGTTCCGGCTGCGCGATCTAGAGTGATCCCGTGGCCGAGCAGCACACCCCGCGATCCCTGATCGTCACGTTCTACGGCGCCTACGGGCGGGCCTTCGCGGGCCCGGTCCCGGTGTCGGCGCTGGTCCGCCTGCTGGGCGCGGCCGGCGTGGACGCCCCGTCGGTCCGCTCGTCGGTGTCCCGGCTGAAGCGGCGCGGCTTCCTGCTGCCCGCGCGCGCCGCGGACGGCTCGGCGGGGTACGAGCTCTCCGCGGAGGCGCAGCAGCTGCTGGACGACGGCGACCGGCGGATCTACGGCGACCGCGACGCGCACCCGGCCGGCGAATGGCTGCTGGCGGTGTTCTCCGTGCCGGAGCAGGAGCGGCACAAGCGGCACCTGCTGCGCTCGCGGCTCGCCGGGCTGGGCTTCGGCGCGGTGGCACCGGGGGTGTGGATCGCCCCCGCCCACCTGTACGAGGAGACCGGGCACACCCTGGACCGGCTGCACCTGACGCCGTACGTGGAGCTGTTCCGCGGCGGCCACCTCGGCTTCGCCCCGACCGCCGAGGCGGTGGCCCGGTGGTGGGACCTGACCTCGCTGGCCAAGCAGCACGAGGAGTTCCTCGACCTGCACGAGCCGGCGCTGCGGGCCCTGCAGTCGGGCCCGGCGCCGACCCCCGAGGAGGCCTACCGCGGCTACCTGCTCGCCCTGGACACCTGGCGGCGCCTGCCGTACGCGGACCCGGGGCTGCCGCGCGAACTGCTGCCCGCGGACTGGCCGGGCGACCGGGCGGCGGCCGTCTTCGCCGAACTGCACGTCCGGCTGCGGGACATCGGTGCGCAGTTCCTGGAACCGTAGCCGACGGCGGGCGCGTCGCCAGGGGTTGTGACCCGACGTGATCTTCCTCCGCCGCCACCGCTCCCGACCCCGCGGCGGGCTTCGCACCCGCCGCAGACCACGCCCCAGCCGGTGACCTGGTACCAGCCGCCCGTGGCGCCGCCCGGGCGGCGGGCCGCGCGGATCCAGCTGGCCGGGGCGGCGCTGACGGGCGCCGTGGCGGGCTGCTCGGCCTCGCGGCTCGCCGCCCACGCCCGCGCGTACTGCGACGCCGGCTGGGAGGCCGGCGGGAAGTTCGAGCTGAACTTCGAGATGCTGTTCCTGGTGCCGGGCTGCGCGGCCCTCGCGCTGGTCCTCGCCCTGCTCACCCGCCGCCTGCCGCTGCCGGTGCGCGCGGCGGCGATCCTGGCGGCGCTGGCCGCGGTGGTGGTCTGGTACTTCGCGGTCAGGGGCACCCTGGACGGGTACCCCGGGGATTCGGGGCTGTGCGGGAGCGACAACGTGCCGCCGTGGTGGCCGGCCTGGCTGCCCTCGTGAAACCCATGTGCGCGGGCGGGCGGTGCGGCGCCATCATGAGCCATGACGTGGACCTTCACCCATGACCTGACGGCCTATCTGGCCGCCGCGGGCCCGGCCGTGGCCCGCGAGCCCGTCACCAACACCACCCTGCTGACCGTGACCGACGCGCTGGAGCGGAGGGGCCCCGGCTCCTACGGGTCGGCCGATCCGCTCTTCGGCTGGTGGACGGACGCCGACGGCGGCGTCACCGGCGCCCTGCTGCGCACCCCGCCGTATCCGCTGCTGATCGGCGCTCTGCCGCGGGAGGCCGTCCACGCGCTGGGGGCGGCACTCGCCACCGAGCCGCTGCTCACCGGGGTCGACGCGCTGAACGCCCGCCGCCACGACGCACAGGTGCTGGCCACGGCCTGGGGCCGGCCGAGCGAGGTCACCGAGGAGCTCCGGCTGCACCGGCTCGCCGGCCTCCTCGCCCCGGACCCCGCCCCGGCCGGGCGGGCCCGGACCGCGACCACGGCCGACCTCCCGCTGCTGCTGGACTGGGCCGGGGCGTTCAAGCGGGAGACCGGGGAGCCGGGCGGCCCCTCCGAGGCGTTCCTGCGCGACCGGCTCTCGTACGGGGGCGTGCTGCTCTGGGAGGACGCCGGGGCACCGGTGTCGATGGCCGGGTTCTTCCGCGTGATCGGCTCGGTCTCCCGTGTCGGCCCGGTCTACACCCCGCCGGAGCTCCGCGGCCGCGGGTACGCCGCCGGCGTCACGCACGCGGTGAGCGAAGCGGCGTACGCGGCCGGCGCCTCGGAGGTTCTGCTCTTCACGGACCTGGCCAATCCGACGAGCAACGCCCTCTACCGGCGCCTGGGCTATACCCCGGTCGAGGACCGCGTCGCACTGGCCGCCGTATGAGGACGCCGGACGGGCCGGACGGGCCCCCGGACCCCTGACCCCGACCCCGACCCCTGGGGACGTCGGCGGCGAAACGTCGTGCGGCGGCGCGGCCCGGCGGTGGCCGGACCGGCCGCGTCCGCGGCCGTGCCGGTGACACGGGTGCCCGGTGCCCGGGGGCGGCCGGGTGCTGCCGACGCCTCAGCCGCGCCCGGTCGGGGGTTTGCGGCTGCCGGCGCGGTAGGGGGCGGGCCAGGGTGCGGCCGGGCCCTCGTAGGACTGGTCGGCGGCCGCGTGCAGGGTCCAGTGCGGGTCGTACAGGTGGGGGCGGCCCACCGCGCAGAGGTCGGCGCGGCCCGCCAGCAGCAGGGAGTTCACGTCGTCCCAGGAGGAGATGGCGCCGACGGCGATGACCGGGACGCCGACGGCGCCCCGGATCCGGTCGGCGTACGGGGTCTGGTACGAGCGCCCGTACTCGGGGGCCTCGTCCGCCACGACCTGGCCGGTCGACACGTCGATGGCGTCGGCCCCGTGGGCGGCGAACGCGGCCGCGATGTCCACCGCGTCCTGTGCGGAGGTCCCGCCCGGGGCCCAGTCGGTGGCGGAGATGCGGACGGTCATCGGGCGGTCGTCGGGCCAGACGGCGCGGACCGCGTCGAAGACCTCCAGCGGGAACCGGAGCCGGTTCTCCAGCGGGCCCCCGTAGGCGTCGGTGCGGTGGTTGGTCAGCGGGGACAGGAACCCGGACAGCAGGTAGCCGTGGGCGCAGTGCAGTTCCAGCAGGTCGAACCCGCAGTCGGCGGCCCGGACCGCGGCGGCCGCGAAATCGGAGCGGACCGACGCGAGGTCCTCGGTGGTCATGGCCCGCGGGACGGCCGAGACGCCGGGCCGGTAGGGCAGGGCGGAGGCGGCCGCCACCGGCCAGTTGCCCTCCGGGAGGGGGTCGTCCATGCCCTCCCACATGAGCCGCGTCGAGCCCTTGCGGCCCGAGTGGCCGAGCTGGACGCCGATCGCGGTGCCGGGGGCGCAGGTGTGCACGAAGTCCGCGATGCGGGTCCAGGCGGCGGCCTGCTCGGCCGTGTACAGGCCGGTGCAGCCGGGGGTGATCCGGCCCTCGGGGGACACGCAGACCATCTCGGTCATGACCAGGGCGGCTCCGCCGAGGGCCCGCGCGCCCAGGTGCACGAGGTGGAAGTCCCCCGGCGTCCCGTCGCCGTCCTGCGCCGAGTACATGTCCATCGGGGAGACCACCACGCGGTTGCGCAGGGTCAGCCCGCGCAGCTTCAGCGGGGTGAACATCGGCGGGGTGTGCTCGTCCGGGCAGCCGAAGTCCCGTTCCACGGCCCGGGTGAACCGCTCGTCGCGCAGCCGCAGGTTGTCGTGGGTGACCCGGCGGCTGCGGGTGAGCAGGTTGAAGGCGAACTGCCGCGCGGGCTGGTCCACGTACCCGGCGAGTTCCTCGAACCAGCGCATGCTGGCGGCGGCGGCCCGCTGGGTCGAGGCGACCGCCGGCCGCCGTGCGCTCTCGTACGCGGCCAGGGCGGCGGGCACGTCCGGCTCCGCGGCCACGGCCTCGGCGAGCGCCAGGGCGTCCTCCACCGCCAGTTTGGTGCCGGAGCCGATGGAGAAGTGCGCGGTGTGGGCCGCGTCGCCGAGCAGGACGACGTTGCCGTGCGACCACCGCTCGTTGACGACCGTGCGGAACTCCGTCCACGCCGACCGGTTGCCGTGGAGCGGACGGCCGCGCAGGGCCTCGCCGAAGATCTTGGCGCAGCGGGCGGCCGACTCGGCCTCGTCGCACAGGTCGAAGCCGGCGGCCCGCCACACCCGCTCGTGCATCTCGACGATCACGGTGGAGCCGTCGGCGGAGTACGGGTAGGCGTGCAGCTGCATGACGCCGTGCTCGGTCTCCGCGATCTCGAAGCGGAAGGCGTCGAAGGCGAAGTCGGCGGCGAGCCAGATGTACCGGCACTGCCCGCCGGTCAGCGTCGGGCGGAAGTGCGCGGCGCCGCTCTGCCGGGTCGCGCTGTGCACTCCGTCGGCCGCGACGACCAGGTCGTACGAGGCCGCCAGGACCGCGGCGGCCGGCGCCCCGGTGCGGAAGCGGAGCGTGACCCCGAGTCCGGCGCAGCGTTCGTGGAGGATCTCCAGCAGTCTGCGGCGCCCGAGGGCGGCGAAGCCGTGCCCGCCGGAGGTCAGCAGCCGGCCCCGGTGCACGATGTCGATGTCGTCCCAGCGGACGAACTCCGCGCCGAGGGCGGCGTAGACGACCGTGTCGGCCCGTTCGATCCCGCCGAGGGTCTCGTCGGAGAGCACCACTCCGAAACCGAAGGTGTCCTCGGGGGCATTGCGTTCCCAGACCTCGACGGTGTGGCCCTGGCGGGCCAGCAGTGCGGCGGCGTACAGCCCGCCCGGCCCGCCGCCGACGACGGCGACCCGCAGGGCGGGCCGGGCGCTGCCGGCCGGCATGGTGCCCGCGGCCATGGCGCTACCTGCCCTCCCAGTCCGGGGGCCGCTTCGCGGTGAAGGCGGCGTGGAACTCGGCGTAGTCCCGGCCGTTCATCAGCAGGGCCTGGGTGCTGGCGTCGAGCTCGACGGACGCGGCCAGCGGCATGTCGAGCTCGGCGGTCAGCAGCGCCTTGGTCTGTGCGTAGGCGAGGGCCGGGCCGGCCGCGAGGTGGGCGGCGAGTTCGGCGGCCCGCACGCCGGCCTTGCCCTCCTCGGTGACCTCGCTGAGCAGGCCGATGCGCTCGGCCTCCGAGGCCCGTACGGGCTCTCCGAGCATCAGCAGCCGGGTGGCGTGCCCGAGGCCCACGACGCGGGGCAGCAGGTACGCGGCGCCCATGTCCCCGCCGGAGAGGCCGACGCGGGTGAAGAGGAACGCGAAGCGGGCGGTGGGGTCGGCGATCCGGAAGTCGGCGGCGAGCGCGAGGACCGCGCCGGCCCCGGCGGCGACCCCGTGCACGGCGGCGATCACCGGGAAGGGGGCCTCGCGGACGGCCCGCACGACCTGGCCGGTCATCCGGTTGAAGTCGAGGAGCTGGGCGGTGTCCATGGCGAGGGTGGCGCCGATGATCTCGTCGACGTCCCCGCCGGAGCAGAAGCCGCGCCCCTCGCCGCCGAGCACGAGGGCGCGCACGGACCGCTCCCGGGAGAGTTCGGCGAGCAGGTCACGCAGGTCGGCGTAGGCACCGAAGGTGAGGGCGTTGAGTTTCTCGGGGCGGTCGAGGGTGACGGTGGCCACGCCGTCCTGCCGGGTCACCCGCAGGTGGCGCCACCGTTCGGTCGCTGCTGTGGAACCGATGAAGGGGCTCACACCACCGAAGGTATCACCGGATCCTGACTACCGTCACAGAAACGCGACACACGGGTGACCCGGGCCGCCCGCCCGGGCCGGCCCGCATGACTATGCGGACGGGCCCTGGGCCGGCCCGGCCAGCGTGGCGACGAGCACGGCCTTGATGGTGTGCAGCCGGTTCTCGGCCTCGTCGAAGACGACCGAGTGCGCGGATTCGAACACCTCGTCCGTCACCTCCAGCGAGTCCAGACCGTGCCGCTCGTGGATCTCGCGGCCGACCTTGGTGCCCAGGTCGTGGAAGGCGGGGAGGCAGTGCAGGAACTTCACGTCCGGATTGCCGGTCGCACGCAGCACGTCCATCGTGACGGCGTACGGGGCCAGGGCGGCGATCCGCTCGTCCCAGACCTCCTTGGGCTCGCCCATGGAGACCCACACGTCGGTGGCGACGAAGTCCGCCTGGGTCACGCCCTCGGCGACGTCCTCGGTCAGCGTGATCCGGGCCCCGCAGGCGGCCGCGAGCTCGCGCGCCCTGGACACCACGGACTCGGCCGGCCAGTAGGCCTTCGGCGCGACGATGCGCACGTCCATGCCGAGCAGCGCGCCGGTCACCAGGTAGGAGTTGCCCATGTTGAAGCGCGCGTCGCCGAGGTAGGCGAAGGCGATCCGGTCCAGGGGCTTGGCGCAGTGCTCGGTCATGGTGAGCACGTCGGCCAGCATCTGGGTCGGGTGCCAGTCGTCGGTGAGGCCGTTGAACACCGGCACGCCGGAGTGCTCGGCGAGCGCCTCGACGGCCTCCTGGCTGTCCCCGCGGTACTCGATGCCGTCGAACATCCGGCCCAGCACGCGCGCCGTGTCCTTGATCGACTCCTTGTGGCCGATCTGGGAGCCGGCGGGGTCCAGGTAGGTGGTGTGGGCACCCTGGTCGGCAGCGGCCACCTCGAACGCGCAGCGGGTGCGCGTCGAGGTCTTCTCGAAGATCAGGGCGATGTTCCGGCCCTGGAGGCGACGCTGTTCGACCCCGGCCCTCTTGGCGGCCTTCAGTTCGGCGGCGAGCTCGATCAGGCCGCGGAACTCGGCGGCTGAAAAGTCGAGCTCCTTGAGGAAACTGCGGCCGGCGAGGTCGGTGGCCATGGGGGCGCTCCAGGGTCGTACTGACAGGGGATATTGGAACTCTATACGATCCCCCGTATTGATATACAGCCCCCTCGGCCGCCCTCCAGCTCCCTCCAGGTCAGGCCGGGTCCCGCTCGACCGGGCAGCTCATGCACCGCGGGCCGCCCCGCCCCCGCCCCAGCTCACTGCCCGGGATCTCGATGACCTCGATGCCCTCCTTGCGCAGGTGCGTGTTGGTCGTCACGTTCCGCTCGTACGCCACCACCACCCCGGGCTCGACGGCCAGCACGTTGCAGCCGTCGTCCCACTGCTCGCGCTCCGCCGCGTGCACGTCCTGCGTGGCGGTCAGCACCCGGATCGAGTCCAGCCCCAGCGCCGCCGCGATCGCCCGGTGCATGTGCTCCGGCGGGTGGTCGGTCACCTTCAGCTCCTGGAGGCCCTCGCCCGGCTCGATCGTGTAGGAGCGCAGCATGCCGAGGCCCGCGTACTGGGTGAACGTGTCCGCGTCCACCATCGTCATCACGGTGTCCAGGTGCATGAAGGCCCGCCGCTTCGGCATGTCCAGCGCCACGATCGTCTTCGCCGAGCCGGCGGCGAACAGGCCCCGGGCGAGCATCTCCACCGCCTGCGGCGTGGTGCGCTCGCTCATCCCGATCAGCACCGCGCCGTTGCCGATGACGAGCACGTCCCCGCCCTCGATGGTCGAGGGGTAGTCCGCCTGCCCCTGCGACCAGTAGTGGAAGGCCCCCGAGGCGGTGAACAGCGGGTGGTGCTTGTAGATCGCCTCGAAGTGCACCGTCTCGCGCTGCCGGGCCGGCCAGCGCATCGCGTTGATGGACACCCCGTCGTAGATCCAGGCGGAGGTGTCCCGGGTGAACAGGTGGTTGGGCAGCGGCCCCAGCAGGAAGTCGTCCAGCTCCATGGCGTGGAAGCGCACCGAGACCGGCTCGGCGTGCCGCTCCAGGTACTCCCGCTTGGTCATCCCGCCGACGAGCGCCTCGGCCAGCCCGGTCGCCGGGAGGCCGTCGAAGACCGCGCGCAGGTGGTCGGTGGCGAGCGGCCCGTACTCCTTCTCGTCGAACACCCGGTTCAGGACGAGGTGTCTGGCCTCGGGGATCTCCAGGGCCTCCGTGAGCAGGTCGCCGAAGAGGTGCACCTCCACACCGCGGTCGCGCAGGACGTCGGCGAAGCCGTCGTGCTCCTGCCGGGCCCGGCGCACCCACAGCACGTCGTCGAAGAGCAGTGCGTCCTTGTTGCTCGGTGTGAGCCGCTTCAGCTCCAGGTCCGGCCGGTGGAGGATGACGCGGCGGAGCCGCCCGGTCTCGGAGTCGACATGGAATCCCATGGCATACACGTTCGCAGACCGGACGGCTTTTTGACGTGGCGTTCGCTCAGGAGGCCCGGCACGACCGGCAGCCCCTGCGACCCCGGCGTCCCCGGCGGTGTCAGCGCAGACCGAGGAGCGCCGACGGGGCCCCGATCAGCTCCGGAGCGGTCAGGCCGAGCTTGGGGGTGGCAAGGTCCGGGATGCCGTGGTTCGCCCCGTTCGGCATCGTCAGCGGTGCGCCGACGACCGCTCCGGGGGTGCGGGTGAGCAGATCGGTGGCCGGGGCCTCCAGCGTGCCCTCGCCGTCGGTCTTCGGGTCGCCGAGCAGGTTGGGCACCGGCGCGCCGACGAGGGTGCTGCCGAGTTCGGTGGTGATCGGCACGGCCGGGAGGACCGGGTTGGGGAGCAGATCGCCCTTGTGGAACCGGGGAGCCTCCGGAGCGCCGACGACCGGTACCGGAACCGCGGTGGCGACGCGCGGGGTGTCCACGCCCAGCGTGGTCTTCACGGCCTCCAGGGGGACACCCACCGGCACCGCGTCGGCCACGGCCGGGGTGGCCGCGCCGGCCGCAGCCATACAGGTCATGAGTGCCGCAATGCTTCCGCGCGCGGTCATCTTCATAAGTGACGTTCCGTCCTTCCAGGGTCGCGGACATTCCGCTGCCCTGGATGAACGATCCCGCCGGTGGTTTTCCCGGCGTTCCCCGGGAAAGTTCCCCCGAACGACCTAATTCGGGGCCGGACAGGGGCTCCCCCTTTACGTCGTTGCGGCGCCGCACGCCCGGCCCCGCCTCACAGCCGGGGGTCGACCGGCTCCGATTCGAGTGCGAGCACCGCGAAGACCGCCTCGTGCACCCGCCACAGCGGCTCCTCGCCCGCCAGCCGGTCCAGGGCCTCCAGCCCGAGCGCGTACTCGCGCAGGGCCAGGGAGCGCTTGTGCCCCGGGAACCGCTGCCGCAGCCTCTCCAACTGCTCCGGACGCGTGTACTCCGGGCCGTAGATGATCCGCAGGTACTCGCGGCCGCGCACCTTGAGGCCGGGCTGCACCAGGCGGCCCTTCCCGTCCCGGGCGTACGCCTGGAGCGGTTTGACGACCATGCCCTCGCCGCCGGCGGCCGTCAGCTCCAGCCACCAGTCGGTGCCGGCCCGCACGGAGTCCTCGTCGGCGGTGTCCACCAGGATCCGGGCGGTGCGCCGCAGCAGCCCGGTGCCGGCGGCCTCGTCGGCCGCGACCAGCCGGTCCAGCCAGAACAGCTGCTCGTCGTGCGGTACGCGGGCCAGCGAGCGCCCGGCCGCCGCCAGGAGCTGGAACGGCGCGAACCGTACGCCGTCCAGCCCGTCGGTGGTCCAGCAGTAGCGCCGGTAGGCGTCGGTGAAGCGTTCGGCGTCGGCGGCCCGGTCCCGCTGGCGGGCGAGCAGGTCGCCGGTGTCGACGCCGCGTCCGGCGGCCTCGGCCAGCGCGGCCAGGGCGTCCGGGAAGACGGCGCGGGAGGCCGCGCCTACGGCGGCGTACTGGTTGCGCAGCAGGCCGGTGGACTTCAGCGACCAGGGCAGCAGCTCGCCGTCCAGCAGCAGCCAGTCGGTGCCCAGTTCGTCCCACAGGCCGGCGTCGGTGACGGCCCCGCGCAGCCGGGCGAGCACCTCCTCGGTGACGTCGGGGTCGTGGAAGAACGGCCGTCCGGTACGGGTGTAGACGGAGCCGGTCGGCCCTTCCACTCCGAAGCGCGCCCGGGCCGCGTCGGCGTCCTTGCAGACCAGGACGGTGGCGCGGGAGCCCATGTGCTTCTCCTCGCAGACGACCTGGGCGATGCCGTCCTTGCGGTACTGGGCGAACGCCTCGGCCGGGTGCTCCAGGTAGCCCTCCTCGTGCGAGGTGGCCGTGGGCGCCATGGTCGGCGGCAGGTACGGGACGAGCCGCGGGTCCGCCGCGAAGCGGCTCATGACCTCCAGGGCCGCCGCCGCGTTCTCCTCGCGCACGGTGACGTTGCCCAGGTGGCGCGTCTCGACGATCCGGCGCCCCTGGACGTCGTCCAGGTCGAGCGGCCGCCCCTCGTGTCCGCCCGGCACCTCGGCGGCGAGCGGCTTGAGCGGCTCGTACCAGACCTTCTCGGCCGGTACGTCGACCAGTTCGCGCTCGGGCCAGCGCAGGGCGGTCATCCTCCCGCCGAAGACGGCGCCGGTGTCCAGGCAGATGGTGTTGTTGATCCAGGCCGTGTCCGGGACCGGGGTGTGGCCGTAGACCACGGCCGCCTTGCCGCGGTAGTCCTCGGCCCACGGGTAGCGCACGGGCAGGCCGAACTCGTCGGTCTCGCCGGTGGTCTCCCCGTACAGGGCGTGCGAGCGGACCCGGCCGGAGGTGCGCCCGTGGTACTTCTCGGGCAGGCCGGCATGGCAGACCACCAGCCTGCCGCCGTCGAGGACGTAGTGGCTGACGAGGCCGCGGATGAACTCCCGCACCTCGCGGACGAACTCCTCCGGCTCGCGCTCCAGCTGCTCGATGGTCTCGGCGAGCCCGTGGGTCCGCTGGACCTTGGACCCCTTGAGGTGGCGGCCGAGCTTGTTCTCGTGGTTCCCGGGCACGCACAGGGCGTTGCCGGAGCCCACCATGCCCATGACCCGGCGCAGTACGCCGGGGCTGTCGGGCCCGCGGTCGACCAGGTCGCCGACGAAGACGGCGGTACGGCCCTCGGGGTGGACGCCGTCCTCGTAGCCGAGCTTGCCGAGCAGGGTCTCCAGCTCGGAGGAGCAGCCGTGGATGTCGCCGATGATGTCGAAGGGGCCGGTGAGGTGGGTGAGGTCGTTGTACCGCTTCTCCAGCACCACCTCCGCGTTGTCCGCCTCCTCGGCCGAGCGCAGCACGTGGACCTTGCGGAAGCCCTCGCGCTCCAGTCCGCGCAGCGAGCGGCGCAGGTCGCGGCGGTGCCGCTGGATGACGGCGCGGGGCAGTCCGGCCCGGTCGGGGCGGGCGGCGTTGCGTTCGGCGCACACCTCCTCGGGCAGGTCGAGGACGATGGCGATGGGCAGGACGTCGTACTGGCGGGCGAGCTGCACCAGCTGCCGGCGGGCCTCGGGCTGCACGCTGGTCGCGTCGACGACGGTGAGACGGCCGGCCTCCAGCCGCTTGCCGGCGATGTGGTGGAGGACCTCGAAGGCGGCCTTGCTGGCGCTCTGGTCGTTCTCGTCGTCGGCGACCAGGCCCCGGCAGTAGTCGGAGGAGAGGACCTCGGTGGGCTTGAAGTGCCGGCGGGCGAAGGTGGACTTCCCGGATCCGGTGGCCCCGATCAGGACGACGAGGGACAGATCGGTGACGGGAAGTACGCGTCGCCTGCCTTCGGTGGTGGTGCTGGTCGTACTGGTGGTGCTGGTCATGCTGCCTCGCCCTCCTTCGGGGTGTCGGTGGTGGGGGCGGTGGTGGCGGTGGTGGTGGTGGCGGCGGCGGTGGGGGCGTCCGCGGTGATCTGAGTGAAGACGGCCATCTGCGTCGGCGGCCCGACCTCCGGGTCGTCGTCGCCGACGGCGGTGAACTCCACGGCGTACCCGTGCCGTCCGGCCGCCTTCGCGGCCCAGGCACGGAACTCGGCCCGGGTCCACTCGAAGCGGTGGTCCCCGTGCCGGACGTGCCCGGCGGGCAGGGTCTCCCAGCGGACGTTGTACTCCACGTTGGGTGTGGTGACGAGGACCGTGCGGGGGCGGGCCGCGCCGAACACGGCGTACTCCAGGGCGGGCAGCCGCGGCAGGTCCAGGTGCTCGATGACCTCGCTGAGCACGGCCGCGTCGTAGCCGGCCAGCCGCTTGTCGGTGTACGCGAGCGACCCCTGGAGCAGCTGCACGCGGCTGCTCTGCCGCTCCCCCATCCGCTCCGTCCGCAGCCGCCTGGCGGCCGTGCCGAGGGCCCGCATCGACACGTCGACACCGACGATCTCGGTGAACGCCACGTCCTTGAGGAGGGCCTGGACCAGCTGGCCCTGCCCACAGCCGAGGTCGAGCACACGGGCCGCGCCGGCGGCGCGCAGCGCGGCGAGGATCGCCTCACGGCGCTGCACCGCGAGGGGTACGGGCCGCTCCTCGGTGTCGCTGTCCTCGTCGACCGCGTTGTCGATCTCCTCGACCTCGCTGCCGTCGGCCTCGGCGAGGCGGACCAGCTCCAGGCGGTCGAGGGCGTCCCGGGTGAGCCGCTTGTGGCGGGCGAGGTAACGGGAGGTGATGAGGCCGTTGTCGGGGTGCGCGGCCAGCCAGCCGTCGCCGGCCCGCAGCAGCTTGTCGACCTCGTCGGGTGCGACCCAGTAGTGCTTGGCGTCGTCGAGCACGGGCAGCAGGACGTAGAGCTGGCGCAGGGCGTCGGCGAGCCGCAGCTCGCCCTCCAGGACGAGCCGTACGTACCGGGAGTCGCCCCACTCGGGGAACTGCTCGTCGAGCGGCAGCGGTTCGGCCCGTACGAGGTCCCAGCCGAGCGGCCCGAACAGCCGGTCCACCAGCGCCGCACCGCCGCGTGCGGGCAGCACCGGGATCTCGATCCGCAGCGGACGGGCCTGCTCCGGCAGCTCGGGGCGGGCGGCGCACTGACCGGCCAGGGCGCTGCGGAAGACCTTGCCGAGGGCGACGGCGAGCAGCGAGGAGGCCGCGTACGGACGGTCGTTGACGTACTGTGCGAGTGCGGCGTCGGGCGCTCCGCCGCGCCCCTTGCCCTGGCCGCGCCGCACGAGTGCGACGGGGTCCACCTCCAGCAGCAGCGCCGCCGTGCAGCGTTCGGCCGTGGCCTCGGGGTAGAACACGTGGGCGCTGCCGTGGGAGGTGGCGAACGCCTGCGCCCTTCCGGGGTGCTTGTGCAGCAGAAAGCCCAGGTCAGTCGCCGGGTTCGCGACGGTGCCGGTGGTGGTGATCGTCAGGAACATGCGCTCGAGTATGTGCGGGGGCCACCGGTCGGACCAACGGGTTTTGTCCACCCGGGCGGGCTCGCGGGCGCTGTGGCGGCGAGCCGGCCGCCGGAATCCGGGCGCAGGGGTGAAGACGTATCCATCATGACAGGTCAGAGGCGGTTTTCGTAGGACCGAGAGCACAGCCGATTGCCCTTGTTTGGCCCCCCGTGCGGCTTTCAGAATCTCTCTCATGAATCCCACGGAGAACATCAATCACGACGCTGTGCTGCGAGCCCGGGTGGCGCTCCTCGGATCGGGGACGCTGCCGGTGGGGCAGCAGGTCGCCGCCTACCGCGTTCTGGTCCGGGTGAGTCCGTTGGCCTATCTGCCGCTGCTCGCGGTCGCGTTGTTCCAGTACAGCCAGTGGGAGTTCGCCCACCGGCCCGAGATAGCGCTCGCTCTGCGCACCGAGTCCGTGGCCGCCGCACGCCGGATGTGCGACCTGGAGCCCGACCGGACCCAGCTGCTCCTGACCGCACTGGTCCACTACCGCGAACAGCTGGCCGTGATGGACCGGCCCGTCGAACTCGCGGCCGTCGAGGAGGAGATGACCGCGCTGGTCGCGTCGGGCGGCGGGGTGCTCGGCGAACGCTGGGACCGCAGGGGCCTGTAAAAGGACTCCGGCGCCCCGCGGGCCGGCCCGGGCCGGCGCCGTGGGCGCCGTGGGCGACGCGGCCCGCGCCGAGCCGGGGTTCGACTC
>LJCW01000345.1 GCA_001298555.1 Actinobacteria bacterium OV450
GGGTGCGTGGGGGCAGCGCCGCGGCCGGGGCCGGCGCGGGCGCGGGGGCCGGGGCGGGGGACTTGCGGGGGGCGAACCAGTTGCTGGTCGGCTCCTCCGGCTCCGCGGCGGGCGCGGGCTCCGCCACCGGCTGCTCTGCGGCGGCCTCCGCCTCGGGCTCCGTGTCGGCGGCCGCGACCGGCTTGCGCACGACCACCGGCGGGATCGGCCGCGAACCCGGGATGTTGATCCGGATCCGGGTCGTCAGGGTGGTCTCGGTCTTCGGCCCGTCGGTGTCGGGCGTGGACGGGTTCGAGGTCACAGGGTTCTCCTCCGAGGCAGTCACCGCGCCGGGCCCAGGCGGCACAGGCAAGGACGGGTTCCGGCCGTTTCCGTACGGCGGCGTACCCGAGGGGTAGGCGGTTCCACCGCGCCCCTGGGGCCCGGAGGACGAACTGTCGGTTTCACGACTCAAGGCAGGTTCTCCCGGTTGGCTCCGCCGCCCGCGTGCCGTGCGCGGGCAGCTCGGCGGCCCGACCACCATACTGGCCGACGCCCTCGCGCAACTGTCCTAGGGGAATCAGGGGTTCCCCTTCGCCCCCTCCGCCTCCCTTCCGGGCAGCCCGCGGGCCCGGTCCCAACGCCCGTGGAGACACACCGCGACCGAGTTCAACACCACGTCACTTGCCGGACTGCGCGGCCGAAACCGATCCCTCGAACGGGCCGCGGAGCGTGGCACACATCACAGCCAGCACCGTCCCGCCCAAAAGGTAGGCGTACATGCCGATTCCGGACGAACCGAGCAGGAAGTCACCCTCGGGACGCGGAACGCCGAGCACCACGTAGGCGAGGAACCAGCCGATCGCCCCGGCGCCCACCCCGAGCCCGCTCCCGACGGCGATCCGGCCGCCGAGGAAGAGCCCGAAGAGCGCCAGCAGCGCCAGCAGCAGTCCGCCGGGGAACCACAGGTCCACGACGAGCCAGCCGGCCGCGCCGGTCAGCGCGCCCAGGACCAACAGGGCGAGCAGGACGGCGATCCGCACGGGGTTCAGGGATGCGGTCATGCCCGCACCCCCGCGAAGAGGTCGTACTCGCGCTCGCCCGCCGGGGCGCCCGGACGGCCCTCGACCAGTTCGTAGTACTCATGGGCGAACAGCGGCTGCGCGAGGTCGTTGGAGAGCGCGAAGAACGGCCCGTCCACGGCGATCTGGGTGGCGTGGGCGCGCATCGCGGCCGCCTTGGCCGCCACGGCCGCGTCGTCGGCGGCGATCTCGGCGGTGATCCGGTCGTCGGCGACGACCCCGGGCACGTCGTCCGGCGAAGCCACCCCGGGGAAGGGCGTCTTGGGGGCCGCCTCCGCCAGCCGGGCGAAGCCCTCCTCGACCACCGACCGCGGGACCCGGTTCCAGTAGATCTTCTCGATCCGCCACGGGTCTCCGAGGTCCCGGCGGTACGTGGGCTCCGCGGCCAGTTCCGCACCGCGCATCGCGACCCGGTGGGCCTGGATGTGGTCCGGGTGCCCGTAGCCGCCGTCCGGGTCGTAGGTGACGAGCACCTGCGGGCGCACCTCGCGGATCACCTCGACCAGATGGGCCGCGGCCTCGTCCACGCCGGCCGACCAGAAGGAGCCGGGGCGGCGGTTCTGCTCGGCGCCCATCATCCCGGAGTCCCGGAAACGGCCGGGACCACCGAGGAACCGGTGGTCGGTGACGCCCAGTTCGGCCATGGCGGCGGCGAGCTCGCCGATGCGGTGGGCGCCGAGGGTGTCGTCGCGGTCGGGCGCCAGGTGGGCGAGCTCGGGCGGGATGACCTCGCCCTCCTCACCGAGGGTGCAGGTCACGAGCGTGACGTGGGCGCCCTCGGCCGCGTACTTGGCCATGGTGACGCCGTTGTTGATCGACTCGTCGTCCGGGTGTGCGTGCACGAGGAGCAGACGACGGGCGGGAAGACCGTTCATGGGGCAAGACTACGAGCCGACGGCCTCGTCCTACAGCTTGAGGCCGCTGATCATGCTGGCCACGTTGGTGGTCAGCTGGCTGAGCGTCGGGGCGATGGTCGAACTCGCCAGGTAGAAACCGAGGAGCACACAGACAGCGGCGTGTCCCGCCTTCAGGCCCGACCGGCGGACCAGCAGGAAGACGACGATCGCCAGCAGCACCACGGCCGAGATCGAGAGTGCCACGGCGTTTCACCTCCACGTCGAGCGGACATCGGTACGCGTACTCGTACTCAGTGCTCGGCGGAGTCATACCCACCGTGCGCTACGGATCATAACTTTCCGTACCAGCGCATCGATCGAATTCCGGCAGCACGAGGGGCGCATGCCGCGCATGCGCAGGGTCACGGGGAGGCCGGCCGGGGAGGCCATACGCCCTCCCCGGCCGGTTGTCGGCACCCGCACGGCCGCACGGGACCCAGGCTGCACGGCCCAGATCTCGGGACAGATACGGTCAAGTTGCCTCGATGTAAAGCGTGTTGGCGGGAAGGCAACCCTAACGGAGCGAATCCACGCGGGGTGGCTTGTTTTCGCCCCTTGGTTCCGCCGGTCATTCCTTCACCGGCGGAACCGGCGGAAGCGGCGGAAGCGGCGGAACCTGCGGCGGGGACGGCGGCGGGGAAGGTGGCGGCGGGAGGTCTCCGGGCGCCGGGACGACCTGCTTCTCCGCCGCGAAGTGACAGGCCGACGGATGGGCCGCCGCACCGGTGCGGAACGCCTCCGGGACGGCCAGCGGCGGGACCTCGTCCGTGCACCGCTGCCGCGCCTTCCAGCAGCGGGTGCGGAAGGGGCAGCCCGACGGCGGGTCGGCCGGGGAGGGCACGTCGCCGGTCAGGATGATCCGCTCGCGGTGGGCGCGGGCCTGCGGGTCCGGGACGGGCACGGCCGACAGCAGCGCCTGGGTGTACGGGTGGGTGGGATGGTCGTAGATCTGGGTGTCGGTGCCGATCTCCACCACCCGGCCGAGGTACATCACGCCGACCCGGTCGGAGATGTGCCGCACGATCGAGAGGTCGTGGGCGATGAACACGTACGACAGGTCGAACTCGCTCTGCAGCCGCTCCAGGAGGTTGATGACCTGGGCCTGGACCGAGACGTCGAGCGCGGAGACCGGCTCGTCCGCCACGATGACCTCCGGCCGCAGCGCGAGACCGCGGGCGATGCCGATGCGCTGGCGCTGGCCGCCGGAGAACTGGTGCGGATACCGGTTGATGTACTCCGGGTTCAGGCCCACGACGTCGAGGAGCTCCTGCACCCTGCGGCGCCGGTCGCCCTTCGGGGCCACCTCCGGGTGGATGTCGTACGGCTCCCCGATGATGTCGCCGACCGTCATGCGGGGATTGAGCGAGGTGTACGGGTCCTGGAACACCATCTGGATGTTGCGCCGGACGGCCTTGAGGGCGCGGCCCGAGAGCCGGGTGATGTCCTCGCCCTTGTACGAGATCGCGCCGGACGTCGGCCGTTCCAGGTTGACCAGCATCTTGGCGACGGTGGACTTCCCGCAGCCGGACTCGCCGACGATGCCGAGCGTTTCGCCGCGGGCGAGGCCGAAGGAGACCCCGTCGACGGCCTTGACCGCGCCGACCTGCTTCTTGAACAGGATGCCCTGGGTCAGCGGGTAGTGCTTGACGAGGTCCCTGACCTCCAAAATGGTCTCAGCCACCGAGGCACTCCTTCCAGAAGAAGCACGCGCTCGCCCGGTCCGGTGCGACGTCCGCGAGCGGGGGGACGTCGGTGCGGCAGACGGCCTGCGCCATCGGGCAGCGCGGGTTGAAGGCGCAACCGGGCGGGATGGCCAGCAGGTTCGGCGGCAGGCCCTTGATCGCGTACAGCTCCTGGCCCTTCTGGTCCAGGCGCGGGATGGAGTCGAGCAGGCCCCTCGTATACGGGTGGGCGGGCGCGGCGTAGATCTGGTGCACGGGGGCCGCCTCGACGATCCGGCCCGCGTACATGACGGCGATCTTGTCGGCGACGTCCGCGACCACGCCGAGGTCGTGGGTGATGAGGATGAGCCCCATGTTGAGTTCCCGCCGGAGCTCCGCGAGCAGGTCCATCACCTGGGCCTGGACGGTGACGTCCAGCGCCGTCGTCGGCTCGTCCGCGATGATCAGGGAGGGCTCCAGGGCCAGCGCCATCGCGATCATGATGCGCTGGCGCATGCCGCCCGAGAACTGGTGCGGGTAGTCCCCCACCCGCTGTTTCGCCGCCGGGATCTTCACCCGGTCCATCAGCTCGACCGCCTTGGCCCTGGCGTCCTTGCGGGACATCCCGCGGTGGACCTCGTACATCTCCCCGAGCTGGGCGCCCACGCTGAGCACCGGGTTCAGGGAGGACAGGGCGTCCTGGAAGATCATCGCCATCTCGGCGCCGCGGATCCTGCGCCGCTCGTCCTCCTTCACCTTCAGCAGGTCCCGGCCCTTGAACAGGATCTCGCCGCCCGCGATCCGGCCGGGCGGCACGTCCAGGATCCCCATCACCGCCTGGGCGGTGACCGACTTGCCCGAGCCCGACTCGCCGAGCACGGCGAGCGTTTCGCCCTCGTCCACCGAGTAGTCGACGCCGTTGACGGCCTTGGCGACTCCGTCCCGCGTACGGAACTCCACATGGAGGTCGCGGACTTCGAGCAGCATGGTGCCCACTCCTCAGCGCAGCTTGGGGTCGAGGGCGTCGCGCACCGCGTCGCCGAGCATGATGAACGCGAGCACGGTCAGGCTCAGCGCGCCCGCCGGGTAGAGCAGCATGTGCGGGGCGTTGCGGATCTGCGGGGCCGCGTTGGAGATGTCGATGCCCCAGGAGACGGTGGGCGGGCGCAGGCCGACGCCGAGGAAGGACAGGGTGGCCTCCAGGGCGATGTACGTGCCCAGGGCGATGGTGGCGACGACGATGACGGGGGCGATGGCGTTGGGTGCCACGTGCCGCAGCAGCATCCGGCCGTTGCCGGCGCCGAGGGCTCGGGCGGCCTGGACGTAGTCGTTGTGTTTGGCGGTGATGACGGAGCCCCGGCCGATGCGGGCGATCTGCGGCCAGCCGAGGAGCACGATGAAGCCGACGACCGGCCAGACGGTGGTGCTGGTGACCACGGACAGGAAGACCAGGCCGCCGAGGACGACGGGGATGCCGAAGAAGATGTCCGCGGCGCGGGAGAGCAGGGCGTCGCCCCAGCCGCCGAAGAACCCGGCGAGTCCGCCGAGCACGGAGCCGAGCAGGGCGGCGCCGAGGGTGGCGCAGACGCCGACGGTGATGGAGGCGCGGGCTCCGTGGACGGTGCGGGTGTAGACGTCGCAGCCCTGGGTGTCGTAGCCGAAGGGGTGGCCGGGTGCGGAGCCCTGCTGGGACTTGGACAGGTCGCACTGCAGCGGGTCGCCGCTCGCGATGAGCTGCGGCCAGATCGCGATGACCACGAGGAAGAGGATCATCAGCGAGGAGACGATGAAGACGGGGTTGCGGCGCAGCTGGTGCCAGGCGTCGGACCACAGGGACCGCGCCCGCTCCTGTGGCCCGGGCCCGGTGGGGGCGTCCCCCGACGGCCTATCGAGGCTTTCGGCCTCGTCCAGCGCGAGATCCATGGGGCCGCCCTGGCCGGTGGGTGCGATGGCCTCCCCCTCTCCCGGTTCGAGTGGGTCGTAGACGGGCTCGCTGCGCTCAGGCATAACGGATCCTCGGGTCCAGGACCGCGTACAGCAGGTCGACGAGCAGGTTCGCCAGCAGGAAGACGATGACGAGGATGGTCACGAAGCCGACCACCGTCGGGGAGTTGTTGCGCAGGATGCCCTGGTAGAGCTGGTAGCCGACGCCGTGGATGTTGAAGATCCGCTCGGTGACGATGGCGCCGCCCATCAGGGCGCCGATGTCGGTGCCGATGAACGTGACGACGGGGATCAGCGAATTGCGCAGCAGGTGGCGGGTGACGACCCGGTGGCGCGGCAGGCCCTTGGCGGTGGCCGTGCGCACGTAGTCGGCCTTGACGTTCTCGGCGATGGAGGTGCGCGAGAGCCGCGTGACGTACGCGAGGGAGACCAGGGCGAGCACGATGCCGGGCAGGATCAGCTCGTTGAAGGGGGCGTCCGGGGAGACGGTGGGCCGCACCCAGCCCCATTTGACGCCGAAGAGGTACTGGAGCAGGTAGCCCGTCACGAACGTCGGCACGGAGATGACGACGAGGGTGAGCACCAGCACGGTGGTGTCGACGGACTTGCCGCGGCGCAGCCCGCTGAGCACGCCGAGGGTGATGCCGATGACGATCTCGAAGAAGATCGCGACGATGGTCAGGCGCAGGGTGACGGGGAAGGCCGAGGCCATCAGCTCCGTGACCGGCTGGCCGTTGAAGGCGGTGCCGAAGTCGCCCTGGAAGATCTGGCCCATGTAGTGGAGGTACTGCTGCCACAGGGGCCGGTCGAGGTAGAGGTCCTTGCGGATGCGCGCGGCGGTGGCGGGGTCGGGCGCCTTGTCGCCGAAGAGGGCCGCGACCGGGTCGCCGAGCGCGTACACCATGAAGAAGATCAGGAACGTGCTGCCGATGAACACCGGGATCATCTGGAGCAGCCGCCGGATCACATAACGTCCCATGGACTGCTCCGGGATCGATCCGACAGGGGGTCAGCTGACCTTGATCTCGTTGTAGACGGGGACGCTGAACTGGTTGAGGGCCACGTCGGAGAGCCGCTCGGCGTAGCCCGCGCTGCCGTTCTGGTACCAGAGGGGGATGGACGGCATCTGCGCGGCGAGGATCTTCTCGGAGTCCTGGAACTTCGCGATGGCCTTGGTGGCGTCGCTCTCCTGGTTGGCCTCGTCGACGAGCTTGTCGAACTCCGGGTTGCTGAACTTTCCGTAGTTGGAGGAGGCGCCGGTGTAGTAGAGCGGCTGGAGGAAGTTCTGGATCAGCGGGTAGTCGGCCTGCCAGCCGGAGCGGAAGGGGCCGGTCAGCTTGTAGGCGCTCTGCTGGTTGCGGAAGTCGGCGAAGGTGCCGACCGGGTTCACCGTGCAGACCGGGCCCTCGCCGATCGCGTTGTTGATGCTGTTGCAGACGGCGTCCATCCACTCGCGGTGCGAGCCGGTGTCGACGTTCGACGTCAGCGTGACCTTGCCGCCGGGGAGCCCGCCGGCGTCCTGGATGAGCTTCTTGGCTGCCACGGGGTCGAACTTGCAGGCGTCGCCGCACAGGGTGGCGTTGAAGCCGCCCTTCTCGCCGAGGGCGGGGGAGGTCCAGTCCTTGGCCGGGGTGCGGGTCTCGCGGAAGATCTGCTTGGTGATCTCGTCGCGGTTGATCGCCATGGAGATGCCGCGGCGGACGTTCTCCATGCCCTCCTTGTTCCACTGGGGGTCGTACAGCGGGAAGGTGAGGGTCTGGATGATGAGGGCGGGCTGGTTGATGTACCGGTCGCCGAGGTCGTTCTTGACGTTCTTGAGCTGCTGCGCGGGGACGTCGTCGACGAGGTCGAGGTTGCCGGAGATCAGGTCCGTGTAGGCGGTGTTGTTGTCGGTGTAGACCTTGAGGTCGACGCCGCTGTTCTGCGCCTTGTCCTCACCGGGGTAGGCGTCCCAGGCGCGCAGCTTCATGCCGGTGCCCTTGGTGTACGAGTCCACCGTGTACGGGCCGTTGCCGACCGGCTTGTTCAGCCAGCCGGCGTGATCGGTGAAAAAGGCCTTGGGCAGCGGGGAGAAGGCCTGGTAGCCGAGGGTCTCGGGCCAGGTGGAGAACTTGTTCTTCAGGGCGACGGTGAAGGTCTTGGGGTTCTTCACGACCAGCCCGGACATCGTCTTGGCCTTGGGCTCACCGGAGGCGGGGTGGACGTCGTCGTAGCCGACGATGTTCGAGAAGAACGGTGAGTTGTTCTGCTTGTTGCGGACGTCCGCGCCGTAGTTCCAGGCGTCCACGAAGGACTGGGCGGTGACCGGCTCGTCGTTGCTGAACTTCCAGCCGTCCTTCAGGGTGACCGTGAAGTTCTGGCTGTCGGTCGTCGCGATGTTCTCGGCCAGCATGTTCTTGGCCTCGCCGGTCTTCGGGTCGTACCGCTTGAGGCCGCGGAAGAGCATGTCGAGGACCTTGCCGCCCTGCACCTCGTTGGTGTTGGCCGGCTCCAGCGGGTTCTGCGGGTCACCCCAGGAGGAACTGACGATTCCAGCGCCACCGCCGCCGCCCCCGCCGCTGTCGCTTCCGCCGCAGGCCGTCGCCGCGAGGGCGACGGCCACCGCACATGCGGCCCACTTGGCGTGGGTGGCTCCGCGCATGGAGTGCCTCCTATGGCTCCCAAGACTCACTTAGGGCCCAATGTCACCCTATGTGGGAGCGGAAACACTCCTCGTTGGACCGATTGCACCCTCGCGTCTCCCGGCTGTCACCCCTGCGAGTGCAATGTCAGCTCCCAGGTGTCGACCGCGAAGTGCAGGCGCATGCCGTGCGCCTCGTAGAGCCCGAGCGCGCCGGTCTCGTCGTGGACGTCCACGCCGAGGCCCACGGTGTCGCGGCCGCGTGCCGCGTAGGCGGCGAAGCCGTGGCGCAGCAGGTGCCCGCCGATGCCCCGGCCGCGCTGGTCGGCGCGGACGCCGAGGCGGCTGAGCCAGCCCATGCTGGTGCGGTCGTCGCGGGTCAGCAGGACGCCCACGTCGCCGGCGCCGGGCAGGCTCGCGATCCACACCAGCGACCAGTCGAGGGAGCGGGCGTCCAGGTGGTCCAGCCAGGCCTCGTACGGGCGCTCCACATGGCCGAAGTGGGCGGCGAAGGTCTCCTCGACCAGGGCGTGGGCCCGGCGGCGGTCGGCCTCGTCGGCGGCGCAGTCCCGCAGGGCGAGCCCGGCGGGCCCCTCGGCCGGGGCGGGTCGCGGGTGGGCGGCGGGCAGGGTCCGGGTCATCACCTGGTGGTGGCGGACGGTGCGGTAGCCCCGGCCGGGCAGTACGTCGGCGTCGAGGGTGGTCCTCACGTTGAGCTGGAGCCGCATGACGGCCTCGGCCGCTCCGGCGGTGAGCTCCCGCGCCCGGGCCTCCATCAGCTCCAGCAGCCGCACGGCGGCCTCGCGCCGCCCCGGCAGCACGTGGTGGTCGCAGTCGGCCCTGCCGGGCCCGGAGTCGGCCCACACGAGGGCGTAGGCGACGAGCCGGCCGTCCTCGAACGCCAGCCAGGAGTCCTTGCCGAGGTCGACGTCGGGGTGGTGGAGATCGGCCTCGACCGCCGCGAGGTCCGTCTCGGGTCTGCCGATCTCGATGACGTCGACGGCGTTGAGCAGGCCGCAGATGTCGGACGCGTCCCCGGGCCCGGCGGGCCGTACGGTCAGTGTGCGCGGGCCTCGGCGGCCGTGCGGTGTCCCGGTCATCGGGCCACTGTCCGCCCGGCCGCGGTGCGCCCGCAACTTCCCTCGTGTGTCAGTTGAGCTCGACGTGGGCCAGGTCGATGCGGCCCTGGGCGTCGACCTCGACGTTCTTCACGGACGAGGAGTAGGCCACGGCGGACATGTAGGTGAAGACCGGGATGTAGGGGAGGTCGCGGATGACGATGTCGTCGGCCTTCTGGTAGAGCGTCAGGCTCGTGGCCGGGTCGGTGGCGCTGTCGGCGGCGGCGAGGGTGGCCTCGAACTCGGCGTTCCCGTAGCGCCCGAAGTTGGAGCCGTTGGCGATGGCCTCCTTCGAGAAGACCGGGCGCAGGTAGTTCTCCGCGGCGGGGTAGTCCATGCCCCAGCCCATGCGGAAGGCGCCCTTGAAGTTCCCGGCCTTGACGGCGTCGGTCAGGTCGCCGGAGCTCTGGAAGGCCTTGGTGGTGACCTCGACACCGAGGTTCGCCTTCAGCTGCGCGGCGACGGCCTGGATCCACTCCTTGTGGCCGCCGTCCTCGTTGTAGCCGAGTTCCAGCTTGTTGCCCGGTACGCCGCCGTTCTGCTGGAACAGCGCCTTCGCCTTGGCCGGGTTGTACGTGCCGGCCTCGCCCAGGGCGCCCTTGCGGTAGCCGGGGACGATCGGGCTGATGAAGTCGTCGGCCCGCTTGCGGGTGCCGTTGAAGACGGTCTTGGAGATGGCGTCCCGGTCGATGGCCATCGAGATCGCCTTGCGGATCTCGGGCTTGCCGAAGGCCCCGGGGTTGGTCTCCAGCGGGAGCCCTAGGTAGCCGACGGACGCCTCCGGCTTGTAGATGTAGCGGTCGCCGAACTCCTCGGCGACGTTGGGGAGCGCCGAGACGGGCAGCCTGTCGACGATCTGCAGCTTGTTCTTGCGCAGGTCGTTGTAGGCGCCGTCCGGGTTCTCGTAGATCTTGAACGTCACGCTGTCGAGCTTCGCGCGGCCCTCGGCCGGGTACTTGTCGTACTTCTTGAGCTTGATCTGCTTGTTGTGCTCCCAGACGCCGTCCATACGGAACGGCCCGTTCCCGATCGGGGACTCGCCGAACGCCTTGGGGTCGGCCTCGAACGCCCGGGGCAGCGGATAGAAGGCGTTGTACCCGAGCATGGTCTTGAACTGGGAGAACGGCGCCTTCAGGGTGACGGTGAAGGTCCTGTCGTCGATGACCCGCAGGCCCTTGAGCTCCCTGGCGGTGGGCTTCCTGCCGGCGCCGGGGGCAAGCTCGTCGGAGCCCTCGATCTTCGAGAAGAAGCCCATCGCCTCGGCGGTGTTCTCCTGGTTTGCACCCCAGTTCCAGGCCCGGACGAAGGACTGTGCGTCGACCTTCTCGCCGTTGTGGAAGGTGAAGCCGTCCTTGATCCTGATGGTCCAGGTCCGGGAGTCCGCGGAGTCGATGGACTCGGCTATCGCGAGTTTCGGCTCGTTGGTCCTGTTGTCGTAGGAGACCAGGCCGGTGAACAGGGCGTGGAGGACCTCGGCCCCCTCGGACTCGGCGGTCTCCTGACCCACCAGTCCGTGCTGCGGTTCACTGAGCACCACCGAGATGTGGCCGCCGGTCTTGTGGGCCGTCGCGTCCTGGTCGGTGCTGCACGCCGTGGCAGCGGTCGCCACGACGACGGCACCGGCGACCCATTTGCTCGCTGCGCGCACGGGTACTGGCCTCCTCGGGTGTCACGGGGGGTGAACCGCGGCCGGGGCACAACCGGAATCGGCTGTGCCCCGGCCGGTGTTCGGCAGGATCAGACTCCCAGAACGGCCTTCTCTTCGGCGAAGTGGCAGGCCGACTGGTGCGCGGCGAGGCTGTTGACGCCCTCGAAGCGCGTCGGGATCGCCAGGATCGGCTCCTCCGTGGCGCACCGCTCCTCCGCCTTCCAGCAGCGGGTGCGGAAGCGGCAGCCCGACGGCGGGTTCGCCGGGGAGGGGACGTCACCGGTGAGGATGATCCGCTCGCGGTGGGCGCGGGCCTCCGGGTCCGGGACCGGGACGGCCGACAGCAGCGCCTGGGTGTAGGGGTGCGTCGGGTGGTCGTAGATCTCGCTGTCGGTACCGATCTCGGCCATCTTGCCCAGGTACATGACGCCCACGCGGTCCGAGATGTGCCGGACGATCGAGAGGTCGTGCGCGATGAAGATGTAGGAGAGGTTGAACTCGTCCTGGAGCTTCTCCATCAGGTTGATGACCTGCGCCTGCACCGACACGTCGAGCGCGGAGACCGGCTCGTCGCAGATGATGATCTCCGGGTTGAGCGCGAGGCCGCGGGCGATGCCGATGCGCTGGCGCTGACCGCCGGAGAACTGGTGCGGGTACCGGTTGATGTACTCCGGGTTCAGGCCCACGACGTCCAGGAGGTCCTGGACCTTGCGGCGCCGGTCGCCCTTCGGAGCCACCTCCGGGTGGATGTCGTAGGTCTCCCCGATGATGTCGCCGACCGTCATGCGCGGGTTCAGCGACGTGTACGGGTCCTGGAACACCATCTGGATGTTGCGGCGGACGGCCTTCAGCGCGCGGCCGGACAGCTTGGTGATGTCCTGGCCCTTGTAGAAGACCTCGCCGGCGGTGGCCCGCTCCAGGTTCATCAGCAGCTTGGCGACCGTGGACTTGCCACAGCCGGACTCGCCGACGATGCCCAGCGTCTCGCCCCGGTACAGGTCGAAGCTGATGCCGTCGACGGCCTTGACCGCGCCGACCTGCTTCTTGAACAGGATGCCCTGGGTCAGCGGGAAGTGCTTGACCAGGTTGCGGACCTGGAGGATCGGCTCGCGCTCGGGGGCGTTCTTGGTGAGCTCAGCCATGGAGCTGCTCCTTCCAGAAGTGGCAGGCGCTGGCGCGGCCGGGCAGCTCGGAGCCGTCCTGCGCGCTGACCACCTGGAGCAGGGGCACGTCCGAACGGCAGATGTCCTGCGCGACGGTGCAGCGCGGGTTGAACGAGCAGCCGGTCGGCAGTCGCAGGAGGTTGGGCGGCAGGCCCTTGATCGCGAAGAGCTCCTGGCCCTTCTGGTCCAGGCGCGGGATCGAGTCGAGCAGGCCCCGGGTGTACGGGTGGGCCGGCCGCTTGTAGATCTCGTGCACGGGAGCCGTCTCGACGATCCGGCCCGCGTACATGACCGCGATCTTGTCCGCGACGTCGGCGACGACGCCGAGGTCGTGCGTGATCAGGATCAGGCCCATGTTCAGCTCGCGCTGGAGCTCCGCGAGCAGGTCCATGACCTGGGCCTGGACGGTCACGTCGAGGGCCGTGGTCGGCTCGTCGGCGATGATCAGGTCCGGCTCCAGCGCGATCGCCATGGCGATCATGATGCGCTGGCGCATACCGCCCGAGAAGTGGTGCGGGTAATCGTCCACGCGCTGCTTCGCGGCGGGGATCTTCACCTTGTCCATCAGCTCGATGGCCTTGAGCCGGGCTTCCTTCTTCGACAGGCCCTGGTGGACGCGGAACATCTCGCCCAGCTGGTAGCCGACGGTGAGCACCGGGTTCAGCGAGGACAGCGCGTCCTGGAAGATCATGGCGATCTTCCGGCCGCGGAGCTTGCGCCGCTCCTCGAAGCTCATCTTGAGCATGTCCTGGCCGCGGAAGAAGATCTCGCCCTGCGGGATCTTGCCGGGGGGCATGTCGAGGATGCCCATGATGGCCTGGGCGGTGACGGACTTGCCGGAGCCGGACTCGCCGAGGACGGCGAGGGTCTCGCCGGCACCGACGGAGTAGTTGACGCCGTTGACGGCCTTGGCGACGCCGTCACGCGTGTGGAACTCCACGTGCAGGTCGCGCACTTCGAGGAGCGGCGTCTGCGGGTTCCCGTCACGCGGGGAGGGAACAGTGCTGGTGTTGTCCATGGTGATCACTTACGCCCTCCTCAGCGCAGCTTGGGGTCGAGGGCGTTGCGGACCGCTTCGCCGAGCATGATGAAGGCGAGGACGGTGATGCTCAGCATGATCGAGGGGTACAGCAGGATGTGCTGCGCCACTCGGATCTGCGCGGCGCCGGCGGAGATGTCCACACCCCACGAGATGGTGGGGGCCGCGAGACCCAGACCCAGGTAGGACAGGGTGGCCTCGGCCGCGATGTAGCCGCCGAGCGCGATCGTGGACACCACGATCACGGGTGCCATGGCGTTGGGAAGGATGTGCCGCATCAGGATCCGGCTGGTGCCGGCGCCCAGTGCCTTGGCGGCGTGCACGTAGTCGGCCTGCTTCACGGTGATGACCGAACCGCGCATGACGCGGGTGATCTGCGTCCATCCCAGGAAGGCCAGGGCGAAGACGACGGTCCACACCGTGCGCTTGGTGAAGGCCTGGAGGACGACCATCGAGCCGAGCAGGAAGGGGATGCCGAAGAAGATGTTGGTGACCCCGGAGATGAGCGTGTCCGTGAGGCCGCCGAAGTAGCCGGCGATCATGCCCGTGATACCACCGACGAGGGTGACGATCGCCGTCACGCAGGTGGCGACGATGATCGAGGCCCGGGTGCCGTAGACGAGGCGCGCGTAGACGCTGCGCCCCTGGCCGTCGTATCCGAGCCAGTCCGGCGAACCGACCTTGGAGAGTTCCGGCTTGCCGAGGAAGTGGTGGACCAGGTCGCCCTTGGTCGGGTCGGCGCTGGTGAACCAGCCCGGGAAGGCGGCGATCACCAGGAGGACGAGGATCAGCGCCGCGGAGACGACGAAGTACGGGTTGCGGCGCAGGTCGGACCACGCGTCGCCCCAGAGGCTGCGCGCCTTCTCCTTGGTGGCGGGCGCGATCGCGTCGACGGGGGCCACAGCGCCCTCGGTCGAAACGGCTTGGGTCTTGGTCATGTCAGGCATACCGGATCCTCGGGTCCATGACCGCGTAGAGGAGGTCGACGAGCAGGCTGGCTATGAGGTAGACGACGACCAGGACGGTGACGACACCGACCACGGTGAGGCCCTCGCGGCGGATGACCGAGTCGTAGATCAGACCACCGACGCCCTTGACGTTGAAGATGCCCTCGGTGACGACGGCGCCGCCCATGAGGGCACCGATGTCGGTACCCAGGAAGGTCACGACCGGGATCATCGAGTTGCGCATCAGGTGCACACCGATGACACGGCGCTTGGGAAGGCCCTTGGCGACGGCGGTGCGGATGTAGTCCGCGCGCAGGTTCTCGGCCATCGAGGTGCGCGTCAGCCGGGCCACGTAGGCCAGCGACAGCGATCCGAGCACGATGGCCGGCGCGATGAGTTCGCCCCACGTCTCCTTGTTGCTGACGTTGGGGTCGATCCAGCCGAGCTGGAAGGCGAAGACCGACTTGACGATGAAGCCGAGCACGAAGACCGGCATCGAGATGATCAGCAGCGTGAGGATCAGGACCAGGTTGTCGACCAGCTTGCCGGCCTTCAGCCCGGCGACGATGCCGAGGGCCAGACCCAGGACGATCTCGATCGCGAAGGCCAGGAAGGCCAGTCGGAGCGTGACCGGGAAAGCGGAACCGATGACATCCGTGATCTCACGTCCGCTGCGGATCTGCTGTCCGAAGTCGAAGTGGAACAGGATGCCGGTGATGTAGTTGTAGTACTGGTGCCACACCGGCAGGTCGAGCCCGTGCTCGTGCCGGAGTGCGGCGAGCGTGGCGGGGTCGGTTCCCTTGTCACCGAAGAGTCCGGCCACGGGGTCGCCGGGCAGGCTGTAGACCATCAAGAAGATGAGCGCGGTCGTCCCGAAGAAGACCGGAATCATCTGGAGCAGTCGTCGTGCGACATAGCGCCCCATCATGCCTCCGTAGAAGATGCGGCAGAGGCAGCCGGACGGGCCCTTTCGCCACGCACGCACGTGACGGGATCGTCACTGCGTCGCGAAAGGGCCCCCCGGGGCTCTGCATTTAGGCCCGGATGCGGGCCGGCTCCCCGCCGGCCCACATCCGTCGAGCGGAATTACGCTGTGGGACTTACTTCTTGACCTCGACGCCTTCGAGGATCGGGTCGCCGTCCTGGGCGTACTTCACGTTCTGGACCTTCTCGGAGAAGCCCGCGTTGACCTTGTAGTACCAGAGCGGGATCGAGGGCATGTAGTTGACCAGGTCCTTCTCGATGCCCTGGTACGCCTTCACCGACTCGTCGAGCGACGAGGCCGTGTCGGCGGCGGCGATCTTGGCGTCCAGGTCGGGGTTCGAGAAGCCACCCTGGTTGCCGCCCGCGCCCGTACGGAACAGGTCGCTGATGAAGTTGGCGTTCACCGGGTAGTCGAGGACCCAGCCGGAGCGGTAGATCGACTTGACCTGCTTGGACTTGCGGGCCTGGAGGTCGGCCTGGAAGTCCGGCTTCGCGTCGCCGGTGCACTTGACGCCGGTGGCCTGGGTGATGCTGTTGCAGACAGCGTCGACCCATTCCTTGTGACCGCCATCCGAGTTGAACTGGATGAAGATCTCGTTGTTCGGAACGCCACCGCCCGCGGTGATGAGCTCCTTGGCCTTGGCCGGGTTGAACTTGGTGACGTCACCGGTGGCGTTCGGCGTGTAGCCGAGGACGCCCTTGGCGACCCAGCCCGTGGCCGGCTCGCGGGTGCCCTGGAGCACCGTCTTGGTGATGGTGTCGCGGTCGATGGCCATCGACAGGCCCTGGATGACCTTCGGGTCGACCGGCTTCGGGGTCTTCCACTGGTCGGCGTAGAACGCGATGGCCAGGGTCTGGATCGCGGAGTACGCCTGGTCCACGGCACGGTTGCCGAGGTCGGCGCGGTAGACCGGCAGGTCCTTCGGGCCGATCTGACGCAGGACGTCGACGTTGCCCGACTTCAGGTCCTCGTAGGCGGTTTCGAGGGTGGAGTAGTTCTTGAGGATCACACCACCGTTCTTCGCCTTGTTCTCGCCCTTGTAGTCGTCGAAGCGGGTGAGCTCGATCTGCTTCTTGTGCTCCCACGACTTGAACTTGTAGGGGCCGTTGCCGACCGGCTTCTCACCGGCGGCCTTCGGGTCCTTGTAGAAGGACTCGGGCAGCGGGGAGAAGACCTCGTAGCCGAGCTTGTACGCGAAGTACGGAACGGCGTTCGCGAGCTCGATGGTGAAGGTGTTCTCGTCGACGACCTTCAGGCCCTCCAGCGCCTCGGCGGTGGGCTTGGCGCCCTCGGCCTCGGGGTGGAGCGCCTCGAAGCCCTTGATGTCCGCGAACCAAGAGGCATTGCCCTGCTTGTTGTTGATGTTCGCGGCCCAGTTCCAGGCCTTGACGTAGGACTCGGCGGTCACCTTGGTGCCGTCGTGGAAGGTCCAGCCCGGCTTGAGCTTGACGGTCCAGAGCTTGCTGTCCTTGGACTCGACCGACTCGGCGTTGACCATGGTCAGCTTGCCGTCGGCGTCGTAGTCGACGAGCTGCGAGAACAGACCGGACATGACGATCGAGCCGTTGGACTCCATCGTGTCGGCCGGCTGGAGGAGCTTCTCGGGCTCGCCCACCTCGACGGAGTAGATGCCGTTCGGGTCAACCTCACCCTTGCCGGCGGCGTCGCCCTTGTCGTTGCCACCGCAGGCGGTCGCAGCCAGGGCGACGACAATCGCGCCCGCTACCCACTTGGCGCTCTTGGCACCGCGCATGGGTTTCCTCCTCATGAGTCCACTGTTTGATGTGCGGGACACATGAACGATTCGCCGACACCCCTGACGGCGAGATGAACTGTGTCCCGAGTGTGCTCGTGAGTCGACGCTCCCCACAGCGTGTGACCCATTGACCCGAGCTCAATGGAGCCATCCTCAGGGACGACCTGACCGTAAACCACACTTAACTGGTCTCGTTTTCACAACATCACCGCACGGCGAAAACCCGAAATCCGGACAAACGGATAGGAGACAGACACGTGCGAAACGGACTGTTAGCTCACCATCCGGAGTGTCACGGTCGGTATACGGACACCGCGGACACTGGAATGCAACAATCCGCTTGACAAACGACGACAACCCCTCCCCCACGAAGCCGTGGTGAAGGGGTTGTCTGCCGAACAGCGGCCCCGCGGGGCCCACTTCCTACAGGCCGGACCTGCGGGCGGGCCTGCGGGCCGGACCTACTTGCCGGACTTGGCGCGCGACGCGGTGCGCGAGCGCTCCTTCTGGTCCAGGACGACCTTGCGGATGCGGACGGCCTCCGGGGTCACCTCGACGCACTCGTCGTCGCGGCAGAACTCCAGGGACTGCTCCAGGGAGAGCTTGCGCGGCGGGATCACGTTCTCCGTGTTGTCCGCGGAAGCCGCACGCATGTTGGTGAGCTTCTTCTCCTTGGTGATGTTCACGTCCATGTCGTCGGAGCGCGAGTTCTCGCCGACGATCATGCCCTCGTACACCTCGGTGCCGGGGTCGGTGAACAGGACGCCGCGCTCCTGCAGGTTGATCATCGCGAACGGCGTGACCGCACCGGCGCGGTCGGCGACCAGCGAACCGTTGTTGCGGGTGACCAGCTGGCCGAACCACGGCTCGTGGCCCTCGTGGATCGAGTGGGCGATACCCGTACCGCGGGTGTTGGTCAGGAACTCCGTGCGGAAGCCGATGAGGCCGCGCGACGGAACGACGAACTCCATGCGGACCCAGCCGGAGCCGTGGTTCGACATGTTGTCCATGCGGCCCTTGCGGACGCCCATGAGCTGCGTGACGGCGCCCATGTGCTCCTCGGGCACGTCGATCGTCATGCGCTCGACCGGCTCGTGGACCTTGCCGTCGATCTCCTGCGTGACGACCTGCGGCTTGCCGATGGTCAGCTCGAAGCCCTCGCGGCGCATCTGCTCGACCAGGATGGCGAGCGCGAGCTCACCGCGGCCCTGGACCTCCCAGGCGTCGGGACGCTCGGTGTCGAGCACGCGGAGCGAGACGTTGCCGATGAGCTCGCGGTCCAGGCGGTCCTTGACCTGGCGGGCGGTGACCTTGCGGTCCTTGACCGCGGACTTCGCGTCCGCGCCCTTGCCCGTGCCGCCGCGGCCGACCAGCGGGGAGGTGTTCGTGCCGATGGTCATGGAGATCGCCGGCTCGTCGACCGAGATCAGCGGGAGCGCGATCGGGTTCTCCGGGTCGGCCAGGGTCTCGCCGATCATGATGTCGGGGATACCGGCGACCGCGCAGATGTCACCCGGGCCCGCCACCTCGGCCGGCTTGCGGGTGAGCGCCTCGGTCATCATCAGCTCGGTGATGCGGACGTTCGACATGGTGCCGTCACGCTTGATCCACGCGACCGTCTGGCCCTTGCGCAGCTCGCCCTGCTCGACGCGGAGCAGCGCGATGCGGCCGAGGAAGTTGTCCGCGTCCAGGTTGGTGACGTGGGCCTGGAGGGGCGCCTCGTCGTCGTACACCGGGGCCGGGACGTGCTCCAGGATGGTGGAGAAGAAGGGCTCCAGGCTGTCGCTGTCCGCGGGGACGGTGCCGTCCTCCGGCTTGGTCAGCGAGGCGATGCCGTCACGGCCGCAGGCGTAGACGATCGGGAACTCGATCTGCTCCTCGGTGGCGTCCAGGTCCAGGAAGAGGTCGTACGTCTCGTTGACGACGTCGTCGATCCGGGAGTCCGGGCGGTCGGTCTTGTTGATGCACAGGATGACCGGCATCTTCGCCTGCAGGGCCTTGCGCAGGACGAAGCGGGTCTGGGGCAGCGGACCCTCGGAGGCGTCCACCAGCAGGACGACGGCGTCCACCATCGACAGACCGCGCTCGACCTCACCACCGAAGTCGGCGTGGCCGGGGGTGTCGATGATGTTGATCGTGATCGGGGCCCCGCCGTCCTTGGGGTGATACTTCACCGCCGTGTTCTTGGCGAGGATCGTGATGCCCTTCTCACGCTCCAGGTCGTTCGAGTCCATCATGCGGTCGTCGAGGTGCTGGTGGGCGGCGAAGGCACCGGCCTGCTTGAGCATGGCATCGACGATGGTCGTCTTGCCATGGTCGACGTGGGCGACGATGGCGACGTTACGGATGTCGTGGCGCGTGGGCACTTCGGCGCTTCTCCCGGGATCGTGGATGGCGGCGCGTACGGTCCGGCACGCGCGCCTCGACCGGGCGGAAAACCTGCCACGGCCTTACCCCATCGTACGTCGCGTGGCGGGAACCGCCCGCCGAGGGGTCTGTCAAGAGGCCGGAGGACTGAGAAGAGCCGGGTACGGGGTGGGGGGTCCCCGGCTGGGGGTACTGCGGGTATTGCCGCGGGTCAACGGGTAGACACGACCTTGCCCGCCGGAGGATCCGGCGGGCAAGCGACTTGAGTCACATCTGAGCTTGTGAGCCGAAGCTCAATCTGTCTGGCCCCGTTTTGTCACTTCTTCTTCCCCGAGTCTTTCGCTGCGGCCGGGGGCTTCTTCCAGCCGATGTCCTGGAAGCGGGGGGTGCCGAGGCCGAAGGCGCCGGCATTGACGAGGTTCGGCTTGACGGCCACCAGCTCGGGGCGCTGGTAGAGCGGGATGGAGCCGGCGGCGGCCCAGATCCGGGCGTCCGCCTTGCGCATCAGCTCGCGCGAGGCGTCCTCGTCCAGCTCGCCGAGCGCCTGGTCGAAGAGCTGGTCGATGTGGTCGGTGCCGACCCGGGTGTAGTTCTGTTCGACGAGGAGCGAGCCGTCGGCGGCCGGCTCCGGCTTGGCGAAGATGGGCCGTGCGTCGGTGGCCGGGTAGGCCGTCGCCGGCCAGGAGTACAGCGCCAGGTCGTACTGGCCCGAGGCGACGTGGTCCTTGAAGAAGCTCTCGTCGGCCACCTTGGTCAGCTCGGTGTTCACCCCGACCTTGCGGAGCATCTGGGCGATCCGCTCGCCGACCGTGCGCAGCGCCTCGGAGCCGGGGCCGGCCGGGAGGACGAAGCGCAGGCTGAGCGCCTTGCCGTCCTTGGCGAGCATGTTCCCCGAGGTGCGGGCCTGCTTGGCCGGGGCGGGCGCCGGGGAGGCGCTGCCCGCCTTGCCGGGTCCGGGGGCCTCGCCGTCGCGGGCCGGGCCGCGCTTGGCGTCGTCGGAGCCGGAGCCGGAGCCGGAGCCTGTGCCCGCGCCCGCCGCGGCCCCGGCGCCCCCCGCCGCTTCCGTGCGGGCCGCTTCGGCCGGGTCCGCCGGGTTCTTCGCGTCGAGGGCCTCGGCCTGGGCCAGCAACGCCGCCCTCTGCTCCTGCGCGTGCAGGGCCGCGCCCGGCACCGGGGAGACCCGCTCGCCGCGGCCGCCCTGCGCGAACGTTTCCCCGCCGACCGCCGGGATCCCGTGCTCCAGGCCGTCGCCGTTGCGCTCGTCCTCCTGGCCCACGATGTACAGGCCGTCGTTCCCGGTGCCCGGGCCCGACGGGGTCTTCGAGTCGTCCTGGCCGTCGCCCTCCGCGTTCTCGGAGCCGGCCTTCGCGCCCGCCGGTTCGGTGATCTTGCCGCCCCGGCGCCAGCCCGCGTCCGCGAGCAGGGCCTCGGCCGCGCGGAGGTCCTTGCCGCCGAGCGCGTCGCTGTTGTCGGAGTACGCCCGCTGCCCGGCCAGCGCCACGTGGCTGCCGACCGGCTTCGCGGGGAGGCCCAGGGGCTTCAGTACGATCTCGGCCAATTCCTTGCGGTCCAGGGCCCGGGCCACGGCCCGCCGGACCCGCTCGTCGGCCAGCGGGCCGGAGGCCCCGTTCAGGGCGAGCTGCGTGTAGGCCGGCTCCAGCGACTTGCGGACCGTGAAGGAGCGCAGGGCCGACTGCTCGTCGGCGTAGTTCCTGGCCGCCTCGGCGTTCTGCGCCCGGGTGTCCCGCTCCGTCGCCGCCTTGCCCTCGTCGGGGCCGTTCGCCACCGCCCACGACAGCGTGGCCTCGGCCGGGGTGACCGCGGCGCCCGGCCCGTGCGCCGGGGCCCCGCCCGAGCCGGGGGCGTGCTCCGCCTCCCGGCGGGCGGCCGCGATCCGGTCGGCGCCCGCCCGGTCGACCTCCGCCAGGTCGACCTTGCCTGCGGCCAGCGCGGCGGGGCGCTGGGCGCGGGGCACGGCGGTCATGACGAGCGTGTCCAGCTTGGCCGGCCGGCCCCACCAGCGGGCGTTGCGGGTCAGGGCCGCGGTGCCGGTCTTCTTGTCGATGGCGCCGAGGTTGAAGGGTCCGGCGGTGACCTTGAGGGTGCCGCGGGCCCCCTCGTTGAAGGAGTCCGGGGTGCCGGTGACCTGCTTGGGGTAGAGCGGCGTGAACAGGGAGCGCCAGTCGGTGTACGGCTTGGCGAAGGTGACCTTGACCTCCAGGTCGGTCTTGCCGCGCTCGATCTTCTCGATCCGGTCGTAGCCGGCGTTGCGGGCCGTCCAGTACGCCGAGTCCTTGCCGTTCAGGGCGCGCCACTGCGCCACGAAGTCGGCGGCGCCGATCTCGCGGCCGTCGCTCCAGACCGCCTGCTGGTTCAGCTTGTACAGGACGACCTGCTTGGGCTCCCGCTCGACGACCGCGGCCTTCTCCAGGTAGTCCGGGTTGGCGACCGGCCGGCCCTTCTCGTCCAGGGTGAACAGCTGGGGCAGCACCGCTCCGGCGATCCGGTTGGTGGTGGCGTCCGCGTCGGCCTGGAAGGTGTTCAGGGTGTCGGGGAGGGTGTCCACGGCCCAGCGCAGCACGCCGCCGTCGGCGACCTGGTCGCGGGACGTCGCCGCGATGTCCTGGCCGGCGGCCACGGGACCGCCGTCGTCGTCACCGGCGCCGCAGCCCGCGAGCAGCGGCAGTGCGAGGACTCCCGAGGTCAGGAGCGCCAAGGACCTGCGCCTTCTCTGGGACATGGGCGGTACCTCCGGGACGGGGCGTGAAAGGGGCGGCTTGATCACGTTTGGGGGTATATGGAGCTGATCACACTGGGTGCCGCAACACACTGAAATCCACAGCCCGCCGCACCTCTCGCAGCCGGCCCCCGCCACGCCGCGAACCCCACCCGTGCGGACCAATCCCGCTTGCGCCACGGGCGGGCGTTCCCCCGGAAGAGGGATCAAAATGGGAGTGGGGAGGGGCGCACAGATTGCGCCTGCGCGCCCGCAATCGCTGCACGTCCCTTCACAACCGGGGACGGGAGGCGCGACACTCGCAGGCGCACATGAGCGTTGCCACCGCAACCAGCGGAAGTGAGGGCAAGTCATGTCCCTGCAAGACGATTTGACCGCCGTACGACGCAACCTGAACGAGCTGGTCCGCTCGGTGGAACGGCTGGAGCGGGACGTCAAGGACGCGGCCCGGCAGTCCCCCGGCACCCCGCGGGCGTCACGCCAGGAGGGGATGGTCCCGATTCCGGACGCCCCGTACGACAGCGCGCTGTGGCAGGACGTCGACGACGAGGGTCTCGGCGCCCGCGACCGCCGGGCACCCTGACCGGAGGGCTCGCCCCCCGCACGCGCGGCACCCCGCACCCCACCCGGCCCAGCCGTCCGCGGCTGGGCCTCGTGGGTCACCCCTCATCACTCCACCCGGAGTCCCCTTTGGCCACAGGCACGGAACCACCCCGGCTGACCGGCGTCCACGACGCCTCCCGGGCCGCGATCGCCGCCCGGCACCTGCGCACCGACCGGTGGTGGCTGGCCCCCGCGGCCACCGCGGCCGGGCTGCTCGCCTTCATCGTCTACTCGACGTGGCGGGCGTTCGCCAACGCCGATTACTACGCGGCCCCGTACGTCTCCCCGTTCTACTCCCCGTGTCTCGCGGAGAACTGCAGGGAGATGCGCGGCGGCCCCAACCTGGACCTGTTCGGCAGCTGGTGGGGCCTGTCCCCCGCCCTGCTGATCCTGGTCTTCCCGCTCGGCTTCCGGCTGACCTGCTACTACTACCGCAAGGCGTACTACCGGGGCTTCTGGGCCTCGCCACCCGCCTGCGCCGTCGCCGAGCCGCACGCGACGTACACGGGCGAGACGCGCTTCCCGCTGATCCTCCAGAACGCGCACCGGTACTTCTTCTACGCGGCGCTGCCGGTCGCGGGCATCCTCACGTACGACACGGTCCTGACCTTCCGCAACGACCGTTACGAGTGGGGCCACATGGGCCTCGGGACGCTGCTGTTCCTCGTCAACATCGCGCTGATCTGGGCCTACACGCTGTCCTGCCACTCCTGCCGGCACATCATGGGCGGCCGCCTGCGGCACTTCTCCAGGCACCCGGTGCGCTACCGGCTGTGGGGCTGGATCAGCCGGCTCAACTCCCGCCACATGCTGCTCGCGTGGTCCTCGCTGATCAGCGTCGCGCTGTGCGACTTCTACGTGTACCTGCTGGCCAGCGGCACCTTCACCGACCCGAGGATCTTCTGACATGGCTCAAGTGGACCGGCAGCAGTGGGACGTGGTCGTGGTCGGCGCGGGCGGCGCCGGGCTGCGGGCCGCGATCGAGGCCCGCGAGCGGGGCAGGCGCACGGCCGTGATCTGCAAGTCGCTGTTCGGCAAGGCCCACACGGTGATGGCGGAGGGCGGGATCGCCGCCTCCATGGGCAACGTCAACGAGGGCGACAACTGGCAGGTGCACTTCCGCGACACCATGCGCGGCGGGAAGTTCCTCAACCAGTGGCGGATGGCGGAACTCCACGCGAAGGAGGCCCCGGACCGGGTCTGGGAGCTGGAGACCTGGGGAGCGCTCTTCGACCGGACCCCGGACGGGAGGATCTCCCAGCGCAATTTCGGCGGGCACGAGTACCCGCGCCTCGCGCACGTCGGCGACCGGACCGGCCTGGAGCTGATCCGCACCCTGCAGCAGAAGATCGTCCAGCTCCAGCAGCAGGACTTCAGGGAGTTCGGGGACTACGAGGCCCGGCTCAAGGTCTTCCAGGAGTGCACGGTCACCCGGGTCCTGAAGGACCGCAGCCCGAAGGACGGGCCGAGGGTCTCGGGGGTCTTCTGCTACGAGCGCGAGTCCGGCCGGTTCTTCGTCCTGGAGGCCCCGGCGGTGGTCCTGGCCACGGGCGGGATCGGCAAGTCCTTCAAGACCACCTCGAACTCCTGGGAGTACACGGGCGACGGCCACGCGCTGGCCCTGCTCGCGGGCGCCCCGCTGCTGAACATGGAGTTCGTTCAGTTCCACCCGACCGGCATGGTCTGGCCGCCCTCGGTGAAGGGGATCCTCGTCACCGAGTCGGTGCGCGGCGACGGCGGGGTGCTGCGCAACAGCGAGGGCAAGCGGTTCATGTTCGACTACGTCCCGGACGTCTTCAAGGAGAAGTACGCGGAGTCCGAGGAGGAGGGCGACCGCTGGTACGAGGACCCGGACCACAACCGGCGTCCGCCCGAACTGCTCCCCCGCGACGAGGTGGCGAGGGCCATCAACTCCGAGGTCAAGGCGGGCCGCGGCTCCCCGCACGGCGGGGTCTTCCTCGACGTGTCGACCCGGATGCCCGCCGAGCGGATCAAGCGGCGGCTGCCCTCCATGTACCACCAGTTCAAGGAGCTGGCGGACGTGGACATCACCGCCGAGCCGATGGAGGTCGGACCGACCTGCCACTACGTCATGGGCGGGATCGCGGTGGACTCGGACACCGCCGCGACCGTCGGGGTCCCGGGCCTGTTCGCGGCGGGCGAGGTGGCGGGCGGCATGCACGGCTCGAACCGGCTCGGCGGGAACTCCCTGTCCGACCTGCTGGTGTTCGGCCGGCGGGCCGGTCTGCACGCGGCGGAGTACGCCGAGGGCCTCGCCGGCGCACCGCCCGCGGTCTCCCAGGCCGAGATCGACGCGGCGGCGGAGGAGGCACTGGCCCCGTTCCACGCCACCGAGGGCGCGGAGAACCCGTACACGCTGCACCAGGAACTCCAGACGACCATGAACGACCTGGTCGGGATCATCCGCCGCGAGGGCGAGATGGCCGAGGCGCTGGAGAGGCTGGCGGGCCTGCGCGTACGGGCGGCCCGGGCCGGCGTCGAAGGGCACCGGCAGTTCAACCCGGGCTGGCACCTCGCCCTGGACCTGCGCAACATGCTGCTGGTCAGCGAGTGCGTGGCCCGCGCGGCCCTGGAGCGCACGGAGAGCCGCGGCGGGCACACCCGGGAGGACTGCCCGTCGATGGAGCGCACGTGGCGCCCGGTGAACCTGCTGTGCCGCCCGGTCGACCCGGTGCCCGAGGACCCGGCGGCCGACCGGATCTCCCTCGTGCGGACCCGCACCGAACCCATCCGCCCCGACCTGCTCGCGCTCTTCGAGAAGGAAGAGCTGGCCAAGTACCTCGCCGAAGAGGAGCTCTACGAGTGACTGACTACGACGCCCGCTTCCGGATCTGGCGGGGCGACGCGGAGGGCGGGGAGCTGAGGGACTTCACCGTGGAGGTCCACGACGGCGAGGTCGTCCTGGACATCGTCCACCGGCTCCAGGCCACCCAGACCCCTGACCTGGCGGTGCGCTGGAACTGCAAGGCGGGCAAGTGCGGCTCGTGCAGCGCGGAGATCAACGGGCGGCCGCGGCTGATGTGCATGACGCGCATGTCCACCTTCGACCGGTCCGAGACGATCACGGTCACCCCGCTGCGTGCCTTCCCGGTCGTCCGGGACCTGGTCACGGACGTGTCGTTCAACTACAGCAAGGCGCGCGAGGTCCCGGCCTTCGTGCCGCCGCAGGGGGTGGCCCCGGGCGCGTACCGGATGCAGCAGGTGGACGTGGACCGCTCGCAGGAGTTCAGGAAGTGCATCGAGTGCTTCCTGTGCCAGGACACCTGTCACGTGGTGCGCGACCACGAGGAGAACAAGCAGGCGTTCGCCGGTCCGCGCTTCCTGATGCGGGTCGCGGAGCTGGACATGCACCCGCTGGACGCGGCGGCCGAGGCGGGCCTCGACCGCAAGCGCACGGCCCAGGACGAGCACGGGCTCGGTTACTGCAACATCACCAAGTGCTGTACGGAGGTCTGCCCGGAGGGCATCAAGATCACCGACAATGCGCTGATCCCGCTGAAGGAGCGGGCGGTGGACCGCAAGTACGACCCGCTGGTCTGGCTCGGGAACAAGATCCGCAGGCGCGGGGAGCCGTAGCACTCCCGGCCTTCACCTCGCAGGACCCAATGCCCCCTGGGAGAACGCACGACGTGATGTCAGGGGGCTCTGCGGTGCGGGTGGGGGACGAGCTGGCCGGCCCGGTACCGGCTGGACCGGCGGCCCGGCAAGGGCGGGGGCCGGCGCGGGCGGGGGCCGGCGCGGGCGGCTGAGCGGCCCCGGAGCCCCGGGGTCCTCCGGGTGCGGGTGGCCACGGCCGCCCATACCCTCCCAGGTGTGAGGGCGCCCAGGAGCAGGACGACGCGACGCACCACCACCGGGATGTCCGTACGGGCCGGTCTCGTCCTGGCCGCCGCGCTGCTGGGGCTCGGCGGCTGGGGACTGGCCGTGGCGCCGGCCGTCCGGGCCGATGACCCCGTCACCCTGTCCTCGCAGGGGCAGATCACCGACCGCGTGGGCGCCCTCGGCGACCGGAGGGCCGCCGTCACCGCCGCGCTGGACAACCTGTACGCCCATCACCGGATCCGGCTGTTCGTGACGTACGTGCACGACTTCTCCGGGCGTTCCGCGCAGAGCTGGGCGGACGCCACCGCGCAGAAGAACGGCCTCGGCCAGGACGACGTGCTGCTGGCCGTCGCGACCGGGGCGCGCCAGTACGCCTATTCGGCCGACCTGGGCTCCGGGTTCACGCAGGCACAGCTCGCGGACGTCGCCCGGGCGGCGATCGAGCCGGCGCTGCGGCAGAACGACTGGGCGGGCGCCGCGCTCGGCGCCGCCGACGGTTACGGCGCCGTGCTCTCGGGCAGGCCCGTACCGGTGCCGGCCGTCACCCCGGGTGTGGCGGACCCCGGCGGGGACTCGGGCGAAGGCGGCGGGGCCGGCGACTACGTGCTCCCGGTGGTCGTCGTCGGTGCGGCCGGTGCGCTCGGGGCGTACGCGTACCGCCGCCGCAAGCGCGGGGGCGGCGCCCGAGGGACCGGCACGACGGGCTGGGGCGCGCAGCCGGCGACCACGACCGTGCTCCCGCTGCCCGAGCTGGACACCAAGGCCGAGTCCCTGCTGGTGGAGACCGACGACGCGATCCGCACCAGCACCGAGGAGCTCGGCTTCGCCTCGGCGCAGTGCGGCGAAGCGGCGGTCGCCGCCTTCACCGAGGCCGTCGCCTTCGCGCGGAGCGAGCTGACGGCCGCGTTCCGGCTGCGCCGGCAGCTCGACGACGCGTACCCCGAGGACGATCCGGCGCGGCGGCGGATGCTCGACGAGATCGTGGCGCGCTGCACCGAGGCGAACCGGCGGCTGGACGCCGAGTCGGCGGACTTCGACCGGCTGCGGGACCTGGAGAGGAACGCCCCGCAGGCACTCGCCGCGGTGGAGGCGCACCATCGCGACCTGACGGGCCGTACGGCGACGGCCGAGGCGACCTTGACGGCTCTGGCCGGCCGCTACGCGGACTCGGCGTCCGCGCCGGTGGCCACCAACGCCGAACGGGCCGGGGACCGGCTGCTCTTCGCGGCGACCAGCCTGGGCGAGGCCCGGGCGGCGCTCGACGGCGGCGACAACGGGAAGGCGGCGGTGCACGTACGGGCTGCCGAGGGTGCGGTGGACCAGGCGGCGACGCTGGTCGACGCGGTGGAGCGGCGGGCGCAGGAGCTGGCCGAGGCGGTCGGGAAACTGCCCGGGGCGCTCACCGGGACGGACACCGACCTGGCCGATGCCCGCGGCCTGCTGACCGGCACGGCGGAGGGCACCTCCCCAGCGGACCTGCGGGGCCGGATGGGCCGGGCGGAGGCGGTCCTGGCCGACGTACGACGGGAACAGGCGGCCGGCCGGTACGACCCGATCGACGCGCTGCGCCGGGTGGAGGAGGCCGGTGCCGTCCTCGACGAGGCGCTGGCCGGGGCCCGGGAGCGCGAGAGCGGCCGGCAGCGGGCGGCCGCGCTGCTCGACCAGGCGGTGCTCGCGGCCCGCAGTGCCGTCGGGGCGGCGGCGGACTACATCACCACCAGCCGGGGGGCGGTCGGCAGCGGGGCCCGTACGCGGCTGGCGGAGGCGCAGCGGCGGCTGGAGCGGTCGGCGGCGCCGGCGGGTTCGGACCCGGCGGGCGCGCTGGTGCAGGCGCAGCGGGCGGACGGGCTGGCGCGGCAGGCGCAGCAGTTGGCCGAGGAGGACGTACGGGCGTACCGGAACGCGTACGGGGGCGGCGGGCAGCAGCGGCAGGGCGGCGGCACGGGCGGCGCGGTCCTCGGCGGGATCATCCTGGGCGAGATCCTGCACGGCGGCCACGGGGGCGGCGGCCCCGGCGGCGGGGGCGGGAGCGGCGGCTCCGGGGGCGGGGGGCCAGGACCCGGCTCCTTCGGCGGCGTGGGCACCCGCGGCCGCCGGGGCGGCGGCCGTTCCTGACCCACTCGCGTCCACCGTCATGGACCCCGGCGGGTGCGGCGTCGGGGTGCGGGGTGTGCGGGGGCGGCGCCCGCGCGCACCCCGCCCCCGACACCCCGCCGCACCGCATGCGGTCCGCAGCCGAACGGTCAGCCGTACATGCTGAGCAGCTGTTCCGCCGACAGCTCCGTCAGGGGCTCCGAGGCGCCGCCGGGCAGCGGCAGCTCGAACCAGACCGTCTTGCCGCGGTGGGTGCGGCGCGTGCCCCAGCCCGCCGACAGCATGCCGACCAGCTGGAGGCCGCGCCCGCCCTCGTCGGTGTCGCGGGCCCGGCGTCGGCGCGGCTGCACCAGGTTGCCGTCCCAGACCTCGCAGACGAGGGTCCGGTCGAGCAGCAGACGGAGCCGGATCTCGCCCTCGCCGTACCGGAGGGCGTTCGTCACCAGTTCACTGACCAGCAGTTCGGTGGTGTCCAGCAGCCCCTCCAGTCCCCACGCGGGGAGTTTCGCCCGGGCCAGCTCCCGCGCCCGGCCCACCGACCGGGCCTCACGCGGCAGCTGCCAGTCCCCGACCGCGTCCATGGGCAGCCCCTGTACCCGCGCCATCAGCAGCGCGATGTCGTCCTCGCCGTGCCGCGTGTCCAGCGTGTTCAGCACGTGGTCGCAGACGTCCTCCAGCGGCCGCACCGGGTCGGCGAGCGCGTCCCGCAGCCCGCGCAGGCCCTCCTCCAGCGGGTGGTCCCGCGACTCCACCAGCCCGTCGGTGTACAGGGCCAGCAGGGCCCCCTCCGGAAGGTCCACCTCCACCTCCTCGAACGGCTCCCCGCCCACTCCGAGCGGCATCCCCGGCGGCACCTCCAGCAGCAGCGCGGGCCGCGGCGGGGCGCCCGGTTCCGCCGGTTCCACCAGCACCGGCGGCATGTGGCCGGCGTTGGCGATCGTGCAGCGCCGGGTCACCGGGTCGTAGACGGCGTAGACGCAGGTCGCGAGGTACACCTCGGAGCGGTCGGCGTCCCGGGAGTGCAGCGCCGCCCGGGAGGCCTGCTGCGAGCCGCCGGGTGCGCCGAGGCCGCGGGCGATCTCGTCCAGGGCGGACAGCACCTCCGCCGGCTCCAGGTCCAGCAGCGCCAGGGTCCGTACGGCGGTCCGCAGTTCACCCATCGCGACGGCGGCCCGCAGTCCGCGGCCCATCACGTCGCCGACGACCAGCGCCGTGCGGTGTCCGGGCAGTTCGATCACGTCGAACCAGTCCCCGCCGACCTCGGTGGCCGCGTTCCCCGGCAGGTACCGGCAGGCGATGTCCAGGCCGGCCGCCTCGGGGTCCCCGGGGGGCAGGAGGCTGCGTTGCAGTATCAGCGCCCGCTCGTGCTCGCGCCGGTAGAGGCGGGCGTTGTCGATGCAGACGGCGGCGCGGGCGGCGAGTTCCACGGCCACCGCCCGGTCCCGCTCCCCGAAGGGCTCGCTGCCCTTCGTGCGGGAGAACTGGGCCAGCCCGACGACGGTGTCGTGGGCGACCATCGGCACGACGAGCGTGGACTGCACGAGGTCGTCCGGTCCGCTGCCCTCGACCAGCCGCGGCCGGGCGGTCCGCAGCGCCAGCGCTCCCGGGGAGGCCGCCGGATAGCGGTGGGTCTGCCCTACGGAGACCAGCGCGCCCGGACCCGACAGCGGGGCGTCCGAGACCGCCGAGGCGAAGGCGACCCGTCGCAGCGGCGCGGAGGGCGCCCGTCCGGGACCCAGCCCGGGCGGCAGCGGTGGCACGCCGGGCCCGTGCGGTCGCGCGGGCCGGTCGTCGTCGCCGAGCAGCAGGCCCTGGTAGAGGTCGACGGCGGCGAGGTCGCAGAAACCCGGAACGGTCACGTCGAGCAGTTCGCGGGCGGTGGTCTCCAGGTCGAGGGAGTTCCCGATGCGGTGTCCGGCCTCGTTGAGCAGGGCGAGGTTGCGCCGGACCCCGGCGGCCTCGCGGGCGGCCAGGTGACGTCGGGTGACGTCGGTGCCGAGGCCGGCGACGCCGATGGGGCGGCCGGTGCCGCCGTGGACGCGGTAGAGGTTGATGGACCAGTGGCGGTGTTCGCGGCTGCCGGGGGCGGCGCCGGTGATCTGGAGGTCGGTGACGGATTCGCCGGTCTCCAGGACCCGCCGCAGGGCCTCGGCCATCCGGTCGGCCTCCTGTGGAGGGAGGTAGTCGTGGACGGTGCGGCCCCGGTGCTCCTCGACGGCGCCGCCGAAGACGGTCGCGAAACGGCGGTTGGCCCGCTGCACGGTGAGGTCCGTGCCGAAGAGCAGGAAGCCGAAAGGAGATTGGCCGAATATCGCCTGCGAAGCCGCGAGATCGGATTCGATCCGCCGCAGTGCCCGCACGTCGACCACGACGCACAGCGCGGCCCGTTCGGCGGTCTCGGTCTGGGTGGGCATCACATAGATCTCGGCCACGCCGTGGGCGCCGTCCCCGCCGGGGATGCGGAAGGGGACGAGGCCGGTCCACTCCTTGCCGTCGAGGATCTCGGCCACCCTGCGGTGCCCGCCGGCGCGCAGCTCCGGCGGCATGAAGGCGTCCACCGGGTCCCGGCCCACGGCCTGCGCGGCGGTCAGCCCGAACAGCTCCTCGGCGCGCAGGCTCCACTGGTCGATGAGCCCGTCGGGTCCGATGGAGAAGGACGCGACCTTTATGTAGTCATATATCGAGCCAGGCGGGCTGCTGTGCCACAGGGAGTCGTGCCATGTCTCCCCGGGCACACGGGCCTGATGTGCCTGCGCAGGTATCTCGCTCACGCGACCGTCCCCTCCAGCTCACCGCAACCGGACCGGCCATGACCGAAGTATTCAGCACCACGGCCCCGCACGGCACGGCGTTCACGATCACAAAAAGGTCCCGACTATTTCGAGCCATGCCCCGTGATCGTCGGCCATCCTTCACCTTGTTACTCACCAGGAAGTGCCAACTCGAACCACACGGTCTTGCCCGATTTCCCGTGGCGGGTTCCCCAGCGCCGCGCCGAGACGGCGAGCAGGTGGAGCCCCCGGCCTCCCTCGTCGTCCGGCTCCGCGACCCGTGCGCGGGGCGGATCCGGAATCGGATCGGAAACCTCCACCAGCAGCGCGGCGCCCCCCGTCGCGCTTTCACTGGCCTGATTGCGCCGCACCAGCCGGACCCCGATGGGGCCGGAGGCGTACCGCAGTGAATTGGTGACCAGCTCGCTGACCAGCAGGACGGTGATGTCGCCGACGGAGTCCAGGCCCCAGGAGCTGAGCGTGCCGCGGACGGCGTGGCGGGCGGTGCGGACGGCGCCGGGCTCTGCGGGGAAGGCCCACTCGGCGCATTCACCGTCTGTCTCGATCACGCCGATCACTTCCCGGGCCGGCAACGACCCCAGTCCGATTCCGCAGGGACAGAGCCACGAGGGGCAGTACACGATAGGGACTAATAGCGACATACCCGATATTCAGGGCGTCGTACCACCCGATGCCCGTGCACCGGCGCACTGTGGCGCAGACGGCCCAGTGCACGCGCGTCACGCGCGCCCGTGCGACCTGGTGTGCTGCTCGGCGCGCTCGGCGCGCTCGGCGCACAGCCGGCGACCGGCCTCCGCCACCGCCGGCCGGTCCTGTTCGAGCCAGTCCACGGAGTCGAGCTCCTCCGGCCCGAGCCAGCGCAGCTCGTCGTGGTCCTCCAGCGGCGCGGGCTCGCCGGACAGCAGCCGGGCGGTCCACACGTGCAGGACGAGCCCGGGCCGTACCGGCCACTCCCCCGGGATCCGCTCCAGCGGCTCGGCCTCCACGCCGAGCTCTTCGCGCAGTTCGCGCACGAGCGCCTGGGGAACCGACTCCCCCGGCTCGGTCTTGCCTCCGGGCAGCTCCCAGCGTCCGGCCACCTCGGGGGGTGCGCTGCGCCGGGCGGCCAGCAGGCGCCCCCCATGACAAAGGGCTCCGCCCACGACCACGCGTACCGTCATGGGGCGGAGCCTATGTCAACGCGGGGATGCTCAGTTCGTCGTGGCGGTCTGACCGACCCGCTCGACCCAGTACAGCTGCTTGTGGCCTCCGCCTTCGAGGCCGTCGACGACTTTCTGGGCCTCGGCCCGGGTGGGGTAGCGGCCCACCCGGTAGCGGTTGCCGTTGTCGTCCTGACGTATGACCAGCCATGGGAGCAGGGCACCGCTGTCGTTCATCGCGTTTCACCCTCCGCCGATGTACCTGCCCGGGAAACCGCATTGCGCATATGCCCGAGCTTACGCCCGACCTTTACGGAGCGGATACGGCTTTTCACGAAGAGGTACCTCGGCGGCGTACGCATCCGGCCATGCGTACGAGTGGGCCGTGTGCGCCGGTTCGCAGACGGCGCGTCCGGGGGCGGCCCGCTCGGTCAACCGCGCGCTCAACGGCCATGGAACGAGGGGGAGTCCGGCCGCGAAACGGCCGGCAAGGCGAGGGCGGCCCGCGGCGCGGCGGCCGGACGGCCCGAAGAGGCCGAGGAACCGGACGGTGGGGGCGATCACCATCGCGCCGAAACCCGCCGGGTCCATGACGGCCCGTCACCCGTCGCGCGCCGACGGCTCCCCGGGAGGACCCCCGGGGAGCTCCGTTCACCGGACGGGCAGGTGGTACGAGAGGCGGTAGCGGTCCGCCGGAACGACCACGTCGGCGGTCTCGACCGCCAGTCCGGACGCGAAGTACGTCCGGCCGATCACCAGGACCACGTGCCCCGGGACCCCGCCCAGCAGCATGATCTCCTCCGCCAGACCCGGCCGCGCCCCGACCTCCTCCACCACGTTGTCGACGACGACGTCGATCGCGGCCATCCGGTCGACGACCCCCGAACCGGCGAGCGGTCCCTCCTCGGGCAGCATCACGGGGGTCCGGCCGGTGACCGCGAGCGGCTCCCAGGAGGTCGAAAGCATCATTGCCTCCCCCGCGTCGCGAAAGACGTACCGCGTCCGCATGACGCGCTCGCCCGGCTCGATGCCGAGCCGCACGGCGATCTCCGCCGGCGCGGCCGCCTGCTCGCTGCTGGACTCCCACGTCCCGCGGGCCCCGGCGTCGGCCTGCTCCTGCCGGAACGGCGTCGACGTCCCGCCCGTGCGGTATCCGGAGCGGGCGACGCGCCGCGGCACGGGCTGCTCCCGCACGTACGTACCCGATCCGGACCGGCCCTCGACCAGCCCCTCCGCCATGAGGACCTTGCGCGCCTCCAGCGCCACCGTGTCGGAGACCCCGTACTCCTCACGGATCCGGGCCTGCGAGGGGAGCCGGGCGTGCGGGGGCAGGGACCCATCGACGATCTTCCGTCGCAGATCCCCGGCGACGCGCAGATAGGCCGGCTGCTCACCGAAAGTCACTGGCCACTCCCATCAGGTTGACAGACAGCTACACCCTGGCAACCGACGGTTGTGCGCCGCAAGCAAGGGCCAGAGTTTCACCCGAAGTGATGAAGCCAGGTCACTGAAACCCGTTACCGAGCGTTACCTCGCGGTATCCTCGCCGGCTCGCCGCGCTGCGGCCCCGGCGGCCCCGGCGGCCCCGGCCGAGCCGCCGCCCGACTGGTCCGCCAGCCAGTCCGGCACCGTCGTCGCCAGCCCGTACGCCCCGCGCAGCGCCTTCTCCGTCTCCACGGACAGCGCGCCCGAAGCCTCGTCCCACGCGTCCTGGAACGCCGCGGGCTTCGTCGCCCTCGCCGCCCGCTGCCAGCCCGCGCGAGCCGCCTCGACCTCCTTGAGCCGCGCCCGCGCCGGCCCGGCCAGCTCCGGCCGCTCCTTCGCCCCGTCCAGCAGCGAGCCCTCCGCGGCCAGCGCGACGTCCACCGCACGGGCCCAGTCCAGATACCGGGGCAGCGCCTCGTCGATGGCCTCCTCGGGCTCGCCGCCCATCGCCAGGTCGGCCTCGTTCATCACCCGCAGGAAGGCCACCTGCTCCGGCTTCAGCATCCCGGCGTCCTTGCGCAGGCTGCCGCGGTGGTCCTCGTCGGCCGTGCCGATGACGCAGAGCAAGCGCCGGTCGCCGCCGCTCCACGACTCGTGCGAGGGCGCGAAGTAGAACATGTCCGCGTACGAGGGCAGCGCCCACGTGTCCATCGCGTACGCGTCCTGCGCCTTCCAGCACGCCTGCGTGGCGGCCCTCCTCAGCTCGGGCCCCCCGGGGAAGGCGCGGCCGGCGAACCGGGTCGAGGACGTGACCTCCCCCTCGTGCACCTCGGTGCAGGCGATCCGGTAGATGAAGGGGCTCTCGGCGAACAGGTCCCCGCCCGGGACGTTGAAGCAGTCACCCGCCCGCATCTCGTCCGCGGGGGTCAACTCGCCCTCCACGCCCTCGAACTGCTGGAGGGTGTCCAGGCGGTCGAACAGCCGCCCCGCGACCCGGTCCGTGACGAGGACGAGGGCGAGGGTCATCACGAGCGACACGGCCAGGCCCGTGATCGCGAGCCCCCGGCCCCGCTCGCCCTTCCGCGCGATCTGCACGAGTGCCACGATCGCGAAGACGACGCCGAGCGGCGGCAGGCACAACAGCCCGACCAGCAGCGACGCGAGCGCAAAGCCGTTCAGCGCCGGTTCCCCGTACGCCGGCTGCGGCGTCGGAGCGGACCAGTGGGGCGGCGGCGGGGTGCTCACGGGGCGGAGGGCTCCATCACGGCGGGGGTCGCGAACGAATGCCCGAAATAGTACGCAGCGGCGGCGTCCGCCGTAACGGTCGCCCCCGCAGTCGGGCCCGGTCACCGTGTCCGGGGTCTGCCGGCCGCGCCTGGCGAAAGGTGGACCCGCCCGTCAACCCGACCACAAGAGCAGGACGGACGCGTAACATCCGTGCCGTACAACGGCCATGAATGAGCAAAGGCGCTCTCCACATGACGCACGCACTGCCCGGCTACGTCTGCCCCGAGGACGCCACGCGCGCCGAGGCCCGGACGGCCCCCTGGTGCTGCCCCCTGTGCGGCGGACCGTGGGACCTCGACTTCACTCCCGATCCGTCCGCCCCGCTCGAACCGGCCGCCGGACCCCCCTCGCTCTGGCGCTTCGGCTCCGCGCTGCCGCTCCCGGGGGCGTTCTCCGTGACGCTCTCCGAGGGGAACACCCCGCTGGTCCCGCTCGGGGAGCGGATCCACGCCAAGCTCGACTTCCTGATGCCCACGCTGTCCTTCAAGGACCGCGGCGCGGTGATGCTCGCGGAACTGGCCCGGCGGCTGGCACCGGAACGGGTGGTCGCGGACAGCAGCGGCAACGCGGGGACGGCCGTGGCCGCCTACTGCGCGCGGGCCGGGCTGAAGTGCGAGGTGTTCGTACCCGAGGGCACCCCGGAGAAGAAGACGGAGCAGATGCGGGCCCACGGCGCGGCGGTCCGCTTCGTGCCGGGCGGCCGGGAGGCCACGGCGCTCGCGGCCCGGCCGGCCGCCGACCTCCCCGGGGTCTTCTACGCGAGCCACGTCTTCAACCCGTACTTCCTGCACGGGACGAAGACGTACGTGTACGAGGTGTGGGAGGAGCTCGGCGGCCGGCTGCCCGAGGCCCTCGTCGTCCCCGTCGGCAACGGCACCCTGCTGCTGGGGGCGGCCCTCGCGGTCTCGGAGCTGGCCCGTCGCGGCGTGAAACCGCCCGCGCTGATCGCGGTCCAGGCCGAGGCGGTGTCCCCGCTGGCCAAGGCCTTCGCGGCGGGCGCCGAGGACGCCGCTCCGGTGGAGCAGCTGCCCACCCTCGCCGACGGGATCGCGATCCCGGCCCCGCCGCGGGCCCGCCAGATCCTGGCGGCGGTCCGCGCCTCCGCCGGCACCTTCCTGACGGTCCCGGACGACGCCCTGCGCGCGGCCCGCCGGGACCTGGCGCAGCGCGGCCTGTTCGTGGAACCCACGGCGGCGGCCTGCTGGGCGGCGGTGGGCCCGCTGTCCCCCACCGACCCCCTCCAGGGCCGCACGGCGGTCCTCCCCCTGTGCGGGGCCGGCCTCAAGGCGGGGTGGACGTAGCCCGGCGGCGCCGGCGTACCTGTCGGGAAATCGCCAGCCCGGGACGGCGGGCGTCTGGTGAACTGGGGCCATGACCACCACCGTTGATCTCGCCCGCCGGTTCACCGCGCTCCACGACCCGGCCGCCCCGCTGGCCCTGGCCAATGCCTGGGACGTCGTCAGTGCCCGTCTCGTCGAGGCCGCCGGGGCCCCCGCCGTCGCCACCACCAGCGCCGGTGTCGCCTGGTCCCTCGGCGCGCCCGACGGGGACGCCCTGAGCCGCGACCGCGCCCTCGACCTCGTCTCCCGGGTGGTGGCCGCCGTCTCCGTCCCGGTCACCGCGGACATCGAGGGCGGCTTCGGCGCCGACGCCGCCGGGGTCGGCGAGACGGTCGCCGGGGTACTGGCCGCCGGCGCGGTCGGCGTCAACATCGAGGACGGCACCCGGGCCGCCGCCGATCACGCGGAGCGGGTGGCCGCGGCCCGGGCAGCCGCCGATGCCGCCGGGGTCCCGCTGTACATCAACGCCCGCATCGACACGTTCCTCTTCGGCCTCGGCGAGGCGGAGGGCCGCCTCGACGAGACCCTCGCGCGCGCCGCCGCCTACCTCCGCGCGGGCGCCTCCGGCGTCTTCGTCCCCGGTGTCACCGACCCGGCCACCGTCCGCGAGCTCGCCAAGGGCATCGACGCGCCGCTGAACGTCCTCGTCGGCCCCGGCGCCCCGTCCGTCGCCGAACTCGGCGCCCTCGGCGCCGCCCGCGTCAGCCTCGGATCCTGGGTCGCGTCGGCCGCGTACGACGTGGTCCGCCGCGCCGCCGAGGAGCTGATCGCGGGCGGCACGTACACCGCGCTGGACGCCTCCCTGCCGTACGGGGAGCTGAACGCGCTGCTCAAGGGCTGAGATCCGGGAAGCGTGTAGCCTCCAACGACCCTAGGATCCCGTTCATGCGCACCTCGGAGACCGCTGAGAGCAAGAAGCCGCAGTCCGCCGCCCGCAAGGTCACCGGCGCCGTGTGGGTCGCGCTCGCCCTCGTCTACGTCCTCTGGGGATCCACCTACCTCGGCATCCGGGTGGTCGTCCGGACCATGCCGCCGTTCCTGTCCGCCGGGACCCGCTTCACCGCGGCCGGCCTGCTGCTGCTCGGTCTCGTCGCCTGGCGGTACGGGCCGGCCGCGCTGCGGGCCACCCGTGCGCAGGCCGGTGCCGCGGTCCTGGTCGGCCTGCTGCTGGTCCTCGGCGGCAACGGCCTCGTCGTACTGGCCGAGACCTCCATCCCGTCCGGCCTGGCCGCGCTGCTGGTCGCAGCCGTGCCGATGTGGCTGGTGGTGCTGCGGAGCGCCACCGGTGACCGGCCGGCGCTGCCCACCGTCGGCGGGGTGCTGCTGGGCTTCGCCGGGCTCGCGGTGCTGACCGGCCCGGGCATCAGCGGCGCGGTGCGGCTCTGGGGGGTGCTGCTGGTGCTGACGGCGTCCGTGCTCTGGTCGCTGGGCTCGTTCGCCGCGTCGAAGCTGTCCCTCCCGGGCAACCCGTTCACGGGCAGCGCGTACCAGATGCTCGCCGGCGGCACCGGCGGCATCCTCGTCGGCCTGCTGCGCGGCGAGCACCGTGCGATGGACTGGGCGGGCTACTCCACCGCCTCCTGGCTGGCGCTGGGCTACCTGATCGTCTTCGGCTCGCTGGTGGCCTTCACGGCGTACGCGTGGCTGCTGCAGAGGGCGCCGCTGTCGCTGGTCGCCACGTACGCGTATGTCAATCCGGTCGTGGCCGTCGCGCTGGGCGCGCTGGTCCTGGACGAGGCCCTGACCGTACCGATCCTGGTCGGCGGCGCGATCGTCGTCGTGGCGGTGTGCGTGATCGTCAGCACCGAGCGCAGGGGGTAGCGGCGGGCCGGGCCACCCGGCGGGCCCGGGACCGGGACCGGCGTCAGTCCCGCGCGGCCTGCTCGTACAGCGCCTTGGCCCTCTCGTCGAAGAGCGCGGCGGTGGAGTCCACGTCCGTGTCCCCGCCGCTCAGCACCCCGATCAGGCGCCCCGGGTTCCCCGGACCGCCGCGGTCGGCGATCCAGGGGCTCCCACTGGTGCCCGTCCAGAAGCCCGCGCAGCTGATGTACAGCATCGCGGGGTCGTCCTGGTCGTGGCCGGTCTGGGTCGTGCAGGAGACGGGCTTGTTCTGCGGGTTGCGGTCGGACTCCGGATAGCCGACGACCGTCACGTCCCGTTCGTACCCGGAGGTCCAGTCGGGCTTGGGGGCCTCCGCGGCGCCTCCGACCGCCTGCTGCACCGTGCGGCCGTCCTCGTCCGGCTCGATGCTGAGGAACGCGAAGTCGGCGGTGTCCTCGCCCCATCTGGTCCAGCGCTCGTCCACGTGGACCGCGCGGACCTTCCACACCCCCAGGGGCTGGCGGCCCTCGCCCTCGCCGGTGAACGCGGGGGCGAACGAGAGGTCGCCGATGGCCCGGCCGTCGTGCGCGACCGCTCCGGGCACGCCGTCCTCGCCCGCCGGGGCCACGCAGTGCGCGGCGGTCGCGACGACCGTGCCCTTGGGGCTGTCGACGACGCTCGCCGTGCACCAGTGCTCCCCGTTGGCCATGAGCACGCCGACGCCGGGGAAGGGGTGCACGGCGTGCGCGTCCCTGTCCGTCGCCTTGACGAAGCCGACGACTAGCACCGCCGCCACCCCCGCCACGGCAGCGGCGGACGCCCCCCTGGCCACCGCGGTCATCGCACGGCGGGGTCGGGGGTCGGTGCCAGCATGACCTTGCTGATCCACTCCAGCGCGCCCTCCCTCATGCCGCGTACGTACGACTTCCCATTGTGCTCACCATCCTGGATCACCTGGAGCGTGGTGTGCACGGGGCCCTTCCCGTACTCGCTCATGAACTTCTCGGCCTTCTCCCGGCCGGTCTCCTTGGTGCCGATCTGGAAGTTGATGTAGACGTCCGGACCCCCCTCCCTGATCAGCTTCTCGGCGAGCTTCTCGGGGTTGTTCTCGTCCATGGCCTGCGTGTTCCCCTTCCACAGCGGGGAGTCCGGGACGATGTCGACCCCGCTCGCGATGGCCGCCTTGAAGCGGTCGGGGTACTTCAGGACGTGCTTGAAGGCGCCGAACCCGCCCGCCGAGGAGCCCATGAAGGCCCAGCCGTCGCGGGAGGTGAAGGTCCGGAAATTGGCCCTCGTGAAATCCGGGACGTCTTCGACCATCCAGGTGCCCATCTTCGGCTCTCCGGGGATGTCCGAGGCGTCGAAGTGGTGCTTGGTGTCGGCGTTGTGCACCGGCATGATCAGGATGAAGGGCAGGCTCGTACCGGCCTTCGCCCCGTCGCTCACCGCCTTCTCCAAGCCGAGGCCGGGGCCCGTTCCCCAGTAGTTCGTGGGGTAGCCCCGGCCGCCCGGCAGGGAGATGAGCACCGGGAAGGCGCTCTTGGCGTACTTCGGGTCGTCGTACTCCTTCGGCACCCACACCCACACGTCACCGGTGAACCCGGACTTCGCGCCGGTCAGGGTGGTCCGGCCGATCTGCGTGCCGTCGGGCAGCCGGTAGGTCCGTACGAAGGAGGCCTTCGGCCCGGTCGGCATGCTCACCCCCGGCCGGATGTCCGCGGCCGCGGCCGACTGCTGGACCTTCCCGAACGAGACGGGATCCCCTATGTCCGAGAAGAGCTTGTACTTGTACGCCGCGGCGCCGCCCCCGGCGGCGAGCACGAAGGCCAGCGCACCGCTGATCACGAGCCTGCGCAGGCGCCTGGGACGGCGGCGGCCCGTGGTCGGCGGGCCTTCCTCGGCCAGGAGGCCGCCCTCACTCTGAAGCTGGTCATGCTGCACGGATTTGTCCCGTTCCTTCTCCGGCGCTCCCGAAGAGCGCGGGTCGGACCGATCGGTCCCCCTTACACCCCTTACAGAGGTGTCAACGATCGGATGGGTTGCCTGGGACCGGGGGGACGTGGTGCGTGACACTGGAGGCCCGGATTCCGTGCGGAAGGCCTGTTCAGGCGGGTGGTTCGGCCGGCCCGGTCAGCCGGTTGCGGGCTGCGGCCCCTTGAGGACCTTGCTGATCCACTCCAGGGAGCCCTCCCTCATGCCCCGGACGTAGTGCCAGCCGTTGTGCTCGCCGTTCTGGATGTCGCGGATGGTCGTCCTGACCGGGCCCTTGCCGAACTGCTGCTGGAACCTGACCATCCGGTCCTTCCCGGTCTCCTTGGTCCCGACCTGGAAGTTGATGTAGACCTCGGGACCGCCCGCGTCGATCAGCTTCGCGGCGAGCTTCTCGGGATTGTTCGCGTCCATCTCCGCCTGGTGGCCCTTCCACAGCGGGGAGTCGGGGACGATCTCGCCGCCGCTGGCGATCACGGCCTTGAAGCGGTCCGGGTACTGCAGGACGGCCTTCATGCCGACGAAGGCACCGGAGGAGGACCCCATGAAGGCCCAGCCGTCGCGGGACCGGTACGTACGGAAGTTGGCCCGGGTGAACGCGGGGACGTCCTCGGTGAGCCAGGTGCCGATCCTGGGCTGGCCGGGTATGTCGGCGCCGTCGTAGTAGTACTTGGCGTCCGGGTTGAGCACCGGCATGATCACGATGAACGGCAGGCTGGTGCCGGCCTTCACACCGTCGCTGATGGCCTTCTGGAGGCCCAGGCTGCGGTCGGCCCAGTAGTTCTCGGGGAATCCGTTGCCGCCGGGCAGGGCGATGAGCACCGGGAAGGCGCTCTTCTCGTACTGCGCCTCGTCGTACTCCTTCGGCGTCCACACCCAGACGTCGCCCTCGAAGCCGGACTTGGCACCCGCGACACGGGACTTCGCGATGACCGTGCCGTCGTCGAGCTTGGCGGTCTGCTTGAAGTTGGACCTCGGACCGGCCGGCAGGAGCACGTCCGGGTCGCCGGTGGGCGTGGGGGAGGCCGAGGGCGCCGCCGGGGACGCCCCGCCCGTTCCGGATGCGGAGGAGGCGGAGGCGGCGGAGGCGGGGGCCTTGCCGAAGCTCACCGAGTTCCCGTTGCCGGAGAACCACTCGAGTTTCCAGGCGGCGAAGACGGCGCCGCCGAGCAGGAGCGCGAAGGCCACGACGGCGGTGATCCCCCTCGCGCGCCGGGAGCGCCTGGGCGGGTACTGGTGCACGGACTTCGCTCCGAACGGTCGCGGCCGTCCCGGTCGGGACGGCAGGGAAGGGCAGGGCAGGGCAGGCGGACACACACGGCCGGAGGCTCACACCTCCGGCGGATCACCGCTGGGCGTCGAGCGCCTCCGCGCACCGCCCGAGCAGGCCGATCAACTGCTCCCGCTCCGCCTCCGAGAACGCGGCGGCCAGCGCCCGCTCCACCCGTACGGCGCCGGAGTCGGCCAGCTCCATGGCGGCCCGGCCCTCCTCCGTCAGCCGGGTTTCGAGCACGTTGCGGTGCCATTCGTGCACGGTCCGCTCGATGAGCCCGCGCTCCTGGAGGTTCTTCAGCACGGTGTTCATCGTCGGCGGCGTCACCCCGCACAAGCGGGCGAGCGCGGCCGCGGAGATGCCCGGCTTCTCGGAGAGCCAGAGCAGGGCGGCGTACTGGGGAACCGTCACCGCTGCGGGCTTGAGGGCGGCGTTCTTGGCCGCGAGAAGCGCCTGTTCGGCGCGCTTGACGTGCGAGCCGATGCGCTCCTCGGGAGGCATGGAGGTCATTCCTGCATCCTAATGCTCTTGCATGCATTAGAGCTCTAACTTAGATTCGTGGTCACCTACTCGGAAGAGGACATCTACTGTGCTGAAGAAGTTCCTGCCCCTCACCCTCGTGACCCTGACCACGGCGCTCACCCTCGGCGCGGCCCCGGCCGCGCAGGCCGCACAGCCGGCCGACGGGCGCATTGCGACGGCCTTCACCCTCCCCGGCGAGAAGGTCTACCCCGAGGGCATAGCCACCGACCCCCGCGACCGGACCGTCTACGTCGGCTCGTACGCGGACGGCACCGTCTACCGGGCCCGCCCCGGCCGGCGCACCGCCGAGGTCTTCCTGCCCGCCGGCACCGACGGCCGCCACACGGCGAACGGCCTGCGCGTCGACGCGCGCGGACGGCTGTGGGTGACCGACTCCACCTCCGGGGTCGCGGTCTACGACCCCGCGTCGGGCAGGCGCCTGGCCCACTTCGAGGTCACCGGGACCGCCGGGCTCTTCGTCAACGACCTGACCATCACCCCGGACGGCACCGCCTACCTGACCGACAGCGTCCGCGCGGTGATCTACCGGGTCACCCCGGCCCAGCTCGCGGCGGGCTCGGGCCCGCTGCTCGCCGCGTACGACCTGAGCGGCCACCTCACCCCGTCCCCGGCGGGCAGCTTCTCCCTCAACGGCATCGTCTCGGACCCCGCGGGCCGCTTCCTCCTGGCCGTGGACATGACCGCGGGCGACCTCCACCGCGTCGACCTGCGCACCGGTGCGATCTCCCGCGTCGCCCTCCAGGGCGGCGACCTCACCCACGGCGACGGCCTCGACCTGGCGCCCGACGGCACCCTGCGGGTGGCCCACAACACCACCAACACCCTGACCCGGTGGCACCTCAGCCCCGACGGCACCCGGGCCCGGCTCACCCGGACGCTCACCGACCCGGCGCTGCAGATCCCGACCACGCTCAGCCACACCGCGGGCGGCACGCTGGTGGTCCGCTCCCAGTTCGACAAGGGCGGCCCCATGGGCCCGGGCACGCCGACCACCTTCACGGTCGCCTCGGTCCGCGGGCTCTGACCTTCGTCCGCGGGGTCCGGCCTGCGTCGGCGGCTGCGGCCTGCCTCGGCGGGCTCCGGCCTGCACGCGCCGCCCGCCCGGCCCGGCCCCGCGGTCAGCGGGCGCGGGCGGCGCCGAGCCGTGCCTGCTCCTCCTCGACGATGCGCCGGGCCAGCGAGGTGTCCGAGACGTCGACCGCCTCGGGCGCCGCCTCCGCCACGGCGCTGCGCCGGGCGTACGCGTCGAACAGCCGCGCCTTGCGCTCCAGTACCTCCAGCATCCGCTGGTCCACCCCGTCCGTGGCCAGCAGCCGGTGCACCCGTACCGCGCGCACCTGGCCCATCCGGTGGGCGCGGGCCACCGCCTGCTGCTCCATGGTCGGCTTGACCTGTGGCTCGCAGAGGATCACCACGGACGCCGCCTGGAGGTTGATCCCGGTACCGCCCGCCTCGATCTGCGCCAGCAGCACCGCGTGCCCGGCCGCCGCGCCGAAACCGTCGACCAGTCGCTGGCGGCGGGCGGGCGGCACGCTCCCGGAGATCGGCCCGAAGAGCCGCCCGCCGTGCCCCTGCGCGGACCGCTGCGGGCCGAGCACCGCCTCGACCGCCCCGAGCACCTCGCGGAACGCGGAGAACACCACGACCTTCAGCCCGTTGGCGGCGGCCTCCGCCACCAGCTCGCGCAGCCGCTGCAGCTTCGCCGACCGCTCCGGCCGCGCGTACGCGGCCCGGCGCATCGCCATGAAGTTGCCGGCCCGGACCGCCTCCCGGTAGGCGTCCCGGTCGGCCGCGCTCAGCTCCTCCCACTCGTCGGTCCACTGGAGCCCGGGCAGCTCGGCGAGCACGTCGCGCTGGTTGCGCCGCAGGTAAGCGGGCGCCACCGCCTTGCGGAACGCCCTGGAACCCGCGACCGTGCCGACGTCGCCGATCCCGGAGGCCGCCTCCGGCTGCAGGACCCGTACGAGACCGCGGAACTCCGCGACCCGGTTCTCCATCGGCGTGCCGGTGAGGAACAGGACGTACGTGCAGCGGGCGGCCCACGCGGCGACCGCCAGGGAGCGCTGCGCCTGCGGGTTCTTGACGTGGTGCGCCTCGTCCACGACCAGCATCCCCAGCTCGCCGGCGGCGAGTTCGGGGAACCCGGTCAGCGCCTGGAAGGTCGCCACGGCCACCCCGCCCTCCGTCCGCCAGTCCGCGAAGGCGTCGTGCCGGCCGGGACCGTGGAGGGCGACCGCGCGCAGGGTGCTGCGCGCCTCGATCTCCCGGGTCCAGTTGATCAGGACGCCGGCCGGGCAGACCACGAGGAAGTGGCGCCGGCCCTGCGCGGCGAGGTGCGCGAGCACCGCGAGCGCCTGGATCGTCTTGCCCAGCCCCATCTCGTCGCCGAGGATCACCCGCCGCTGGGCGAGGGCGAAGCGGGCGCCGAAGGCCTGGTACCCGCGCAGCGAGACCCGGCTGTGCGTGCCGTCGAGGGCCTGGGCGCGGACCCGTTCGGCGAGCGCGTCGGGCAGGAACGCCTGGGCGGCGGCCGGGTCGGGGCCGCTCCCCGCCCGCTCGGTGATCTCCGCGAGCAGGCCGTAGTACTCGGCCGAGCGCAGCTCGAAGTCGACCCAGGCGGCCGCCTCGTCGGCGGGGCCGCGCAGCAGGTCGACCGATGCCTGTCCGAGCAGGACGGGCACCCCCTCGGCGACGGCCCGCGCGGTCTGGCGGCCGATCCCTTCGAGGGCGCCCAGCGCCCGCTTCCGCCTCTCCCGTCCCGCGAACCACATCCGCAGCCGGCCGGCGGCGGGCCTGGCGTCGGCGAGCAGGGGCCCCAGCCCGGCGTCGAGCGCCGTGGCCGCCTCCACGGCCCGGCGGGCGTCCGGCCCTGCCTCGACGAGCAGCTGGAGGGCGGCCACCAGGGCGGTGGTCCGGGGATCGGGGTGGTCGACGTCCAGGTGTACGGCGACGGTCTCCCCGACCGCCTCGGCGAGCTGCCGGGCGGCGCCGAGCGCCTGGTCGGCGGTCTGCTGCCCGACCCCGGGGATCTGCCGGAGCCGGTGGCGCCCCGCGTCCAGCACCCCCTGCACGGTGTCGAGGCCGGCCGCCTCGATGGCGGCCACCCGCAGCCGCCCCTCGGTGACGTGGGTCAGCCGGTCGACGGGGATCCGCACCAGCTCGCAGCGGGCGAGTTCCGCGTGGATCGGAGCCCAGGCCTCCCGTACGGCGTCGACGGCCCTGCGGTGGTCGGCCAGCAGCGCCGCGGCGGCCGCGTGCAGCGCCTCGCCCGCGTCGATCACCTCGGCCGCCCTGCGCCCCATGCCCCTCACCCCTCGAATGGGCCCGGCCGCGCCGGGTAACGCCTGCACGCAACCTACCGCCCGGCGCGGGACGCTCAGTAGCCGTTCATGGCGGCGCCCACGGTGATCTGCGTCTTCATGCCGAGGTCCCTGTGCCCGTCGACCGGGCAGTAGAGCTCGTACGCACCCTCCTTGAGGGTGATGCCGAGGGTCCCGCTCACCCCTGGTGCCAGGGTCTTGGAACGCTGCTCCCCGCCCGGCCCCTCGATCTCCAGGGCGTGCTCGTGGTGGCCGGTGTTCCTGAGGGCGAAGGTGTAGGGCCCCGGCGTGAACGTCGTCCGGGACAGGGCGATGTGGAAGTCGCTCAGGTCCGCGGTGACCCGGGTCGAGGCCGGTGCGGTCGGAGCCGGGGTGGCGGGGGGGGGGGGGGGGGGGGGGGGGGCGGGGGGGGGCCGCCGGGCGCCTCCGCGGGCCTCCGCGGCCCCGCCCCCCCCCC
>LJCW01000357.1 GCA_001298555.1 Actinobacteria bacterium OV450
GCAAGCCTTCGGACATCGCCAGAAGGAGGCCGTCGGCGGAGACCACCACCGTGTGGGACACCCCGGGGGTGTTGTCCACGAAGTTGGTGATCAACCAGTTCAGGTTCTGTGCCGCCTGGCTCATCGAACTCAACTAACGCTCCTGCTGGTAAGTGGGGTCGATGTGGTAACTGCCGGTCGCCGGGCCGTTGTTGCCGGCCTGACGGCCCTGCTGGATACCCCGTCGGAGGTTGGTCAGACGGCCACGGACGTCGTCCGGCGCTCGCGAGACCTGCGGGCCCGACTGTGCGTCGGCCTGCTGCTGCGCCGTGCCGGCCACGAGGTTCGCCCGCGGTACCCGGCGGGGCAGCCCCGAGGTGGTGATGCCGCCTGCGGCGGGCTGGCGCACGCGCTCCGCCTGCCGCATCAGCTCGTCGTTCGGCGAGGACCGCCAGCTGACGGTCGGCGAACTGCCGGTCGTCGCCTGGGCGGGCTCGGCCGCGGGCTCCTGGCCGCGCTGCGGCAGCGGCTGCTGCGGGCGCTGCTGGGAAGCCGGAGCGTGTGCGGACTGCTGCGGCTGCTGGGGAACCGGGGCCTGACCGGAGGTCTGCTGCTCCTCCTGGTGGAACCAGTTCGACTCCAGCGTGTCGAAGATCGGGCTGCGCTCGTTGCCGAGGCTCGGGGCCGGCGGCAGCGCCTCCGGCTGGTGGGCCTGCGGCAGCTGCGGAGCCTGCGGCTGCTGCTGGGGGAAGCTGCCGACGCCCCGGCCGCCGGGCCGCGGGGCCTGGAAGTCCGGGCGGGCGAACTGGCCCGTGGCGGACGGGTCGGCCGCACCGGCCGGCTCCGGGCGCTCGAACTGCCCGGTGGTGGACATGTTCTGGCCGGCCGGGGGCATCGGGGCCCGCAGGTCGGGACGCTCGAACTGGCCGGTGGTGCTGTTGCCGGCCGGCGGGCGCGGGGCGTTGAAGTCCGGACGGGGGAACTCGGACGTCGAACCGGGGCCCGAGAGCTCGTCGTGGCCGCGCGGGACCTCCTGGCCGCCGTGGCGCGACGGGTCGGCGCCCCAGCTGGTGGTCTGCGGGAGCCCGGCGGGACCGCCGCCCGCACCCGGAAGCTCCGGACGGGAGGAGGGGCCACCGCGCGGCGGCAGCTGCGGCCGGTTGCCGCGCGGAGCCGGGGCGGCGGGAGCCTGGGCCGAGGGGACCGGGCCCGTGGGCGCGGCGGGCTGCTGCGGCCGCTCGAAGCCGTTGCCCTGCGGGAACCCGCCCTGGCCGGTGGCCGTGGGCATCGGGCGCGACGGGGGACCGCCGGCCGGACCGCGGCCCGGCAGCGGGGAACCGCCGCCGAACCCGCCCTGGCCCAGACCGGTCGGGGCACCCGGCATGCCGGCCGTGCCCGGACCGCCCTGCGGACGCCCGCCGGGACCGCCCTGCTGACGGGCACCGGGACCGCCCTGCAGACCGGGGCCGCCGTCGCGTCCCGGCAGTGCGGCACGCTTGCCGCCCCCGGAGACCTGACCGCGCTGCGGGCCGGCGCCGACGGGCTGGCGTGCGCCGCCGCCCGGCGCCGAACCCTGTGCCGAAGCACCCGGCATGCCCTGCGGAGCGCCGGAGCCCGGACCACCGGGACCGCCCTGACCGCCCTGGCCCGGCATCGGACCCGGCTTCTTGCCGCCCTGGGCGACGTCCACCGGGAGCATGACGAGGGCCGTCGTACCGCCCGAGTCGGACGGGCGCAGCTGGATGCGGATGCCGTGTCGCAGGGACAGGCGGCCGACCACGAACAGACCCATGCGGCGGGAGACGGAGACGTCCACGGTCGGCGGCGACGCGAGCCGCTCGTTGATCGCGGCGAGGTCCTCGGGGGAGAGGCCGATACCGGTGTCGTGGATCTCGACGAGCACGCGGCCGTCGGGCAGCGCGTGACCGGTGACCTTGACCTTGGTCTGCGGGGAGGAGAACGAGGTGGCGTTCTCCAGCAGCTCGGCGAGCAGGTGCACGAGGTCGTTGACGACGCGGCCGGCGACGTCGGTGCCGGGCACCGACGCGAGTTCGATGCGCTCGTACTGCTCCACCTCGGACGCGGCGGCACGGAGCACGTCGACGAGCGGGACGGGGCGGGTCCACCGGCGGCCCGGCTCCTCGCCCGCGAGGACGAGGAGGTTTTCGCCGTTACGGCGCATGCGGGTCGCGAGGTGGTCGAGCTTGAAGAGGGAGGACAGCTGGTCCGGGTCGGCCTCGCGCGACTCCAGCTCGGAGATGAGGGAGAGCTGGCGCTGGATGAGGCCCTGCGAACGGCGCGAGAGGTTGGTGAACATCGCGTTGACGTTGCCCCGGAGGAGGGCCTGCTCGGCGGCGAGGCGGACGGCCTCGCGGTGCACGTCGTCGAAGGCCGCGGCCACCTGGCCGATCTCGTCGCGGGTGTGCAGGCCGACCGACTCCACGGACGTGTCCACGTCCTGCGGGTCGGACTCGGACAGCTGCTTGACGAGCTCGGGCAGTCGGTCCTGGGCGACCCGGGTCGCGGTGTCCTGCAGCCGGCGCAGCGAGCGGATCATCGACCGCGCCATGACGAAGGCACCGACGAGGGAGACGCCGAGGACGAGCAGGATCAGGGCACCGTTGATGATGGCGTCCTGCTGCGAGCTGTTTTTGAGCTCGCGGGCCTTCTGCTCCATGTCCTCGAGCAGGGTGAGCTCGATGACCTTCATGGCCTGGAGCTTGGTGTCGTCGGCGTCGTACCAGTCCATCCAGGACCGGTTCTTCTCCTTGCCGAACTGCCCCTGGGTGCTCAGCACGCGGCGGGCGTAGTGGTCGGCGGTGCCGATCTCCGTGTTGCCGTCGCCGAGCACCGCGAGGAGTTCCTCGGGCTTGCCCTGGTAGACGAGTTCGAAGGTCTTCTTCGCCTGGCTCTCGCCGCGGAGCGCGGAAAGGGCGTACAGGCGGTCGTTCTCGGAGAGGTTGCCCGGCTTCTCGTTGCTCTCGGGGAGCGAGGCGGCGATGACGGCGCGCTGGATCGAGGCGTATTCCTTGGCGGAGGAGAAGGCCGCCAGGGCGCGCGTACGCTTGATCATCTCCGGGCTGGAGGTGGCCTGCGCCATGTCCTGGGAGAGCGAGAGCAGCGAGACGATCAGCGAGTTGTACTCGGTGACGGTCTGCTGGGCGCCGTTGACGTACGCCTTCTTGCGGATTTCCTCGATGCCGGTGAGCTGGCGGCCGATCTGCAGGATGTTGTTGCGGATCGACTTGAGGGTGTCGTCCTTGTCCTCCGTGCTGTCGACCTTGTCGGTCGCGGCTTCGAAGGCCTTGGCGGCGGCGTCGGTCTGGTCGCGCACGCCCTGGACGAGGCTGTTGGCCTTGCCGTCCTTGGTGACCGAGAGCGGACCCGCCGACTTGTCCCGCTCCTCCTGGAGCATGGCGGCCAGGTTGGTGGCCTGCCGGGTCATCGTCGTCAGCAGCTGCATGTGCTCCAGCTGCGCGATGTCGTTCATCGAGTCGTTGATGCGGAAGCCACCGAGCGTGGTGGCGGCGACGACCGGCAGGGTCAGCAGCGACACGAGTCGCGTGCTGATGCGCCAGTTCTGCATGGCGAGACGTGAACCGGGCCCGCTGGGGGCCTTCGGTATCGCCGTTTCCGTGCCGTCGGCCGGCTCTTCGCTCTTCGCCTTGCCCCGGGGCTTCAGACGCGCCTTCGCCTTCACCGTGGTGGAGGAGTCGGAACCTGCGCCTTCGGCAGCCGGCCCGCGGTTCTGGGCGTGCTGGGGCGAGGAGCCACGGTCGGTCCCGCCGCGCGGCTCCTGCTCCGCCGCAGCGCTGCCATCCCTCTTGAATCGTCCCTGCACTAGCGTCGCAACCTCTGGACCAGGCGTCCCGCCGGGCGACCGGTGGGACGGTGTCGAGTCGTGGGGCGTTCCGGCCCCATGGTGGTCGTCGGTGACCGGCGCGTCTCCCTCTCCTTGCCGCCGCGCGCGGCGCTGTCTCGCGCCACCTGCGCGCCGGCTGTTCCCGCGGCGGTCCCGCGAATTCCAGCACAGTGGCGGATCTCCAACAAGGTGCGCGTGTCGGCCCGCAGCGCAGGTGACTTCCCGTAGTGGGGATGTCACGCGATGTGGGAGATCTTTCGGGGCGAATCGGACTTACGCCATCCAAACGCGGCGGCTGGCAAGGTGTCCCAGTCGAGATGATCAGCAGCGGAATGGCAGATTCAGTGACGACATGTCCGTTTTGCCGCCTAAAATCGACCGCCCGTAATGCCCGCATTGTCGGGTCACGGGTGAGCAAACTCACATGGCTGTGGCCATTACTTCCCGGTTGAGCCGGGGAATCGGATGTTTAGCCTTGCCCTTTACAGGGTTGACGGATCCGACAACCCCCACTTACGACCGAGCCGAGGGCCCGAGACACCGTGAAGACGACGATGATGTTCCGCAACATAGCCAACCCGCGCCGCACCACCCTCGCGCACCTCAAGGACGCCGAGGAGCTGCAGGCGATCGAGGCTCCGGAGCACGCCGTCGAGCTGCCCACCCAGACCGCGAACCCGCGCCGCACGATCCTGATGGACGCGCCGGTCGCCGCGGCGCAGTAAGCCACTCGGGAAAAGGAGCGCGAAGCGCCGCTGCCCGCCGCGTTAGCCTGGGGATGCAGACTCCAGCCGGCGGAAATACAGAGGGGCAGACGCAACACGTGCGCATCGCCAGGTTCTCGATTGACGGCAATGTCGCGTTCGGCGCGGTCGAGGGCAGCACTGCCCCCGGCGCCGAGGGTGAGCTCGTCCTCGACATCATCAAGGGCATCCCGTTCGCGGACTTCGAGCTGTCCGGCACGAAGGTGCCGCTGAGCAAGGTCCGGCTCCTGCCGCCCGTGCTCCCGAACAAGGTCGTGGCCATCGGCCGCAACTACGCGGAGCACGCGGCGGAGCTCGGCAACACCATCTTCGACGACCAGGGCCGTCCGGACGCGCCGATCACCTTCTTCAAGCCCTCCACCTCCGTGGTCGGCCCGGGCGACCCGATCACGTACCCCTCCTTCTCCCAGGACCTCCACCACGAGGCGGAGCTCGCCGTGGTCATCGGCCGCATGTGCCGCGAGGTCCCGAGGGAACGCGTCAAGGACGTGATCCTCGGCTACACCTGCGCCAACGACGTCACCGCGCGCGACGTCCAGCAGCGCGAGAAGCAGTGGGCCCGGGCCAAGGGCTTCGACAGCTCCTGCCCCCTCGGCCCCTGGATCGAGACCGACCTCGACCCGGGCGACCTGACCATCCAGTGCACCGTCAACGGCGAACAGCGCCAGCTCGGCCGCACCAGCGACATGGTCCGCTCCATCGAGGACCTGATCGTCCACATCACCGAGGCCATGACGCTGCTGCCCGGCGACGTCATCCTCACGGGGACCCCGGCCGGAGTCGGCCCCCTCAACGTCGGCGACGAGGTCGCCGTCACCATCGAAGGCATCGGCACTCTCACCAACAAGGTGATCAAGCGTGGCTAACGCGAACGTCCGCGTACGTTTCTGTCCCTCCCCGACCGGCAACCCCCACGTGGGTCTGGTCCGGACCGCCCTCTTCAACTGGGCGTTCGCCCGCCACCACGGCGGTACGTTCGTCTTCCGCATCGAGGACACCGACGCGGCGCGCGACTCCGAGGAGTCGTACGAGCAGCTGCTCGACTCGCTGCGCTGGCTCGGCTTCACCTGGGACGAGGGCCCCGAGGTCGGCGGCCCGCACGCCCCGTACCGCCAGTCGCAGCGCATGGACATCTACGCGGACGTGGCACAGCGCCTGCGTGACGGCGGCTACGCGTACGACTGCTACTGCACCACCGAGGAGCTGGACGCCCGCCGCGCCGCCGCCCGCGCGGCCGGCAAGCCCTCCGGTTACGACGGCCACTGCCGCAACCTGACCGCCGTGCAGCTGGAGGCGTACCAGGGCGAGCACCGCCCCTCGATCGTCCGCTTCCGGATGCCCGACGAGCCGATCACCTTCACCGACCTGGTCCGCGGCGAGCTGACCTTCACCCCGGAGAACGTGCCGGACTTCGGCATCCTGCGGGCCAACGGCGCTCCGCTGTACACGCTCGTCAACCCGGTCGACGACGCGCTGATGCAGATCACCCACGTGCTGCGCGGCGAGGACCTGCTGTCGTCCACCCCGCGGCAGATCGCGCTCTACAAGGCGCTGATGGAGCTCGGCATCGCCACCGGCGTCCCGGAGTTCGGGCACCTGCCGTACGTCATGGGCGAGGGCAACAAGAAGCTCTCCAAGCGCGACCCGGAGAGCTCGCTCAACCTGTACCGCGAGCGCGGCTTCCTCCCCGAGGGCCTGCTGAACTACCTCTCGCTCCTCGGCTGGTCCTTCTCCAAGGACCAGGACATCTTCTCGATCGAGGAGATGGTCGCGAAGTTCGACATCCCGGACGTGAACGCGAACCCGGCGCGCTTCGACATCAAGAAGGCCGAGTCGATCAACGCCGACCACATCCGCCTCCTGGACCCGAAGGCCTTCGCGGACGCCTGCACCCCCTGGCTGCAGGCCCCGCACGCCAACTGGGAGCCGGCGGACTTCGACCCCGAGGCCTGGGCGGCCATCGCGCCGTACGCCCAGACCCGGGTCACCGTCCTGTCGGACATCACCGCCAACGTCGACTTCCTGTTCCGCAAGGAGCCGGTCGAGGACCAGGCGTCCTGGGACAAGGCGATGAAGGGCGAGCCCGCGGCCCTGCTGACCACGGCCCGCGCGAACCTGGAGACGGCCGACTGGAGCGACCCCGAGTCGCTCAAGCAGGCCGTCCTGACCGCCGGCGAGGCCCACGGCCTCAAGCTGGGCAAGGCCCAGGCCCCGGTCCGCGTGGCCGTCACCGGCCGCACGGTCGGCCTGCCGCTCTTCGAGTCCCTCCAGATCCTGGGCAAGGAGCGCTCGCTGTCCCGCATCGACGCGGCCCTGGCCAAGCTCGCCGCGTAGCCGCTTCCCGCACTCCCGTCAGGGGGCGGCCGCCGGAATCCTCCGGCGGCCGCCCCCTGACGCATTGTCAGAACCGGTCGCTAGGGTCCACCCCGTACGCGACCACCCACAGGAAAGGCCTGACGTGCCGATCACCGCCCCCGACTTCTCCTGGTTCTTCACGCCGGGCAGCACCTTCTCGTACGAGGAGGGCCCCACCGGGACGCTCTCCGTCGTCGACGGGGGCGAGCTGTGGCTGCCCACCGGCCGCGTGGTGGCCTGCGACCCCTTCATCGGACTGGGCGGCGACTGGATCACGCCCTTCACCGTGCAGGCGCCCGCGGGCCGCCACCGGGTTCAGGTGGCCATGGCCACCCTGACCGAGCCGGGCGAGGAGCCGTCGGACGAGCCGCACCGCAGGGTCGCCGCCGCCCGCCTGCTCGTCACCGACGCCCCGGTGGTGAGCTGGGAGCTCGCCCTGAAGGACGGCCAGGACCCCGCGGAGCTCGGCGAGGACGGGTACTTCGGGTACGGCGTCGACGCGGGCGCGGGCTGCTTCTACGACGCTGCCGCCAACGACTCCTTCGAGGAGTGCGAGGGGGACGTGGGGCCGCTCTGGGACGCCTTCGAGGCCGCCGGGCACGCGGCGGGCGTCCACCTCGTCGACGGGGAGGGCGGCCACAACCTCGCCGCCTTCTCCTCCGGTTTCGGCGACGGCCACTACCCGACCTGGGTCGGCCGGGACGCGGGGGGCGCCGTCACCTGTTTCGTCACCGATTTCTTCGTCGTTCCCGAGGGCCGGGCGCCCGCGATGTCGTAGCGTCGGGGGTATGCCGATCCGCGCCGTGCTGTGGGACATCGACGACACCCTGTTCGACTACACCGGGGCGGACAGCGCAGGCCTCGCGCGCCGGCTCGCCGAGGAGGGCCTCGCGCAGCGGTACGGGTCCCCCGAGGAGGCGCTCGCCCTGTGGCGGGAGATCACCACCCGCCACTGGGACCGCTTCGCCGCCGGGGAGGTGAGCTTCCCCGAGCAGCGCCGGGACCGGGTGCGGGACTTCCTCGACGAGCCCGGTATGGGCGCCGCCGAGGCCGACGCCTGGTTCGACCGCTACGTGGAGCACTACAAGGCCGCCTGGACGCTCTTCCCCGACGTCGTGCCCGTCCTGGACGCCCTCGCCGGCGGCTACCGGCACGGGGTGCTCTCCAACTCCTCCACCGTCAACCAGGACCCCAAGCTGCGCCGGCTCGGACTGCGCGAGCGGTTCGAGGTGCTGGTGTGCGCCGCGGAACTGGGCGTGAGCAAGCCCGAGGCGCAGGCCTTCCTCGCGGCCTGCGAGGCGCTCGGGCTGCCGCCGGGCGACGTGGCGTACGTGGGGGACCAGCCGGAGATCGACGCGCGCGGCGCCCGCGACGCCGGGCTCACCGCGGTCTGGCTCGACCGGGACGGCGCGCGGGGGCCGGGCCCCTCGGGCGTGCACCGGATCGACGGGCTCGCCCAGCTCCCCGAGCTCCTGGCCTCGGATACCCGTTTTGGAGCACGGTCAGGCATCCGGTAATGTTCTTTCTGCGCCGCCGGAGCGGGCCGAAAGGCCGGACGGAGGCGCCACTCGAAAGAAAGACCCCGCAGGGGGTTGACTTTCGGTGGGGTATAGTGTAATTGGCAACACGAGGGTTTCTGGTTCCCTTATTCTAGGTTCGAGTCCTGGTACCCCAGCGCAGTGCAGCAGTAACGCAGTGCTTTGCCCCCGTTGTGTAGCGGCCTAGCACGCCGCCCTCTCAAGGCGGTAGCGCCGGTTCGAATCCGGTCGGGGGTACAGATCCTTCCCGCAAGGTCTCCATTTGGGTAGCTCCCGGACGTCTTGATGCAGGATCGCTAGGGCCCCCGTTGTGTAGCGGCCTAGCACGCCGCCCTCTCAAGGCGGTAGCGCCGGTTCGAATCCGGTCGGGGGTACTGGTCTGGTATAGACCACATTGGGCTATGGTGTAATTGGCAACACGAAGGTTTCTGGTTCCTTTGTTCTAGGTTCGAGTCCTGGTAGCCCAGCGCAGTACAAAGCAAGCCCCCGTTGTGTAGCGGCCTAGCACGCCGCCCTCTCAAGGCGGTAGCGCCGGTTCGAATCCGGTCGGGGGTACGCACGGAGGAGGCCCCCCGCGATCATCGCGGGGGGCCTCTTCGCTGTTCCCGTACGCATGCCGCACGCGCACCGGCACCGCACAAGTGCGGGCCCGGAGGCGCGTGTTCGGACGTGTGCGGCGTCGTACGCGCCCCCGGGCCCGGGGGAGTGGTGGGAAGTCGGCGACCGGGAAGGGTCAGCCGGAACGGCGCAGGGCCTCCGTCAGGCGGGCGGCCGCGTCGATGACGGCCTGGGCGTGCATCCGGCCCGGGTGGCGGGTCAGCCGCTCGATCGGCCCGGAGACCGACACGGCGGCCACCACGCGGTTCGACGGCCCGCGCACCGGCGCCGAGACGGAGGCCACACCGGGCTCCCGCTCGCCGATCGACTGCGCCCAGCCGCGGCGCCGTACGCCCGACAGGGCCGTCGCCGTGAAGCGCGCGCCCTGGAGCCCGCGGTGGAGCCGCTCGGGCTCCTCCCAAGCCATCAGGATCTGCGCGGCCGAGCCGGCCTTCATCGGGAGCGTCGAGCCCACCGGGACGGTGTCCCGCAGGCCCGACAGCCGCTCCGCGGCCGCCACGCAGATGCGCATGTCGCCCTGACGCCGGTAGAGCTGCGCGCTCTCTCCCGTCACGTCGCGGAGGTGGGTGAGTACCGGTCCCGCCGTGGCCAGCAGGCGGTCCTCGCCGGCCGCGGCGGCGAGCTCCGCCAGCCGCGGTCCGAGGATGAACCGGCCCTGCATGTCCCTCGCCACCATCCGGTGGTGTTCCAGTGCCACGGCCAGGCGATGTGCCGTGGGTCGTGCGAGCCCTGTCGCCGCGACCAGCCCGGCGAGGGTGGCCGGACCGGACTCCAGTGCGCTCAGTACCAGAGCTGCCTTGTCGAGAACGCCGACGCCGCTAGAGTTGTCCATGAAACGATATTCGCGTCTCACACTGTGAAACGCAAGTTCAATTTTTCCAAGAACCAGCGAGTCTGTATGTACGGGTCCACGAACCACTGGATCCGGGACGGTGAGCCGGAGGGAAAGCGATGGGTAGGACACTCGCGGAGAAGGTCTGGGACGACCATGTCGTCCGGCGCGCCGAGGGCGAGCCCGACCTCCTCTTCATTGATCTGCACCTGCTGCACGAGGTGACCAGCCCCCAGGCCTTCGAGGGCCTGCGGCAGGCCGGCCGCAAGGTCCGACGGCTCGACCTCACCATCGCCACCGAGGACCACAACACCCCCACCCTCGACATCGACAAGCCCATCGCGGACCCCGTCTCCCGGGCCCAGCTGGAGACGCTGCGCAAGAACTGCGCCGAGTTCGGCGTGCGCCTGCACTCCCTGGGCGACGTGGAGCAGGGCGTCGTCCACGTGGTGGGACCGCAGCTGGGACTGACCCAGCCGGGCACCACGGTGGTGTGCGGCGACTCCCACACCTCCACGCACGGCGCGTTCGGCGCGCTGGCCTTCGGCATCGGCACCAGCCAGGTCGAGCACGTGCTGGCCACCCAGACGCTGCCGCTGGCCCGCCCGAAGACGATGGCCATCACCGTCACCGGCGAGCTGGCCGAGGGCGTCACCGCCAAGGACCTGATCCTGGCGATCATCGCGAAGATCGGCACCGGCGGCGGCCAGGGCTACATCCTGGAATACCGCGGCGAGGCCATCGAGAAGCTCTCGATGGAAGCCCGGATGACCATCTGCAACATGTCGATCGAGGCCGGTGCCCGGGCAGGCATGATCGCCCCCGACCGGACCACCTTCGACTACCTCCAGGGCCGCGACCACGCCCCGGTGGGCGAGGACTGGGACGCGGCGGTCGCGTACTGGCAGACCCTGCGCACCGACGAGGACGCGGTCTTCGACGCCGAGGTCGTCATCGACGGCGCCGCGCTGTCGCCGTTCGTCACCTGGGGCACCAACCCGGGCCAGGGCGCGCCCCTGTCGGCCGACGTCCCCGACCCCGCTTCGTACGAGGACGCTTCGGAGCGCCTGGCCGCCGAAAAGGCCCTGGAGTACATGGGGTTGACCGCCGGACAGCCGCTGCGCGACATCAAGGTCGACACCGTCTTCGTAGGTTCCTGCACCAACGGCCGGATCGAGGACCTGCGCGCCGTCGCCGGCATCATCGGCGGCCGCAAAGTCGCCGACGGCGTACGGATGCTGGTCGTCCCGGGCTCCGTCCGCGTCGCCCTGCAGGCCGTGGAGGAGGGCCTGGACAAGGTCTTCAAGGACGCCGGCGCCGAATGGCGGCACGCGGGCTGCTCGATGTGCCTGGGCATGAACCCCGACCAACTGGCCCCCGGTGAGCGCTCCGCGTCCACCTCCAACCGCAACTTCGAGGGCCGGCAGGGCAAGGGCGGACGGACCCACCTGGTGTCCCCGCAGGTGGCCGCCGCCACCGCGGTACTGGGCCACCTGGCCTCGCCCGCCGACCTGTCCGACGCCAACGAGACCGCCGGAGTCTGAGAACCATGGAAGCCTTCACCACCCACACCGGCCGGGCCGTCCCGCTGCGCCGCAGCAACGTCGACACCGACCAGATCATCCCGGCCCACTGGCTGAAGAAGATCACCCGCGACGGGTTCGAGGACGGGCTCTTCGAGGCCTGGCGCAAGGACCCCGAGTTCGTCACGAACCGCCCGGAGCGCCAGGGCGCGACCGTACTGGTCGCCGGCCCCGACTTCGGCACCGGCTCCTCGCGCGAGCACGCCGTCTGGGCGCTGCAGAACTTCGGGTTCAAGACGGTCATCTCCTCCCGGTTCGCGGACATCTTCCGCGGCAACTCGCTGAAGAACGGTCTGCTGACGGTGGTCCTGCCGCAGGAGACCGTCGACCGGCTGTGGGAGCTGACCGAGGCCGACCCGACCGCCGAGGTGACGGTCGACCTGGTCGCCCGCCAGGTCCGCGCGGCGGGAATCGAGGCGGAGTTCGAACTCGACGACAACGCCCGCTGGCGTCTGCTGGAGGGTCTGGACGACATCTCGCTCACCCTTCAGAACGAAGCGGACATCGCCGCGTACGAAAGCGGCCGCCCGAGCCACAAGCCGCGTACGATTCGGGTCTGATTCCTGCCTGATCAGCGCTTATTCACCTTTGGGTGATCACATCGACAACACTGTGCCCCCCGCCGCCAGGCGGGGGGCACAGCCGTGTGTTGAGGCCCCGTGAGGCGACAACTCGCCCCAGATGGCACAATCTGTGCATGGAACGCGACAGTCAACTTGAGCTCTACGAACTCGTCGCGGACCGGCTGAAAGAAGCACACGCAAGGGTGCGCACACTGCAAGTCCCGGAGGGCGTAAGGATGGCGCTGTCCCGGAAGCTGTTGGTCGTCACGGCCGCGGCGAAGCACGATCTCGCCGATGCGGCAAGGCGCCTGGACAGGTTGATGAAGGACCTCGACGAGGGTCGATTCCCTGAAGGCGACTGATGCGAAGGAACTCCGTAACGGCCTACACCGTTGCGGCACTAGGGTGATTAGCCCGTTTCGTGTTTGATTTGCGGTATATATCCGCCTAACGTGCGAAATAAGCTTGAACACATTCGTTCTGGCGAAGTCTCCGAAGGGGAAGACGTGAACAAGGCGCAGCTCGTAGAAGCGATTGCCGACAAGCTGGGCGGCCGCCAGCAGGCCGCAGACGCTGTCGACGCGGTACTGGACGCGATGGTCCGCGCTGTGGTCGCGGGCGACCGGGTCTCGGTCACGGGCTTCGGCTCGTTCGAGAAGGTCGACCGCCCGGCCCGCTACGCCCGCAACCCGCAGACGGGTGAGCGCGTCCGGGTCAAGAAGACCTCCGTTCCCCGCTTCCGTGCGGGTCAGGGCTTCAAGGACCTGGTCGCGGGCACCAAGAAGCTGCCCAAGGGCGGCGAGGTGTCCGTGAAGAAGGCGCCCAAGGGCAGCCTTTCCGGCGGCGCTTCCGCGACGGTCAAGAAGGCCGTGGCCAAGAAGGCCACCACCGCCAAGAAGGCGGCGGCGAAGAGCACGGTCGCCAAGAAGACCACCGCCAAGAAGACCGCCACCGCCAAGAAGGCGGTCACCAAGACCGCCGCGGCGAAGAAGACCACGGCGACGGCGAAGAAGACCACCCCCACGGCGAAGAAGACCACGGCGACGGCGAAGAAGACCACGGCCGCCGCCAAGAAGACGGCTCCGGCGGCCAAGAAGGCCACCGCGAAGACCACGGCGCCCGCCAAGAAGACGACGGCGCGCAAGACCACCGCGAAGAAGACCACGGCCCGCAAGAAGTAAGGCCACGAGTCACACACGCCGGGCCGGCTTCCCCTCCTGGGGAAGCCGGCCCGCGGTGCTGTTCGTGCAGGTCAGAAGGTCTGCAGGGTGACCAGCGTGATCCGCAGCCCCGGCCCCTCGCCGTCCGTCTCGATCCGGACCCGCTGCCCGGGGCGCAGCAGCCGCAGGCCGCCCGCGTCGAACGCCGGGGCCTCGAAGGGCACCGGAGTGCCGTCGTCCAGCAGCACACTGCCGCTGCGGGTCTGGGAGTCGTACGTGTACGCGGTCGCCTGCATACGGGCACTGTATCGGGCCGTGTGACGGCCCACACCGAGGGCGAGGGCGGTCCGCAGATCCGCGGCCGTGTCCACGTCCCGGCGCACGCTCTCCACGTCCCCCAGGGCTATTTCCGCAGCCCCCGACGCCGAATGCCGGGCCCGTGACGGGCCTCCGAACGAGGGTGCCAATTCCACGTCCGGAGCAGCGGAAAGAAGGGTCGTGCCGATTCCCGCGGCATCCGCCAGAAATGCCCGGGGAAATGCGGACGCGGCTTCGAGCACGCGTTGCAATTCCGTCGGCCGCAGTGCGGGGAGATCCGCGTTCATCGCGGCCACCGCCGCCCCGGGCCGGAGCGTGCGGATTCTCCGCGCCCCGTGGGCCAGTGCCGCGTTGAGCCCCGCCCCCGGCGCGTCCGCGACGATCCGCGCCCCCAGCCGCGCCAGTTCCCGCCCGGCCCGGGCGTCGTCCGTGACGACCACCACATCCGCGACCGCCCCGCAGGCCAGCGCCCCCGCCACGGTGTCCTGCGCGAACGCCAGCGCCAGCCCGGGCCGCGACGTGCCGACGGCCGCCGCCAGCCGGCTCTTGGCCACCGCCAGGGGCTTCAGCGGGACCACCAGACTCCAGACCGCGTTCGTGGCGGACCCCTTCCCTCCGGTGCGCGTCCGTACATGCGCGGACCACGGCCGGGTCATGACCGGGTCATGCGTCGGCCCATTGTCGCCCCCGCCCGGTCGACCCGGCGGCCCGGTGCGCCGGGCGGGGCGTACGGTGTTCTCGACAGAGACCGGACCGGAGGCCACACTTGTCCGGCCGACGAGGTGCCCAGGCTTCCCCAGCTACCGCCGGGAGGTACCCCCACGCACCGGTCCCAGAGGAAGGTGTACGAGTGTCCCGCCGCAGAATCGGCTTCTGGTACCGCCTGGCGGCGGTCATCGCAAAACCGCCGCTGATCGTGCTCTTCAAGCGGGACTGGCGGGGAATGGATCACATTCCGGCCGAGGGCGGGTTTATCACGGCGGTCAATCACAACTCGTATCTGGACCCGCTCTCCTACGCGCACTTCCAGTACAACACCGGCCGGGTGCCCCGATTGCTCGCGAAGGCGGCCCTCTTCAAGGTCCCCATTGTCGGCGCGATCCTGCGCGGCTCCGGTCAGATCCCGGTCTACCGCGAGACCACCAACGCCCTGGACGCATTCCGGGCCGCCGTGGACGCGATCGAGCGCGGCGAATGCGTGGCCTTTTATCCGGAGGGCACCCTCACCCGCGATCCGGACATGTGGCCGATGGCCGGCAAGACCGGCGCGGCGCGGGTGGCGCTGATGACCAGGGCGCCCGTCATTCCCGTGGCCCAGTGGGGCGCGAACCTCGCGATGCCGCCCTACGCCAAGCAGGACAAGGTCCGGCTGTTCCCGCGCAAGACCCTCCAGGTGCTCGCCGGACCCCCCGTCGACCTCTCCGAGTTCTACGACCGGGAACCCACCCCGGACGTGCTCAAGGAGGTCACCGAGATCATCATGGCGGCCGTCACCGGGCTGCTGGAGGAGCTGCGCGGCGAGAAGGCGCCCGAGCAGCCGTACGACCATCGCAGGGCCAGGGCGGAACAGCGGCGCAGGGCCGCGGGGGAGGACCAGAAGTGACACGTCCCGTGAAGGCGGCCGTCTTCGGAACCGGCTCCTGGGGCACGGCCTTCGGCATGGTGCTCGCCGACGCAGGCTGCGAGGTGACCCTGTGGGGCCGCCGCCGCGAGGTCGTCGACGCCATCAACACCGGCCGGACCAACCCGGACTACTTCCCGGACGTCGAACTCCCCGCGAACATGCGCGCCACCACCGACCCGGCCGAGGCCGCGCGCGGCGCCGATTTCGCGGTCCTCGCCATCCCCTCGCAGACCCTGCGCGGCAACCTCGCCGAATGGGCCCCCCTGCTGCCCGCCGACGCCGTCCTCGTCTCCCTGATGAAGGGCATCGAGCTCGGCAGCGCCAAGCGCATGAGCGAGGTCATCGAGGAGGTGGCCAAGGTCCCCGCCGAGCGCGTCGCCGTCGTCACCGGCCCCAACCTGGCCCGCGAGATCGCCGCCCGGCAGCCCGCCGCCGCCGTCGTCGCCTGCGCCGACGAGGCCGTCGCGCAGCGCCTCCAGGCGGCTTGCCACACCCCCTACTTCCGCCCGTACACGAGCACCGACGTCATCGGCTGCGAGCTCGGCGGCGCCGTCAAGAACGTCATCGGCCTCGCCGTCGGCATCGCGGACGGCATGGGGCTGGGCGACAACACCAAGGGCTCGCTCATCACCCGCGGACTCGCCGAAGCGACCCGGCTGGGCCTGGCGATGGGCGCCGACCCGCTGACCTTCTCCGGTCTCGCGGGCCTCGGCGACCTCGTCGCCACCTGCTCCTCGCCGCTGTCCCGCAACCACACCTTCGGCACCAACCTCGGCCGCGGAATGACGCTGGAGGAGACCATCGCGGTCACCAGGCAGACCGCCGAGGGCGTCAAGTCCTGCGAGTCGGTGGCCGATCTCGCGCGCCGCCACGGAGTGGACATGCCGATCACCGACACCGTCGTCGAGATCGTCCACCACGGCAAGCCGCCGCTGGTCGCCCTGAAGGAACTGATGGGGCGCAGCGCCAAACCGGAACGCCGCTGACTCCTTTCCGGACGCCCGAGCGGGTATCGTCGTGGCGATATGAGCAGCGAGAACCTCCCCCAGACCCCTGAGCAGCAGGGCCGCAAGCCCCGCGTGGCCGTCGTGTTCGGCGGCCGCAGCTCGGAACACGCCATCTCGGTCGTCACGGCGGGCGCCGTGCTGCGCTCCATCGACCGGTCCAAGTACGAGGTGCTGCCCATCGGCATCACCACGGACGGCCGGTGGGCGCTGACCGCCGACGAGCCCGCGCGGATGGCCATCGCCGACCGCAGGCTCCCGAGCGTCGAGGAGCTGGCGGACTCCGAGGACGGCGCCGTCGTGCTCTCCGTCGATCCGGCCAACCGCGAGGTCGTCTACACCGAGCCGGGAGCCGTCCCCAAGGCCCTGGGCGAGGTCGACGTCGTCTTCCCGATGCTGCACGGCCCCTACGGCGAGGACGGCACCCTGCAGGGCCTCCTGGAGCTCTCCGGCGTCCCGTACGTCGGCTCGGGCGTCCTCGCCTCCGCCGTCGGCCAGGACAAGGAGTACATGAAGCGGGTCTTCACCTCCTTCGGCCTCCCCGTCGGCCCGTACGTGACCATCCGCCCCCGCGAGTGGGACGCCGACCGGGACGCCGCCCGCGGCCGGATCCTGGACTTCGCCGGCGAGCACGGCTGGCCGCTCTTCATCAAGCCCGCCCGGGCCGGCTCCTCCATCGGCATCACCAAGGTCGAGGACGCCTCCGGCCTTGACGAGGCGATCCGCGAGGCGCAGCGCCACGACCCGAAGATCATCGTGGAGGCGCTGCTGCGCGGCCGCGAGATCGAGTGCGGGGTGCTGGAGTTCGAGGACGGCCCGCGCGCGAGCGTGCCCGCGGAGATCCCGCCGGTCTCCAGCCACGACTTCTACGACTTCGAGGCGAAGTACATCGACTCCGCCTCCGGGATCGTGCCCGCGCCGCTGACCCCGGAGCAGACCGCCGAGGTGCAGCGGCTCGCGGTCGAGGCGTTCGACGCCGCGTCCTGCGAGGGCCTGGTGCGCGCCGACTTCTTCCTCACCGAGGACGGCACCTTCGTCATCAACGAGATCAACACCATGCCGGGCTTCACCCCGATCTCCATGTACCCGCGGATGTGGCAGGAGTCGGGCATCGAGTACCCGGAGCTGGTGGACCGCCTGATCCAGGCGGCCCTGACCCGCTCCACCGGGCTGCGCTAGCCGCGCCGACCAGCGCGAAACGCCGACCGCCCGCCGGGATTCCCGGCGGGCGGTCGGTGTACGGAGCGGGGCCGCGGGGGGCTCTCAGTACGACGAGATCCCCTCGGGGACGGTCCTGGCCACGGCGGCGGACAGCCCGACCAGCATCCCCGCGTCCGTGGAATGCTCCTCGTCGACCCGGACCTCCGTGTACGCGAGGCGCAGCCCGGTGATGAACCGGAACCCCCCGCCCGCGCTGTCGGGGAGTTTCTGCAGGAGCCACCGGACGCCGTTGACCTCGACGCCGTCCTGCTTCGGATCGGCCATCTCGGGGGGCTTGGGGATACCGCACCGCAGTACGATCGCCGAGCCGCCCCACGCGGCCGTCAGATCCGATTCCGGCGAGGCCTCGGCCCGCGCCAGGCCGGCCACCGTCTCCGGGAGTTCCCTGTGCAGTGCTGCACAGAACCCCGCGACGTCGGCGGGCGGCGTGGGCGGCGGCTCCACCCGGGCTTCGGAACCACCCGGGGCACAGCCCGCGAGGGCCAGCACGGCGGCCAGTGCGGGCAGGGCGGGCACACGGAGGGGCCGGCGGTGTACGGACATCACCGGCCAAGAGTAGACGGGGGCTACAGATGGACCACCGGGCAGGTCAGGGTGCGGGTGATGCCCTCCACCTGCTGCACCTTGGCGACGACCATGCGGCCGAGCTCGTCCACGGTGTCGGCCTGGGCGCGGACGATCACGTCGTACGGACCCGTCACGTCCTCGGCCTGGATCACCCCCGCGATCTGGCTGATGGACTCGGCGACGAACGACGCCTTGCCCACCTCGGTCTGGATAAGGATGTACGCCTGTACCACGGAACCTCCAGGGCGGCCACGAGGATTGATTCCCCTAACCTTCGGGTGGGCCCAGGGATGCAAGTGGGCCCGGGGAAGAAGGGACGCCACGGTACCGCGTTGCCGAGCGCCACGGGGAGACCCGGGGGCACGGCGCCACGCACGGCGGGGCGTACGGAGAGCAGAAGTTGACGTATCTGTTGACGGTACCCAGAGCTGTGACGGCTCGCGACCGCAAGCGGACTGGGCAAGAAGGGGCACAGCGATGAAGGGCACTGTGGGCGAGCTGGGGGAGTTCGGGCTCATTCGGGAGCTCACCTCACGGCTCACCACCACCCCGGCGGTCCGGCTCGGACCGGGCGACGACGCCGCGGTCGTGTCGGCCCCCGACCGGCGGGTCGTGGCGAGCACCGACATCCTGCTCGAGGGCAGGCACTTCCGGCGCGACTGGTCCACGGCGTACGACGTCGGCCGCAAGGCCGCCGCGCAGAACCTCGCCGACATCGCCGCCATGGGCGCGGTGCCGACGGCCCTGCTGCTCGGCCTGGTCGTCCCGGCCGAGCTGCCGGTCACCTGGCCCACCGAGCTGATGGACGGCATCCGCGACGAGTGCCAGGTCGCCGGCGCGGCCGTGGTCGGCGGTGACGTCGTCCGCGGGGACGCCATCACCGTGGCGATCACCGCCCTCGGCGACCTGCGCAACCACGAGCCCGTGCTGCGCTCCGGCGCCCAGCCCGGCGACGTCGTGGCCGTCACGGGCTGGCTGGGCTGGTCCGCCGCCGGTTTCGCCGTGCTCTCGCGCGGCTTCCGCTCCCCGCGGGCCTTCGTCGAGGCGCACCGCCGCCCCGAGCCGCCGTACCACGCGGGCCCCGCGGCCGCCGGGCTCGGCGCCACCGCCATGACGGACGTCAGCGACGGCCTGATCGCCGACCTCGGCCACATCGCCGAGGCCAGCAAGGTGCGGATCGACCTGCGCTCGGCGGCCGTCGACATCCCGACGCAGATGCACGACATCGGGCAGGCCGTCGGCGTCGACCCCTTGCAGTGGGTGCTCACCGGAGGAGAAGATCACGCCATCGTGGCGACCTTCCCGCCCGACGTGAAGCTGCCGGCCCGGTGGAAGGTCATCGGGGAGGTGCTGAACCGGTCCGCGCTGCCCCAGGTGACCGTGGACGGCGCCCCCTGGACGAGCACCGGCGGCTGGGACCACTTCGGCTCCGACCCGTCCACCGAGGAGACCTCGCGATGACCGACGCGCCACCGCTGTGCCTGACCGTCGCCGGATCGGACTCCGGCGGTGGCGCCGGGATCCAGGCCGACCTCAAGACCATGCTGGCGCTCGGCGTGCACGGGATGAGCGTGGTGACGGCCGTGACCGCGCAGAACTCCCTCGGGGTCCAGGGCGTCTGGGAGCTGCCCGGCGAGGCCGTGAAGGCCCAGTACCGGGCCGTCGTCGACGACATCGGCGTCCAGGCGGTCAAGACCGGCATGCTCGCCTCCACCGCGCTGGTGGAGACGGTGGCCGAACTGCTGGCCGCCACCTCCGCCCCCGCCGTCGTGGACCCCGTCGGCGTCTCCAAGCACGGGGACGCACTGCTCGCCGCCTCGGCGCTGGACGCGGTCCGCAAGGAGCTGCTGCCCCGGGCCACCGTGGCCACCCCCAACCTGGACGAGGTGACGCAGCTCACGGGCGTCGTCGTCGAGAGCGAGGACGACATGCGGCGGGCCGCCGACGCCGTGCTCGCGTACGGACCCGAGTGGGCGCTGATCAAGGGCGGGCACCTGGCCGCCCACGGGAACGAGGCCGCCGACCTGCTCACCGACGGCGACACACAGCTGTGGCTGCGGGCCCCGCGACACGACAACCGGCACACCCACGGCACCGGCTGCACCCTCGCCAGCGCGATCGCCGCGGGTCTCGCCAAGGGGCAGGACGTCCCGCAGGCCGTCATGGAGGCCAAGGAGTACGTGACCGGGGCCCTCGCCGCCGGCTTCGCGCTCGGCGGCGGCATCGGCCCGGTGGACCACGCCTGGCAGTGGCACCGCTGACGGCAGCGCAACGGCGGAGGGCCGGCGCGTCACGTGACGCGCCGGCCCTCCGCCGTTGCGGCCCTCACGCCCGGCCCGGGCGTGGCCGGGCAAGGCAAAAGGCCGGCCCACCAGGTGGACCGGCCTTCTTGGCAACCGGAAAGGGCTGCGCTACGACGGTTGGCGTCAGCGCGAGACCTTGCCGGCCTTGATGCACGAGGTGCAGACGTTGAGGCGCTTCGGCGTCCCACCGACCACGGCACGAACGCGCTGGATGTTCGGGTTCCAGCGACGAGAGGTGCGGCGGTGCGAGTGGGAGATGTTGTTGCCGAAGCTCGGCCCCTTGGCGCAAACGTCGCAGTTGGCAGCCACAGGTCACTCCAAAGACTTCAGATGCACTTACAGTGAAATCCGGCGCACCGGATCAGAAGTCTGAAGAAGTCTGAGTGGTTTGCCGGGGGAATGGCCCGACTTTCATCGGGCAACCGGAGCAGCATACAACGACTGCCTCGGTCCAAGAAAACTACCATGACTGCCGCCGGCCCCGCCCGCGAGCCCGGACGCCCGGCAGACCTTCGTTACCCTGCGGTGAACCCTGGCCCGCACGAGGAGGAACGCCCGGTGCCGCACGAGCCGCAGCCGCAGTCCCCCGACGAGCTCGACGCCCAAGCGGTGCGCACCTGGAGCTCACTGGCCGTGGCCGCACTGGGCCGGGCCCGCGAGGACATCGACGCGATCAACGTCTACCCGGTCGCGGACGCGGACACCGGCACCAACCTCTACCTGACCGCCGAATCGGCCGACCGCGCACTGGCCGAGGCCCTCGGGAACGCCCCCGCCGGCGTGAGCGGGACCACAGCGGACGGCCGGCCGGACACCGCGGCCCGGGCCTCCTCCCTCCCCACCCTCTCCCACGCCGTGCGGGCCTACGCGCACGGCGCCCTCATAGGCGCCCGCGGGAACTCCGGGACGATCCTGGCGCAGCTGCTGCGCGGTGTGGCCGACGTGCTCGGCGAGGAGCCCGGCGACCGCGCGTCCGGCCCGCTGCTGGCCCGGGCGCTGACCCGGGCCGCCGAGGAGGCCTACGCGGCCGTCGCGCACCCGGTGGAGGGCACCATGCTCACCATTGCCGCCGCCGCGGCCCGCGCCGCTGAGACGGCCGCCGCCGCCGGGACCGCGGCCGACGTGGCCCTGGCCGCCTACGACGGGGCCCGCGCGGCCCTCGCCGACACCCCGGGGCAGCTGGCCGAGCTGAGCCGGGCCGGGGTCGTCGACGCGGGGGGCTGCGGGCTGGTCGCCGTACTCGGGGCGCTGTCGCAGGCGCTGTCCGGCCGGGAGCCCGCAGCCGAGGCCGTCCGCGGCCGGGCCGTGCCCGTACCGCAGACCCCGCAGCCCTGCGACGCCGAGGAGCAGGGCGGCCCCGCGTACGAGGTGATCTACCTGCTGGAGGCCGCCGAGCCGGACGTGGCCCGGCTGCGCGAACGCCTCGACGGGCTCGGGGACTCCCTGGTGGTGGTCGGCGGCGACGGACTGTGGAACGTGCACGTCCACGTCGACGACCCCGGCGCCGCCGTGGAGGCCGGCGTCGTCGCCGGGCGGCCGTACCGGATCCGCATCACTCACTTCGGCGACGAGCGCCGCCGGGCGCGCGGGGAGCGCGTCCAGCGGGCCGTCGTCGCCGTGGTCCCGGGCGAGGGGCTGGCCGGACTGTGCGGGGAGGCGGGCGCCACCACCGTGCTCGCCCGGCCCGGCGAGGTCCCGGACACCGCCGAACTCGTCGACGCCATCCGGCGCGCGCACGCCCGCGAGGTGGTGCTGCTGCCCGGCGGCGCCGACCAGCGGGCCGCCGCGGCCGCCGCGGCCGAGCAGGCCCGCGCCGACGGCGTACGGGTCGCCGTGATCCCCACCCGGTCCGCGGTCCAGGGGCTGGCCGCCCTCGCCGTCCACGACCCGGAGGGCACCTTCGACGAGGACGTCGTCGCCATGACCGCGGCGGCCGGCGCCACCCGCTACGGGGAACTCGCCGTCGCCGAACGGCAGTCCTTCACCTCCGCCGGCATCTGCCAGGCCGGGGACGTGCTCGGACTCATCGACGGCGACGTCGCGGTCATCGGCTCCGGCCTCGACGACACCGCCCGAGCCGTCCTGGAACGGATGCTGGGCTCCGGCGGCGAACTCGTCACCCTGGTCCTGGGACCGGAGGTGCCGGACTCCCTCGCCGCGCGCCTGGAGGCGTACGTACAGCAGGGACACCTGGCGGTGGACACGGTCACCTACCGCGGCGGACGGCACTGCGCGCCCCTCCTCATCGGGGTCGAATAGCCGCCTTGTCAGCGCGATGGTGTGCAATGAACACGTGCCCGCGCTCGACGAAGACCTCAAGAAGACGCTCGGCCCCGCCACCGCCAAGGTGCTGGCCGAGCAGCTCGGCCTGCACACGGCCCTGGACCTGCTCCACCACTACCCGCGGCGGTACGCCGAGCGCGGCGAGCTGACCTCGCTGGCCGAGCTCGCCGACCAGATCGACGAGCACGTGACGGTCGTCGCCCAGGTCGCCGACGCCCGGATCCTGACCTTCAACGGGGGCCGCGGCAAGCGCCTGGAGGTGACCATCACCGACGGCAGCGGCCGCCTCCAGCTGGTCTTCTTCGGGGCGGGCGTCCACAAGCCGCACAAGGACCTGCTGCCGGGCACCCGCGCCATGTTCGCGGGCAAGGTCGGCATGTTCAACCGCAAGCTCCAGCTCTCCCACCCCGCGTACGAGCCGCTCGGCGCGGACGCCTCCGACCGGGACGCCGCGACCGCCTTCGCGAACCAGCTCATCCCGATCTACCCGGCCTGCGCCAAGCTGGAGTCCTGGAAGATCGCCAAGTGCGTGGACGCCGTGCTGCCGAGCGCCCGGGAGGCCGTGGACCCGCTGCCGGACGCCCTGCGCGAGGGCCGCGGACTGGTCCCGCTCGCCGAGGCCCTGCTGAAGATCCACCGGCCGGCCACCAAGGCCGACATCGAGGACGCGCGGCAACGGCTGAAGTGGGACGAGGCCTTCGTCCTCCAGGTCGCCCTGGCCCGCCGCCGGCACGCCGACTCCCAGCTCCCGGCCGTCCCCCGCCGCCCGGCACCGGGCGGCCTGCTCGACGCCTTCGACGCCAAGCTCCCCTTCACCCTCACCGAGGGCCAGCGGACCGTGTCCCGGGAGATCTTCGACGACCTGGCCACGGACCACCCCATGCACCGCCTCCTCCAGGGCGAGGTCGGCAGCGGCAAGACGATGGTGGCGCTGCGGGCCATGCTCGCCGTCGTCGACTGCGGCGGGCAGGCCGCCATGCTCGCCCCCACCGAGGTGCTCGCCCAGCAGCACCACCGCTCCATCACCGAGATGATGGGCGAACTGGCCGAAGGCGGCATGCTCGGCGGCTCCGACCAGGGCACCAAGGTCGTGCTGCTCACCGGCTCCATGGGGACGGCCGCCCGCCGCCAGGCCCTGCTCGACCTGGTCACCGGCGAGGCCGGCATCGTGATCGGCACGCACGCGCTCATCGAGGACAAGGTGCAGTTCCACGACCTCGGCCTGGTCGTCGTCGACGAGCAGCACCGCTTCGGCGTGGAGCAGCGCGACGCGCTGCGCTCCAAGGGCAAGCAGCCCCCGCACCTGCTGGTGATGACCGCGACCCCCATCCCGCGCACCGTCGCCATGACCGTCTTCGGCGACCTGGAGACCTCCGTCCTCGACCAGCTGCCCGCGGGCCGCTCCCCGATCGCCACCCACGTCGTACCGGCCAAGGACAAGCCGCACTTCCTGACCCGGGCCTGGGAACGGGTGCGGGAGGAGGTCGAGAACGGGCACCAGGCGTACGTGGTCTGCCCCCGCATCGGAGACGAGGAGGAGCCGAAGAAGAAGGGCTCCGCGGAGGACGACGCCGAGAAGCGGCCGCCGCTCGCCGTCCTCGACATCGCCGGGCAGCTCACCCGCGGACCGCTCGCCGGACTGCCGGTGGAGGTCCTGCACGGCCGGATGGACCCGGCCGACAAGGACGACGTGATGCGCCGCTTCGCCGCCGGGGAGGTCAAGGTGCTCGTCGCCACCACCGTCATCGAGGTCGGGGTCAACGTCCCGAACTCCACCGTCATGGTGATCATGGACGCGGACCGGTTCGGCGTCTCCCAGCTCCACCAGCTGCGCGGCCGCGTCGGCCGCGGCTCCGCCCCCGGCCTGTGCCTGCTGGTCAGCGAGATGCACGAGGCGAGCCCCGCCCGGGCCCGGCTCGCCGCAGTCGCCGCCACCCTGGACGGCTTCGAGCTCTCCCGGATCGACCTGGAACAGCGCCGGGAGGGCGACGTGCTGGGCCAGGCCCAGTCGGGCGTGCGCTCCTCGCTGCGCATGCTCGCGGTCATCGAGGACGAGGAAGTCATCGCCCAGGCCCGGGAGGAGGCCACCCGCGTGGTCGCCGCCGACCCCGGGCTGGAGCGGCTGCCGGGCCTGCGGGTGGCCCTGGACGCCCTGCTGGACACCGAGCGGGAGCAGTACCTGGAGAAGGGCTGAGCGGTACCGCCCGGGGCCTTCCGCGGCGGTACGACCTATCGTTGGACTCCGCGGGGCCGGGCCGTACCCGCAGGACCCGCCGGCACCCACCACCCCACCACCGTCGTACCGAAGGACCCCAGATGACCCGCGTGATCGCCGGCAGCGCCGGCGGGCGACGGCTGACCGTGCCCCCGGGCACCGGCACCCGGCCGACCTCGGACCGGATGCGCGAAGGCCTCTTCTCGACCTGGGAGTCGCTGCACGGCGTCGAGGGGGCCCGCGTGCTCGACCTGTACGCAGGCTCCGGAGCCGTCGGCCTGGAGGCCCTCTCCCGCGGCGCCTCGCACGCGCTGCTGGTCGAGCCCGAGGCGAAGGCCGGCAAGGCGATCCGGGACAACATCAGGGCGCTGGGCCTGCCCGGCGCCGAGTTCCGCGCGGGCAAGGCGGAGCAGGTCGTGGCGGTCCCGGCGGCCGGGGACCCGTACGACGTGGTGTTCCTGGACCCGCCGTACGCCGTCGGCCACGACGATCTTGGCGAGATCCTCCTCACACTCCGTGCCAATGGCTGGCTCACGGACGATGCGCTCGTCACCGTGGAGCGCGGTACGCGGAGCGGCGCGTTCCCGTGGCCCGAGGGCTTCGAGGCGCTGCGCTCCCGGAAGTACGGCGAGGGCACCCTTTGGTACGGTCGCGCCGCCTTCACCAGCGAAGACTCATGATGCCCGCATCGGAGAGCGAGGGACCCAAGTTGCGCCGAGCCGTCTGTCCCGGGTCATTCGACCCCATCACCAACGGACACCTCGACATCATCGGCCGGGCCTCCCGGCTCTACGACGTCGTGCACGTCGCCGTGATGATCAACCAGTCCAAGAAGGGGCTGTTCACGGTCGAGGAGCGGATCGAGCTGATCCGCGAGGCGACCGCCGGCTACGGGAACGTCGAGGTGGAGTCCTTCCACGGGCTGCTCGTCGACTTCTGCAAGCAGCGCGACATCCCGGCCATCGTCAAGGGCCTGCGCGCCGTCAGCGACTTCGACTACGAGCTCCAGATGGCCCAGATGAACATGGGGCTCTCCGGCGTCGAGACGCTGTTCGTGCCGACCAACCCCACCTACAGCTTCCTGTCCTCCTCGCTGGTCAAGGAGGTCGCGGCCTGGGGCGGCGACGTCGCCCACCTGCTGCCGCCGCACGTGCACGCGGCGCTGACCGAGCGGCTCGCCGCCCGCTGACCGACTGACGGGCCGTCAGTCGGTGCCGGCTGTTCACCCGGTGGCCTTACAGTCGTCCCGTCCGTCTCAGGAACCGCCCGAGGCCGAGAGAGTGCGAGCCCCCATGGACGTGCAGAAGAAGCTCGACGAGATCGTCGCGGCCGTCGGCGGCGCCCGGTCCATGCCCATGTCGGCCTCCTGCGTGATCAACCGCGCCGAGCTGCTCGCGCAGCTGGAGGAGGTCCGCCAGGCGCTCCCCGGCTCGCTCGCGCAGGCGCAGGAGCTCATCGGCGGCCGCGAGCAGATGGTCGAGGACGCCCGCCGCGAGGCGGAGCGGATCATCGAGTCGGCGCACGCCCAGCGCGGTTCGCTGATCTCCGACACCGAGGTCGCGCGCCGTTCCCAGGCCGAGGCCGACCGGATCCTGGCGGACGCCCGCAGGGAGGCCGAGGAGATCCGGGCCGAGGCCGACGACTACGTCGACAGCAAGCTCGCGAACTTCGAGGTCGTGCTCACCAAGACCATCGGCTCCGTCGACCGCGGCCGCGAGAAGCTGCTGGGCCGTGGCCCGGGCCTGGACGACCAGGGGTACCCCGATGCGGACGCCCCGGAGCGCAGCCAGGACCCGGACACCCAGCGGCAGCAGGCCGACGCGTACGTGGACACCAAGCTGGCGACCTTCGAGGCGGTGCTCTCCAAGACCCTGGAGGCCGTCGGGCGGGGCCGTCAGAAGCTCCTGGGCCGGGTGCCCACGGACGACCTCGGCGAGCACATCGCGGCCCAGGACGCCGCCGGGGTGCAGCAGTCCCGGTCGGCGAGCGACGCGGACTTCCTGGCGGGCCTGGCGGAGCCGGCGGCCCCCATGGCCCCCGCGATCCCGGCGCAGGCCCAGCAGGAGCCCGCGTACGACGCGTACGGCTACCAGCAGCCGCAGCAGGTCCAGCAGCAGGACGGCTACGGCTACCAGGACCCCTACGCCTACCAGCAGCAGGTCCAGCAGCCGGACCCGTACGCGGCGCTGGGCTACGAGCAGCAGCCGGATCCGTACGCGGCCTACCAGCAGCAGCCGCAGGCTCCGCAGGTGCCGCAGCAGCAGCAGTCGCAGCAGCCCGCGCTGGACGAGACCAGCTTCTTCGACACGAGCATGATCAACCTGGACCAGCTGCGCCAGTACGAACAGGGCCGCTGAGGCCGGATTGGGCTCAGAGCGAAGCGCCGGGTATCCTGGCTCTTCGGTCGCGCGTATGCACCGCGATCCATGCTGCCCACAGGTGCCCACCTGCGGGGCAACCTTGATCTTCAGCGATCTGTGAAAGCAGGAACGGCCCTGAATACCCGCCTCGACCACCGCAACCCCCTCGTGTTCGACACGCACGAGCTGGGCCGGCGTCCTGGTGCCATGCAGCGGCTGTCCCGTGAGATCGCGGCACCGGCGGACCTCGGTCTCGCCGGCGTCATCGGAGTGCCGGAGGGCGCCCCGGTGAAGCTCAGCCTCCGCATGGAGTCGGTCATGGAAGGGGTGCTTGTCACAGGCACCGCCCGTGCATCGGCCGTGGGGGAGTGCGTAAGGTGTCTGGAGTCCGTCGAGCGCGAGCTCAAGGCGGACTTCCAGGAGATGTTCTCGTACCCTGACGCCGACGACCGGGGCCGCTCAAAGGCGGAGCCGGCCGACGACGCCGAGGACGACGAGGACACGCTCTTCCTCGAGGACGGATTGTTCGACCTCGAACCCGTGCTGCGGGACGTGGTGGTGCTCGCACTGCCCATGCAGCCGGTGTGCCGGGAGGACTGTCTGGGACTGTGCCCCGATTGCGGGCTCAGCCTGAACGACGACCCGGACCACCACCATGACGCCGTCGACATCCGTTGGGCGGCATTGCAGGAACTCGTCGTGACCGATCAGGACGGCGAGAAGGACAACATGAGCGGCACTGCATCTGACGACGTTCAGAGCGCCGCCGAGAAGCAGGAGAAGTAGCCGTGGCTGTTCCGAAGCGGAAGATGTCGCGCAGCAACACGCGCCACCGCCGGTCGCAGTGGAAGGCTGCGGTCCCCACCCTGGTTTCGTGTGAGCGTTGCCAGGAGCCGAAGCTCCAGCACATCGCGTGCCCGAGCTGCGGCACCTACAACAAGCGCCAGGTCCTCGAGGTCTGAGCGGCTGGTGAGAGGCGCAATGTCTGAGCTGTCCAACGCTGAGAAGCAGGCAGACAGTAACAACGCGGCCTCGTCCCACACGCTTCTGGAAGGGCGGCTCGGGTATCGACTCGAGTCCGCCCTTCTGGTGCGTGCACTGACCCACCGCTCGTACGCGTACGAGAACGGCGGTCTGCCCACCAACGAGCGTCTGGAGTTCCTCGGGGACTCCGTGCTCGGCCTGGTGGTCACGGACACGCTGTACACCACCCACCCCGACCTGCCCGAAGGCCAGCTGGCCAAACTGCGGGCCGCGGTGGTCAACTCGCGCGCACTGGCGGAGGTCGGGCGCGGCCTCGACCTCGGCTCCTTCATCCGGCTCGGCCGGGGCGAAGAGGGCACGGGTGGCCGGGACAAGGCCTCCATCCTCGCCGACACCCTTGAAGCGGTGATCGGCGCGGTCTACCTCGACCAGGGCCTCGACGCGGCCTCGGAGCTGGTCCACCGGCTCTTCGACCCGCTCATCGAGAAGTCCTCGAACCTCGGGGCCGGCCTGGACTGGAAGACCAGTCTCCAGGAGCTCACGGCGGCGGAAGGCCTCGGCGTACCGGAATACCTGGTCACCGAGACCGGTCCGGACCACGAGAAGACCTTCACCGCTGCCGCCCGCGTCGGTGGTGTCTCGTACGGCACCGGCACCGGCCGCAGCAAGAAGGAAGCGGAACAGCAGGCTGCGGAGTCCGCCTGGCGCGGGATCCGTGCCAAGGCGGACGAGCGGATCGCGGCGGAAGCCGCGGCCACCGCCGCCGCCCAGGTCGTGGTGACGGCTCCGGCCGACACCGCGGCCGAGGCCGAGGACGGCGGGTCGCCGACGCCCGCCGACCCGACGCCGAACGGCTGAACCCTCCCTTCGGGACATCCCGCCCGCCCCTGCAGCGCAGGGGCGGGCGGACCCGTTCCCGGCCCGGCGCGGGAGGCCGGTACGCTCCCCGGGAACGACCAGGACCACACCCCTCCGGAGGAACCGCCGTGCCCGAGCTGCCCGAAGTCGAAGTCGTACGGCGCGGCTTGGAACGCTGGGTGGCCGGCCGGACCGTCGAGGCCGTCGAGGTGCTGCACCCGCGGGCGGTACGCCGCCACCCGGCCGGAGCCGCCGATTTCGCGGCGCGGCTGACGGGGGAGACGTTCGGCGTCCCGCAGCGGCGCGGAAAGTACCTGTGGCTGCCCCTGGAGCGGCGGGACCTGTCCGTGCTGGGGCACCTCGGGATGAGCGGCCAGCTCCTCGTCCAGCCCGAGGAGGCCGCGGACGAGAAGCACCTGCGCATCCGCGTGCGCTTCCGGGACGGCGCCGGGACCGAGCTCCGCTTCGTCGACCAGCGCACCTTCGGGGGGCTCTCGCTCCACGAGAACACCCCCGAGGGGCTGCCCGACGTCATCGCGCACATCGCCCGGGACCCGCTGGACCCGCTGTTCGACGAGGCCGCCTACCACGCGGCGCTGCGCCTCAAGCGGACCACCGTCAAGCGGGCCCTGCTCGACCAGTCCCTGATCAGCGGCGTCGGCAACATCTACGCCGACGAGGCGCTGTGGCGGGCCAGGCTGCACTACGAGCGGCCCACCGCCACGCTGACGCGCCCCCGGAGCGCGGAACTCCTCGGCCACGTCCGGGACGTGATGAACGCGGCCCTCGAAGTCGGCGGCACCAGCTTCGACAGCCTCTACGTCAACGTGAACGGCGAGTCGGGCTACTTCGACCGCTCGCTCGACGCCTACGGACGCGAGGACGAGCCCTGCCGGCGCTGCGGCACCCCGATGCGGCGCCGCCCGTGGATGAACCGGTCCAGCTACTTCTGCCCGCGCTGTCAGCGCCCGCCGCGCGTGGCGTCGTAGGACTGCCGGGCGGTCAGCACCCGGGGCATGCTGCCTTCGAGGAAGTGGATGAGCGCGAGCAGCCGGTCGGCGATCTCGATGCCGAGCGGGGTCAGCTCGTAGTCGACGCGCGGCGGGTTCGTCGGCTGCGCCTCGCGGTGGACGATGCCGTCGCGCTCCAGCGCGTGCAGGGTCTGGGAGAGCATCTTCTCGCTCACGCCGTCGACCTTGCGGCGCAGCTCGTTGAAGCGGCACGAGCCGTCGCGCAGGGCGCCCACCGTGAGACTGCCCCAGCGGCCCGTGACGTGCTCCAGGGTCTCCCGGGACGGGCACGCGCGCGCGAAGGCGTCGAACGGCGGTTCTGTCTCCATGCCGACCAGCTTAACGCCGCGCAGCGCTTACCAGAAGCGTGCGCTGTCGGTCAGTAAGTGCTCGGCGGTGGGGCGCCGGGGCGGCTAGAAGCCGAAGTCCTGGGTCCACCAGGGGCCGCCGTCCGCGAAGTAGGCGCCGACGCCGAGGGTGCGGAACTCGCAGTTGAGGATGTTCGCCCGGTGGCCGGGGCTGTTCATCCACGCGTTCATGACCGCCTGGGCGTCGCCCTGGCCTCGCGCGATGTTCTCGCCGCCGAGCCCGCCCAGGCCCGCGTTGGTGGCGCGGTCCCAGGGTGTCCTGCCGTCGGGGTCGGTGTGGTCGAAGAAGCCGCGGGTGGCCATGTCCTTGCTGAAGGCGCCGGCCAGCGCCGCCAGCGGCGGGTTGGCCCGGACGGGACCGCAGCCGGCCTGCGCGCGCTCCTGGTTGACCAGGGTGAGCACGGCGGCCTCCTGCGCAAAGTGGCCGTCGTCGGGCTTCGTGGCGGGCGGGGTGGTGGGGGCCGGCGGCTTGGGCGCGGCCGTCTTCGGCGCGGCTGTCGCAACCGGTACCCGGACCACGGGGGCCGGGCTCTGCACGGGCTTCGCCGGCTCCTTGGCGGCCGGGGCCGTGGGAGCGGCCGGGGCCGGTGTGGAGGCGGCGGCGGGGGTGGGCTTGGCGGGCGTGGCGGAGGGGCTCGGCGAGGCCGACGGGGAGGACGGAGCCGACGGGGAGGGCGAGGCCGACGGGGTGCGGGAGGCCGACGGGGACGGGCCGCCCGCGTCGGAGCCCGCGGAGGCGCGGCCGGACAGGCTGGGCAGACCGCCCCGCTGCTCGGCGACGGGCTTGGCGCTCGGCGAGGCCGCGGCCTGCGGCTTCGGGGCGGGGCTGTCCGCGCTGACGCCGACATAGGGGAAGGACGTGCTGACCGGCACCATGCCGGTGGTCACGGCCGCCGTGCCGAGGGCCACGGCCACGGAGACGCCCAGCAGGCCGGTGCGCACGAGGGTGCGGCGAGTGCCGTCGCGGCCCGGCGCGGCGTGGAGTCGGTGGCGTCCCATCGGCGACGTGCCCTTCCGTGAGGTCAAGATCATCCCTTACTCACCCAAATGGGTGAGTTCATTGGTGCGCGACTGTACGCGATGTGGCGCGGGGGCGATGTGAGCCGGACGACCCCTCCCGGTTAGCGTTCACGCATGAACGAAGACGTCCGCCTGACCGCTTGGGTGCGCGGCCGCGTACAGAGAGTGGGCTTCCGCTGGTTCACCAGGGCCAATGCCCTGGAGATCGGAGGGGTCGTCGGCTTCGCGCTCAACCTGGACGACGGGCGGGTGCAGGTCGTGGCCGAAGGGCAACGTGAGAATTGCCACCGGCTCCTGGAGTGGCTGCGCTCCGCCGACACGCCCGGGAGGGTCGACGGGGTGACAGAGATCTGGGGCACACCGCGCGGTGGCTACGACGACTTCGCGATCCGGTGACCGATCGACTGACCATGTACTGATCACACCTCCCAGGGGTCCGCACCCGGCCGGATCTGCGCGTTCGTCATCGACGCCTTGCCGCGCGCCGTGAACCGTGGAAGGCTTCGAGTGACGGACGATCTCCAGATCCCTTGGGAGACCCGGGCTGCCCGCCGATACGGGGCGTGATCGTGTTGACCGTCAAACTTTTTGGTGAGACGCTGGAAGCCCCGCGCACCTGAGCTGTTTGGCAGTGCTGGCAGTGTTAGCAAGAAACGCGTGCAGTGACTGACAGTCGCTGTCGGACATCCGCGGGTGCGATTCCCTCACGACCCACACCGCTTCGGTCGGTCACTCAGTGTGGAGGACCATCCATCATGGCAAAGGCGCTTCTCGGTTACGTCGGCGGTTCTGACCCGCGGCTCCTCGCCGAGATGCGACGGCTTCAGCAGCGCGTCCAGGACCTCGAGTCCGAGCTCGTACGGATTCAGTCCGAAAATGACGCGCTGAACGCGGCCGCCGCTCAGCACGGAGACTCGCTGCTGGACCGCATCGACATCGACGTACCCCAGGCGGAGCCTGCGCTCACCTGATCGCTCTCAACTCGTCGCTCGACTCCAGCCCCGCATGATCTGCAAGGGACGCTTCGGCGTCCCTTCTTTCTTTGGGTCTTTCCTGAGCGTTGGGCCAGGTGGGGGGCCGCCTCCCGTGAGGTCAGTTGCGCCGTACACCTTCGTGGGTGAAACCGGACGCGGAAGGTAGAGTCCGGCGGCGTGCACCTCAAGTCCCTGACCCTCCGCGGCTTCAAGTCATTTGCCTCCGCAACCACCCTGCGCTTCGAGCCCGGCATCACCTGCGTCGTGGGCCCGAACGGCTCCGGCAAGTCCAACGTGGTGGACGCGCTGTCCTGGGTCATGGGGGAGCAGGGCGCCAAATCCCTGCGCGGCGGCAAGATGGAGGACGTCATCTTCGCCGGCACCACGGGGCGCCCGCCGCTCGGCCGGGCCGAGGTGTCACTGACCATCGACAACTCCGACGGCGCCCTGCCGATCGAGTACGCCGAGGTCACCATCACGCGGATCATGTTCCGCGGCGGCAGCAGCGAATACCAGATCAACGGCGACACCTGCCGGCTGCTCGACATCCAGGAGCTGCTCTCCGACTCCGGCATCGGCCGTGAGATGCACGTCATCGTCGGCCAGGGCCAGCTGGACTCCGTCCTGCACGCCGACCCGATGGGCCGGCGCGCCTTCATCGAGGAGGCCGCAGGCGTACTCAAGCACCGCAAGCGCAAAGAGAAGGCGCTGCGCAAGCTCGACGCGATGCAGGCCAACCTCGCGCGCGTGCAGGACCTGAACGACGAACTGCGCCGCCAGCTCAAGCCGCTGGGACGGCAGGCCGCGGTGGCCCGGCGGGCCGCCGTCATCCAGGCCGACCTGCGCGACGCACGGCTGCGGCTGCTCGCCGACGACCTGGTCGCGCTGCGGGGCGCGCTCGACGCGGAGATCGCGGACGAGGCGGCGCTGAAGGAGCGCAAGGAGGCGGCCGAGGCACAGCTGGCGCAGGCACTGCGGCGCGAGGCGGAGCTGGAGGAGACGGTGCGGCAGCTGTCACCGAGGCTCCAGCGGGCGCAGCAGACCTGGTACGAGCTGTCCCAGCTGGCCGAGCGCGTACGGGGGACCGCGTCCCTGGCCGACGCGCGGGTCAAGTCGGCCTCGGCTCCGGCGGAGGAGGAGCGGCGCGGCCGCGACCCCGAGGACATGGAACGGGAGGCCGAGCGGATCCGCGAGCAGGAGACCGAGCTGACGGCCGCGCTGGAGGCGGCTTCGCGGGCCCTGGAGGACACCGTGGAGCACCGGGCCCGGCTGGAGCGGTCGCTGGCCGAGGAGGAGCGGCGGCTGCGGGACGCCGCGCGGGCCATCGCCGACCGGCGCGAGGGCCTGGCCCGGCTCACGGGACGGCTGGGCGCCGCCCGCTCCCGGGCCGGCGCCGCGCAGGCGGAGATCGAGCGGCTGGTGGCGGCGCGGGAGGGGGCCGAGACCCGGGCCGCGGCCGCGCAGGCGGAGTACGAGGCGCTGGCCGAGGAGGTCGGCGGGCTCGAAGACCCGGCGGTGGACGCGGAGTATGCGGCGGCGCGGGCGGAACTCGCCGCTGCGGAGGCCGCGCTGGCCGAGGCGCGGGACGCGGCGACGGCCGCGGAGAGGTCGCGGGCGGCGGTGGCGGCGCGGCGGGACGCACTGGCGCTCGGACTGCGCAGGAAGGACGGCACGGGAGCACTGCTGGCGGCGCGGGAGCGGCTGGCGGGGCTGCTGGGGCCGGCGGCGGAGCGGCTGGCGGTGGCCCCGGGGTACGAGGTCGCCGTGGCGGCTGCGCTGGGCGCGGCCGCGGATGCGCTGGCGGTGTCCTCGCCGCAGGCCGCGGCCGAGGCCATCCGGCACCTGCGGACCACCGACTCCGGCCGGGCCACCCTCCTGATCGCTCCGCCGCCGACGGGGAGCCCGGTCCCGGACCAGGGCGAGTCCCGGCCCGAGGCGGATCCGCCCTCCGGGGCGCCGTTCCCGGCTCAGGGCGCCGCCGGCGCGGATCCCGCGGATCGGGCGGGCCGTTCGGTCATGAGCGCGCTTCCGGGCGGTGCTACGGACGCCCTGGCTCGGGCGGGTTCGCCCTCCGGGGTGCCCATCCTGGGGGAGGGCGCCGTCGGTGCGGATGCCGCGGATCGGGCGGGCCGTTCGGTCATGAGCCCGCTTCTGGGCCAGGCCGGGGACCCGGGCGGTGTCACGGACGCCCTGCCCCCGGCGAGCCATTCGGTCATGAGCCCGCTTCCGGGCGGTGCCACGGACGCCCCGGCCCCGGCGGGTTCGCCCTCCGGGGTGCCCTTCCCGGGGGAGGGCGCCGTCGGCGCGGATGCCGTGGATGCGGTGGGCCGTTCGGCCGAGCCCCCCGTCCCGGGGGAGTGCGCGGCCGACGGCGCCGGGCCGGAGGCCGCCTTCCCCCACCCCGCCCCTTCCCCGGACCCCGGCTCCGCGACGTTGCCGGCCGCGGGGCTGGTGCAGGGGGATGCCGGGGTCGTGCGGGCGGCGGGGTGGGTGCTGCGCGACTACGTCGTCGCCGGGAGCCTCGACGAGGCCGAGCGCGTCGTCGCGGCGCGGCCCGAGCTCGTCGCCGTGACCCTCGACGGGGACGTCCTCGGCGCGCACCTCGCGCACGGCGGCTCCGCCGGGGCCCCCAGCCTGATCGAGGTGCAGGCCGCCGTCGACGAGGCGGCCGCCGAACTGGAGCGGCTGGACGCCCGGTGCCGGGACCTGGGCGCGGCCCAGGACGCCGCCCGGGAGCTGCGCCGGGAACTCGTCGCACGGGTCGAGGAGACCGGCGAGCGCCGCCGGGCCGGGGAGCAGGCCCGGGCCGGGGTGGCGCAGCAGCTGGGGCGGCTCGCCGGCCAGGCGAAGGGCGCGGCCGGGGAGGCCGAGCGCAGTGCCGCAGCCGCCGCCAAGGCGCAGGACGCGCTGGAGCAGGCGCTGGCAGATGTCGAGGAGTGCGCCGAACGGCTGGCCGTCGCCGAGGAGACGCCGGTGGAGGAGGAGCCCGACAGCGCGGTGCGGGACCGGCTCGCGGCCGACGGGGCCAACGCCCGGCAGACCGAGATGGAGGCCCGTCTCCAGCTGCGGACGCACGAGGAGCGGGTCAAGGGCCTGGCCGGCCGGGCCGACGCGCTCGACCGCGGCGCCCGTGCGGAGCGCGAGGCCCGGGCCCGCGCCGAGCGGCGCCGGGCACGGCTGCGCCACGAGGCGGAGGTGGCCCGGGCGGTCGCCGACGGCGCCCGGCAGCTGCTCGCACACCTGGAGGTCTCGCTGCGCCGGGCCGAGCAGGAGCGCGCCGCGGCCGAGCAGGCCAAGGGGCTGCGCGAGCGGGAGCTCGGCGAGGCCCGGACGCGGGGCCGCGACCTCAAGGGCGAGCTCGACAAGCTCACCGACTCGGTGCACCGCGGGGAGGTGCTCGGCGCCGAGAAGCGGCTGCGCATCGAGCAGGTGGAGGCGCGTGCGCTGGAGGAGTTCGGGATGGAGGCGGCGGGGCTCGTCGCCGAGTACGGCCCGGACCAGCCGGTGCCGCCGAGCCCGCCCGCCGAGGGGGAGGCCCCGGACGGTGCCGCCGAGCCGGGTCCCTTCGTACGCGCGCAGCAGGAGAAGCGGCTGAAGGCGGCCGAGCGCGCGTACCAGCAGCTCGGCAAGGTCAACCCGCTCGCCCTGGAGGAGTTCGCGGCACTGGAGGAGCGCCACCGGTTCCTGAGCGAGCAGTTGGAGGACCTGCGCAAGACCCGGGCCGATCTCCTTCAGGTCGTGAAGGAGGTCGACGAGCGCGTCGAGCAGGTGTTCACGGAGGCGTACCGGGACACGGCCCGGGAGTTCGAGGGGGTGTTCTCGCGGCTGTTCCCCGGCGGCGAGGGCCGGCTGATCCTCACCGACCCCGACAACATGCTGACGACCGGCGTCGACGTGGAGGCCCGTCCGCCGGGGAAGAAGGTCAAGCGGCTCTCGCTGCTCTCGGGCGGAGAGCGGTCGCTGACGGCCGTTGCGCTGCTGGTCTCCATCTTCAAGGCCCGCCCCAGTCCGTTCTACGTGATGGACGAGGTCGAGGCGGCGCTCGACGACACCAACCTGCAGCGGCTGATCCGGATCATGGAGGAGCTCCAGGAGAGCTCGCAGCTGATCGTGATCACGCACCAGAAGCGGACGATGGAGGTCGCCGACGCGCTGTACGGCGTCTCCATGCAGGGCGACGGAGTCTCGAAGGTCATCAGTCAGCGTCTTCGTTGATCTTTCACTTCATTTAATGAACGCACTCCGCCAGGGCTTCCTGGTGGGCTCTGTGAATAATCGGGTTCATCCACCCTATTGACTTCAGAAAGTGAAGCCATAGGCTCTGCTGTGCCGTGTTGACGTTCAGGTGGTGGCAAGCAGTTTGCTGTGCGCCACTAGAGGAACACGAGCAAGCAACAACGAGATCCCCCACACAGCCCGCCGTCGCCGCCGGGCCCAGGAGTGCACCTTGACCAGCACAGCGAACGCACCCGCGTCAGGCGGTGGAAGCGCGTCCCAGCCCGACCACCTCGGCCACGTCATCTTCATCACCGCGGCCGCGGCCATGGGCGGCTTCCTCTTCGGCTACGACAGCTCCGTCATCAACGGCGCCGTGGAGGCCATCCGCGACCGCTTCGACGTCGGATCGGCCGCACTCGCCCAGGTGATCGCCGCCGCCCTGATCGGCTGCGCGCTGGGCGCCGCCACCGCCGGCCGCATCGCCGACCGGATCGGCCGTATCCGCTGCATGCAGATCGCCTCCGTCCTGTTCACCGCGAGCGCCATCGGCTCGGCCCTCCCCTTCGCCCTCTGGGACCTCGCCACCTGGCGGGTCATCGGCGGCTTCGGGATCGGCATGGCCTCGGTCATCGGCCCCGCCTACATCGCCGAGGTCTCCCCGCCCGCCTACCGCGGCCGGCTGGCCTCCTTCCAGCAGGCGGCCATCGTCATCGGCATCGCCGTCTCGCAGCTGGTCAACTGGGGCATCCTCAACCTCGCCAACGGCGAACAGCGCGGCGAGATCGGCGGCCTGGAAGCCTGGCAGTGGATGCTCGGCGTGATGGTCGTCCCGGCCGTCCTCTACGGCGTGCTGTCCTTCGCCATCCCCGAGTCCCCGCGCTTCCTGGTCTCGGTCGGCCGCACGGAGAAGGCCAAGGAGGTCCTGCGGGACGTCGAGGGCAAGGGCATCGACGCCGACGCCCGCGTCCGCGAGATCGACCACGCCATGCGCTCCGAGCACAAGTCCACCTTCCGGGACCTGCTCGGCGGCCGCTTCGGCTTCCTGCCCATCGTGTGGGTCGGCATCGGCCTCTCGGTCTTCCAGCAGCTCGTCGGCATCAACGTGATCTTCTACTACAGCTCCTCGCTGTGGCAGTCGGTCGGCATCGACCCGAGCTCCTCGTTCCTGTACTCCTTCGAGACGTCCGTCGTGAACATCATCGGTACGGTGATCGCGATGGTCTTCGTGGACCGGCTCGGCCGCAAGCCCCTGGCGCTCATCGGCTCCGTCGGCATGGCCCTGTCGCTCGGAACGGCGGCCTGGGCGTTCTCGTTCAAGTCCGGAACCGGCGACGACATCTCCCTGCCGCACGCGCAGGGCATCGTGGCCCTGGTCGCCGCCAACTTCTTCGTGCTCTTCTTCGCCCTGTCCTGGGGCGTGGTGGTCTGGGTGCTGCTCGGCGAGATGTTCCCCGGCCGCATCCGCGCCGCGGCCCTCGGTGTGGCGGCGGCCGCCCAGTGGATCGCCAACTGGCTCATCACCGTCACGTTCCCGTCGCTGTCCGACTGGAACCTGTCGGGCGCCTACATGATCTACACGTTCTTCGCCGTGCTCTCGATCCCGTTCATCCTCAAATGGGTGCCGGAGACCAAGGGCAAGGCGTTGGAGGAGATGGGGTAACCACCCCCGCCAACACCCCCTCTCCTCTTACGGCAGGTGCTGCCCCCGCTCAGACCCTGAGCCGGGGCAGCACCTGTTCGCACAGCAGGTGCAGGCTGCGCCAGCCCTCGTCCAGCGGCATCCCGCCGCACAGCGGGTGCAACACCAGGTTCCCCGCCTCGCCCGCGCCCCTGGCGTACGCGACCGCCTCGTCCGGGGTCAGCACCCGGTACACGCCCTCCGCCCGCAGCTCCGCCACCGAGCGCGCGGCCGACCGTACGGCGCTGCGGATGTCCTTCGACTGCCACGACGCGTACGTGCCCGCCTCGTGCAGGAAGTGCTCCCCGAACTCGGCCCACACCCGGTCCGGGTCCTCCGCGACGTGCAGCAGCGGGGTCTCGGCCGCGGGCATCATGCAGAAGCCCTGCGTCCCGTGCTCCGCGAGCTGCTCCTGGTAGTACGCCTCCAGCTCCGGCAGGTGCGCGCTGGGGAAGAACGGCAGCCCGAGCCGGGCCGCGCGCCGGGCCGCCGCCTTGGAGCTGCCGCCGACCAGGAGCATCGGGTGGGGCTGTGTGAACGGCCGCGGGGTGACCCGCACCGTGCGGCCCCGGTGCTCGAACGGCTCACCGGTCCACGCCTTCAGCAGCGTTTCCAGCAGCTCGTCCTGGAGCCTGCCGCGCCGGCCCCACTCGACGCCGTGCTGCTCGTACTCCTCGGGCCGGTAGCCGATGCCCGCGACCGTGACCAGGCGCCCGCCGCTCAGCAGGTCCAGGACCGCGATGTCCTCGGCGGCCCTCAGCGGGTCGTACAGCGGCCCGATGATCGCCGAGACCGTGACCGCGATCCGGCGGGTGGCGCCGAGGACCGCACCCGCGAAGGCGAACGGCGAGGGCAGCCAGTTGTTCGTCGTGCCGTGGTGCTCCTCGGTCTGGACGGTGTCGACCCCGCGGTCGTCCGCGTACCTCGCCATCTCCAGGGCGGCCTTGTAGCGGGCGGCGAGCGTCTCGGGGGTCCCGTTCGGATCGACGAGATTGAACCGGGCCACGGTGATGGGCATGGAGGAGTCCCCCTTCGCCGGATGTGGGTGGGCGAAGGGGGACGTTAGCTGACGTGGCGTCAGTTGGACAGGGATCCGGCGGCGACGGGTGCGGGCTCCGCGGCCCCGGGGTCCGCCGGAGCCGCCGCCCGCGGCAGCACCGCGTACAGCACGCCGGAGGTGACGACGCCCGCCGCCCAGCCCAGGCCGTTGCGCCCGATCCAGGTGCCGGCCAGCGGCCCGCCGAACCAGTCGACCTTGGTGAACAGCAGCCCGACGACCAGAGCCACGCCCCACGCGGTCATGGCCTGCCAGGCGAACCCGCCCCGGTACCAGTAGGCGCTGGAGGGGGTGGTGTCCAGCAGCGCGGCGCCGTCGTACGAGGGCCGGCGCAGCATGTCGACGCCGAACACGCCGATCCACGCGGAGAAGGCCACGGCGAGCAGCGTCAGGAACGAGATGAACGAGCCGAAGAAGCTGGTCGCGACCACCATCAGGAGGAAGCCGAAGACCAGGCTGATGACCGCGTTGACGCTGACGGCCGCCGCGCGCGGGACCTTGACGCCCAGGGTCTGCGCCGTGAAGCCGGCCGAGTACATGGACATCGAGTTGATCAGCAGCATGCCGACGAGCGCGATCAGCAGGTACGGCACCGCGATCCAGGCGGGCAGCAGATTGCCGATGAAGGAGACCGGGTCCTGCGCCGTGGCCAGGTCCGGGGTGCCCACCGCCATGACCGCGCCCATCAGCACCATCGGGATCACGACGACGGCCGCGCCGCCGACCGTCGCGCCGACCACGCCCCGGGAAGAGGCCGTGCGCGGCAGGTAGCGGGTGAAGTCCGGGCCGGACGGGACCCAGCTGATACCGCCCGCGGCGATGGTGCCGATACCGGCGATCATCATCGCGGTCGAACCGGCCGGCTTGGCGAAGACGGCGGACCAGTCGCTCTCCACGACCAGATAGCCGAGCACCAGCACGCTGAAGGCGCCGAAGAGGTACGTCGACCAGGTCGAGCAGACGCGCAGCGCGCTGATGCCGAGGCCGGACACCAGGAAGGTGCAGCCGACGAAGAGCAGCAGGGTGACCACGATCAGCGCGGTGTTCTTCCGCACGCCGAACAGCAGGTCCAGCACGGTGAGCACGGCGAACGCGCCGCTGACCGCGTTGATGGTCTCCCAGCCCCAGCGGGCGACCCAGATCAGGGCGCCGGGGAAGAGGTTTCCGCGCTGGCCGAACACGGCCCGCGAGAGCGCCATGCCGGGGGAGCCGCCGCGCTTCCCGGCGATCGAGATCAACCCGACCAGCCCGTACGAGACGACGGGCGCGGCGATCGCGACGACCAGCACCTGCCAGATGTTGAGCTGGTTGAAGATCACCAGGCCGGCGCCCATGGTCAGCAGCAGCACGCTGATGTTGGCGGCGACCCAGGTGGGCACGAGCTCGCGGACCCTGCCGGTGCGCTCGCCGTCCGGGACGGGTTCGAGTCCGCGGGTCTCGACCGACGTCTCGGTCGGCGGCTGTGTCGCGCCGGGTATCGCGCCGTCGGCGGGTTCGGCAGGCATGCAGTACTCCGGGTGGGCGGGGCGTACGGGGAAGTCGGCCATCATCGTAGATGTGCCGCCAAGTCCACAAATAGGGGCTTACGGCCCGGCCGGTGCCGCCGGATCCGGGGGGCCGGGGCCGCCGTGGCCGATACTGGACGAGTTATGGACATCCTCATCCTTGCCGTAGTCATCGCCCTGGTCGCGGTCGGCGCGATCAGCGGGCTCGTGGTCAGCAGCCGCAAGAAGAAGCAGCTGCCGCCCCCGGCGCCGCCCAGCACGCCGACCATCACTGCCCCGCCCGCCGAACCGCAGGTGGGGGAGGACGCCGTAGAGACGGCGGAAGAGCCCCGCCGCACGATCGAGGAGGTCGCCCTCCCCGAAGCGGAGGCTGCGGCTCCCAAGGCGCCCGTCGTCGCCGAGCCCGAGGCGCCGGCCGCACCCGAGATCGAGGTGCCCGAGCCCACCGCCGGCCGTCTGGTCCGGCTGCGCGCCCGCCTCGCCCGGTCGCAGAACTCGCTCGGCAAGGGGCTGCTCACGCTGCTCTCGCGCGAGCACCTCGACGAGGACACCTGGGAGGAGATCGAGGAGACCCTCCTGATCGCCGACGTCGGTGTCGTGCCCACGCAGGAACTCGTCGACCGGCTCCGCGAGCGGGTCAAGGTGCTCGGCACCCGCACCCCGGCCGAGCTGCGCACCCTGCTCAAGGAGGAGCTGCTGACCCTGGTCGGCACCGACTTCGACCGCGCGGTGAGGACCGAGAGCGGCGCGGACACCCCCGGCGTCGTGATGGTCGTCGGCGTCAACGGCACCGGCAAGACCACCACCACCGGCAAGCTGGCCCGCGTGCTCGTCGCCGACGGCCGCTCCGTGGTGCTCGGCGCGGCCGACACCTTCCGCGCCGCCGCCGCCGACCAGCTCCAGACCTGGGGCGAACGGGTCGGCGCCCGCACCGTGCGGGGCCCCGAGGGCGGCGACCCGGCCTCGATCGCCTACGACGCGGTCAAGGAGGGCATCGCCGAGGGCGCCGACGTGGTGCTCATCGACACCGCCGGCCGCCTCCACACCAAGACCGGCCTCATGGACGAGCTCGGCAAGGTCAAGCGCGTCGTGGAGAAGCACGGCCCGCTCGACGAGGTCCTGCTCGTCCTGGACGCCACCACCGGGCAGAACGGCCTGACCCAGGCCCGCGTCTTCGCCGAGGTCGTCGACATCACCGGCATCGTGCTGACCAAGCTCGACGGCACCGCCAAGGGCGGCATCGTCGTCGCCGTCCAGCGCGAGCTCGGCGTCCCGGTCAAGCTCATCGGCCTCGGTGAGGGCGCCGACGACCTCGCGCCCTTCGAGCCGGAGGCGTTCGTGGACGCCCTCATCGGCGACTGAGCGCAGACGCGTACGCACAGCGGCGCCCCCGTGTTCCGGCCGGAACACGGGGGCGCCGCCGTAGGGCCGCCTACTGGCGCCGCAATCGGTGGCAGATGTACGCGAGGGTGCCGAGCAGCAGCCGGGCCTGCGGCGGGCCGCCCGCCGAGTCGAGCGCGGGCGGCCGCAGCCAGCCCACCGGGCCGAGCCCGGCGTAGTCGGAGGGAGGGGCCGTCAGGAAGGCGCCGGGCCCCAGGGCGCGCAGATCGAGATCGGCGTCGTCCCAGCCCATCCGGTACAGCAGCTGCGGCAGCTCGGCGGCCGCACCCGGGGCCACGAGGAACTGGGCCCGGCCGTCCGGGGTCTCGGTGACCGGCCCGAGCGGCAGGCCCATCCGCTCCAGGCGGACCAGCGCGCGGCGCCCCGCCTCCCGGGAGACCTCGATGACGTCGAAGGTGCGGCCGACGGGGAGCAGGACCGCGGCGCCCGGGTACCCGCCCCAGGTCTCGGTGACCTCGTCGAGGGTGGCGCCCGCCGGGACGGTCGGGGCCAGCGGCAGCGGATGCGCCCCCGGCGCACCGCATTCGGCATGACCGCAGGAGCAGCCGCGGGCGGGGGCCGCGGCGCGGGCGCCGGGGACCACGTCCCAGCCCCACAGTCCGGTGTACTCCGCGACCGCCGTGCACTCCGAGGTCCGGCCGCGGCGCCGCGAGCCGGAACGGAACTCCTTGGTGCTGCGGCTGCCGCCGATCGTGAAGCCCATGCCCATGCCCCCTCCAACGGGTCGGACGCGCAGGTGGTTACGACGTCGGCCGGACGGGATGCGGGGCCGGGCCCGAGCCCGGTGCCCGAAGGGGCCGACCGGCGCACTCCTCGCCGCGCGCGCCCCTGGTGCACTCCCGTACATCCGATCGTTTTCGCCTCGGTGTCAAGTGAATCGCGCCTGGCGGGTGGCTAGTTCATTCAAAGGGGTGGCGAATGGTGGCGTTTCCGGAATCGACCTCGCGGAGGGGGTGATCGTAGGATTACTTTCAGTGCACCAAACCCCGAAGGCGGGCCGTCCGTGGTTATGCCGGAGGCAACGTGTGGAGGATCTGTGAAGGTCCGTGGCGGCGCTCGCCGCCCCAGCCAGGGTTTCGTGTGAAGAGGCTGAGTGGATGGGGGCGTTCCAGTGAGCGGCAACGGCGCAAGCGGAACGAGCGACGACCCGGAGGCCCCGGACTCCGCGGGCCGCAATGAGCAACTGACCTCCTGGTTCGTCCGCAGCGGCTGGTCCAAGGGCGAGCTCGCCCGCCAGGTGAACCGGCGCGCCCGCCAGATGGGCGCCCACCACATCAGCACGGACACCTCCCGGGTGCGCCGCTGGCTCGACGGCGAGCAGCCCCGCGAGCCCGTCCCGCGGATCCTGTCCGAGCTGTTCTCCGAGCGCTTCGGCTCCGTCGTCGCCATCGAGCAGCTCGGCCTGCGCACCGCCCACCAGACGCCCTCCGTCTCCGGCGTCGACCTGCCCTGGGCCGGCCCGCAGACCGTCGAGCTGCTCGGCGAGTTCTCCCGCAGCGACCTGATGCTGGCCCGTCGCGGCTTCCTGGGGACCTCCCTCGCCCTCTCCGCCGGCCCCGCCCTCATCGAACCCATGCAGCGCTGGCTCGTCCCGGTCCCCCCCACCGACCCGGGCCCCCGCGAGGCGGGGGCGTCCGGAGCCCTCAGCGGCCACCGCCCCCCGCGGCTCTCCGAACCGGAACTCGGCCTCCTCGAAGCCACCACCGTGATGTTCCGCCAGTGGGACGCCCAGTGCGGCGGCGGACTGCGCCGCAAGGCCGTCGTGGGCCAGCTCCACGAGGTCACCGACCTGCTCCAGGAGAACCATCCGGCGCCCGTGATGCGGCGGCTCTTCAAGGTCGCCGCGGAACTCGCCGAACTCGCCGGCTGGATGAGCTACGACATCGGCCTGCACCCCACCGCGCAGAAGTACTTCGTCCTCGCCCTGCACGCCGCCAAGGAGGGCGGCGACAAGCCCCTCGGCTCGTACATCCTCTCCAACATGAGCCGTCAGATGATCCACCTGGGCCGGCCCGAGGACGCCCTGGAACTCATCCACCTGGCCCAGTACGGCAGCCGTGACTCCGCCGGCCCGCGCACCCAGGCCATGCTGTATGCGATGGAGGCCCGCGCCTACGCCAACATGGGCCAGCCCAGCCGCTGCAAGCGGGCCGTGCGGATGGCCGAGGACACCTTCGCCGACGTCGACTTCGGCGGCGAGCCCGAACCCGACTGGATCCGCTTCTTCTCCGAGGCCGAGCTCAACGGCGAGAACTCCCACTCGTACCGCGACCTGGCCTACGTGGCCGGGCGCAGCCCCATGTACGCCTCCCTCGCCGAACCCGTCATGCAGCGGGCCGTGGAGCTCTTCGAGAAGGACGAGGAACACCAGCGCTCGTACAGCCTCAACCTCATCGGCATGGCCACCGTGCACCTGCTCCAGCGCGAGCCCGAGCAGGCCGTCGTCCTCGTCGACCGCGCCCTGAAGGTGGCGGAAAAGGTGCGCTCCGAACGGGTGAACACCCGGATCCGCAAGACCGTCGACACCGCCGCCCGCGAGTACGGCGACGTCGCCGACGTGGTCCGGCTGACCGACCAGCTCGCCTCCCGGCTCCCCGAGGCCGCGGCAGCCGTCTGACGGCCCGCACCCGCCCCCGAGGCCCCGGCCGCGGCAGTCACCCCGTGAAGCCCGATCAGGCTCCCCCAGCCAGGTCACCCCGGGTGCTGCCGCGGCCGGCCATCCCCTTGCTCCTGAACCGGCGCCGCTCTCGCTGAGGCGGTCGCCCGCCGTCGTGGCCGCTCGATTCGCCGTTGCGGCTGTTCATCGTGCTGTAACAGCACGGATGGCTTCGTCATCGGGGCGAAACACCCAGCGGCGCCGCCGGAAACCGGCCTGCGCGAATCTCAGGGCCAATAACCGGCCAGCCCCCAGGCCCCCACCCCCCGGCCTTACGCCTTGCGCCGCTCAGGTTTTCACGATCGCCCGCACGCGAACGTACCGACGACGAGGAGACGCCGATGGCATCAGCCATCACGACCCTCGCGGCAGACGCCCCGACGCTGTCTGCCGCGAACACCGGGTTCATGCTCATCTGCTCCGCCCTGGTCATGCTGATGACCCCGGGACTCGCCTTCTTCTACGGAGGCATGGTCCGCGTCAAGAGCAGCCTCAACATGCTGATGATGAGCTTCATCAGCCTCGGGATCGTCACGATCCTCTGGGTCCTCTACGGCTTCAGCCTCGCCTTCGGCACCGATTCCGGCGGCTTCATCGGCTGGTCCTCCGACTACGTCGGCCTCAGCGGCATCGGCATCACCGAGCTGTGGGACGGCTACACCATCCCGGTCTACGTCTTCGCCGTCTTCCAGCTGATGTTCGCCGTCATCACCCCCGCCCTGATCAGCGGCGCCCTCGCCGACCGCGTGAAGTTCAGCGCCTGGGCCCTGTTCACCGCCCTGTGGGTCACCGTCGTCTACTTCCCCGTCGCCCACTGGGTCTGGGGCGCGGGCGGCTGGCTCTTCAAGCTCGGCGTCATCGACTTCGCGGGCGGCACCGCCGTCCACATCAACGCCGGCGCCGCGGCCCTCGGCGTCATCCTGGTGATCGGCAAGCGCGTCGGCTTCAAGAAGGACCCGATGCGCCCCCACAGCCTCCCGCTCGTGATGCTCGGCGCCGGTCTGCTCTGGTTCGGCTGGTTCGGCTTCAACGCCGGATCCTGGCTCGGCAACGACGACGGCGTGGGCGCGGTCATGTTCGTCAACACCCAGGTCGCCACCGCCGCCGCCATGCTCGCCTGGCTGGGCTACGAGAAGCTGCGCCACGGCTCCTTCACCACCCTGGGCGCCGCCTCCGGCGCGGTCGCCGGCCTCGTCGCGATCACCCCCTCCGGCGGTTCCTGCTCCCCGCTCGGCGCGATCGCCATCGGCGCCATCGCCGGCGTCGTCTGCGCCATGGCCGTCGGCCTCAAGTACAAGTTCAACTTCGACGACTCCCTCGACGTGGTCGGCGTCCACCTCGTCGGCGGTGTCATCGGCTCCCTGCTGGTCGGCCTCTTCGCCACCGGCGGCGTCCAGTCCGACGCGGCCGGCCTGTTCTACGGCGGCGGCCTCGAACAGCTCGGCAAGCAGGCCATCGGGGTCTTCTCCGTCCTCGCCTACTCTCTCGTCGTGTCCGCGGTCCTCGCCTTCCTCCTCGACAAGACGATCGGGATGCGGGTCACCGAGGACGACGAGGTCTCCGGCATCGACCAGGTCGAGCACGCCGAGACCGCCTACGACTTCAGCGGAGCCGGCGGCGGGGCCTCCTCCCGGAGCACCGCCGCACACGCCCCCGCTGCCGCCGCGAGCAAGAAGGTTGACGCATGAAGCTGATCACCGCGATCGTCAAGCCGCACCGGCTGGACGAGATCAAGGACGCACTCCAGCGGTTCGGAGTCCAGGGGCTCACGGTCTCCGAGGCCAGCGGGTACGGCCGCCAGCGCGGTCACACCGAGGTCTACCGCGGCGCCGAGTACACCGTGGACCTCGTACCGAAGATCCGCATCGAGGTGGTCGTCGAGGACGACGACGCCGAATCGGTGATGGAGGTCCTGGTCAAGGGGGCCCGCACCGGGAAGATCGGTGACGGCAAGGTGTGGAGCGTGCCCGTGGACGCGATCATCCGCGTCCGCACCGGCGAGCGCGGCGCAGAAGCGCTCTAGGCGACGGGAGCACCCGGGTGACGAGCGTCGAACAGCACACGACCGGTGACTCCGGTGAACCGTCCGGCGCGGGACCCAGCGGGTACGCCGCGGCCCGGCTGCGACTCCTCCAGGAGGAGTCGCGGTCCGGGCCTTCGCGGCGTTCCGCGCTGGCCGCACTGACCGACGACTGGCTGGCCGCCCTGTTCGCCACGGCCCAGCGCGAGACCGGGGTGCGCGGCGCCGCCCTCGTCGCCGTCGGCGGCTACGGGCGCGCCGAACTCTCCCCGCGCAGCGACCTCGACCTGCTGCTGCTCCACGACGGCAAGGCCGAGCCGCGGGCCCTGAGCGCCCTGGCCGACCGCCTCTGGTACCCCGTGTGGGACCTGGGCGTCGCCCTCGACCACTCGGTGCGGACCCCGGCCGAGGCCCGCAAGACCGCCGGCGAGGACCTCAAGGTGCACCTGGGGCTGCTCGACGCCCGGCCGGTCGCGGGCGACGCGGGCCTCCTCGCGGGACTGCGCACCTCGGTCCTGGCCGACTGGCGCAACCAGGCCGCCAGGCGGCTCCCGCAGCTGCACTCCCTGTGCCGGGAGCGGGCCGAGCAGGCCGGGGAGCTCCGCTTCCTGCTGGAACCCGACCTCAAGGAGGCCCGCGGCGGGCTCCGCGACGCCACCGCGCTGCGGGCGGTCGCCGCGTCGTGGCTGGCCGACGCCCCGCGCGAGGGACTGGCCGACGCCCGGCGGCGGCTGCTGGACGCGCGGGACGCCCTGCACCTGGTGACGGGCCGGGCCACCGACCGGCTCGCACTCCAGGAGCAGGACCAGGTCGCGGCGCGGCTGGGACTGCTCGATGCCGACGCGCTGCTGCGCGAGGTGTACGAGGCCGCGCGGGTCGTCGCCTACGCCGGCGACGTCACCTGGCGGGAGGTCGGGCGGGTCCTGCGGGCCCGGGCGGCCCGGCCTAGGCTGCGCGGGCTGCTCGGGACCCGGGGGGCCGCCGCCGAGCGGGCCCCGCTGGCCGAAGGCGTCGTGGAGTCCGACGGCGAGGCCGTCCTGGCCCTGGCCGCCCGGCCCGACCGCGACCCGGTCCTGGCCCTGCGGTTCGGCGCCGCGGCCGCTCAGGCGGGTCTGCCGGTGTCCCTGCACGCCGTACGACGGCTCGCGGCGCAGGCCAAGCCGCTGCCGGTGCCGTGGCCCGCCGAGGCGCGCGAGCAGCTGGTGACCCTGCTCGGGGCGGGGGAGCCCACGGTCGCCGTCTGGGAGGCCCTGGAGGCGGAGGGCCTGATCACCCGGCTGCTGCCGGACTGGGAACGGGTGCGGTGCCGCCCGCAGCGCAACCCCGTGCACACCTGGACCGTGGACCGGCACCTGATCGAGACGGCGGTCCGCGCCTCGGCCCTGACCCGCCGGGTCGGCCGCCCCGACCTGCTGCTGATGGCCGCCCTCCTGCACGACATCGGCAAGGGCTGGCCGGGGGACCACTCGGTGGCGGGCGAGACCATCGCCCGCGACGTGGCGGCACGGGTCGGCTTCGACGCGCAGGACGCCGCCGTGCTCGGCGTCCTCGTACGGCACCACCTGCTGCTGATCGACACCGCGACGCGGCGCGACCTCGACGACCCGGCGACGGTCCGGTCCGTGGCGGACGCCGTCGGATCGCCCGGCACCCTGGAGATCCTGCACGCGCTGACCGAGGCGGACGCCCTCGCCACCGGGCCCGCGGCGTGGAGCACCTGGCGGGGCTCGCTCGTCGCCGACCTGGTGGCCCGCGTCGCCTCGGTCCTGCGGGGAGCGCCGTCCGCCGCCGCGGAGCCGGCCATCCCGACGACCGAACAGGAACGCCTCGCGGTGGAGGCACTGCGCACCCGCGAGCCCGTACTGGCGCTGCTGGCACGCCAGGAGGAGGACGACGCCGTCGGGGCCGAGCTGGTGGTGGCCGTCCCGGACCAGCCGGGGGTCCTCCCGGCGGTGGCCGGAGTCCTCGCCCTGCACCGGCTCACCGTCCGGGCCGCGGACCTGCGCTCGCTGGAGCTCCCGGACCTGCCGGGCGAGGTCCTGGTCCTGCGGTGGAGGGTGGCCGCCGAGTACGGCTCCCTGCCGCAGGCGGCCCGGCTGCGCACGGACCTGATCCGGGCGCTGGACGGCTCCCTGGACATCCAGGCGAAGCTGGCCGACCGGGAGGCGGCGTACCCGCGACGGCGCGGGGTCGTCCCGCCGCCGCCCCGGGTCACGGCGGTCCCGGAGGTGTCCTCGACGGCCACGGTCCTGGAGGTGCGGGCCCCCGACGCGGTCGGCCTGCTGCACCGCGTCGGGCGCGCGCTGGAAGCCTCCGGAGTCCGCGTGCGCAGCGCCCACGTCTCCACCCTCGGAGCCAACGCGGTGGACTCCCTGTACGTGGTCGACCCCGACGGCAAACCGCTGCCGCCCCCGGCGGCGGCGCCCCGCGCCGCCGCACTGGAGGCGGCCCTCCGCTGACGGGCTGCGCCCCGGAACCCGGCCCCCGGACGCCGGCGGGCCGGGAAGGGCCCCTGCCGCGTGTGGGGCGCGGGTTCCGGGGCGCAGCCCGGGGCGGGGAACGGGCGGGTCCCCGGACAGGGGAAGGGCCCGATACCCTGGGGGACGACCACACGCCCCCGACCCGAGGAATCGCGACCACCGTGTTCGATACGCTTTCCGACCGCCTCAGCGCGACCTTCAAGTCCCTCCGGGGCAAAGGACGCCTCTCCGAGCAGGACATCGACGCTGCGGCGCGGGAAATCCGTATCGCCCTCCTCGAGGCCGACGTCGCCCTCCCCGTGGTCCGCTCCTTCATCGCGAACGTCAAGGAGCGCGCCCGCGGCGAAGAGGTCTCCAAGGCCCTGAACCCGGGCCAGCAGGTCCTCAAGATCGTCAACGACGAGCTCGTCTCGATCCTCGGCGGCGAGACCCGGCGGCTGCGCTTCGCCAAGACCGCGCCCACCGTGATCATGCTCGCCGGTCTCCAGGGCGCCGGTAAGACCACCCTCGCCGGAAAGCTCGGCCTCTGGCTCAAGGGCCAGGGCCACTCCCCGCTGCTCGTCGCCTGTGACCTCCAGCGGCCCAACGCCGTCAACCAGCTGAGCGTCGTCGCCGAGCGCGCCGGTGTCGCGGTCTACGCGCCCGCCCCCGGCAACGGCATCGGCGACCCGGTGCAGGTGGCCAAGGACTCCATCGAGTACGCCCGCACCAAGCAGTACGACATCGTCATCGTCGACACCGCCGGCCGCCTCGGCATCGACCAGGAGCTGATGCAGCAGGCCGCGGACATCCGTGACGCCGTCAGCCCCGACGAGATCCTCTTCGTCGTCGACGCCATGATCGGTCAGGACGCGGTCAACACCGCCGAGGCCTTCCGCGACGGCGTCGGCTTCGACGGCGTCGTGCTCTCCAAGCTCGACGGCGACGCCCGCGGTGGTGCCGCGCTCTCGATCGCGCACGTCACCGGCAAGCAGATCATGTTCGCCTCCAACGGCGAGAAGCTCGACGAGTTCGACGCGTTCCACCCCGACCGCATGGCGGGCCGGATCCTCGACATGGGTGACATGCTCACCCTCATCGAGCAGGCCGAGAAGACCTTCAGCCAGGCCGAGGCCGAGAAGATGGCGGCCAAGCTGGCGAAGGGACCGAAGGAGTTCACGCTCGACGACTTCCTGGCCCAGATGGAGCAGGTCCGGAAGATGGGCTCCATCTCCAAGCTGCTCGGCATGCTCCCCGGCATGGGTCAGATCAAGGACCAGATCAACAACATCGACGAGCGCGACGTGGACCGCACCGCCGCGATCATCAAGTCGATGACCCCGGCCGAGCGCCAGGACCCGCACCTCATCAACGGCTCGCGCCGCGCCCGTATCGCCAAGGGCTCCGGTGTCGAGGTCAGCGCCGTCAAGAACCTGGTCGAGCGCTTCTTCGAGGCCCGCAAGATGATGTCCCGCATGGCGCAGGGCGGCGGGATGCCCGGCATGCCCGGCATCCCCGGGATGGGCGGCGGCCCCGGCCGGCAGAAGAAGCAGGTCAAGCAGGCCAAGGGCAAGCGCAAGAGCGGCAACCCGATGAAGCGCAAGGAAGAGGAGGCGGCCGCAGCGGCCCGCCGTGAGCAGGGCCCGCAGAGCGCCCCGCCCGCCACCGGCAGCCCGTTCGGCCTTCCCGCCGGCGGCCAGGGCGGCCAGGACTTCGACCTTCCGGACGAGTTCAAGAAGTTCATGAAGTAAGGGCAGCAGGAGCCGACGGGCCCCGGCCGGATGATCCGGCCGGGGCCCTTCTGCATACCCTCAGCGGGCGCAATGGGGAGTTATATCCCTTATGGTCGGCCCCGAGGACGGCAGTAAGGAGGCCACGTGCCCAGCCCCACCCCCGTACCGCCTCGTGACCGTGCCGACACGCCCTGGCGCTCCGAGGGCGCGCCGCCCTCACCGCCACCCCGGAGGCGGATGCCCGGGGGGTGGCGCGGACTGATCCTCGCCGCCCTGATCGTCTTCCTGATCACCAACGTGGTGCTGTCGTTCTTCAACGAGGGCGACGAGCCGACGATCTCCTACACGGAGTTCAGCAAGCAGGTCGCCGACGGCAACGTCTCGAAGATCTACTCCAAGGGCGACGCGATCCAGGGCGAGCTGAAGAACAAGCAGCCGCTGCCCGACGGCCACAAGGGCGACTACACGAAGTTCGTCACCCAGCGCCCGGCGTTCGCCGACGACCAGCTGTGGGCGAACCTCAGCAAGCACGACGTCGTCGTCACCGCCTCCCCGGTCGTCGTGCAGCGCAGCCTCCTGGCGAACCTGCTGATCTCGCTGGCCCCCATGCTGCTGCTGGTCCTGCTGTGGGTGTTCATCGCCCGCCGCATGGGCTCCGCCATGGGCGGCGTCGGCGGACTGGGCCGCAAACAGCCGCCCAAGCCCGTCGAGCTGGAGGGCGGCAGGCGCACCACCTTCGCCGACGTGGCCGGCATCGACGAGGTCAAGGGCGAACTCAGCGACGTCGTGGACTTCCTCAAGCACCCCCAGCAGTACCGCGCCCTGGGCGCCCGGATGCCCGGCGGGGTGCTGCTCGCCGGGCCGCCCGGCACCGGCAAGACGCTGCTGGCGCGGGCGGTCGCGGGCGAGGCCGGAGTGCCGTTCTTCTCCGCCTCCGCCTCCGAGTTCATCGAGATGATCGTCGGCGTCGGCGCCTCCCGGGTCCGCGAACTCTTCTCCGAGGCCCGGAAGGTGGCCCCCTCCATCGTCTTCATCGACGAGATCGACACCATCGGCCGGGCCCGCGGCGGCGGCGGCCTCGGGGGCCACGACGAGCGCGAACAGACCCTGAACCAGATCCTGACCGAGATGGACGGCTTCTCCGGCTCGGAGGGCGTGGTCGTCCTCGCCGCCACCAACCGGCCCGACGTCCTGGACCCGGCGCTCACCCGCCCCGGCCGCTTCGACCGGACGGTGTCGGTCTCCCCGCCGGACCGGGCCGGCCGCGAGGCCATCCTGCGGATCCACACCCGCGAGATCCCCCTCGCCGCCGACGCGGACCTCGCCCAGGTGTCCCGCACCACCCCCGGCATGACCGGCGCGGACCTCGCCAATCTGGCCAACGAAGCCGCCCTCCTCGCGGTGAAGCGAAAGCAGAGCCAGGTCACCGGGGCGGACTTCATGGACGCCCTGGAGAAGGTCCAGCTGGGCGCGGCGCGGGCCCTGGTCATGCCGGAGGAGGAGCGCCGCCGCACGGCCTACCACGAGAGCGGCCACGCCCTGCTCGGCATGCTCCAGCCGGGAGCCGACCCGGTCCGCAAGGTCACGATCGTGCCGCGCGGCCGGGCGCTCGGCGTCACGCTCTCGACCCCGGACGCCGACCGCTACTCCTACACGCAGGACTACCTCCGCGGCCGGATCATCGGCGCGCTGGGCGGCATGGCCGCCGAGCACGTCGTCTTCGACGTCATCACCACGGGCGCGGAGAACGACCTGGAACAGGTCACCAACCTGGCCCGCGGCATGGTCGGCCGCTGGGGCATGAGCGAACGCGTCGGGCGACTCACCGCGATCCCGGCGGACGCGCAGAGTCCGTACGGCCTCCTCGCCGCCCCTGCCACCCTGGACGCGGTGGACCAGGAGATGCGGCGCATCGTCGACGAGTGCTACGCGGAGGCCTGCCGGCTGCTGCGCGAACACCGTCCGAAACTCGACGCCCTGACCGAGGCGCTGCTGGCGAACGAGACCCTGGACGAGCCCGCCGCCTACCGGGCCGCGGGCATCCCGCGCCGGTCGACGTAGCGGCGCGTGCCCCCGCGCCCCCGTGGGCGGGCCCTGGAGGGCTACGGCACGCGGGCGATCACGTACCGGAAGATGTTCGGGAGCCACACCGTGCCGTCCGGCCGCTCGTACGGGTGCAGCGCCTCCGTCAGCTCCTTCTCGACCTGCGCCGGATCGGAGGAGGACTCGTACAGCCCCGTCGACAGCAGCCCCCGTACCGCGCTGTCCACGTCCGCGTAGCCGAAGGGGCAGAACACCCGCCCCGAACCGTCCGGCGAGAGCCCCGCGTCCGCCACCACCGCGTCCAGGTCCTGGGCGGCGGGCCCGCCGCCCAGCACCGTGGGCACCGTGCACCGCTCCGCCGGACCCCAGTCGGCCAGGACCACCGCCGCGCCCCGCCGGACCGCCGGCAGGGACGCGTCCAGCGCCGCCGCGGACGGCGAGAAGGCCAGCAGCACGTCGTAGGGGCGCGCGCCGCCCGGCGGGGCCGGGACCACGTCCAGCAGCCGCTCGCGCGCCAGCGCCCGCCGCGCCGGGTCCGCCTCCACACCCGTGGCGACGGCTCCCCGGCCCGCGGCCAGCAGCAGCGCCAGCCCGGACCCGCAGTCCAGGCCGAGCAGCCGGTCGCCCGGCCCGACCTCCAGCCGGTCGTAGACCGCCTCGTACAGCGGTACCAGCATCCGTTCCTGGATCTCCGCCCAGTCCCGGGCGACGAGCGTCGCCGTCGGCGTCGGTGTCATCGAAAGAGCGCTCCTGATTCCTTGTCGCCCCCTTGCCCCCGTTGCCAGAGAACTCCCCATTCGCCCCCGCGTCCAGAGGAGTGCGCCACCCGATTCACGCTCGACGCGCCCGGCGCCGTACCATTCGCGCCATGGCAAAGGCACCCGTTCTCACCCCCCAGGCGGAGGATTTCCCCCGCTGGTACCAGGATCTGATCAACAAGGCCGAGCTGGCCGACAACGGTCCGGTCCGCGGCACCATGGTCATCCGACCGTACGGCTACGGGCTGTGGGAGCGGATGCAGCAGGAGATGGACGCGCGCATCAAGGACGCGGGCGCCCAGAACGCGTACTTCCCGCTGTTCATCCCGCAGTCGTACCTGACGCGCGAGGCCGAGCACGTCGAGGGCTTCGCCCCCGAGCTCGCGGTCGTCACCCACGGCGGCGGCAAGGAGCTGGAAGAGCCGGTCGTGGTCCGGCCCACCTCCGAGACGATCATCAACGACTACTTCTCCAAGTGGGTCCAGAGCTACCGCGACCTGCCCCTGCTGATCAACCAGTGGGCGAACGTGGTCCGCTGGGAGATGCGCCCGCGCGTGTTCCTCCGTACGAGTGAGTTCCTCTGGCAGGAGGGGCACACCGCCCACGCCACGTACGAGGACGCCCGCGACTACGCCGCCCGCATCCACACGGACGTGTACGGCGACTTCATGACGAACGTGCTCGGCATCGACGTCGTGCTCGGCCGCAAGACCGCCAAGGAGCGCTTCGCCGGCGCCATCAACACCCTCACCCTCGAAGGCATGATGGGCGACGGCAAGGCGCTGCAGCTGGGCACGAGCCACGAGCTCGGCACCAACTTCGCCAAGGCCTTCAACACGCAGTACCTGTCGAAGGAAGGCAAGCAGGAGCTCGTCTGGCAGACCTCGTGGGGCGTCTCGACCCGCATGGTCGGCGGCCTGATCATGTCCCACGGCGACGACAACGGCCTGCGCGTCCCGCCGCGCCTGGCGCACGTCCAGGTCGTCGTCATGGCGATCAAGGGCGACGAGGCCGTCACCAAGGTCCGCGAGCTCGGCGCGCAGCTGAAGGCCGCCGGCCTCCGCGTCCACGTCGACGACCGCGTCGACACCCCCTTCGGCCGCCGCGCCGTGGACTGGGAGCTCAAGGGCGTACCGGTCCGCGTCGAGATCGGCCCCCGCGACCTGGAGGCCGGCACCGCGATGCTGGCCCGCCGGATCCCGGGCGGCAAGGAGCCCGTGCAGATCGACGCGCTCGCCGACCTGCTGCCCAAGGTGCTGGACGAGGACCAGGCGCAGCTGCTGCGCGAGTCCCGCGAGCGCCGCCTGGCCCGCACCTCCGACGTCTCCACCATCGAGGAGGCCGCCGAGGCCGCCGTCGCGGGCGGCTGGGCGCGGATCCCGTGGGCCGACCTCGGCCCCGAGGGCGAGGCCAAGCTGGGCGAGCAGGCCGTCTCCGTCCGCTGCCTGATCGCCGAGGACGGGTCGGTGCCGGAGGCGGACGACGCCCCCGGTACGCTCGCGATCGTCGCGCGCTCCTACTGATCGCCGCCGTCAGACCGCGGAACCGGTCCCGGCGCACGGCACGAGCCGCGCGCCGGGGCCGGTTCTTTTCGGTCGGCCTGGTCGACGTTACGTACCGACTCCTCCTGGGATCGGCGCACCCGTCCTCGTCGGGACGCATCAGACTGAACTGACTGGTACGTGCAAAAAATTTGGAATGGCCCGGAATCGGAACACCGGGGCACCCCGGCTCGTTGTCACGACGTGAGCACGACACCACCTGTTCTCGCCGCAGAGCTGGCGCAGGCGTGGGCCGACATTCAGCGGTACCACCCCGAGCTGCCTGACCTTGCCGCGCCCGAGTCCCTGATCGGAGAGTCCTCGTCCGCCTGCGGCGCCGAACTCTCCTTCGAGCGACTGCTGCACGAGGCAGTCCATGGCATCGCCGCCGCCCGCGGAGTACGTGACACCTCGCGGGCCGGCCGCTATCACAACCGCAGATTCCTCGCGATCGCCGAGGAGATGGGGCTGGACCACTCCGACGAGCCGCATGCCAGCAGCGGCTTCTCGCTGGTCTCGCTCAATCCCGAGGCGAAGAAGCGCTACCGCCCCACCATGGAGCGGCTCCAGCGCGCACTCAAGGCCCATACGGCCGCGACGGCCGCCGACACCAAGCGCAGCTTCCGCGGGCCGGCCGCCCGCCACGGCTCCTCGGGTGGCGGCGTCCGCGTCAAGGCGGTCTGCGACTGCGGTCGCAACGTGCGGGTGGTCCCGTCCGTGCTGGCCCAGGCGCCGATCGTGTGCGGCGGCTGCATGAAGCCGTTCCGCATTCCCGAGGTGGCCGTCTCGGCCGCCGCCTCCTGAGCCCGCGGCCCCGCCGTACGGGGGCGGCGGGCGGGCCGGGCGCCCGCCCGCGGGGCGTCGGCGCCCGGGGGCGGGCAACCGTGCGCCTTCGATCGCAGCTCGCCGCGAGAAGAGCCGCGGGCATGTGGCACAATGGCTAGCTGTACTCGACAGTCGCATAGGACCCCTCTCTCCTCCGGCTGACGCGTCCATCGGGCACCCGAGTACCGCAACCCCACGTGGCATCTCATGTGCCCAACCACGTCAAGTTCAGGAGACACCACTCCAGTGGCAGTCAAGATCAAGCTCAAGCGCCTCGGCAAGATTCGCCAGCCGCACTACCGCATCGTCGTCGCCGACTCGCGCACCCGCCGCGATGGTCGTGCGATCGAGGAGATCGGTCTGTACCACCCGACGTACAACCCGTCGCGCATCGAGGTCAACGCCGAGCGTGCGCAGTACTGGCTGTCGGTCGGCGCCCAGCCCACCGAGGCTGTGCTCGCCATCCTGAAGCTGACCGGTGACTGGCAGGCGCACAAGGGCCTCCCGGCCCCCGCGCCGCTGCTCCAGCCGGAGACGAAGGAGAGCAAGCGTCGCTCCTTCGACGAGTTCGCCAAGGCCCTCGAGGGCATCGGCGAGACCAAGGGCGAGGCCATCACGCAGAAGGCGAAGAAGGCCGACAAGAAGGCGGACGAGGCTGAGGCCGCCGCCGAGTCGACCGAGGCCTGAGCATGCTCGAGGAGGCTCTTGAGCACCTCGTAAAGGGCATTGTGGACAACCCCGACGACGTGCAGGTCGCCTCGCGCAACCTGCGTCGCGGGCAGGTGCTCGAGGTCCGGGTGCACCCCGACGACCTCGGGAAGGTGATCGGCCGCAACGGCCGCACCGCACGTGCCCTGCGTACCGTCGTGGGCGCCATCGGCGGCCGGGGGATCCGCGTCGACCTCGTCGACGTGGACCAGGTCCGCTGAGCAGTTGAATCACCGGCACGGGCCGGGGAGGGCACCAGTGCCCACCCCGGCCCGTCGTCGTCTGAACAGGAGAGAACGAGAGTGCAGCTGGTAGTCGCGCGGATCGGCCGCGCCCACGGGATCAAGGGTGAGGTCACCGTCGAGGTGCGGACCGACGAGCCGGAGCTGCGGCTCTCGCCCGGTGCCGTGCTCCTCACCGAACCGGCGTCCGCCGGTCCGCTGACCATTGAGACGGGCCGGGTGCACAGCGGCCGGCTGCTGCTCCGTTTCGAGGGCGTCAAGGACCGCACCGGCGCCGAGGGGCTGCGCAACACCCTGCTCATCGCCGAGGTGGACCCCTCCGAGCTGCCCGAGGAGGAGGACGAGTACTACGACCACCAGCTGATGGACCTGGACGTGGTGCTGGAGGACGACACCGAGATCGGCCGGATCACCGAGATCTCCCACCTCCCCTCGCAGGACCTCTTCATCGTCGAGCGCCCCGACGGCACCGAGGTGATGATCCCCTTCGTGGAGGAGATCGTCGCCGAGATCGACCTGGAGGAGCAGCGCTGCGTCATCACACCGCCGCCCGGGCTGATCGACGACCGCGCGGAGGTCGTCTCGACGCGCGACGAGGACGCCGAGGCCGGGGAAGAAGCCTGATGCGTCTCGACGTCGTCACCATCTTCCCCGAGTACCTGGAGCCGCTGAACGTCTCCCTCGTCGGCAAGGCGCGGGCCCGCGGGCAGCTCGACGTACACGTCCACGACCTGCGGGACTGGACGTACGACCGGCACAACACCGTCGACGACACCCCGTACGGCGGTGGCCCCGGCATGGTCATGAAGACCGAGCCGTGGGGCGAGGCGCTCGACGAGGCGCTGGCCGACGGGTACGAGGCCGGCGCGCGCGGGCCGGTCATGGTCGTCCCCACGCCCAGCGGCCGCCCGTTCACCCAGGAACTCGCCGTCGAGCTCTCCGAGCGGCCCTGGCTGATCTTCACACCGGCCCGGTACGAGGGCATCGACCGCCGCGTCATCGACGAGTACGCGACGCGGATGCCGGTCTACGAGGTCTCCATCGGCGACTACGTGCTGGCGGGCGGCGAGGCCGCCGTCCTGGTCGTCACCGAGGCCGTGGCCCGGCTGCTGCCCGGTGTGCTCGGCAACGCGGAATCCCACCGGGACGACTCCTTCGCGCCCGGCGAGATGGCGAACCTGCTGGAGGGGCCGGTCTACACGAAGCCCCCGCAGTGGCGCGGCCGGGGCATCCCCGACGTGCTGCTCAGCGGGCACCACGGGAAGATCGCGCGCTGGCGCCGGGACGAGGCCTTCCGCCGGACCGCGCAGCACCGCCCCGATCTGATCGAGCGCTGCGAGGCCTCCGCCTTCGACAAGAAGGACCGCGAGATCCTGAGCATCCTGGGCTGGCGGCCCGCCGCCGACGGCCGATTTTGGCTCAGGCCGGAGGCCGTGGAAGAATAGGCGGCTGCTGTGTGCTCGCGTACGCCCCTGCCACAGGGGGACAGTCGTCCGCGCAGTGACGCAGCTCCCGAATTCTCTACGGAAACCCGCACCGGCGGCCTGTGGCGTCGTGCGAAGAAAGCAGACGAAGAACATGTCTCACCTGCTCGATGGCGTCAACGCCGCCTCGATCCGCTCCGACGTCCCGGCCTTCCGCCCGGGTGACACGATCAACGTGCACGTCCGCGTCATCGAGGGCAGCCGCTCCCGTATCCAGCAGTTCAAGGGCGTTGTCATCCGTCGCCAGGGCTCTGGCGTCTCCGAGACCTTCACGGTCCGCAAGGTCTCCTTCAGCGTCGGCGTGGAGCGCACCTTCCCGGTGAACTCCCCGATCTTCGAGAAGATCGAGCTCGTCACCCGCGGTGACGTGCGTCGCGCCAAGCTGTACTTCCTCCGTGAGCTCCGCGGCAAGGCCGCGAAGATCAAGGAGAAGCGCGACCGCTGATCTCATCTCCGGGTCCGGGGGGCGGCCGGATAGGCTCCCCCTCGATGGACACCGAAGCAGAGCTCACACAGCGCGGCCACTCCTCCCCCGAAAGCGGGGAGGGGCGGCCGCGTTTTGCGTTGCGGGGGCGCCGTGCGCTTCCCGGGTGGCGCGCCGTCCTGACCTGGCGCGGCGCCGCCGTACTCGGCGTGCTCTGCACGACCTTCCTGCTGCTGCTCAGCAATTTCGTCGTACAGCCCTTCCTGATCCCCAGCCGGTCGATGGAGCCGACGCTGCGGGTCGGGGACCGGGTGCTGGTGAACAAGCTGGCGTACCGTTTCGGCAACCGGCCGAAGCGCGGGGACGTGGTGGTCTTCGACGGCACGGGGTCCTTCGTACCGGAGCACGCCGACGGCAATCCGATCGGCGAGGCCCTGGCCGGCGCGGCCTCCGCGCTGGGGATCGGTGAGCCGTCCGAAACCGATTTCGTGAAGCGGGTCGTGGGTGTCGGCGGCGACGACGTGGTGTGCTGCGATGCCGGCGGGCGGATCAAGGTGAACGGGGTCCCGGTGCAGGAGCCGTACGTGTATCCCGGCGACACGCCCTCGAAGGTGCCCTTCCGGATCGTCGTACCGGTGGGGACGCTGTGGGTCATGGGTGATCATCGTTCCCAGTCCCGGGACTCCCGGGACCACCTGGGGGAACCGGGCGGGGGGATGGTGCCGGTGGACAAGGTGATCGGACGGGCCGACTGGATCGGCTGGCCGGTGTCGCGCTGGGGCTCCCATGGGTAGCCGGGGCCGCTCCAGAGGCGGCCGGGGTCCCGAGCCGGAGCCGGACCCGAAGGCGGGGCGTGCGCCCCGGTCCGCGCGTGCGCCCGAATTCTGGCGTGCGCCCGAAACCCCGGGAGGTCCTGCGCCCCGGGGGGACGTCGGGTTCGAGCAGCAGCCCGGGTTCGGGCAGCAGCCCGGGTTCGGGCAGCAGCCCGGGTTCGGGCAGGAGTCGCAGTTCGGGCAGGATCCCCGGTTCGAGCGGGAGCCCGGGTTCGGGCAGGAGTCGCAGTTCGGGCAGGATCCCCGGTTCGAGCGGGAGCCCGGGTTCGGGCAGCAGCCAGGGTTTGAGCAGGAGCCCCGGTTCCAGCGGGATCCGGGGTTTCAGCGGGATCCCGGGTTCGGGCAGCAGCCTCAGTTCAGACAGGAGCCCGGGTTCGGGCGGGAGCCGCAGTTCGGGCAGGAGCCGCAGTTCGGGCAGGATCCCCGGTTCGGGCAGGAGCCCGAGATCGAGCGGGAGCCCGGGTCCGGGCAGGAGGCCGAGCCCGCTGCGGTCGCCGAGCAGCCGGTGCGCGAGCCCGGGTCGCGGCGCGGGGGCAGGGCCAAGTCCGCCGCGGCGGAGAGCGGTGGCCGGGCCGAGCGGCGCCGGCTGGCCCGCCGGGTCAAGCGGCGCAGACGCACCCGCCGCGTGGGCGAGGTACCGCTGCTGATCATCGTGGCGCTGTGCATCGCGCTCGTCCTGAAGACCTTCCTCGTCCAGGCGTTCTTCATCCCGTCCGGGTCCATGGAGCAGACGATCCGGATCGGCGACCGCGTGCTGGTCGACAAGCTGACGCCGTGGTTCGGCTCCAAGATCGAGCGCGGCGACGTCGTCGTGTTCAAGGACCCCGGCGGCTGGCTCAAGGGCGAGGCGGCGCGCCCGGCCGCGCGCCCGGTCGGCGTCAAGCAGATCAAGGAGACGCTGACCTTCATCGGCCTGCTGCCCTCCGCCGATGAACAGGACCTGATCAAGCGGGTCATCGGCGTCGGCGGCGACACCGTGGCGTGCTGTGACGCCAAGGGCCGGGTCACCGTCAACGGGACACCGCTCGACGAGCCGTACGTGAACCCCGGCAACGCACCCTCCGAAATCCGGTTCGAAGTCAAGGTCCCGCCGGGCCGGCTCTTCGTCATGGGCGACCACCGGGCGAACTCCGCCGACTCCCGCTTCCACCTCGACGAGGCCTTCGACGGCACCATCGCCGAGGACGGAGTCGTGGGGCAGGCCGTCGTCATCGCCTGGCCGTTCGACCACTGGCGCAAACTCGAACAGCCCGCGACCTTCCGTGCGGTGGCCGATCCCACGCCCAGTGGGCGACGCGGCCGCCGCCGGCGCCGTCGGGGCCCGCCGTTCGCATAGTGTGTCCTCGGTCTCCCGCGCCCTAGGGAACTCCCGCTCGTTAAGGGAGGGGAGGGCCCGTGCCTGTTTCCGGCCCGGGCGGCGATCTGCGAGTGAGGAGTGGATGTGGGGGATGTGGCGGTAGGCGCGCGATCCGGACGCGACGAAGGCGAGGAGCGGCCGGACGATGCCGAGCGCGAGGCCGAGGACGGTGGTGCCGAGGCGCGCCCGCACCGCTCGTTCTGGAAGGAGCTCCCGCTCCTCATCGGCATCGCCCTGCTGCTCGCCCTGCTGATCAAGACCTTCCTGGTGCAGGCGTTCTCGATCCCGTCCGACTCGATGCAGAACACCCTGCAGCGCGGTGACCGGGTGCTCGTGGACAAGCTGACCCCGTGGTTCGGCTCGGAGCCCGAGCGCGGTGAGGTCGTGGTCTTCCACGACCCCGCGAGCTGGCTGGCCGGGGAGCCCACTCCCGAGCCCAACTTCGCGCAGCAGGTCCTCAGCAAGATCGGCCTGATGCCGTCCGCGGACGAGAAGGACCTGATCAAGCGGACCATCGCCATCGGGGGTGACACGGTCGAGTGCAAGAAGGGCGGACCGGTCGTCGTCAACGGCAAGGAGCTCGACGAGCCGTACATCTACCCGGGCAACACCCCGTGCGACGACATGCCGTTCGGTCCGATCACCGTGCCCAAGGGCAAGATCTGGGTGATGGGCGACCACCGGCAGAACTCCCAGGACTCCCGGTACCACATGCAGGACTCCACCCAGGGCTTCGTACCGGTCGACAAGGTCGTCGGGCGGGCCGTGGTCGTCGCGTGGCCGGTCACCCGCTGGGCGACCCTGCCCATCCCGGACACGTTCGACCAGCCGGGCATCGGGAACCAGACCAAGGCGACCGCCATGGGTCTCGGGGCCGCCGGACTGGCGCCCGTCGGGCTCGGGCCGGCCGCACTGGGCCTCGCCGGCGCGGTCCCGGCCGTGATGTGGCGCCGGCGGAGGCTGACCAGCGGGACTACCGGCAGGTAGGGTGCCGCCCAGGTCGTCGATCCCGGAAGTGTGGGGGCGCTGCAATGGGCGGAACGCAGGCAAGCGGTACTGCAGGAATACGCGGTGGCGGGAACGGCCGCGGTGGTCTCGGCAACGTGCTGTCGGGAATCGCCGTGGCCGTCGGCTTCGTGCTGTTCCTGGGCGCCTTCGTATGGGGGGCGCTCGTCTACCAGCCGTACACGGTGCCGACCGACTCCATGGTCCCGACGGTGCAGCCCGGGGACCGGGTGCTCGCCCAGCGCATCGACGGCGGTGAGGTGCGGCGCGGCGACGTGGTCGTGTTCAACGACGCCATGTGGAGCGACTCGCCCATGGTCAAGCGGGTCGTCGCCGTCGGCGGCGACACCGTCAAGTGCTGCGGCACGGGCGGCACGCTCACCGTGAACGGCAGGGAACTGCAGGAGCCCTACATCGAGCACGGGCAGCCCGGGGCCGCCGGCGCCGGCCAGGGCACGGCCTCCGACACGCCGTTCGAGGTCACGGTGCCCGAGGGCAACCTGTTCCTGCTGGGCGACCGGCGGTTCACGTCGCTGGACTCGCGCGCCCACCTCCAGGAGGCCGGCCAGGGCACCGTCCCCCGCTCGACCGTCCGCGCCCGCGTCGACGCCCTCGCCTGGCCCTCCATGAAGATGATCGACCGCCCCGGTACGTACGCCGCCCTGCCCGGCGGGATCTCGCAGCCGGGGCCCCTGCGCCTCCAGCTGGCCGCGGTGGTCGCCGGAGCCGCCCTGGTGGTCCTGGGGGCCGCGTACGGGCCCCTGACACGCGTCCTGGGGCGCGGGCGGCGACGGGAGCCCGCCGGTGCCCGCTGACACGGCCGGCGCGGCCGGTCCCCGCAAGGTGTCCCGGGTGATCCTGCTGGACCCCGACGACCGGATCCTGCTGCTGCACGGCTTCGAACCGGACGATCCCGCGGACCAGTGGTGGTTCACCCCGGGCGGCGGACTCGAAGGCGACGAGACCCGGGAGCAGGCGGCGCTGCGGGAACTCGCCGAGGAGACCGGAATCACAGAGGTCGAACTGGGGCCGGTGCTGTGGCACCGGTACTGCTCCTTCCCGTTCGACGGGCGGCGCTGGGAGCAGGACGAGTGGTACTACCTGGCCCGCACCACCCGGACACGGACCGAGATGGGCGGGCTCACCGAGCTGGAGCGGCGCAGCGTCGCCGGTGCCAGGTGGTGGACTTCCGAGGAACTTCTCGCGGCCCGTGAGACGGTGTACCCGACCAGACTCGCCGAGCTGCTCCGTACGCTGCTCGACGACGGTCCTCCGGGTGCGCCGGTGGTCCTGGCCCCGGAAATCGTTTAGGGGCGCAGGGGCCTGGCGCACAATAGGGGGACGCACGGCTGAAGGGGAACATGCCATGAGCGCCGAGGACCTCGAAAAGTACGAGACCGAGATGGAGCTGAAGCTCTATCGCGAGTACCGCGACGTCGTCGGGCTGTTCAAGTACGTCATCGAGACCGAACGCCGTTTCTACCTCACGAACGACTACGAGATGCAGGTGCACTCGGTCCAGGGGGAGGTGTTCTTCGAGGTCACGATGGCCGACGCCTGGGTGTGGGACATGTACCGGCCGGCCCGCTTCGTGAAGCAGGTGCGGGTGCTGACCTTCAAGGACGTGAACATCGAGGAGCTCAACAAGAGCGACCTCGAGCTGCCGGGCAGCTGACGCCCGGCCGCTGCGCCGCCCGCGTGCCCGGCCGCACCCGCTACCGCCCGCCACCCCGGATTCCCCCTCACGAGTGAGGGGGTTGTCCACAATGCCCCGGCTGTCCACCAAGATCCACAGAGTGGGCGCGGCCGCGGGACCGTCGGTGGCGGAGGTGGTGCCCGATGAACGCGCAGGGCGTGGCACGACAGGCATTGGGGCGGTACGGCGAGGAGCTCGCGGCGCGGCGGCTGGCGGAGGCCGGGATGACCGTGATCGCGCGGAACTGGCGGTGCCGCAGCGGGGAGATCGACATCGTCGCGCGGGACGGGGACGCCCTCGTCGTGTGCGAGGTCAAAACGCGCCGGGCGGGGGACTTCGAGCACCCCATGGCAGCCGTCCGGCCCGGCAAGGCCGAGCGGCTGCGCCGGCTCGCGGGACGCTGGCTCCCCGACCACGGAGGACCGCCCCCGGGCGGGGTGCGCATCGACCTCGTGGGAGTCCTCCTGCCGCGGCGCGGCGCGCCCGTCGTGGAACACGTCCGGGGGGTGGCGTGATGGGCTTCGCACGAGCCTGCTCGGTGGCCCTCGTGGGCGTCGACGGCGTGGTCGTCGAGGTCCAGGCCGACCTGGAGCCCGGACTCGCCGCCTTCACGCTGGTGGGCCTGCCCGACAAGACCCTGGTCGAGAGCCGGGACCGGGTCCGGGCCGCCGTCGTGAACTCGGGCGCCGCGTGGCCGCAGAAGAAGCTCACCGTCGGGCTCAGCCCGGCCTCCGTCCCGAAATCGGGCGCCGGATTCGACCTGGCCGTCGCGGCCGCCGTCCTGGGCGCTGCCGAGGTGATCGACCCCGCCGCCATCGCCGACCTCGTCCTCGTCGGGGAGCTGGGGCTGGACGGCCGGGTGCGGCCGGTGCGGGGCATCCTGCCCGCGGTCCTCGCCGCGGCCGACGCCGGATACCGCAACGTCGTGGTGCCGCAGCAGTGCGCCGCCGAGGCCATGCTCGTCCCCGACGTCAGCGTGCTCGGCGTGCGCAGCCTGCGGCAGCTGATCGCCGTCCTCACCGACGGGCAGGTCCCCGAGGAGGAGGCACCGGATCCGCCAGGACGGCCGGACCCCATGCTGGCCGGGCTGGTGGTCCCGGGCGCGGGGCTCGGCACCGGGATCTCCCGTGCCCGGCCCGACGGGGACGAGGCCCCGGACATCCCCGATCTCTCCGACGTCGCCGGGCAGCACGCCGCCCGCCGGGCCCTGGAGGTCGCCGCGGCCGGGGGCCACCACCTCTTCCTCAGCGGGCCACCGGGCGCCGGCAAGACGATGCTGGCCGAGCGGATCCCGTGGATCCTGCCGCCGCTGTCCCGGCAGGACTCCCTGGAGGTCACCGCCGTGCACTCGGTCGCGGGCATCCTCCCGCCCGGCGAACCACTGGTCGCCCGGCCGCCGTACTGCGCACCCCACCACTCCGCGACCATGCAGTCCCTGGTCGGCGGCGGAGCGGGCGTACCCCGGCCCGGGGCGGTCTCGCTGGCCCACCGCGGCGTGCTGTTCCTGGACGAGGCCGCCGAATTCAGCACCAAGGCCCTGGACGCGCTGCGCCAGCCCCTCGAATCGGGGCACGTGGTCATCGCCCGGGCCGCCGGGGTGGTGCGGCTGCCGGCCAGGTTCCTCATGGTGCTCGCGGCGAACCCCTGTCCGTGCGGGCGCCACACCCTGCTCGGGGCCGGCTGCGAATGCCCGGCCTCGGTGATCCGGCGCTACCAGGCCAGACTGTCCGGGCCCCTGCTGGACCGGGTGGACCTGCGGGTGGAGGCCGAGCCGGTCACCCGCTCCGACCTGCTCGGCCGCGGCGGCCGCGGGGAGTCCACGGTGGCCGTCGCCGACCGGGTCCGCGAGGCCAGGGACCGCACCGCGGCCCGGCTCGCCGACACGCCGTGGCGGCTCAACGCGGAGGTCCCCGGACACGAGCTGCGGACCCGCTGGCAGGCCGCCCCCGGCGCGCTCGCCCAGGCCGAACGGGACCTGGAGCGCGGACTGCTCACCGCCCGCGGGCTCGACCGGGTGCTGCGGGTCGCCTGGACCGTCGCCGACCTGCGGGGCCGGGACCGCCCCGATGCGCTGGACGTGGCCGTCGCCCTCGAACTGCGGACCGGCATCGCACGGGGCGCCGCCCAGGCACTGGGAGCCGCGTCGTGACCGCCGTCCACGGTCCCGGGCGGAGCGGGGACTCCGACACCGCCGACGCCACCGCCGGCACCGCCGCCGGCGCCGGGCGGGGCGAGGGGGACGGGCCGCCCGACGGGACCGCGCGGGCGGACGGGACGGGGCCCGGCGGCGGGCCCGGAGCCGAGCTGCTGGCACGGGCCGCGCTGAGCCGGGTGCTGGAGCCCGGCGACGAGCACGGCGGGCGGTGGCTGCGCGAACACGGCGCCGTCGGGCTGATACGGCTGCTGACCGGCCCCGAAACCGAGGCGGCGGCCCTGACCGGCGTCGGCGGGCAGCGGCTCGCCGGCTACCGCAGACGGGCCGCGCTCGCCGACCCCCGGCGGGACCTGGCGAGCGCCGCCCGCGACGGCGGCCGCTTCATCTGCCCCGGCTCACCCCACTGGCCGACCCAGCTGGACGACCTCGGAGACGCCCGGCCCGTCGGGCTCTGGGTCCGGGGCGGACCGGACCTGCGGACCTGGGCGCTGCGCTCCGTCGCCGTGGTCGGGGCCCGGGCCTGCACCCCGTACGGCGCCCACATGGCCCAGACCCTGGCCGCCGGGCTCGCCGAGCGGGGCTGGGTCGTCGTTTCCGGGGCGGCCTACGGGGTCGACGCCGCGGCCCACCGCGGAGCCCTCGCCTCCGGTGGCGCCACCGCCGCGGTACTCGCCTGCGGGGTGGACACCGCCTACCCCCGCGGCCACGCCGGGCTGCTCGGCCGGATCGCCGCCCAGGGGCTCGTCCTCGGGGAGCTGCCGCCCGGCAGCCACCCCACTCCGAGCCGGTTCGTGCTGCGCAACCGGGTCATCGCCGCACTCACCCGGGGCACCGTGGTGGTGGAGGCCGCCCACCGCAGCGGCTCTCTCGTCACGGCCCGGCGGGCCCAGCAGCTCGGCCGGTTCACCATGGGCGTCCCCGGACCCGCCACCAGCAGCCTCTCGGCCGGAGTGCACGAACTGCTGCGCGGCGAAGCCGTCCTCGTCACGGACGCCGCGGAGGTGGTGGAGCTCGTCGGCACCATGGGCGAGCTGGCCCCCGAGCGGCGCGGACCGGTGCTCGCCCGGGACCTGCTGGACCGGGACACCGCCCGGGTGCTCGAAGCACTGCCGGCCGGCCGCCCCGCGCAGCCGGACGACATCGCCCTCGCCGCGGGCACCGGCACCGATGAGGTCATCGGCAGACTGTACGAACTTCACTCTCTGGGGTTCGTCGAACGGCAGGGCGATGGCTGGCAGTTGACCACACAATCACCTGAAGGAGGCACACAAACCGGTGGTGCCCGGCGAGGCGGTCGTTGACCTGGGGCGTTCCGGTGAAAGAGTGAAGCCGATGAGAGACGCGGTCTTCCCGCCGGCAGCCGCCGGGACCGAGCGCCAGGCGCCGGTCCCGGGTCGCCCGCGTGAGTCAGGACGCCGCTGCGCCCCCGCGCGATCCCGTACTCTTCGCGCACCGCGACACTTCCGTCACGCTACGCTCCCAAGGAATCCGGCTCCGGCAAAGGCGAAGCATGCCCCAGCACACCTCAGGGTCCGACCGCGCTGCGGTGCCCCCCGCTGCCCGCGGCAGCGTGCGGTCCACCGCGCCCTCGTCCCTGGAGGTGCTCTGGCGCTCGTACAAGGAGAGCGGTGACGAGCGGCTGCGGGAGCAGCTGATCCTCCACTACTCACCCCTGGTCAAGTACGTGGCCGGCCGGGTCAGCGTGGGCCTGCCGCCCAACGTGGAACAGGCCGACTTCGTCTCCTCCGGGGTCTTCGGGCTGATCGACGCCATCGAGAAGTTCGACATCGACCGGTCCATCAAGTTCGAGACGTACGCGATCACCCGGATCCGCGGCGCGATGATCGACGAGCTGCGTGCCCTGGACTGGATCCCGCGCTCGGTCCGGCAGAAGGCGCGGGCCGTGGAGCGGGCCTACGCCACCCTGGAGGCACAGCTGCGGCGCACCCCGACCGAGCACGAGGTTGCCGCCGAGATGGGCATCGCCGTGGAGGAACTCCACACCGTGTTCAGTCAGTTGTCGCTGGCCAACGTGGTCGCCCTGGAGGAGCTGCTGCACGCCGGCGGTGAGGGCGGCGACCGCCTCTCGCTGATGGACACCCTGGAGGACACCGCCGCAGACGACCCGGTCGAGGTCGCCGAGGACCGCGAGCTGCGCCGGCTCCTGGCCCGGGCCATCAACACCCTGCCCGAACGCGAGAAGACCGTGGTCACGCTCTACTACTACGAAGGCCTCACCCTGGCCGAGATCGGCAACGTCCTGGGCGTCACGGAGAGCCGCGTCAGCCAGATCCACACCAAGTCCGTGCTCCAACTGCGCGCAAAGCTGGCGGATGTGGGCCGGTGAGCTTGCACCGCCTCCGTAGAGTGGACGTGTGCCCAGGATTCGAGCGGCCTCCGTGGCCGAGCACCGGTCGATGCAGCGCGGCGCCCTGCTGGACGCCGCGCGCTCCCTGTTGTCCGAAGGCGGGACGGAAGCGCTGACCTTCCCCGCCCTGGCGGAGCGCACCGGCCTCGCCCGGTCCTCCGTGTACGAGTACTTCCGCTCCCGCGCGGCCGTGGTCGAAGAGCTGTGCGCAGTGGACTTCCCCGTCTGGGCCGCCGAGATCGAGGCGGCCATGGAGCGGGCGCAGTCCCCGGAGGCCAAGGTCGAGGCCTATGTGCGGAGCCAGCTCGGGCTGGTCGGGGACCGGCGCCACCGGGCGGTGGTCGCCATCTCGGCCAGCGAGCTGGACGCGGGGGCGCGCGAGAAGATCCGCGCCGCGCACGGAGGGCTCGTGGCGATGATCGTCGAGGCGCTCGCGGCCCTCGGCCACGAGCAGCCGCGGCTCGCCGCGATGCTGCTCCAGGGCGTGGTCGACGCGGCGGTCCGGCGCATCGAGCTCGGCGCCGCCGAGGACCCCTCCGTCGTCACCGAGGCGGCCGTGGCCATGGCCCTCGGGGGCGTACGGGGCTGAAGCCCGCCCCCGGGCCGTCCGGGGCCGTGAACGGCAGGAGCCTCGGGGCGGGGCGGGGGAGCAGCGTCAGCGGGTTCAGGTACGTGGTCCCGGACAGCAGGCCCCAGTGCAGGCACGGGCTCCCGCAGTGCGAGCCCTCCGTGAGGACCGCGACCACCTGGCCCGCCGTGACCTCCTCGCCCTCCGCCACCAGCGGCCGGACCGGCTCGTACGTGGTACGCAGGCCGCCCGGCAGGGTCAGGGACAGGACTCCGCGGCCGGCCACCAGGCCCGCGAAGTGGACCCGGCCCGGGCCGACCGCCCGGAGTTCCGCGCCCACCGGGGCCGCCAGGTCGACCCCGCGGTGCCCCGCCGCGTACGGGGTCGGGGGCGGATCCCACCAGCGGGCCACCACGAGTGGCGGCGGGAGCGGGCGGGCGCCCGGTGCCCATGCCTGGGCCAGGGTCAGGAGCAGCGTGAGCAGCAGTGTCGTCATGTGCTCCAGGTTGGCGCGCCGTCGCGCAGCGTGAGCGCGCCTGTGGACGGCCGACCCGTTGTGGACAACGGCGTCACCTGGCATACCGCCCGGTCCCGTACACTTCTTACGGCGATCCGGGTCACCGGGTCGACTTCGCACGCCCCAGCACCAGCCGCTCAGGCCGGTTGCAAGCGTCTCTCGGTCCCCTTCGTCGGGGGCAGGGCGCGGTGGGGCGTCAGGAACCAAACCGAGAAACCAAGGAGATGGCCATGGCCGTCGTAACGATGCGGGAGCTGCTGGAGAGCGGCGTCCACTTCGGTCACCAGACCCGTCGCTGGAACCCGAAGATGAAGCGCTTCATCTTCACCGAGCGCAACGGCATCTACATCATCGACCTGCTCCAGTCGCTGTCGTACATCGACCGCGCCTACGAGTTCGTCAAGGAGACCGTCGCCCACGGCGGCTCCATCATGTTCGTCGGTACGAAGAAGCAGGCCCAGGAGGCCATCGCCGAGCAGGCGACGCGCGTCGGCATGCCGTACGTCAACCAGCGCTGGCTGGGTGGCATGCTCACCAACTTCTCCACCGTCTACAAGCGCCTCCAGCGTCTGAAGGAGCTTGAGGCGATCGACTTCGACGACGTCGCCGCGTCGGGTCTCACCAAGAAGGAGCTCCTGGTCCTCTCCCGCGAGAAGACCAAGCTGGAGAAGACCCTCGGTGGTATCCGCGAGATGTCGAAGGTTCCCAGCGCCGTCTGGATCGTCGACACCAAGAAGGAGCACATCGCCGTCGGTGAGGCGCGCAAGCTCCACATCCCGGTCGTCGCGATCCTCGACACCAACTGCGACCCCGACGAGGTCGACTACAAGATCCCGGGCAACGACGACGCGATCCGCTCCGTCACCCTGCTCACCCGCGTGATCGCCGACGCCGTCGCCGAGGGCCTCATCGCCCGCTCCGGCGCTGCGACCGGTGACTCGAAGCCGGGCGAGAAGGCCGCCGCCGAGCCGCTCGCCGAGTGGGAGCGCGACCTCCTCGAGGGCGAGAAGAAGGCCGACGACGCCGAGGCCGCCCCGGCCGAGGCCGCTGCCGAGGCCGCTGCCGAGGCCCCCGCTGCCGAGGCGCCCGCCGCCGAGGCCGCCCCGGCCGCCGACGCCGAGCAGGCCTGACCCACTGAGAGCGCCCGGCGTTCACGCGCCGGGCACTCACAGCACGGACGATGACGGCGGGGGAGCCGCGCCACGAGCGCGGCGCCTCCGCCGTTCACCCGTAGATCTACGACTTCGAGAGAGAATCACAGACTCATGGCGAACTACACCGCCGCTGACGTCAAGAAGCTCCGCGAGCTCACCGGCGCCGGCATGCTGGACTGCAAGAACGCGCTCGTGGACGCCGACGGTGACGTCGAGAAGGCCCAGGAAGCCCTCCGCATCAAGGGCCAGAAGGGCGTCGCCAAGCGCGAGGGCCGTTCTGCCGAGAACGGTGCCGTCGTCTCCCTGATCGCCGACGACAACACCTCCGGTGTCATCGTCGAGCTGAAGTGCGAGACGGACTTCGTCGCCAAGGGCGAGAAGTTCCTGGCCGTCGCCAACGAGCTGGCCGCCCACGTCGCCGCCACCTCCCCGGCCGACATCGAGGCGCTCCTCGCGTCCGAGATCGCGCCCGGCAAGACCGTCACCGCTTTCGTCGACGAGGCCAACGCCAACCTCGGCGAGAAGATCGTCCTGGACCGCTTCGCGCAGTTCACCGGCGGTTACGTGACCTCGTACATGCACCGCACGATGCCCGACCTGCCGTTCCAGATCGGCGTCCTGGTCGAGCTCGACAAGGAGAACGCGGACGTCGCCCGCGGCGTCGCGCAGCACATCGCCGCGTTCGCCCCGCAGTGGCTGTCCGCCGAGGACGTCCCGGCCGAGAAGGTCGAGTCCGAGCGTCGCATCGCCGAAGAGGTCACCCGCGCGGAGGGCAAGCCCGAGGCTGCCATCGCCAAGATCGTCGAGGGTCGCGTCAACGGCTTCTTCAAGGAGGCCACCCTCCTCGGCCAGCCGTACGCGCTGGACAACAAGAAGTCCGTCCAGAAGGTTCTGGACGAGGCCGGTGTCACCCTGAAGCGCTTCGCGCGCATCAAGGTCGGCATCTGAGTCCGTCCGTACACGACGGACACCGGACCCCGGTAGGGTCTGAAGCAGTCGTCCGCGCACGCGCGCAGCGACCGCAGATCTGACGAGGAGGCCATTGCCGTAGAGGGAACCGCGAGGACCCACCGGCAATGGCCTTCTTCGTATGTGCACGAGGAGATCTCCATGAATCAGGGCGTGGACCCCCACACCGCTTCCGACGACAAGAGCGACCACGACAAGAAGGGCCGCCGCTTCATGCTGAAGCTGTCGGGCGAAGCCTTCTCCGGTGGTACAGGGCTGGGCGTCGACCCCGACGTCGTCCATGCCATCGCGCGAGAAATCGGCGCGGTGGTCCGTGGCGGCGCGGAGATCGCCGTCGTGATCGGCGGCGGGAACTTCTTCCGCGGCGCCGAACTCCAGCAGCGCGGCATGGACCGTGCGCGGTCCGACTACATGGGCATGCTGGGCACCGTCATGAACTGCCTCGCCCTCCAGGACTTCCTGGAGAAGGAAGGCATCGACTCCCGTGTGCAGACCGCCATCACGATGGGCCAGGTCGCGGAGCCGTACATCCCGCTGCGTGCCGTGCGGCACCTGGAGAAGGGCCGCGTCGTGATCTTCGGCGCCGGCATGGGCATGCCCTACTTCTCCACCGACACCACGGCCGCCCAGCGCGCCCTGGAGATCGACGCCGAGGCCCTGCTCATGGGCAAGAACGGTGTCGACGGGGTCTACGACTCCGACCCGAAGAAGAACCCCGACGCGGTGAAGTTCGACGCGCTGGAGTACAGCGAGGTGCTGTCCCGCGACCTCAAGGTCGCCGATGCCACCGCCATCACGCTGTGCCGCGACAACAAGCTGCCGATCCTGGTCTTCGAGCTGCTCACCGAGGGCAATATCGCCCGCGCCGTCAAGGGTGAGAAGATCGGCACGCTCGTGAGCGACCAGGGCACCCGGGCCTGAGCGTCCCGACGCCGGGCCCGGCCCCCCGGGCCGAGCCCGCCCCGCCCGCCTGAACCATCCAAATCTGACATGCAGGAGCACGTGGTGATCGAAGAAATCCTCCTCGAGGCCGAGGAGAAGATGGAGAAGGCCGTCGTCGTCGCCAAGGAAGACTTCGCCGCGATCCGCACCGGTCGTGCGCACCCGGCGATGTTCAACAAGATCGTGGCGGACTACTACGGCGCCATCACGCCCATCAACCAGCTCGCGTCCTTCTCGGTGCCCGAGCCGCGCATGGCGATCGTGACCCCCTTCGACAAGAGCGCCCTGCGCAACATCGAGCAGGCCATCCGCGACTCCGACCTGGGCGTCAACCCCAGCAACGACGGCAACATCATCCGGGTGACCTTCCCCGAGCTGACGCAGGACCGCCGCAAGGAGTACATCAAGGTCGCGCGCACCAAGGCCGAGGACTCCAAGGTCTCGATCCGCTCCATCCGCCGCAAGGCGAAGGACGCCCTCGACAAGCTCGTCAAGGACAAGGAGTCCGGCGAGGACGAGGTGCGCCGCGCGGAGAAGGAGCTCGACGACACCACCGCGAAGTACGTGGCGCAGGTGGACGAGCTGCTCAAGCACAAGGAAGCCGAGCTGCTCGAGGTCTGATGAACGACTCTCCCTGGGCCACGGAGCCGGTTCCGGCGGGTCCCGCATACGATGCGCTGGTGGGCCCGCACACTCGGCCCATGCCCATCGTGCCCGATGCCGCCGGCCGTGACTTCGACGACCGGGAAGCACGCGATCGGGGGGCCGCCGCCGACGGCGGCCCCCCGTTCCGCGCCGAGACGCCGACGCAGGAGCCCATGCCCAGCCCCCCGCCCCCGCCCTCGCAGGCACCGCAGGACGCTTCGCCCCCTCCGCAGAAGAAGCGGGCGGGGCGAGACCTGCGTGCCGCCATAGGGGTCGGTGTCGGCCTCGGTGCGGTGATCTTCGCTTCGCTGTTCATCGTCAAGGCGGTCTTCGTCGGCGTCATCGTCGTCGCGGTCGTCGTGGGCTTGTGGGAGCTCACCTCCCGGCTCCAGGAGAAGAAGGGCATCAAGGCACCGCTCGTCCCGCTCGCGGTCGGCGGCGCCGCCATGGTCATCGCCGGATACGTCCGGGGCGCCGAGGGCGCCTGGGTGGCGATGGCCCTGACCGCGCTGGCGGTCCTGGTCTGGCGGATGACCGAACCGCCCGAGGACTACCTCAAGGACGTCACGGCGGGCGTCTTCGCGGCGTTCTACGTGCCCTTCCTGGCCACCTTCGTCGCGATGCTGCTCACCGCGGACGACGGCCCGCAGCGGGTGGTCACGTTCCTGCTCCTGACCGTGGTCAGCGACACCGGGGCCTACGCGGTGGGCTGGCGCTTCGGCAAGCACAAGCTGGCTCCGCGCATCAGCCCCGGCAAGACCCGCGAGGGACTGCTGGGCGCAGTGGCCTTCGCGATGGCGGCGGGCGCGCTGTGCATGGAGTTCCTGATCGACGGGGGCGCCTGGTGGCAGGGCCTGCTGCTCGGTCTCGCCGTCGCGGTCAGCGCCACGCTGGGCGACCTCGGCGAGTCCATGATCAAGCGGGACCTGGGCATCAAGGACATGGGCACGCTGCTGCCGGGCCACGGCGGCATCATGGACCGGCTCGACTCCCTGCTCCCGACCGCCCCGGTGGTGTGGCTGCTGCTCGCGGTCTTCGTCGGAACGGGCTGAGCCGCCCGGGTTATCCTGGAAAGCGCGCCACTGGTGAGTGGCGCGCTTTCCCCGTGTCTGCGGGGATGGACCGTGCGCGGAGGTCGCCCGCCGCTGGTTCGCCAGACTTGAGGAGTACCACTCATGGCCCCCCGTCCTGTTCCGGGAGAGCTCACCTTCGTCGCACCCCGCGGAGCCAAGAAGCCGCCGCGGCACCTTGCCGACCTCACGCCCGAGGAGCGCCGGGAAGCCGTGGCGGCGATCGGTGAGAAGCCGTTCCGCGCCAAGCAGCTCTCGCAGCACTACTTCGCCCGGTACGCGCACGACCCGGCCGAGTGGACCGACATTCCGGCGTCCTCCCGGGAGAAGCTCCGGGAGGAGCTGCTCCCCGAGCTGATGAACGTCATCCGGCACATCTCGTGCGACGACGACACCACCCGCAAGACCCTGTGGAAGCTGCACGACGGCACGCTCGTCGAGTCCGTGCTGATGCGCTACCCCGACCGGGTCACCATGTGCATCTCCTCGCAGGCCGGCTGCGGCATGAACTGCCCGTTCTGCGCCACCGGCCAGGCGGGCCTGGACCGCAACCTGTCGACCGCCGAGATCGTCCACCAGATCGTCGACGGCATGCGCGCGCTGCGCGACGGCGAGGTCCCCGGCGGGCCGGCCCGGCTGTCCAACATCGTCTTCATGGGCATGGGCGAGCCCCTCGCCAACTACAAGCGGGTCGTCGGCGCCATCCGCCGCCTCACCGACCCCGAGCCCGACGGCCTGGGCCTGTCGCAGCGCGGCATCACCGTCTCCACCGTCGGCCTGGTCCCGGCGATGCTGCGGTTCGCCGACGAGGGCTTCAAGTGCCGCCTCGCGGTCTCGCTCCACGCCCCCGACGACGAGCTGCGCGACACGCTCGTCCCCGTGAACACCCGCTGGAAGGTCCGCGAGGTCCTCGACGCGGCCTGGGAGTACGCCGAGAAGTCCGGCCGCCGGATCTCCATCGAGTACGCCCTGATCCGCGACATCAACGACCAGGCCTGGCGCGGTGACCTCCTCGGCCGGCTGCTCAAGGGCAAGCGCGTCCACGTCAACCTGATCCCGCTGAACCCGACGCCCGGCTCCAAGTGGACCGCCTCGCGCCCCGAGGACGAGAAGGCCTTCGTGGAGGCCATCGCCCGCCACGGCGTGCCGGTGACCGTCCGTGACACCCGGGGCCAGGAGATCGACGGTGCCTGCGGCCAGCTCGCCGCGAGCGAGCGGTAGGCTGACACGCGTATATCTGCATACTCATTTCCGACAGGGGAGCGCCACAGCGCTGAGAGTGCGGCAACACGCTTTTCGCAAGCGCGTCGGCCGCAGACCCTCTGAACCTTGCCCAGGTCATTCTGGGTAGGAAGTTCGGTCACCACCTCAAGCTGTTGCGCCCTGCCCGCGCGCCCTCCACGAGGGCGTCCGGGCAGGGCCGCGTCTTCTCCTGGTCAACCCAGGAGGAATGTTCCGTGAGCACCACCAGGAAGATCGCGGGTGCGGCGCTGGCCGCCGGCGTCGGCATGAGCACGCTCGCCGCGTGCGGCGGCGGCAAGAAGGACGAGGGCGCCGCCGCGAGCGGGTCCCCGAAGTCCAAGACCGTCACGCTCGTCTCCCACGACTCCTTCAACGTGACCGACTCGGTCCTCAAGGAGTTCGAGCAGCAGAGCGGCTACACCGTCAGGGTCCTGAAATCCGGGGACGCGGGCGCCGCCCTCAACCAGGAGATCCTCACCAAGGGCTCCCCTCGCGGCGACGTCTTCTTCGGCGTGGACAACACGCTGCTCTCGCGCGCCCTCGACAACGGCATCTTCACGCCGTACGAGGTCAAGGGGCTGGCCGACGTGAAGCCCGAGTACGTGCTCGACAAGGAGCACCGGGTCACCCCGATCGACTCCGGCGACATCTGCGTCAACTACGACAAGGCGTACTTCGCCGACAAGAAGATCGCCCCGCCGCAGACGCTCGACGACCTGATCAAGCCGGAGTACAAGAACCTGCTGGTCACCGAGAACGCGGCGACGTCCTCGCCGGGCCTCGGCTTCCTCCTCGCCTCCGTCGGCAAGTACGGCGACGAGGGCTGGAAGGACTACTGGACCAAGCTCAAGGCCAACGGCGTCGAGGTCGTCGACGGCTGGGAGCAGGCCTACAACGAGCGCTTCTCGGGCTCCGCGGGCGGCAAGAAGGCCAAGGGCGACCGCCCGCTGGTCGTCTCCTACGCCTCCAGCCCGCCGGCCGAGGTCCTCTACGGCGAGCCGCAGCCGGCCGAGGCCCCCACGGGCGTCTCCACCGGAACCTGCTTCCGCCAGGTCGAGTTCGCCGGCCTGCTCAAGGGCGCGAAGAACGAGGAGGGCGGCAAGGCGCTCCTCGACTTCCTGGTGGGCAAGAAGTTCCAGGAGGACATGCCGCTCCAGATGTTCGTGAACCCGGTGACCAAGGACGCGCAGCTGCCGGAGCTGTTCACGAAGCACGGCGTGGTCATCGAGAAGCCGGAGACCGTCGCTCCCGGGACCATCGCCAAGAACCGTGAGCAGTGGGTCAAGGCATGGTCCTCGCTCGTCGTGAAGTAGGACGCGAGGGCACTCCCGTGAAGGAGGGCGCGCGCGCCACGGCCTCCAGGCTCGCCCTGATGGCCGTGCCGCTCGCCTTCTTCGCGCTGTTCTTCGCCTACCCCGTGGCCGCGATCGTCGGCCGCGGGATCAAGACCGACGAGGGGTGGCAGTTCGGCCGGATCGGCGAGGTGCTGACCCGGCCGGACATCGCCGACGTGCTCTGGTTCACCACCTGGCAGGCGTGCGCGTCCACGGCGCTCACGCTGCTGATCGCCCTCCCCGGCGCGTACGTCTTCGCACGCTTCGAGTTCCCCGGCAAACAGCTGCTGCGGGCGGTGGTCACGGTCCCGTTCGTGCTGCCGACCGTGGTGGTCGGCACCGCCTTCCTGGCGCTGGTCGGGCGGGGCGGGCTGCTGGACGAGCTGTGGGGCGTGCGGCTGGACACCACCGTGTGGGCGATCCTGCTCGCGCACGTCTTCTTCAACTACGCCGTCGTCGTACGGACGGTCGGCGGGCTCTGGGCGCAGCTGGACCCGCGTCAGGAGGAGGCCGCCCGGGTGCTGGGCGCCGGGCGGTTCGCCGCCTGGCGGCGGGTGACGCTGCCCGCGCTCGGCCCGGCGGTGGCCGCGGCCGCGCTGATGGTGTTCCTGTTCACGTTCACCTCCTTCGGCGTCGTGCAGATCCTGGGCGGGCCCTCGTACGCCACTCTGGAGGTGGAGGTCTACCGGCAGACCGCGCAGCTGCTGGACCTGCCGACGGCCGCCGTCCTGACGATGGTGCAGTTCGTCGCGGTCGGCCTGATCCTCGCCGTCCACGCCTGGACGGTGCGCCGGCGCGAGACCGCCCTGCGGCTCGTGGACCCCGCACGGACCGCGCACCGGCCGAGCGGGCCGGGGCAGCGCGCCCTGCTGGGCGGGGTGCTGCTGACCGTGGCGCTGCTGATCGTGGCCCCGCTGGTGGTCCTGGTGGAGCGCTCCCTCGACGCGCCCGGCGGTTACGGGTTCGGCTTCTACCGGGCGCTCCAGGAGGTGGGCGCGGGCGGTGGAACGTTCCTGGTGCCACCGCTGGAGGCCATCTGGAACTCGCTGCAGTACGCGCTCGCCGCCACCGCCATCGCCCTGCTGATCGGGGGGCTCGCGGCCGCGGCACTGACCCGGCGCGGGGGCCGCTTCGTGCGCGGGTTCGACGCGCTGCTGATGCTTCCGCTCGGGGTGTCGGCGGTGACCGTCGGCTTCGGGTTCCTGATCACCCTGGACGAGCCGCCGCTGGACCTGCGGACCTCGTGGATCCTGGTGCCGCTCGCGCAGGCGCTGGTGGGCGTGCCCTTCGTCGTACGGAGCATGCTGCCGGTGCTGCGCGCCGTGGACGGGCGGCTGCGCGAGGCCGCTGCCGTGCTCGGGGCGTCCCCGCTGCGGGCCTGGCGGGAGGTGGACCTCCCGCTGGTGCGGCGGGCGCTGCTGATCGCCGCCGGGTTCGCCTTCGCCGTCTCGCTCGGGGAGTTCGGCGCGACCGTGTTCATCGCCCGGCCCGACCGCCCGACGCTGCCGGTGGCCGTCGCCCGGCTGCTGGGGCGGGCCGGGGAGATGAACTACGGGCAGGCCATGGCCCTGAGCACGATTCTGATGCTGGTGTGCGCGGTGTCCCTGTTGCTGCTGGAGCGGCTGCGCCCGGACAAGACCTCGGGAGAGTTCTGATGACGTTGCTCGAACTGGCCGGGGTGTCGGTCCGCTTCGGCGAGCGTGCCGTCGTCGACGCGGTGGACCTGGAGGTGGCCGAGCACGAGGTCGTCTGCGTGCTCGGGCCGAGCGGGAGCGGGAAGTCCACGCTGCTGCGGGTGGTGGCCGGACTCCAGCCGGTCTCGGCCGGGCGGGTCCTGCTGGACGGGGCTGACCAGGCGCGGGTGCCCGTGCACCGGCGCGGGGTCGGCCTGATGTTCCAGGACCACCAGCTGTTCCCGCATCGGGACGTGGCCGGGAACGTCGCGTTCGGGCTGCGCGTACGGGGTTCTGCCCGGGGCGCGTACGAGGCGAAGGTCGCGCAGTTGCTGGAACTGGTGGGGCTCCCCGGGGCCCAGGGCCGCTCGGTGGCCTCGCTGTCGGGAGGGGAGCAGCAGCGGGTCGCCCTGGCCCGGGCCCTGGCCCCCTCACCGCGGCTGCTGATGCTGGACGAACCGCTGGGACAACTGGACCGGGGACTGCGCGAGCGGCTGGTGGTGGAGCTGCGGGAGCTGTTCTCCCGGCTCGGGACCACGGTCCTGGCCGTCACCCACGACCAGGGCGAGGCCTTCGCCCTGGCCGACCGGGTGGTGGTGATGCAGGACGGGCGGATCGCGCAGGCCGGGACCCCGCTGGAGGTCTGGCAGCGGCCGGCCTCGGAGTTCGTGGCGCGCTTCCTCGGCTTCGAGAACGTGATCCCGGCGGTGGTGTCGGGCGGGGCCGCGGCGACGGCCTGGGGAAGGGTTCAGGTGCCGGCCGGGTCGCCGGAGGGCGAGCAGACCCTGCTCATCCGGCCTGCCGGGGTGGTGCAGGCGGCCGCGGGTCTGCGGTGCGACGTGCTCGCGCGGACGTTCCGGGGGACGCACGTGGCGCTGCGGTTGCGGCCGGAGGCGGGGCCGGAGCTGGAGGCGGAGTGCGGGCTGGCCGGGGCGCCGGGGGTGGGTGACCGGGTGGCGGTGGCCTTCTCGCCGGCCGAGGTGGTCGTGCTCCCGGCGGCATGACCACCGGGAGGTCCTGCTCCCCGCTCCCCTCTTACGCCGCCCCGCACTCCGGACGGGAGGCGCCCCCCCGGTGGCCCCTGTGGCTCCGCCCCGGCCCCCGCGCCTCAGACGCCGGCGGGGCTGAGCTCTTCCGCCGGGGCTTGCGCTCCGTCGTGGTTGCCGTACCAGGCGACGGCGACCGCGCCCGTGACGGCGAGGACGAAGCCGAGGACCGCGAGCCACGCCAGGCCCGGACGGGACGCGTCACCCAGCCAGAGGACGCCGATCGCGCCCGGCAGGACGGTCTCGCCGACGACCAGCGCGGCCGTCGCGCCGTTCACCGAGCCGATCTGGAGGGCGACCGTGTGCAGGTACATGCCGCCGACGCCGGCCAGCACGATGGCGTAGAGGGCCGGGTCGGCGAGCAGCGTGCCCGGGTCGAACGGGTCGATCCCGTCGAGGATCCGGACGCCGACGCCGAGCGCGCCGAAGGCCAGCCCCGAGAGCAGGCCGGCCAGGATCGCGGCCCGGGCGCCCAGGAACCGGACGGCCACCGTGCCGCCCGCGATGATCAGCAGGGTCACCGCGAACAGCCACCAGTGCGTGGCCGCCGGGGCGTGGTGGCCGCCCTCGTGGCCGGCGGCCGTCGCCAGCAGCACCAGCGCCGCGCAGACGACCCCGATCGAGGTCCATTCCTTCCGGGTCAGCCGGATGCCCAGCATCTTGACGCTGAGCACGGCCGTGATGACCAGGTTGGCGCTGATCACCGTCTGGGAGAGGAAGAGGGGCAGCAGCCGGGCGGCCAGCGCGCCCAGCCCGAAGCCCACGAAGTCCAGGACGGTGCCCACGATGAACTCCCACGTCATGGCCGCCTTCGCGGTGGACGAGAGGTTCGGGCCGCCGTGCGCGGTCACGCCCGCGGCGGCCGGGGACGTCCGGGCCGCCCGGCGCGAGCCGACGGCTTGCAGGACGGATCCCGTGCCGTAGCAGATGGACGCCGCGATCGCGGTCAGCAGGCCTATGAGCACCGAGGGCTCCGTTCACGTCTGGCAGGTTTTTGCGTTTTGATTACCTATGGCAGACGTGCGATCGGGCCGGGAAGTTGCCTCGGGCCGCACCTCAATTCGCCGGGGCGCTCACTTCGACGCGGCGGTCACTGCATCGAGTCGAGCACGGCGGGCACTTCGTCCACCGAGTCGACCAGCGCAATCCGCGACGCCATCGCGCGTCCGCGCGCGAGTGCCTGCAGCAGCGGCCATGCCGGCAGGTGCTCGGTCCAGTGCGTCCGCCCGACCAGCACCATCGGCGTCGGCTCGCCCCGGGATCCGTAGTAATTGGGTGTGGCGTTGTCGAATATCTCCTGGAGGGTGCCCGCGGCGCCCGGCAGGAACACGACGCCGGCGTTGGAGCGGGCGAGCAGCCCGTCCTCCCGGGTGGCGTTCGCGAAGTACTTGGCGATGTGACCGGCGAACGCGTTGGGCGGCTCGTGCCCGTAGAACCAGGTGGGGATCCCCACCGAGTCGCCGCCGCAGGGCCAGCGGTCCCGTACGGTGAACGCCGCCCGCGCCCAGTCGGACACCGACGGCGTGAACGACGGGGCCTTGGCCAGGATCTCCAGCGCTTCCGTGAGGGCCTCGTCCGGGGCCGGCGCCAGGTAGGCGCCGAGGTTGGCCGCCTCCATCGCGCCCGGGCCGCCGCCCGTGGCCACGGTCGCTCCCCGGCGGGCCAGGGCCCGGCCGAGCTCGGCGGCGCCCTGGTAGTCCAGGCCGCCGCGGGCCATCGCGTGGCCGCCCATGACCCCCACCACCCGGGCGCCGGCGAGGTGTTCGTCGAGGGCGTCGGAGATCGCGTCGTCGTGGACGGAGCGCAGCATCGAGGAGAAGACGTCGCCGTCGGCCCTGGTCTCCTGGAACCAGGCGTACGACTGGGCGTCAGGGGTGGCCTCGTAGCCCGCGGACAGACCCGTGAACAGCTCGTCGGCGGTGTAGAGCAGGCCGCGGTACGGGTTGAACGGCAGGTCCGGCACGGGTGGGAAGACGAGCGCGCCGTCGGCGCGCACCTTCGCCGAGGCGTCGGGCTCCATCGGGCAGCCCAGGAACACGGCCGCGGAGGTGTCGGCGGACAGCAGGGCGAACGTGCGCTCCATCAGGTTGACCGACTGGACCCGGTAGCCGCTGAGCGAACCGCGGGCCACGACCTGGTCGAATTCGGCGAGCGTCTCGATCTCGATGTCTGCGTTGACCATTCGGCCCACCCTAAGGGCTGCCCGTGTCAGCGGGTCAACGCCAGCGAGGTCAGCTGTGCCACACCCCACACGACCGGTCCGCACACGGCCACCAGTGCGGCGGCCCGCACCACCGCGGCGGTACGCAGGACAGAGCCCGGAGTTCCGAGGTCGCGCAGGGTCCGGCGGGAGGCGGAGCGGTCCTGGCGGACCTCCACCGCGCACGTGAGCAAGGTCGCACCCGCGCACAGCACCACCAGGGCGCAGGCCGGGCCGGTGAGCGGGCCCAGCGGGACGGCGAATCCGCCCCGGTCGCGCAGGGCCACGGCGGTGAGGGCGCCCGCGCCGACCGCGCACAGGACACCGAGCGGGCGGCCGAGCCGCGGCGCGTCCTCCTGCAGGGCCCGCCCGGCGAGCAGCCGCAGGGCGCCCGGGCGGACGGACTGGACCAGGGCCCCGCAGGCGTAGGCCAGGCCCGGCCCGGCGAGGGAGAGCCCGACGGCGGTGAGTGCCCATCCGGCCGGCATGCCCGCGCCGCCGAGGCCCGCGTACGCCTCGACCGCCAGTCCGCAGGCGGTGACGGCGATGCCCCAGGGCAGGGCGGTCTGCGGGGCCAGCGGGGGGTGCGGGCGCAGGGCGAGGGCCGTCGCGACGGAGGCCGCCAGTGGGAGCAGGGCCACCAGCGTGAGGGCTGCCGCCACGGGCAGCGGCCGGTCGGCGTGCAGCAATGAGGCCCCGGCTCCGTCGAAGGGCAGCCCGGCGAGGTCGCCCCGCAGGTGCAGGAAGGCGGCCAGGGCCAGGGCGCTGCCCAGGGTGCAGGCGACGGCGGTGGAGAGCGCCGCGACGAACATGATCCGTACGGGGCCCAGCCCGACGGCGTCCAGCCCCTCCCGCCGCCGGGTCGCGGGGTCGGTCCGTGCGACGGCGACCGCGAACTGCACGGTGACGGCGAACGGGACCAGGGCCCACAGCAGCCGCGGGAACGATCCGGCAGGGTGGGCGGTGGCCCCGGCGAGCACGTACAGCAGCAGGAACCCGGTGCCCGCGCAGGCGGCTGCGACCAGGAGCCGGCGCACCTGGACGAGCGGGCGGGAGCCGCGGGCTAGGCGGAGAGCGAGCACGCGGCCTGCCCTCCCGGACTCTCCTCGGGCGGACCGTCGACGCCGAGCACGCCGACGGCGGGCGCGGCACTCGCGGGGCGGCCGTCGAGCAGGGCGACCCGGCGGTCGGCGACGGCGGCGGTCTCCTCGTCGTGGGTGGCCAGCAGCACGGTGATCCCGTGCGAGCGGGCCGCGGTGGTGAGCGTACGCAGCAGCAGGGCGCACTCGGCGCGGTGCAGCGGGGCGGTGGGTTCGTCGGCGAAGACCACGGAGGGTCCGCCCGCCAACGCCCGGGCGAGGGCGACCCGCTGGGACTCGGCCCGGGTCAGGGAGCCGGGGCGCTTGCGGGCGAACGCGCCGATGTCGAGCCGGTCCAGCCATTCGCAGGCGGCGGCCTTGGCGGTGCGGTGGGAGGCGCCGGCGACCAGCAGGGGCAGGGCCGCGTTCTCCCACACCTTGAGTTCGGGCAGCAGCAGGGGATCGGGCCCGATCCAGCCGAACCGGTCGCGGCGCAGCCGTTCGCGGGCCACGGCGCCCATGGTGTGGACGGGCACGCTGTTGAACCAGATCTCGCCCTGTTCGGGCACCAGATGGCCGGCCAGACAGCGCAGCAGGGTGGTCTTTCCGCTGCCGCGGGGGCCGGTCAGGGCCAGGATCTCGCCCTGACGGACACCGAGCGAGACCCCGATGAGGGCGGGTGAGCCTCCTGCGGACTTCGTCCGCGGGGACCCCCGGTGGGAGTAGTGAACGGACCGGGCCCAGAGGACGTCGTTGTCCGGTGGGGCATTGTCCGGTGGAGCCACCATGGCGTACACCTCCGTCCGGGGGAACGAAGCGGAACCGGTTCGGTCACTGGCGCCGCACTGAGATGTAAAGAGATGAACGTCTTGAATGGTGACAGCACGCGGCCCGGACCCCCCGTTCTCACTCGAACGGGCGATCCGGGCCGTGTGGTTCGGACTGTCTGCTGCTCTTCAGAGCTCTTAGAGCTTGGTCCACGCCTCGGTGAGCACCGAGCGCAGGATGCCTTCGATCTCGCCGAAGGTGCCCTGGTCCGCGATCAGCGGCGGGGCCAGCTGGATGACCGGGTCCCCACGGTCGTCGGCACGGCAGTACAGGCCGTTGTCGAAGAGCGCCTTGGAGAGGAAGCCGTAGAGCACGCGCTCCGTCTCCTCGTCCGTGAAGGACTCCTTGGTGACCTTGTCCTTGACGAGCTCGATGCCGTAGAAGAAGCCGTTGCCGCGGACGTCGCCGACGATCGGCAGGTCGTGCAGCTTCTGCAGCGTCTTGAGGAAGGCGCCCTCGTTGTCCAGCACGTGCTGGTTGAGGCCTTCCTTGTCGAAGATGTCGAGGTTGGCGATCGCCACCGCGGAGGACACCGGGTGTCCGCCGAAGGTGTAGCCGTGCAGGAAGGTGTTGTCACCCTTGTAGAACGGCTCGGCGAGGCGGTCCGAGACGATGCAGGCGCCGATCGGGGAGTAGCCCGAGGTCATGCCCTTGGCGCAGGTGATCATGTCCGGGACGTAGTCGAACTTGTCACAGGCGAACATCGTGCCGAGGCGGCCGAAGGCGCAGATCGTCTCGTCGGAGACGAGGAGCACGTCGTACTCGTCGCAGATCTCGCGGACCCGCTGGAAGTATCCGGGCGGCGGCGGGAAGCAGCCGCCCGCGTTCTGCACCGGCTCCAGGAAGACGGCGGCGACGGTGTCGGCACCCTCGAAGAGGATCTGCTGCTCGATCTGGTCGGCGCACCAGCGGCCGAAGGCCTCGGGGTCGTCGCCGTGGATCGGGGCGCGGTAGATGTTGGTGTTCGGCACCTTGTGCGCGCCGGGGACCAGCGGCTCGAAGGGGGCCTTCAGGGCCGGCAGACCGGTGATGGACAGGGCGCCCTGCGGGGTGCCGTGGTAGGCGACCGCACGTGAGATGACCTTGTACTTGGTGTGCTTGCCCTGCAGCTTGAAGTACTGCTTGGCGAGCTTCCACGCGGTCTCGACGGCTTCGCCGCCGCCGGTGGTGAAGAAGACCTTGTTCAGGTCGCCCGGGGCGTAGTGGGCGAGGCGCTCGGCCAGCTCGACGGCCTTGGGGTGGGCGTACGACCACACGGGGAAGAAGGCGAGCTCCTGGGCCTGCTTGTAGGCGACCTCGGCCAGTTCCTTGCGGCCGTGACCGGCGTTGACCACGAACAGTCCGGCGAGACCGTCCAGGTAGCGCTTGCCCTTGTCGTCGAAGATGTAGGTTCCCTCACCCCGAACGATGGTGGGGACGGGGGAGTTCTCGTACGACGACATGCGGGTGAAGTGCATCCACAGGTGGTCGTACGCGGTCTTGGAGAGGTCCTGGCTCACGGGCTATCGAGTTCCCCACATGTAGGTCTGCTTCTTCAGCTTCAGATAAACGAAGCTTTCGGTTGATCGCACGCCGGGGAGCGCGCGGATCTTCTTGTTGATCGTCTCCAGCAGGTGGTCGTCGTCCTCGCAGACGATTTCCACCATCAGGTCGAACGAGCCCGCGGTCATGACCACGTACTCGCACTCGGCCATCTGGGTCAGTGCGTCGGCCACCGGGTCGAGGTCCCCCTCGACGTTGATGCCGACCATGGCCTGGCGCCGCAGACCCACGGTGAGCGGGTCGGTGACGGCGACGATCTGCATGACGCCCTGGTCGAGCAGCTTCTGCACGCGCTGGCGCACGGCCGCCTCCGACAGGCCGACGGCCTTGCCGATCGCTGCGTAGGGACGGCGACCGTCCTCCTGCAGTTGCTCGATGATCGCCAGAGACACAGCATCGACCGAAGGGGACGGTTGTCTGTTCCTGGAATCTGCGCTTCGACTGACCACGACCTCACTGTGCACGAGGAGTCGTCTGTTCCGCAAGACGGAATCGATGAAATCCGTTGTTTCGAGTCTTGGATCTCACCGATTTCGTAGTTGGTGGTGTCTGGCCCTGCCGAAAGCGTCCGCCTAGGGGCTAGGATTGGGATTCGTCTCAATCGTTGGACATGTGATCAGGAGTGTGGCTGGAGTGACCACCGAACTGCGTCGTCTGCGCAACTACATCGGCGGAGAGTTCAAGGACGCCGCCGACGGGCGGACCACCGAGGTGGTCAACCCCGCCACCGGCGAGGTGTACGCCACCGCCCCGCTCTCCGGCCAGGCCGATGTCGACGCCGCCATGGCCGCCGCCGCTGCCGCCTTCCCGGGCTGGCGCGACACCACCCCGGCCGAGCGCCAGAAGGCCCTGCTCAAGATCGCGGACGCCTTCGAGGCGCGCGCGGACGAGCTCGTGGCCGCCGAGTCGGAGAACACCGGCAAGCCGCTGGGCCTCACGGCCAGCGAGGAGCTCCCGCCGATGGTGGACCAGATCCGCTTCTTCGCGGGTGCGGCCCGCCTCCTGGAGGGCCGCTCGGCCGGCGAGTACATGGACGGGATGACCTCGATCATCCGCCGTGAGCCGGTCGGCGTGTGTGCCCAGGTCGCGCCGTGGAACTACCCGATGATGATGGCCGTGTGGAAGTTCGCCCCGGCGATCGCCGCGGGCAACACCGTGGTGCTCAAGCCCTCGGACACCACCCCCGCCTCCACCGTCCTGATGGCGGAGATCATCGACTCGGTCCTGCCCAAGGGCGTCTTCAACGTCGTGTGCGGCGACCGCGAGACCGGCAAGGCCATGGTCGAGCACTCCACCCCGGCGATGGCCTCCATCACCGGCTCGGTACGCGCCGGCATGCAGGTCGCCGAGAGCGCCTCGAAGGACGTCAAGCGCGTCCACCTGGAGCTCGGCGGCAAGGCCCCCGTCGTGGTCTTCGAGGACGCCGACATCGCCAAGGCCGTCGAGGACATCGCGGTCGCCGGCTACTTCAACGCCGGCCAGGACTGCACCGCGGCGACCCGCGTGCTCGTGCACGAGTCCATCCACGACGAGTTCGTGACCGCCCTCGCCAAGGCCGCCGCCGACACGAAGACCGGCCAGCCGGACGACGAGGACGTGCTCTACGGCCCGCTGAACAACCCGAACCAGCTCAAGCAGGTGGCCGGCTTCATCGAGCGCCTCCCCGCGCACGCCAAGGTCGAGGCGGGCGGCCACCAGGTCGGCGACAAGGGTTACTTCTACGCCCCGACCGTGGTCTCGGGCCTCAAGCAGGACGACGAGATCATCCAGAACGAGGTCTTCGGCCCCGTCATCACCGTCCAGTCCTTCACGGACGAGGCCCAGGCCCTCGAGTACGCGAACGGCGTCGAGTTCGCCCTCGCCTCCTCGGTGTGGACCAAGGACCACGGCCGGGCGATGCGCATGTCCAAGAACCTCGACTTCGGCTGCGTGTGGATCAACACCCACATCCCGCTCGTCGCCGAGATGCCGCACGGCGGCTTCAAGAAGTCCGGCTACGGCAAGGACCTCTCCGCCTACGGCTTCGAGGACTACACCCGCATCAAGCACGTGATGACCTCGCTCGACGGCTGATCGGTCTCCGCGGAGGTCGCATCGATCATCGAAGGGCCTTGAGAGGGCGGGCAGTAGACAATGTGTCTATTGCCCGCCCTCTTCTCGTCCCCGAGGCTTTGCCCATGCCTGAACTCGCCTTCTCCCGCCGCGCTGCGCTGCGCGGCCTCGGTGCCGCCGGCCTGTTCGCGGCCCTCACCGGCTGCGGTGTGCCCGCCGCGTACGTCCCCGAGGACCGACGGGGAGGCCCGGACCGCTCCGACCGGGACAAGAGCGTCGTCTTCTCCAACTGGCCGCTGTACATCGACACCGATGACAAGGACGAGGAGCGTCGCCCCACGCTGGACGCCTTCACGGAGAAGACCGGCATCCAGGTCCGGTACACCGAGGAGATCAACGACAACGACGAGTTCTTCGGCAAGGTCAGCCCGGCCCTCATGAACCACCAGGAGACCGGTCACGACCTGGTGGTGGTCAGCGACTGGATGGCCGCCCGCTTCGTCCACCTGGGCTGGGCCCAGAAGATGGACCGCTCGGCGCAGCCCAACGTGGCCGCGCACCTGGACCCGCAGCTGCGGTCCCCCGCCTTCGACGAGGGCCGCCTCCACACCGTCCCCTGGCAGTCGGGGATCACCGGCATCGCCTACAACCGCAAGGCGCTGGGGCGGGAGATCAAGTCCGTCCAGGACCTCTGGCACCCGGACCTGGCCGGCAAGGTCACCCTCTTCTCCGGCCTGGACGAGTCCTTCGCCCTCCTGATGCAGGGCAACGGCGTGGACGTCACGCGGTGGACCGAGTCCGACTTCCACCGGATGTGCGACCAGGTGGAGAGCATGGTGAAGAAGAAGCACATCCGCCGCTTCACCGGCAACGACTACACCTCCGATCTGAGCAAGGGGGACGTCCTGGCCTGCCAGGCGTACTCCGGTGACGCCATCCAGCTGCAGGCCGACAACCCGGACATCGAGTTCGTGGTCCCGGAGGAGGGGGCCGAGCTCTGGGCCGAGAGCCTGCTGGTCCCGAACCTGGCCCGCCACAAGGTCAACGCCGAGGCCCTGGTGGACTACTACTACGCCCCGGAGGTGGCCGCCGAGCTCGCCGCCGCCGTCAACTACGTCTGTCCGGTCCCCGCCGCCCGCGAGGTCCTGGCCGGCTCCGACGACAAGGAGACCGCACAGCTCGCCGAGAACCCGCTGATCTTCCCCGACGGGGAGATGCGCAAGCGGCTCGTCGTGGCCCGGGACATCTCCTCGGCCGAGCGCCGCTCGTTCGCCCAGCGCTGGAACGCCCTCGTCGGCCTCTGAGGCCGGGCGACGGAGCAGATGATGACGGTCCCGCCACAGAACTGAACATGTTCAGGATTTTGGCTGAACGTGTTCAGAAACGGGCGTACGCTTTCTTCCATGAGCGAGAGAAGCGCCCTTCAGCGGCGGATCCGTGCCTGGCTGGTCCTGTTCATCGTCTGCCTCGTGCTGAGTGGTCTCACCGCCTTCCCCCTGGTCACCGAACTGCACTGGGCCAACTCCCTCGTGTCCCACGCGTGGCTCCAGCGCGTGGGCGACGGGCTGGACCGCGCGGACGAGGACTACCCCTTCCTCCTCTACGGCACCGACTGGCTCGCCTTCGCCCACCTGGTGATCGCGGTCTTCTTCTACGGAGTCCACCGCGACCCCGTCCGCAACGTCTGGATCGTCGAAGCCGGCATGATCGCCTGCGCCGGCGTGATCCCCCTGGCCCTGATCTGCGGTCCCGTCCGGGGGATCCCCTTCGGGTGGAGCCTCATCGACATGTCGTTCGGCGTCTTCGGGGTCATCCCCCTGCTGGTGCTCCGCCGCATGATCAAGCGTCTGGAGGCGCTGCCCGCCTGACCGCTACCGGGCGAAGGCCGCCATGACGATTCCGTAGGCCACCTTGTTCATGTCCTGCCCCTTCGCGTCGGTGGAGTTCACCGAGTAGACGAGCGTGCGCGAGAGATCGCGCGCCCCGCCGATCACCGTGCTGTAGCCGTACCGGGAGCCCGTCTTGCCGTAGACCACCGTGCCGTCGGGCAGGACGAACCGCTTCATCCCCGCGGTCTGTACGGCGTCCTCCCCGGAGTCGAAGTCCTTGACCGCGGGCACCGTGAACATCTCCTCCAGCTGCGCCTTCGGCACCACCCGCCCCGCGAACAGGGCCTGGGTGAACCTCTCCAGGTCCGCCGTGGTCGATATCAGGTCCCCCGCGGCCCAGTTGGACGAGGAGTTCCAGTCGGTCACGTCCACCAGGGCGCTCCCACCGCCCGGCTTGTCCACGGCCTGGTAGCCGTGGTGGTGCGGGCCCGGTATCCGGTTCTCCCCACGCCCCGGAACCGACGTGTGGTGCAGGCCGAGCGGCTTCAGGATCCTTTCCGACAGGGCCTGTTCGTACGTCGTCCCCGTCAGCTTCTCGATCAGCACGGCCAGGACCGTGTAGTCGATGTTGAGGTAGTGCTGCTTCTCACCCGGCTTGAACTCGGGCCCCTTCGCCACCGCCTCGGCGATCAGCGCGTGCGGATCGACCACGTCGAACCGGTGGGCGTACTGCGCCTCGAACGAATCCCCCGGCCCCTCGGCCGGCTGTATGCCGCTCGTGTAGTTCAGCAACTGCCGCACGCTGACGGGCTCGAAGCCCTTCGGGCCGGACGGCAGCAGCCCGGGCAGGTACTGCTGCACCGGCCTGTCCAGATCGACCCTGCCCTCGGCGGCAAGCTGGAGCACCACCGCCGCCGTGAACGTCTTCGTCACCGAACCGGCCCGGAACCGGGCGTCGTCGAAGGCCTTGCGGCCGGTGCGGACATCAGCCACGCCGGAACTGCCCACCCAGCGGCCGCTCGTACCGCCCACCCGGACCAGCGCGGCCGTCGCATCCCCGTTCCCCGGGCCGACGCCGGCGATCGCCCTGCGCAGCGCCGCCGCATCGGGCGCGGTCGTGTACACGGGCGGGTCCACATCGCGGGCCGACATCGGCGCGGGGGCCGGAGCGGCATGGGCCACGGCCGGTCCGGCCGCGATGCCCAGGACCAGGGCGGTGGCGATCAGTGCGCGGGTACGTACCTTCATGGCGGAATCCCCCTGTGAGTTCGTCCGGGCCCCAGCGGCCCCGATGACTCAATGCTGCAGGTCACCGGGGTCCTCGCGGATCACCACCAAGAGGGGTCTTCACCGGTACGACAACTCACCGGCGCGAGGGAGCCCGCCCCCGCCCTCTCACTCCCCGGAGGGAGATACCCCCGAGCTACCTGCACCCCCGGCCCCCGCACCGGCTCCCGCCCCGGTCCCCACTGCGGTCCCCACTCCGGCCGCGATCAGACCCGTCTCGTACGCGCAGATCACCGCCTGGATCCGGTCCCGCAGCCCCAGCTTCGCCAGCACGTGCCCCACGTGCGACTTCACGGTGTGCTCGCTCACCACCAGCGCGGCCGCGATCTCCGCGTTCGACAGCCCCCGCCCCAGGTGCAGCAGCGTCTCCCGCTCCCGCGCCGTGAGCACCTCCAGCCGCTGCGCGGACAGCGCCCCCGCCGCCGGCCGCGCCGTCACCGCCGTGTACTCCTCGATCAGCCGCCGGGCGACCGACGGCGCCAGCAGCGACTCGCCCGCCGCCACCACCCGCACGGCGTGCACCAGGTCGTCGCGCCGCACGTCCTTCAGCAGGAACCCGCTCGCCCCCGCGTGCAGGGCCTCGTACACGTACTCGTCCGAGTCGAACGTCGTCAGCATCACCGTCCGGCAGGACGTCCCGGCCGAGATCGTCCGGCACGCCCCGATCCCGTCGAGCACCGGCATCCGGACGTCCAGCAGCGCCACGTCCGGCCGCAGCTCCCGCACCGCCGCCACCGCCGCCGCGCCGTCCCCGGCCTCCGCGACGACCTCGATGTCGTCCTGCGCGTCCAGGATCATCGCGAAGCCGCTGCGCACCAGCTCCTGGTCGTCCGCCACCACCACACGGATCGTCAACTCCCCACCTCCAGCGGTGAGGTTACTAGTACGACCCGGACCGAGAACCCCAGGCCGACGGGGCCCGGACCGAACTCCGCCGTACCGCCGTGCGCCGCCGCCCGCTCCCGGATCCCGATCAGCCCGTGCCCGCCGGACGCCGCCCCCGGTACCGGCGCCCGTACCGGCGCCCGGCCCCGTCCGTCGTCCGTCACCGTCACCGTGAGCGTCCGCGGCCCGTCCTCCAGCCGGACCGACACCGCCGACGCCCCGGCGTGCTTCAGCACGTTCGTCAGCGCCTCCTGGACCACCCGGTGCACCGTCGCCTCCAGCGCCGCCGGCAGCGCGCGCACCACGCCCGTCCGCTCGTACGAGACCTCCAGCCCGCTGCCCCGGACCCGCTCCAGCAGCGCGGGCAGTTCCCCGATCCGGGGCTGCGGCGACCGCGGAGCCGCCTCGCGCCCCGCCTCGTGCGCCGGCGGCCCGTCCGTCCGCAGCACGCCCAGCATGGTCCGCAGCTGCGCCATCGCGTCGCGGCCCGTCTCCGCGATCGCGTCGAAGGCCGCCTCCGCCCGCTCCGGGGCCCGGCGCACCGCCACCGGACCGGCCTCCGCCTGCACGATCATGATGCTGACGGCGTGCGAGAGGACGTCGTGCATCTCCCGTGCTATCCGGGCCCGTTCGCGGGCCGCCGCCTGTTCCGCCTCGATCCGGTTCGCCCGCTCCAACTCGGCCGCCCGGGCCTCGACGGCCTCCGTGTACGCCTGCCGCGTGTACTGGAGCCGCCCCAGGGCGTAGGCCGCCGCGAAGACGAACAGCGCGAACAGCAGCTCCCTGGCCGTCCCGGTGTTGAGCGCCACCGAGACGAGGATGAGCACGGTCAGCGTCACGCCCATCGTGATCCGCACCCGGGCCGGGCACAGCAGCGCCATCGTGTACACGCCGATCAGCGGTGCGTACGGCAGCGGCTGGCCGGGGCCGTCCAGCGCCAGCGTGTAGAGCGTCCCGGCCGCGACCATCCCGAAGATCGCCGCCACGGGCGCCCGCCGCCGCCACACCAGCGGCAGATTGCCCAGTGTGGTCAGCAGGTACGCCGGCCAGGTGGCCGGAGAATCGTGCGGATCGCGGGGTACGACGAACGGAATCGTCGTCGCCACCTGGACCAGCAGCGCCAGCCCCAGGTCCCGCCACCGCGGATCCGCCCATCGGATCCGGTCCCCCCGGGCGCGTATCACCGGCCGGACCGCCCGAGCTCGGCCCGTACGCGGCACAGCGCGTCCACCCGGTTGGTGGTGACGGCGTCCACCCCCGCCGCGATCAGCCTGCGCATCGTCCGCGTGGTGTCCGCCGTCCAGGCCGAGACCAGCAGGCCCTCCTTGTGGAGGGCGTCCGTCAGCTCCCGGTCGACCAGCCCGAAGCGGTAGTTGAGCCAGGCCGGCGCCACCGCGTCGATCAGCACCCGGCGCGGCGGTGACAGCGTGGTCCACGTCAGCGCGATCTCGGCCGCCGGATCGGCCGCGCGCACCGCCAGCATGGTGTCCGGGCCCGCGCAGTAGTACGTACGGTCGCGCGCCCCGCACTCCCGCACCTGGCCGACGACCGTCCGTACGGCTTCCGCCGTCGCCCCGGGCAGGTCGATCATCACGCGGCCCGCGCCCGCCGCCATGAGGGCCTCGCGCAGCGTCGGGACGCGCCCGCCCGTCAACTCCTTCAGCTGCGGGGCCGTGACGGCGTCGAGCCGCACGTCATGGCCCCACAGCCGCTGGAGCGTGTCGTCGTGGAGGAGGACCGGCACCCCGTCACGGGTCAGCCGTACGTCGATCTCGACGGCGTCGGCCCCGCGGAGGAAGGCCGAGCGGATCGAGGGCAGGGTGTTTTCGCGGACACGGTAGGGATCGCCGCGGTGGCCGACGGCAGTCAGGGTGCGCATGACTGCCATTGTCGGCGTTCCCGGCGGCCGGCGGTCCGTCAGCGCGCCAGCCAGGCCTCGGTGTACGCGTCGATCTCCGCGCTGAGCTCCGCCTTGCCGGCGGCGTCCAGGAAGGAGGCCTCGACGGCGTTCTTCGCCAGCTGCGCGAGCCCGCGCTCGTCGAGGTCCAGCAGGCGCGCGGCCACCGCGTACTCGTTGTTGAGGTCGGAGCCGAACATCGGCGGGTCGTCGCTGTTGATGGTGACGAGCACGCCCGCCTCCACCATCTCCTTGACCGGGTGCCGGTCCAGGTCCGTCACGGCGCGCGTGGCGATGTTGGAGGTCGGGCAGACCTCCAGCGCGATCCGGTGCTCGGCGAGGTAGGCCAGGAGCTCCGGGTCCCGGGTGGCGCTGGTGCCGTGGCCGATGCGCTCGGCGCCCAGTTCGCGGATCGAGTCCCAGATCGTCTCCGGGCCGGTGGTCTCACCCGCGTGCGGCACGCTGTGCAGGCCGGCGGCCCGGGCGGCGTCGAAGTACGGCTTGAACTGCGGGCGCGGGACACCGATCTCCGGGCCGCCGAGGCCGAAGGAGACCAGGCCCTCCGGGCGCAGGTCGACGGCGAGGCGCGCGGTCTCGGCGGCGGCCTCCAGGCCCGCCTCGCCCGGGATGTCGAAGCACCAGCGCAGGACGACGCCGAGTTCGGTCTCTGCGGCCTTGCGGGCGTCCTCGATGGCCTCCATGAAGGCCTTCTCGTCGATGCCGCGGCGGGTGGACGAGTACGGGGTGATGGTCAGTTCCGCGTAGCGGATGTTCTGCCGGGCCATGTCGCGGGCGACTTCGAACGTCAGGGTGCGGACGTCGGCGGGGGTGCGGACCAGGTCGACGACGGACAGGTAGACCTCGATGAAGTGCGCGAAGTCGGTGAACGTGAAGTAGTCGGCGAGTGCCTCGGGGTCCGTGGGGACCTTGGAGTCGGGGTGGCGGGCGGCGAGTTCGGCCACGATGCGCGGGGAGGCCGAGCCGACGTGGTGGACGTGGAGTTCCGCCTTGGGCAGCCCCGCGATGAAGGGGTTCAGGTCGGGCATGAAGGAGCCTCCGGGAGGACGCGGGTGGGACATGGGTGCGGACAGATCGGGCTTCATCGTAGGCAGCCCCGGGACTGTCCGAGGCAGCGCATAGCATGGCCGTACGAGAGGGGGGCGCCGCATGACCGACCAGAGCCCCGAGCCGAGGGACCCGTGGGCGCCGCCGGAGCGGCCGGCGGTGGAGCTCGGGAAACCGCAGGCCGCACCGGGCGTGTCGGGTTCGCCGTCCGTGCACGACCAGCCCACGATGGCGGAGATGCCGGGAGCGGAGGGTCCGCCGGACCGGATACCCGGGCCGGCGCCGGCGCCGGGACAGCAGCCCGCACAGACACCGCCGGTGGCGGCTCCCGGGTCCACGCCCGCGTACGGGTACCCGGCCCAGCCGGACCCCGGGGGATACGCGTACCCCGGACCCCCGCCCGCGCAGCCGGGGTACGGGTACCCCGGGTACCCGGGCCAGCAGGCGTACCCCGGATACCCCGGATACCCGGGTTTCCCGTACCAGCAGCCGAAGAGCAACGGCTTCGGGGTCACGGCCCTGGTCCTCGGCATCATCGGCGTGGTCACCTGCTACGTGGGCCTGCTGTTCGCCGTCCCGGCGCTCGTGTTCGGCATCCTGGGCCGTGGCAAGGCCAAGCGAGGCGAAGCCGACAACGGCCCGATGGCACTGGCCGGCATCATCCTGGGCGCGGTGGGCATCGTGCTCAGCCTGCTGACGATCGGGCTCCTGATCTTCGGTGTCCTGCTCGGTGACGAGCAGAGCGGCAACGACTTCGACAGGCCGCCCTCGCGCACGCACATGCGCGAGAACGTCTGACGCGGGGACCCGGACACCACGGGGACCCGGACACCACGGGGACACGGGGCCCACGGGTACCGCGGGACCCTGGGCACCTCACCGCACACGGCACAGGGCCGGGCCCGGGCAGCAGCTGCCCGGGCCCGGCCCCGTCCGTCAGCCGCCGTCCGGCTGGGCCGCCTGCGCCGCCCACGGCCAGTCCGCGTCCCGGCCGCCCTCGATCAGGGTGACCATGCGGAACGCCGCATCGGTGAGCCCGCCGAAGGTGTGCCGGCCGGCGGACCCGGAGGGCGCGTGGCCCGTCCGGTAGCCGGCCAGGTTCCAGGTGTACACCGGGACCCCGTCCGGGACATGGGCCGTCGGGTCGCCGCCGTAGTGGTACGTCGCCTGCTCGTCGGTGACGATCAGGACCCGGTCGTGTCCCCTGTAGTACCGCCGCACGGCCTCCGAGGTGTTGGTGCCGCCGAGGTCCTCGAACCGCTCCAGCACCTTCAGCGCGGACTCGCCCCGGACGTACGGGACCTGCTTGCTGTGCGTCCCGAACTGCACCAGGTCCGCGTCCTCGGCGCGCAGCGCCAGCGCCGTGCCGAAGACGGCCGCCGCGTCCGCCCGGTTGAGCTGGGACCGGTCCGACAGCGGCGCCCACATCGAGCCCGAACGGTCCACGAGGACCAGCGTCCGGCCCGGCAGCGCGGGCACGTTGGCCAGCGAGTGGCCGAGCGCCTGTTCCAGCGGGTACGCCCAGCGCAGCGACGGCGCGTGCCGGTGGGCGGCCAGGTAGCGGAAGGGGAACTGCCGGGACCGGGCGACGACCTCCGGGTCGGAGATCCTCGCCGCGACCTGCGCGGCCACCGCGTCCGAGACACCGGCCTGGTCGAAGTTGCGCAGGTTCCGCAGCAGCGCCATCGCGCCCATGGACGGGATGACCGCCTCCCAGGCGGCCGCGTCCATCGGCCCCTGGAGCCAGCCGGCCAGCGCCTCCCAGGTCATGCCCGCGGCGGCGAGCCGTTCGGCCCCGTCGGGCGCGGTCACCACGGCCCGGCGCTCCTCCACCGGCAGCTCCATGAGCTCCCGGTGCGCGAGCAGGGTGCGGTTGCCGGCCGGCACCTCGGCCGTCTCCGGGTGGTGCCGCCGGTCGAGGGCGTACCGGAACAGCTCGCCCTGCCAGGGCTTCGCGGGATCGGGGGAGGCGTGTACGAGGTTCAGCACGTCGCCGAAGCGATAGCCGCGGGACACGGTGTCGTACTTCAGCAGCGAGGTGGCGGAGTAGAGCCTGCGCACGGCATCGGCGATACCGCGCTTCACCGGCTTGGGGACGGCACGCCCGTACGTCGCCGTCCAGTGGGCCAGCAGCTCACCGGGCTCGTCCGCGCGCCGCAGCACGGAGTCCACGACCGTGCGGTTCGAGGGGCCGTCAGTGGCTCCTGCGTCGAGCCGCGCCTTCACGTACTCGGCCGCTCCGACCAGCGAGGCCGTGCGCATGTTCCCGTCGGCGCGCAGCCAGCCGAGCAGGCCGGCGGTCCACGCGGGGTCCTCCACGGCGAGACGGCGCACGAGGGCGGAGAACCGGTCGTCGCGGGCCTCGCCGCTCTCGTGGAAGGTCTGCTGGGTCACGAAGTTGGCGACGGCGAGCAGGAACAGCTCGGAGCGCGCGTCGCGGACGTAGCCGGGGCCGCCCCGGTGGTTGGCGGCGCGGCCGCCGGTGGAGCGCACGGGCGAGACCGGCCCCGCGGCGGCGGAGGCCTTCCCGCGTGCGCGCAGGTTGAAGCGAGCCATGGTGAATCCCCCCGAATTCAGTGGAAAGAGGGGGAGGCGTGACGTGCGGGATGCCCGAGATCGGAGTCGGTGACGGACTTTTATCCAGGCGAGCTGCCGAGCTGCTCCACCGGCCGGAGCCGGGCGGGATTCGAACCCGCGACCTCCTGGTCCCGGAAGTAACCGTCGCCTGCGCACCGGGCATCCCGCACGCGTGCCTCCCGAGATCAAGGTGGCGGCGGCTTGGGATTCCTGGGAAAGAAGGAGCCGCAGCCCGCGCACCGGGAGGTGCGTGACGTGGGTGTCCAGAGACCGAGGTCGGCGAAACCGCGTGCTGCTCTGCCGACTGAGCTACACCGGCCCGGAAGCCGGTGGCGGGACTCGAACCCGCGACCTGCCCATGAAGAGTGGAAGGAGGTCTCGCCTGCGCACCTGGACGAGTCCCACCGTAGGCGGCCGGCTCGGCCGCCCGCCACGCATTTAAGCCCCCGTGCGCAGCCGCTCGCGCGCCTCCATCAGGGCGAAGCCCAGCAGGTTCAGGCCGCGCCAGCGGGCCGGGTCCAGGGCGCGTTCGTCGTCCGCGGCCAGTCCGATGCCCCAGATGCGGTCCATCGGACTCGCCTCCACCAGCACACGGTTCCCGGTGCCCAGGAGGTACGCGCGCAGTTGGGGGGTGGACGCGAACTTGTGCACGCTGCCCTCGACCACCAGCGCGAACCGCTCCCGCTCCCAGACCGCGTCGTCGAAGTCGCGCACGAGCCGGCGGGCCTTCTTGGCCTCCGCGGGAGTCTTCGCCTCCAGCGCGGCGCGCTCCGCCTCGGGGTCGCCGAACAGCCGGGCCTTGCCGGCCATCATCCAGTGCTCCGCCGTGTCGTACCGGACATCACCCACGGTGAACGGCGAGGGCCACCACTGGCTCAGACAGCTGGGGCCGAGCGTCCCGTCCGGACGCGGCCGGTGCCCCCAGAACGGCAGGTACTTCACCCGCTCACCACGGCTGACCTGCTCGATCAACTTGTCGATCTTCTCCATGCACGCGAGTCTGGCACCCGCCACTGACACTTCGTACGGGATTTGGGGTGTGCCTCGACACATGGTCGACCGATTCCGTCGCGTAATCAAAAGGCAACAACGGAATCACTTGGCTGCGGGTAACACCTCTGCCAGGATCGGCACTCAATTCGAGCTGAAGCTACGGAGAGCGTGAGAGCGTGATGGGTAATCGCTTCCAGGTCAAGGACCGCTTCGCAGACGGCGCGCAGTACATCGACGGGCAGCTGAGGTCCGGAACCTCCGGGCGGTCGCACACCGTGGTCGATCCCGCGACGGGCGAGGAGGTGCTCACGTACGAGCTGGCCTCCACCGCCGACGTCGACGAGGCCGTCGCCGCCGCCAAGCGGGCCTTCCCGGCCTGGTCCGCGGCCACCCCCGGCGAGCGCTCGGACGCCCTGCACCGGCTCGCCGCGGTGCTGGCCGAGCAGGCGGAGGACTTCGCGTACGCGGAGTCCCTCCAGTGCGGCAAGCCGATCCGGCTGTCCACCGAGTTCGACGTACCGGGAACCATCGACAACACCGCCTTCTTCGCGGGCGCGGCCCGGCATCTGCAGGGGCAGGCGGCGGCCGAGTACTCAGGGGACCACACCTCCTACGTGCGGCGCGAGGCCATCGGGGTCGTCGGATCCATCGCCCCCTGGAACTATCCGCTCCAGATGGCCGCCTGGAAGATCCTCCCGGCGATCGCCGCGGGCAACACGATCGTCCTGAAGCCCGCCGAGCTGACCCCGCTCACCTCCCTGATGTTCGCGCAGGCGGCCAAGGACGCGGGCCTGCCCGACGGCGTGGTCAACATCGTCACCGGCGCCGGCCGGGACGCGGGCGAGCACCTGGTCGGCCACCCGGACGTGGTGATGACCTCGTTCACCGGCTCCACCGCCGTCGGCAAGCGCGTCGCCGAGATCGCCACCGCCACCGTCAAGCGGCTCCACCTGGAGCTCGGCGGGAAGGCGCCCTTCGTGGTCTTCGACGACGCCGACCTGGAGGCCGCCGCGCACGGCGCCGTCGCCGCCTCCCTGATCAACACCGGCCAGGACTGCACCGCCGCCACCCGCGCGTACGTCCAGCGCCCCCTGCACGACGCCTTCGTCGCCCGCGTGGCCGCGCTGATGGAGACCGTCCGCCTCGGCGACCCGTTCGACCGGGCCACCGACCTCGGCCCGCTGGTCTCGCACGCCCAGCGCGACCGGGTCGCCGGCTTCGTGGAGCGCGCCCGCGGCTACGCCACCGTCGTCACCGGCGGTGAGATCCCGGGCGGCGAGCTCGCCGGGGGCGCGTACTACCGGCCCACGCTCGTCTGCGGCGCCGCCCAGGACAGCGAGGTCGTCCAGTCCGAGATCTTCGGCCCGGTCCTCGTCGTCCTGCCCTTCGACTCCGACGACGAGGGCATCGAGCTGGCCAACGACACCCCGTACGGGCTCGCCGCCTCCGCCTGGAGCCGCGACGTCTACCGGGCGGGCCGCGCCACCCGCGAGATCAAGGCGGGCTGCGTCTGGGTGAACGACCACATCCCGATCATCAGCGAGATGCCTCACGGCGGCTACAAGGCGAGTGGCTTCGGAAAGGACATGAGCGCCTACTCCTTCGAGGAGTACACGCAGGTCAAGCATGTGATGTATGACAACACGGCGGTCGCCGCGAAGGACTGGCACCGCACCATCTTCGGGGACCGCACCTAACCGAATCCGGCTTCCGCCGCGTGGCAGCCCGCCGCCTGACCAGCGGCGCCACCCATCCCGAAAGGGCAGCTCATGGAGCAGTTCGAGCCCGACCGCCTCTCGGCGGCGCAACTCGCCGCGATGCGGCGCAGCCTCACCAGCGGGCGCGGCGCCCTCACCCGCCGCTCGCTGCTGCGCGCCTCCGGTGTCGGAGCGCTCACCCTCGGCGGCCTGGCCTCCCTGTCCGCCTGCGGCATCCCGCCGGCCAAGCGCGCGGGCGACACCGCCGTCGCCTCCGACGACCACTCGGACCGGGAGAAGGAGATCAACTTCTCCAACTGGACCGAGTACATGGACACCAGCGAGGACGAGAAGACCCACCCCACGCTGGACGAGTTCACCCAGCGCACCGGGATAGCCGTCAAGTACACCGAGGACATCAACGACAACGTCGAGTTCTTCGGCAAGGTCCGCCCGCAGCTCGCGGCCGGCCAGGACACCGGCCGCGACCTGATCGTCGTCACCGACTGGCTCGCCGCCCGCATCATCCGGCTCGGCTGGGCGCAGAAGCTCGACCCCTCGCACCTCCCGCACGCCTACGCCAACCTGATCCCGCAGTTCCGCAATCCCGACTGGGACCCGGGCCGCGCGTACAGCTACCCGTGGACCGGCATCGACACCGTCATCGCCTACAACGCGAAGGCGACCGACGGCAAGAAGGTCGACTCCGTCACCCAGCTGCTCGACGACCCCTCCCTCAAGGGGCGCGTCGGCTTCCTCACCGAGATGCGCGACACCGTCGGCATGACCCTGCTCGACCAGGGCAAGGACCCGGCGAACTTCACCACCGCGGACTACGACGCGGCCATCGGCCGGCTCCAGAAGGGCGTGGACACCAAGCAGATCCGCCGCTTCACGGGCAACGACTACACCGCGGACCTCGACAAGGGCGACCTCGCCGCCTGCCTCGCCTGGGCCGGCGACATCATCCAGCTCCAGGCCGGAAACCCGGACATCAAGTACGCGATACCGGCGCCCGGCTACATCACCTCCAGCGACAACCTGCTGGTCCCGGCCCACGCCCGGCACAAGGCCAACGCCGAGAAGCTGATCGACTTCTACTACGAGCCCCCGAACGCCGCCCGGCTGGCCGCGTTCATCAGCTACGTCTGCCCGGTCGACGGCGTCAAGGAAGACCTTGCGAAGATCGACCCCGCGCTCGCGGACAACCCCTTGATCATCCCGGACAAGGCGATGGCGGCCAAGGCCCACGCCTTCCGCTCCCTCAGCAGTGAGGAAGAGACCGCGTACGAGGAGAAGTTCGCCAAGCTCATCGGAGCCTGACGACCCCCCTCTGCCGGCATCCGCGCCCCGCACCCTTCCGACGACACCACCACCGAAGGCCGCGACCCATGACTGACAAGACCGCGGGCGGCGACGTCCGCCTCGCCGGGATCAGCAAGCACTACGGCTCGTTCACCGCCGTGCACCCGCTGGATCTCACCATCCCCCAGGGCTCCTTCTTCGCCCTGCTCGGCGCCTCCGGCTGCGGGAAGACCACCACGCTGCGCATGATCGCCGGCCTGGAGGAGCCCTCCACCGGCACGGTCCACCTCGGCGACCGCGAGGTCACCCACCTGCCGCCGTACAAGCGCCCCGTCAACACGGTGTTCCAGAGCTACGCGCTGTTCCCGCACCTGAACATCTACGAGAACGTGGCCTTCGGGCTGCGCCGCCGCGGCATCAAGTCCGTCAAGAAGCAGGTCGACGACATGCTGGAGCTGGTCGAGCTCGGCCAGTTCGCCCAGCGCAAGCCGCACCAGCTCTCCGGCGGCCAGCAGCAGCGCGTGGCCGTCGCCCGCGCACTCATCAACCACCCCCAGGTGCTGCTCCTCGACGAGCCACTCGGCGCCCTCGACCTCAAGCTGCGCCGCCAGATGCAGCTGGAGCTCAAGCGGATCCAGACCGAGGTGGGCATCACCTTCGTGCACGTCACGCACGACCAGGAGGAGGCCATGACCATGGCCGACACGGTCGCCGTGATGAACGGCGGCCGCGTCGAGCAGCTGGGCGCGCCCGCCGAGCTGTACGAGAACCCGCGGACCACCTTCGTCGCCAACTTCCTCGGCACGTCCAACCTCATCGAGGCCGAGGTCCTGGAGGCGGGCGGCGCCGATGTCACGGTCAGCTCGGCCGGGACCACGCTGCGCCTGCCCGCCGCACGGTGTTCGACCACCCCGAAGGCCGGCGGGAAGCTGCTGGTCGGCGTGCGCCCCGAGAAGATGAGCCTGGTCCACGCGGACGAGGCGGACACCGTCGCCGCCGGCCGCAACCAGATCCGCGGCAGGATAGCCGCCTCCTCCTTCATCGGGGTCTCCACCCAGTTCGTCGTCGACAGCCAGGTCTGCCCCGAGCTGGAGGTGTACGTCCAGAACATCGAGCGGGACGCCCGCCTCGCCCCCGGCGCCGAGGTGGTCCTGCACTGGAACCCGGAGCACACGTTCGGCCTCGACGCCGCCCAGGACATAGACGCCGGCATCGAGACGGTCGAGGAGGGCGCATGACCGCCACCGTCGCGCCACCGGAGGCCGAGCCCGCCACCGAACCCCCGGTCCACAGGCCGTCCGTGCGCAAGCGGCTGATCCCGTACTGGCTGCTGCTCCCCGGCATCCTGTGGCTGCTGGTCTTCTTCGTGCTGCCGATGGTCTACCAGGCCTCCACCTCGGTGCAGACCGGCTCCCTCGAAGAGGGCTTCCGGGTCACCTGGCACTTCCAGACCTACTGGGACGCGCTCACCGAGTACTACCCGCAGTTCCTGCGCTCCCTCGCCTACGCCGGCACCGCGACCGTGCTGTGCCTGCTGCTCGGCTACCCGCTGGCCTATCTGATCGCCTTCAGGGCGGGCCGCTGGCGCAACCTGGTGCTGGTGCTGGTCATCGCCCCGTTCTTCACCAGCTTCCTGATCCGCACCCTGGCCTGGAAGACGATCCTGGCCGACGGCGGCCCCGTCGTCGCCGTCCTCAACAAGACCGGCTTCCTGGACGTCACCAGCTGGCTCGGCATCACCCAGGGCGACCGGGTGCTGGCGACGCCGCTGGCGGTGGTCTGCGGTCTGACGTACAACTTCCTCCCCTTCATGATCCTGCCGCTCTACACCTCGCTGGAGCGGATCGACACCCGCCTCCACGAGGCCGCCGGGGACCTGTACGCCCACCCCGCCACCACCTTCCGGAAGGTGACCTTCCCGCTCTCCATGCCGGGCGTGGTCTCCGGGACCCTGCTCACCTTCATCCCGGCGAGCGGGGACTACGTGAACGCCGAGCTGCTCGGCTCCACGGACACCCGGATGATCGGCAACGTCATCCAGTCGCAGTACCTGCGCATCCTCGACTACCCGACGGCGGCCGCGCTGTCGTTCATCCTCATGGCCATCGTGCTGATCATGGTCACCATCTACATCCGCCGAGCGGGGACGGAGGACCTGGTCTGATGCGTTGGCTCCGGCGCAATCTCGTCGTCATCTTCGGCCTCGGCACGCTCGCGTACATGATCCTGCCGAACGTCGTCGTGACGGTCTTCTCCTTCAACAACCCGGCCGGGCGCTTCAACTACGCCTGGCAGGAGTTCTCGCTCGACGCCTGGAAGGACCCCTGCGGGGTCGCCGACCTGTGCGGCTCGCTGTCCCTGTCGCTCCAGATCGCCGTGTGGGCCACCATCGGCGCCACCGTCCTCGGCACCGCCATCGCCTTCGCGATGGTCCGCTACCGCTTCCGGGCGCGCGGCGCGGTCAACTCGCTGATCTTCCTGCCGATGGCGATGCCCGAGATCGTGATGGCGGCCTCGCTGCTCGCGCTCTTCCTGAACATGGGCATCCAGCTGGGCTTCTGGACGATCCTGATCGCCCACATCATGTTCTGCCTCAGCTTCGTGGTCGCCGCCGTCAAGGCCCGCGTGCTGTCGATGGACCCGCGGCTGGAGGAGGCCGCCCGCGACCTCTACGCCGGCCCGGTGCAGACCTTCGCACGGGTCACCCTGCCGATCGCGGCGCCCGGTATCGCGGCGGGCGCACTGCTGTCCTTCGCGCTGTCGTTCGACGACTTCATCATCACCAACTTCAACTCGGGCAACACCGTCACCTTCCCGATGTTCGTGTGGGGATCGGCCCAGCGCGGTACGCCCGTACAGATCAACGTCATCGGCACGGCCATGTTCGTCATCGCGGTGCTGGTGGTCCTCGTCGGCCAGACGGTCGGCAACCGCCGCAAGAAAGCACAACCCAAGTAACTCTGTAGGGAGTTGGAAGACATGGCCCCAGTCGCCATGCGAAGTGTTGCTCAATCCCTTTCCGAAGCACTGCCGGTCTCGTACTGGCTGGACGACCCCGGCAAGCCCGCCGCGCAGCCGGCGCTGACCTCCGACGAGGCCTGCGACCTGCTCGTCATCGGCGGCGGGTACAGCGGACTGTGGACCGCGCTGATCGCCAAGGAGCGCGATCCCGCCCGGGACGTCGTCCTGATCGAGTCGAAGGAGGCGGGCTGGGCCGCCTCCGGCCGCAACGGCGGCTTCTGCGCCGCCTCCCTCACGCACGGCCTCGCCAACGGCATGGCCCGCTGGCCGGGCGAGCTCGCCAAGCTGGAGGAGCTGGGTGCGCGCAACCTCGACGAGATCGAGGCGGCCATCACCCGCTACGGCATCGAGTGCGACTTCGAGCGCACCGGAGAGATCGACGTGGCCACCGAGCCCCACCAGGTCGAGGAGCTGCGGGAGCTGTACGAAGAGGCCCAGAAGCTGGGTCTCGCGGGCGGCTCGCGCTGGCTGGACCGCGAGGAGCTGCGCGCGGAGGTCGACTCGCCGACCTTCCTCGCCGGCCTGTGGGACACCGACGGCGTCGCCATGCTCAACCCGGCGAAGCTCGCCTGGGGGCTGAAGGCCGCCTGCCTGTCGCTGGGCGTGCGGATCTACGAGAACACCCGCGGTCTGTCGCTGGCCTCCTCGGGCGCCGGGATGGCCGTACGCACCCCGTACGGGCGGGTCTTCGCCCGGCGGGTGGCGCTCGGGACGAACATCTTCCCCTCGCTGGTCAAACGGATCCGCCCGCTCACGGTCCCGGTGTACGACTACGCGCTGATGACCGAGCCGCTGACCGCGGAGCAGCTCAAGGCCATCGGCTGGCGGGGCCGCCAGGGGCTGGGCGACAGCGCCAACCAGTTCCACTACTTCCGCATCACCCCGGAGAACCGCATCCTGTGGGGCGGTTACGACGCCATCTACCCCTACCGCGGCAAGCTCGACTCCGAGTACGACCACCGCCCCGAGACGTACCTGAAGCTCGCGCAGCACTTCTTCAGCGCCTTCCCGCAGCTGGAGGGCATCAAGTTCAGCCACGCCTGGGGCGGGGCCATCGACACCTGCTCGCGCTTCTCCGCGTTCTTCGGCACCGCGCACGGCGGCAGGGTCGCCTACGCGGCCGGCTACACCGGGCTCGGCGTCGGCTCCACCCGCTTCGGCGCCGAGGTGATGCTGGACCTGCTCGACGGGGCCCGTACCGAGCGCACCGAGCTGCAGATGGTGAAGTCCAAGCCGATGCCGTTCCCGCCCGAGCCCTTCGCGTGGACCGGGATCACCCTCACCAAGTGGTCCCTGGCCCGCGCCGACGCCGGCCGCGGCCTGCGCAACCTGTGGCTGAAGGCCCTGGACAAGCTCGGCCTGGGCTTCGACAGCTGACCCGGGCCGGCCGGCACCCCCGCCCACGCCCCCGGCGCACGGCCGTTCACGACGTGAGCCGCTTCACCACCACGAGGTGGGGAAACCCGCGTCATCGCAGGACCCGGCCCCGCTCTCTCCCGGTGAGAACCACTCACCCGAAGAGAACGGAGGCCGGGCGATGCAGGGCTCGGAGATCAAGACCGCGGTGGAATGGCTGGTGGCGGTGGCGCCGGACCCCGACGCCTGCCGGTGGGAGTGGGAGCGCAACCCCCTCGGGGTCGCCCTGCTGCCGGCCGGCCGGCACTGGGACGTGCTGATCCTGCCCGGCGAGCTGGGGCAGACCGCCCTGGAGGTCCTGACGAACCTCCTCGACCGGCCCGGCCCGGTGCTCGCCGACTCCGGCGAGCAGCGGCTGGGCTTTTTCGTACCCCCGGGCACGGCGTCCCGCTGGATCGCCACCGGCGTCCGGGGCGCCGGGCGCGGGACCTGGATCGTGGTCCCGTACCCCGGCCGGCGGACGGGCGGACTGCACTGGCTGGTGGTTCCGGACGGCCGCGGGACGCTCACCGATCCGGTGCTGCTGGAGCTCGCGATGCACGAGGCCGCGGGCCGGGCGGCGGCGGGGGAGGAGGGCCGTACGCCTTGACAAGAACATTGGTCTGGACCATGTTGGGCGCCGCTGCCGGTTCACCGGCGGCCTGGCTCCATCCCCCCATGTTCCGGAGGCAGTTGTGCGCAGACGCCCCGCCAGGATCACGACCTTCCTCACCGCGGCCGCCCTCGCGGTCGCCGGCCTCCTCGCCGCGGGCCCGCCGGCCGCGGCGGCCGACGCAGACCTCGCCCGCAACGGCGGCTTCGAGGCCGGACTCGACGGCTGGAGCTGTTCGGCCGGCAGCGCAGCCGTCGTCACCACCCCCGTCCACAGCGGGAATTCCGCCCTCCGGGCCACCCCGGCCGGCCAGGACAACGCCCGCTGCTCCCAGACCGTCACCGTCAGGCCCGACTCGACGTACACGCTCACCGCCTGGGTGCAGGGGGCGTACGTCTACCTCGGCGCGGCCGGGACCGGCACCACCGACGTGTCCACCTGGACGCAGACCCCGGGTGCCTGGAAGCAGCTGAGCACGACGTTCCGTACGGGCGCGGCCACCACCTCCGTGACGGTCTACACGCACGGCTGGTACGGCCAGCCCGCCCACCTCACCGACGACGTCACGCTCGTCGGACCAGACCCGGGCGGCTCCGGACCCGGACAGCCGCAGCCCCCGGCCGCCCCCACCGGCCTGACGGCGTCCGGCGCCACCGCGAGCAGCCTGGACCTCTCCTGGTCGGCCTCCCCGGGCGCCACCTCCTACCGGCTCCACCGGGACGGCGCCGCGCCCGTGAGCGTCACCGCACCCTCGGCGACCGTCACCGGACTCGCCGCGTCCACTTCGTACACCTTCCGGGTCAGCGCGGTGAACGCGGCCGGCGAGTCCGCCAAGAGCGCCCCCGTCACCGCCTCCACGACGAGCGGCGGCGGCAGCCCGGGCGATCCCGGCCTCCCGGCCCACGCCCTGGTCGGCTACCTCCACGCGAGCTTCGCCAACGGATCCGGATACCTCCGGATGGCCGACGTGCCGGCCTCCTGGGACGTCATCGACCTCGCGTTCGGCGAACCGACGTCGGTGACCTCCGGGGACATCCGCTTCTCGCTCTGTCCGGTCGCCGAGTGCCCGGGCGTGGAAACCCCCGCCGAGTTCAAGGCGGCCATCAGGGCCAAGCAGGCGGCCGGCAAGAAGGTCCTGATCTCGATCGGCGGCCAGAACGGCCAGGTCCAGCTCGCCACCACGGCCGCCCGCGACACCTTCGTGTCCTCCGTCAGCAAGATCATCGACGAGTACGGGCTCAACGGCCTCGACATCGACTTCGAGGGCCACTCCCTCTCGCTCGCGACGGGCGACACCGACTTCCGGGCCCCCACCACCCCGGTGATCGTCAACCTCATCTCGGCCGTCAGGACCCTCAAGGCCAAGTACGGCCCGGACTTCGTCCTGACGATGGCCCCGGAGACGTTCTTCGTCCAGCTGGGCCACCAGTACTACGGCTCCGGCCCCTGGGGAGGCCAGGACCCGCGCGCCGGGGCCTACCTCCCGGTCATCCACGCCCTGCGCGACGACCTCACCCTGCTGCACGTCCAGGACTACAACTCGGGCCCGGTCATGGGCCTCGACAACCAGTACCACTCCATGGGCGGCGCGGACTTCCACATCGCCATGACCGACATGCTGCTCACCGGCTTCCCCGTCGCGGGGGACACGGCGCGCGTCTTCCCGCCGCTGCGCCCGGACCAGGTGGCGATCGGCCTGCCGGCCACGACCAACGCGGGCAACGGCCACACCCCGCCCGCGGAGGTGGACAAGGCGCTGGACTGCCTGACGAAGAGGGCGAACTGCGGGACCTACGCGACGCACGGCACCTGGCCCGGCCTGCGCGGCCTGATGACCTGGTCGGTCAACTGGGACCGCTTCGGCGGCTGGGAGTTCGCGAGGGACTTCGACGCCTACTTCGGAGGCTGACCGGCGCCGGGCCGGCCGGCCCGGCCCCCTCCTGGGGCGGACCGGCCGGTGGCGTCAGTCTCCGACGGCGCGGGTTGCGGCGCGACGGACGGCCAGGAGCAGGGGGATGCACAGGAAGCAGCTGGCCAGGACGTCCAGGGGCCAGTGCCAGCCGCGCAGGATCAGGCCGGTGGCCGTCGCGGCCGTCAGGGAGAGCGCCCCGGCCATGGGCCACGGGCGGCGGCTGTACGGGCCGGTCAGCAGGGCCGCGCCGATGTAGGCGACGGCCGCGGTGGCCGTGTGGCCCGAGGGGTAGTAGCCGGCGGCCCAGGGCTCCAACGGCCCCGGGCGGGCGGTCCACTCCTTCAGCGGCACGATCACCGCCGGGACCAGGGCCATCGCCAGCCCCGCCGTCAGGGCCGGTGCCCAGGCGCGGCAGCGGCGCACCGAGTACGCCATCGCGAGGACCAGGACCGGAACGGCGACCGGGACGTTGCCCAGGTCGGAGAGGCGCTCGGTGACGGCGTCGGGGACCGTGCGGACCAGGACGCGGCTGAGGCGTTCGTCCGGTGCGAGCAGTGGACCCGACACCAGGACCTGCCAGGTCGTCAGGGCGAGTCCCAGCAGGGAGAGAAGGAGGAAGATGGCCGGCCGTCCCGGAACAGGGGGGATGGTTCCGGGACGGCCGCCCGGATCGGGTTGCCGAGCGCCCCGGGGGGTTTGGGGCGAACGGCCGTCCGATCGGTGAGGAGTGTGCGCGAACGCAGGTCCAGTGCGGCGCTGGGGAAGCCCGGTACTGGTGTCGCCCCCGGTCTCCCGGGAGCGGGGTGTCTCACTCATCTGCAGAAACCGTACGGCAGAGGAAAGGGGACCGACAGCAGGAACGCGCTCCTGCCATCGGCCCCCCACATCTTCTTCACAGCGCCCGCCCGTTACCGGCGGTACCGGCTGGCTCCTGCGTTCGGTGAGTCGCTCAGACGTCCGTGCCGATGGCCGCGAACGCAGCCTCGATGAGGTCCAGGCCCTCGTTCAGCAGGTCCTCGCCGATGACGATCGGCGGGAGGAAGCGGAGCACGTTGCCGTAGGTGCCACAGGTGAGGACGAGCAGGCCCTCGGCGTGGCAGGCCTTGGCGAGCGCGCCGGCCGCCTCCGGGAACGGGGTCTTGGACGCGGGGTCCTTGACGAGCTCGATCGCGATCATGGCGCCGCGGCCGCGGATGTCGCCGATGATGTCGTACTTCTCCTGCATGGCCGTCAGGCGGGCCTTCATGACCGACTCGATCTTCTTCGCCTTGGCGTTGAGGTCGAGCTTCTTCATGGTCTCGATGGAGCCCAGCGCACCGGCGCAGGCCACCGGGTTGCCGCCGTAGGTGCCGCCCAGGCCGCCCGCGTGCGCGGCGTCCATGATCTCGGCGCGGCCCGTCACGGCGGCGAGCGGCAGACCGCCCGCGATGCCCTTGGCGGTGGTGATCAGGTCCGGGACGATGCCCTCGTCCTCGCACGCGAACCACTGGCCGGTGCGGCAGAAGCCGGACTGGATCTCGTCGGCGACGAAGACGATGCCGTTCTCGTTGGCGAACTTCACGATCTCCGGCAGGAAGCCCTTGGCCGGCTCGATGAAGCCGCCCTCGCCGAGCACCGGCTCGATGATGATCGCGGCGACGTTGTCGGCGCCGATCTGCTTGGTGATCTGGTCGATCGCCTGCGCGGCGGCCTCGGGGCCGCAGTTCTCGGCGCCGGTGGGCCAGCGGTAGCCGTAGGCGACCGGGACGCGGTAGACCTCGGGGGCGAACGGGCCGAAGCCGTTCTTGTACGGCATGTTCTTCGCGGTCAGCGCCATCGTGAGGTTCGTACGGCCGTGGTAGCCGTGGTCGAAGACGACGACGGCCTGGCGCTTGGTGTACGCGCGGGCGATCTTGACGGCGTTCTCGACGGCCTCGGCGCCGGAGTTGAACAGCGCCGACTTCTTCGCGTGGTCGCCCGGGGTCAGCTCGGCGAGCGCCTCGCAGACCTCGACGTAGCCCTCGTACGGCGTGACCATGAAGCAGGTGTGCGTGAAGTCCGCGAGCTGCGCGGAGGCGCGGCGCACGACGGCCTCGGCGGAGGCGCCGACCGAGGTCACGGCGATGCCGGAGCCGAAGTCGATCAGGCGGTTGCCGTCGACGTCCTCGATGATGCCGCCGCCCGCGCGGGCCGTGAAGACGGGGAGCACGGAGCCCACGCCGCCGGCCACCGTCTGCAGACGGCGAGCCTGCAGCTCCTGCGACTTCGGGCCGGGGATCGCGGTGACGATCTTGCGCTCCTGCGGAACAGCGGTCATAGAGGGCTCCTGGGGGGTGTTTTCGGACGCACTTGTGTCTTTGTCCGCAGGCTAGGCCCGGGGGAGGGGGTACGGCATGCTCCGTTCGGGAGTGGTGTCCGCGTGTCCTTGTCCGCGACGGCCATAGGAAGGACCCGCCGCATGTCTTGTGGACGCTGCGGAGGCATGGGCCGGTACGGGCCCACGACCGCCTCCGGGCAACTACATTGAGCGACGCAGCGCAGGCACGGCAGGGGGCAGGGGTTTCATGGACACCGACGGCACGTACGGCACGGACGAGAAGCGGCCGCCGCGCGCCGGGCGCGTTCCGCGGCCCCCCGGGCCGCCGCCGCCCGGCCTCCCGCCGAAG
>LJCW01000347.1 GCA_001298555.1 Actinobacteria bacterium OV450
CGGCCGCCCGGGCCGCCGCCTCCGCCACGCCCGGCGGCTCCGCCCGGGCCGCCGCGCGGGGCCCGGCCCGGGCGGCGTCCACGCACCGGATCTGCGCGGCCGCCGCCATCAACGCCCACACCAGCAGGGCCGCGAAGAGCACCAGCGCGGGGATCACCAGCGCGGCCTCCGCCGTCACATAACCCCGGTCGCCCGGGCCCCGGCGCTTTCCCTCAGAACGGCACATCGAGCGCCTTCCCGATGGTCGACTGAAGGGCCGCGGAGACGACGTCACTCGTCACCACCTTGTACAGGACAGCCGCGAATGCACACGCCGCGATCGTGCCCATGGCGTATTCGGAAGTGGACATGCCCGCGTCCTTCGCGCGACCGTTCAGCGCCGACCGCACACGAAACCAGATGATCCTCATGACTGCCTCCCGTTGATATGTGTTTCTGACGTAGTCTCAGTGGCCATTGCAGAGGCCGATTTGAGATGTTCGAGGTCCCCGGTGTCTTTGAGGTCCTCTTGTTTGAGGCCAGAGTTTCCGCTGTGACTTCAGGTGGAGGAGAGGAGGCCGGAAGCCATTCCGATCACCACCGGAGCGACTCCGACCGCGAGAAAAGCGGGAAGGAAACACAACCCCACCGGAGCGGTGACGAGCACCGCCGCCCGCTGGGCCCTGGCCCCGGCCTGCCGGACCCGGTCCTCGCGCAGGGCCGTCGCCAGCCGGGAGACCGGCTCCGCGGCCGGAGCCCCCGTGCGGGCGGCCCGCTCCAGGCATTCGGCGAGCGCCCGCGCTCCCGGTATCTCCGCCAGCCTCCCCCATGCCGCCCCGGGTTCACCGCCGAGCCGCAGTTCGGCCCCGGCCAGCGCCAGCCGCTCGCCCACCGGGCCGCCCAGCGACTCCCCGACCGCCTCCGCGGCCTCCACCGGAGCCGCACCGGCCGCCAGGCACGCGGCCAACAGATCGGCTGCCAAGGGCAACTGACGCTCCGCCTCCTGCGGATCCACCCCGGCCGGCGGCCGCGTCCGCCGCAGCCACCGCCACACCCCGATCGCCGCCGCGCAGCCGGCCAGTGCGCCCGCCACTCCGCCGACCAGCACCCAGGCCGCCAGCAGCGCCCCGGCGGGGCCGGCCCACGCTGTCACCGCCTCCCGTATCCGGGAGCCGACCACCGGCGCGCGCCGCTCCGGCCCCGCCGACAGCACCGCGGCGATCCGGCGCCGGGCCGCCCTCGCCCGGACCTGCCCCGCCACCGCCGACGCCGTGCACAGCACCGCCGCCGCGAGGCACACCGCCATCCCCAGCCTGTGGATGAGGAAACCGCCCATCACCGCTCCCCCGCCCGTACGATCCGCCGGCACCAGAGCAGCCCCAGTGCCTCGAGCACCCCGCCCGCCAGCAGACAGCCCCACCCCACGGGGGTGTGCAGCAGCACGTGCAGCGGATCCGCCCCGAGCCCGGTGCCGATCAGCAGGCCGACCAGCGGCAGCAGGGCCAGTACCGCCGTCGTCGATCTGGCCCCCGCCAACTGGGCCCGCAGCGACTCCTGCCGGTCCCGTTCGGCCCGCAACGCCCCCTCCAGCCGGTCCAGCCCGGCGGCCAGCCCCGCGCCCCCGTCCACCGAGATCGACCAGCAGGCCGCCATCCCGGCCAGCCCTTCCGCGCCGGGCTCCCGCGCCGCCTGCCGCAACGCCGAGGGCACGTCCCCGCCGAACGCCGCGGCGGCCAGCACCGCCGACTCCGCCGGGCCCGGACCGCCGGGGCCCGCGGCCGTCCGCCGCATCGCCGTCGTCAGCGCCTGCCCGGGCTGGGCACCCGCCCGTAGTTCGCCCACCGCCGCCCCGCACAGCGCGATCACTCCGGCGGCCCGGGCAGCACGCGCCCGCTCCCGCCGGCGGACCCGCAGCCACCGCCGCACCAACGGCACCGCCGCCGCACCCGCCACCAGCGGGATGAGCGACCCGCCCAGCACGGCGACCACGAGTCCGGCCCCGAGGCAGGCCCACTCCCGCCACCGCGCGGCCCGCACCCGGACCGCGATCACCAGCCGCTCGCGGCGCAGCGGGCCGTGGGGCAGCAGGGGTCCGCCCCCGGCCAGCACCACGCGGGCCCGCCGCGCCACCCGGTCTCCCCCGGCCAGCGCCCAGGCGGCCGTCCCCGCGCACAGCACCCCGGCGAACAGCGGCACCGGCACCGCGGCCACCGCGTTCACCGCGCACCCCGCAGCAGCGGACGCAGCCGCTCCCAGCCCGGCTCCCGCACGAAGCCCCGGGCGGACCAGCGCAGCGCCGGCACCGTGACCACCAGTCCGGCGGCGTCCCGGTCCAGTACGTGCACCTCGGCCACGCGGCGCCGCCCCGCCCGGTCCCGGACCAGATGGACGACGAGGGTCAGTGCGGCCGCCAACTGGCTGTGCAGGGCGGCCCGGTCGAGCCCGGCGGACGTCCCGAGCGCCTCCATCCGGGCAGGTACGTGCGCGGCGGCATTGGCGTGCACGGTGCCGCAGCCGCCTTCGTGGCCCGTGTTCAAAGCCGCCAGGAGATCGGCCACTTCGGCGCCCCGGACCTCGCCGACGACCAGCCGGTCGGGGCGCATCCGCAGTGCCTGCCGGACCAGGTCCGCCAGGGTGACCAGACCGGCCCCCTCCTGATTGGCGGGCCGCGTCTCCAGCCGCACCACGTGCGGATGGTCGGGGCGCAGCTCGGCCGAGTCCTCGGCCAGGACGATCCGCTCGCCGGGGCCGACCAGCCCCAACAGGGCGCTGAGCAGCGTGGTCTTGCCGGTGCCCGTCCCGCCGGAGACGAGGAAGGACAGCCTGGCCTCGATCACGTCCCGGAGCAGCCGCTGGCCGCCGGGCGGCAGGGTGCCCGCCTCGACGAGCTCGTCCAGTGTGAACGCCCTCGGCCGCACCACCCGCAGCGACAAGCAGGCCGAGCCGACCGCCACCGGCGGCAGCACGGCGTGCAGCCGGGTGCCGTCCGGCATCCGGGCGTCCACCCAGGGCCTGGCGTCGTCCAGTCGGCGGCCCGCGACGGCGGCCAGCCGCTGGGCGAGCCTGCGGACGGCGTCGGCGTCCCGGAAGGTCACCCCGGTCAGCTCCAGTCCGCCGCCGCGGTCCACCCACACCCGGTCCGGGGCGGCCACCAGGACATCGGTGACCCCCGGGTCGGCGAGCAGCGCCTCCAGCGGGCCCGCGCCGACCAGTTCGGACCGCAACTCGGCGGCCACGCCCAGCACTTCCGCATCGCCGAGCAACCGGCCCTGTGCCCGCAGGGCGGCCGCCACCCGGGCCGGGGTCGGCTCCGCCCCGCTCTCGGCGAGCCGCCGGCGCACCGCGTCCAGGAGTACGGCGCTCATGCCGTCACCCCCTGGGCGGGACCGAGCGCCCGCCGCCAGAAGCCGTCGCAGAACCGGGCCAGAGCGCCCCGCCCCTGCCCGCCCGGTGGCTCCCCCTCGGCGACCCGTCCCGGGAGCCCCACCTCGACCGGCACCTCCCCGGCCAGCGGCACCCCCAGCAGCCCGGCCACCGCTTCGGCGTCGAGTCCGCCCGGGCAGCGGCCCCGTACGACCACGCGGACGTCCCGGGCCACCATCCGCACCCCGGCCGCGACCCGCCCGGCGGCGGCCACCGCCCGCAACTCGCCCGGCACGACCATCAGCACCAGGTCGAGCTGCGCCAGCGCCTCGGCCACTGCTTCGTCCACCCGCCGGGGCAGGTCGACCACCACCACCCCGCCCCGGCGGCGCGCGGCGGCCAGCACCGAGCGCATCGCCGCGGGCGGCACCACCACCCGGTCCCCGCGGTCCCAGCTGAGCACCCGCAGGGCGTGCAGCTCCGGCAGGGACTCCTCCAGCGCGCCGGCGCCCACCCGGCCCCGCGAGCCGGCGAAGTCCGGCCAGCGCAGTCCTTCGGCGCCCTCTCCGCCGAGCAGCACGTCCATGCCGCCGCCGAGCGGGTCACCGTCGACGAGGATGGTCCGCTCCCCGGCCCGGGCGGCCCGCAGGGCGAGTGCGCATGCCAGGGTGGAGGCGCCGGCTCCGCCGCTGCCGCCGATCACCCCGACGGCGAGGGCGGGTTCCCCGGCGCCCTCCACCACGTCGGCGATGCGGTCGACGAGCCGGCTCTCGGCGTCGGGGAGGCGCAGCACCTCCTCGGCGCCGATCTCCACCGCCCTCTGCCAGACGAGGGGATCGTCCGTGTCCCTGCCGACGAGCAGCACGCCGGCCCGGCGCGGGGCCCCGCGCACCCGGCGGGCGGCGTCGTCCCCCACGAGCACGAGCGGCGCGGACTCCCAGCCGACGCCCCCACCCGCCTCCGGGGCCTCACCGGAGCCACCCTCGCCCCGCCCGCCGCTTGTGTCCCCTTCGCCTCCGCTTTGCTCGGGCACCGCATGGTGCACGTGCGGCTCGGCGCCCGCGGCCGCACACAGCCGCAGCAGGTCGTCGAGCAGCAGCGGGTCCTCCGTGATGATCAGCGGTCGGCCTGCGGCGGGCCCGGGCCCGCCCGGAGCGCCCAATGGCCTGATTCCACCTGCTTCCACTCGCTGCGGCACTTCACACGACTTCGATCCAGCCACGATCTCCGCCCCCTTCTCACGGCAAATCCCGCCACCGCGGACTTCGCGGCTGGAATCACCGTGCAAGGTTCCGGAAAAAGAAGTGGATCTTGCCTGAAAACTGTGGACAACGGGTGCCCTGTGAATAACTCCGTCACCCTCACAGGTGAGTTCCGGAGCGCGGCGGAACAACTACGCAGAGTTACGAGTCTTAAGGAGTGAGGGCCTTCGCCACGCAGGGCCCGCCGAGGAAGGAGGGGCTGCGGAATGGTCACTTGGGGCCGAAGGCAGGGACGCGAACCGCGTCCGGACATGCGACGACCCCCGCCGGGGGGGAGAGCGGGGGTCGTCCCCACGGTCCGACTCGGGGGGGGAGGAGCCAGACCGGGTTAGCACGGTCGCGAACGATCCGTGACTTCCATGGTGTACCCGAGAGCCTTCTCAGGCAAACCCACGCGCCACACCTTACGCCGAATGGTGGGCGCATATGCTCGGGGCGTGGAAATCCAGCCCTTGCCGCACTCGTCGCCCCGCACCGCCGCCTTCTTCGACCTGGACAAGACGGTCATTGCGAAGTCGAGCACTCTGACGTTCAGCAAGTCCTTCTACCACGGCGGCCTGATCAACCGCCGAGCCGTGCTGCGCACCGCCTACACCCAGTTCATCTACCTGGCCGGCGGCGCCGACCACGATCAGATGGAGCGGATGCGCGAGTACCTGTCCTCCCTCTGCAAGGGGTGGAACGTCCAGCAGGTGCGGGAGATCGTCGCCGAGACCCTGCACGACCTCATCGACCCGCTGATCTACGACGAGGCCGCCTCCCTCATCGAGGCCCACCACACGGCGGGCCGCGACGTGGTGATCGTGTCGACCTCCGGAGCCGAGGTCGTGGAGCCCATCGGCGAGATGCTCGGCGCGGACCGGGTCGTCGCCACGCGCATGGTCATCGGCGAGGACGGCTGCTTCACGGGCGAGATCGAGTACTACGCGTACGGGCCCACCAAGGCCGAGGCCGTGCGGGAGCTCGCGGAGTCCGAGGGGTACGACCTCGCGCGCTGCTACGCGTACAGCGACTCGGTGACGGACATCCCGATGCTGGAGGCGGTCGGGCACCCGCACGCGGTCAACCCCGACCGGGCGCTGCGCAAGGAAGCCGTGGCGCGGGAGTGGCCGGTGCTGGTGTTCAACCGGCCGGTGCGGCTGAAGCAGCGGCTGCCCGGGCTGTCGATGCCGGCCCGCCCCGCACTGGTCGCCGCCGCGGCCGTGGGGGCGGCGGCGGCCACCGCCGGCCTGGTCTGGTACGCGAGCCGGCGCCGGGCGAGCGCCCTGGCCGCGGTCGCGACGTCCGCCTGACCGCAGCCCGCCCCGAGCTGCCCGAATGCTCTGATCTGCCCGAATGCGCGCTGTCGCATTCGCCCTGAGGTGTCCTGGAAAGTAAAAAAAATGGGCAGGGGTTCCGCTTGTCTCCCAAGCGGAGTACAAAGGAGTCAACGGCCCGCGAGACCAAAGAACATCCGAGAGGATCATCTTTAAAACGCAGTAAGGCCCACGGACCGAAGCATGAACGCCGAGCACCCACGCGACGTCGACCCGTCGATTACGGGCCAGCCGCACCAGGTGACGGGCAAAGTTCCCGACCTGATGGGCAACCATCGAGGACGCTTGGTAACTGGGCGTGAATGCCAGCGGCGACACCAGAGCAAGACGGTGTCGCCGCAACCCTGTCCGGACCGTTTCAGCCCGTCCGCGCCCTCAGCCCGTCCGGACCCTCAGGCCGTCCGGGCCGTTCGAGCCCGTCCCGGCCCTCAGGCCGCGCCGCGCTGCAGGGCCTCGCAGACCGCCGTCGACTCGCGCACCCCGAGCTCGATCGCCCGGCCGCAGTGCGCGATCCAGGCCGCCATCCCCTCTGCCGTGCCCGACGCGTAGCCCTCGAACGCCGCCAGGTACGCCTCGCGCCCCTGCTCCGCGTGACCGACCTCCGCCGGGCAGATCGCCTTCGGGTCCAGACCGCTGTTGATCAGCACGATCCGCTCCGCCGCCCGCGCGACCAGCCCGTTGTACGAGCCGAACGGACGCAGCGCCAGCAGCTCGCCGTGCACCACCGCCGACGTGACCAGCGCCGGGGCCGAGCCACCCGCGATGATCAGCCGGGACAGCCCGTCCAGCCGGCCGGCCACCTCGTCCGCGCTCGGCAGGGGCGCCGTGACGAAGGGTTCGTCCACCGGTTCGCCCGCCAGGCGCGGGCGGCCCACCACGTCACCGTCGGCCGTCGAGCCCGACGCCACCAGGTGCAGGCGCGCCAGCACCCGCAGCGGCGACTGCCGCCAGATGCTCAGCAGCTGCCCGGCCTCCGCCGTCAGCCTCAGCGCCGCGCCCACCGTGCGGGCCTCCGCCTCCGCCCCGAAGTCCGTCCGGCGGCGCACCTCCTCCAGCGCCCAGTCCGCCCCGGACAGCGCCGCACTCCCGCGGGCTCCGCGCAACGCGGCCTCCGAGGTGATCTCCCCGCTGCGCCGGCGCATCACGCGGTGGCCGTAGACGCGGTCCACGGCCTTGCGTACGGAATCGACGGCTTCGGCGACACCCGGGAGCGAACCCAGGGCGGCCAGCGGGTCAGAAGCGCTACTCATAAGTAGGGAGCCTACGCACTGGACGCCCATGGCACCGACCCCTCCTTGGAGTGGTCTTCTTCACTTACGGGCACCACGCGCAGCGACCGAGCGGCTACTCTTGGTGAACATGAAGATCGCTTTCGTGGGAAAGGGCGGCAGTGGCAAGACGACCCTGTCCTCCCTCTTCATCCGCCACCTCGCCGCCAATGAGGCCCCCGTCGTCGCGGTGGACGCCGACATCAACCAGCACCTGGGCGCTGCACTCGGACTCGCCGAGGACGAGGCGGCCGCGCTGCCCGCCCTGGGCGCGCACCTGCCACTGATCAAGGAGTACCTGCGGGGTTCCAACCCGCGCATCGCCTCCGCCGACACCATGATCAAGACGACCCCGCCCGGCGCCGGATCGCGGCTGCTGCGGGTCACTGAGGACAACCCGGTGTACGAGGCCTGCGCGCGCACGGTGCTGCTCGACGGGGGGCCGGTCCGGCTGATGGCCACCGGGCCGTTCACCGAATCGGACCTCGGGGTCGCCTGCTACCACTCCAAGGTCGGGGCGGTGGAACTGTGCCTCAACCACCTGGTCGACGGCCCGGACGAATACGTGGTGGTCGACATGACCGCCGGGTCGGACTCCTTCGCCTCGGGCATGTTCACCCGTTTCGACGTGACCTTCCTGGTCGCGGAGCCGACCCGCAAGGGCGTCTCCGTCTACCGCCAGTACAAGGAGTACGCCCGGGACTTCGGGGTGGTCCTCAAGGTCATCGGCAACAAGGTGCAGGGCACGGACGACATCGAGTTCCTGCAGGACGAGGTCGGCGAGGACCTGCTCGTGACCGTCGGGCACTCGGACTGGGTGCGGGCGATGGAGAAGGGCCGCCCCGCTGCGTTCGAGCTGCTGGAGGCGAGCAACCGGCTCGCCCTCCAGGCACTCCAGGACGCGGCGGACGACTCGTACGCCCACCGCGACTGGGACCGCTACACCGAGCAGATGGTCCACTTCCACCTGCGCAACGCGGAGAGCTGGGGCAACGCCAAGACCGGGGCCGACCTGGCTGCCCAGATCGACCCCGGTTTCGTCCTGCGGGAGAGCGCCGCCGGCGGGCCGGCGGACCCGGAGCCCTCGGCCGCCGAGCTGGTCAGTCCTCGCCCGAACCCTCTTCGGCCGGCTCCGCAGCCTGCTTGACCGCGGGGGCGGCCGGCTTGGCCGGCGGCCCCGCCGTCAGGAACTTCGCCCAGCCCTCCTTGGGCGCCTCGCCGACATCGAGGCCGCGCATCCACTCCAGGACCTTCGGGTCCTGGGCGTCCAGCCAGTCGACCAGCTCGCGGAACGGCACGCAGCGGACCTCCTTCTTGGTGCACATCGACTTGATGGAGTCCTCGACGGCCCTCATGTAGGTGCCGCCGTTCCACGACTCGAAGTGGTTGCCGATGATCAGCGGCGCGCGGTTGCCCTCGTAGACCCGGTCGAAGGCCTGCTGGAGGCCCTCGCGCATCTGCTCGCCCCAGTACTCGTGCTGCGAGGGATCGCCCTGCGTGGTCGTGCCGGACTGGTTGACCAGGTAGTTGTAGTCCATGCTCAGCGTCTCGAAGGCCCGGCCGGGCATGGGCACCAGCTGGAGCGGGACGTCCCACAGGCCGTCCGTCTTCTTCGGCCAGATCTGCTTGCTGATGCCGCTGGAGTCGTAGCGGAAGCCCATGTCCTTGGCCGCCAGCATGAAGTTCTTCTGGCCCTCCAGGCAGGGGGTGCGGGCGCCGATGAGCTCCTTGTCGTAGTCGAAGGGGAGCGGCTCCATGCCCTTGAGGCCCGGCGTGTTCGTCTTCCAGTTCTTGACGAAGGCCTTGGCCTGGTTGATCTCGCTCTTCCACTCCGGCACGGACCAGGTGCCGACACCGCGGTCGGGGCCGCAGAAGTGCCCGTTGAAGTGGGTGCCGATCTCGTTGCCCTCAAGCCAGGCGCCGCGGACCTGGGTCGCCGTGTCCTTGATGCCCTGGACATCACCGAAGCCGATGTCGGAGAGGCCGGAGTCGTGCTGCGGGGCCGTATAGAGGGAACGTTTCTCCTCCGGGAGCATGTACACGCCGCTGAGGAAGTACGTCATCCGGGCGTTGTACTCCTTGCCGACCTCGCGGAAGTGCGAGAAGAGCTTCTGCCTGTCCTCGCCGGCGCCGTCCCACGAGAACACCACGAACTGCGGCGGCTTCTCGCCGGGCTTCAGCCTCTGCGGCTTCTGCACGTTCGGCTGCCGGCCCGTGTACGCCGTCGAGCCGTCGCCGATCAGCCGCTCGACGCTGCCGGGGGCCGCCTCCGGCGCCGCCGCACCCTTCTTGCCGTTCGGCCCCCCGGGGGAGCGGGGCTTGGCGGGTTCCGAGGTGCTGCACCCGGCGACGCCCAGCACCAGCGCCGTGGCGACCAGGCCGCCGGCGATCTTCTTCGTGGCGGCGATCATCCGTCCACCTCTCCTCGCAGTTCCATCGCGGGTCTTACGCGCCGCAACGTCCCATGCGGTCCGCCGTGAAGATGATGTGACAAGCCGTACAAAATGCTTAATCACCCCTGGGGGCTAATTCCTAGGCCATTTGCTCCCATTCCGCATCGTTTTCCTTTACTCTCCATTACCTTTCATTTACTGAGTGTTGAGACTGAGTGTGAGACTCCCGCCGCTTCATCCCTCCGCAGAGGAGACGGGACCTATGACAGCCACATCCCCCACGCCCCTCGTCGAAGACCTCGACCAGCCCGGCGGCAAGCCCGGCGGCGAGGCCGGCACCACGGCCGGGCGCGCCACCGGCAGCCGCGCCGGCGGCGCACCCGGCAAGGGACACCGCGCCGACCTGCACGCCGACCTCTCCGCCTCCCTGACCGTCTTCCTGATCGCCCTGCCGCTCTCCCTCGGCATCGCCCTGGCCACCGGCGCCCCGCTCCAGGCGGGCCTGGTCGCCGCGGCCGTCGGGGGGATCGTCGCCGGGCGCCTGGGCGGCACCCCCCTCCAGGTGAGCGGACCGGCGACCGGACTCACGGTCGTCACCGCCGAGTTGATCCAGCGCTACGGATGGCGCACGACGTGCGCCATCACCGTGCTCGCCGGCTGCTGTCAGCTGGCGCTGGCCGCGCTGCGCACGGCCCGGTCCGCGCTCATGGTCAGCCCGGCCGTAGTGCACGGCATGCTCGCGGGCGTCGGCGTCACGATCGCGCTGGCCCAGCTGCACATCGTCCTCGGCGGCACTCCGCAGAGCTCCGCGATCGCCAACGTCAAGGGACTGCCCGCCCAGTTGGCCGATCTGCATCCGGCCGCGATCGCCGTCAGCGCCCTGACCCTGGCCGTCCTGCTCGCCTGGCCGAGGCTGCCCGGGCGGGTGGGGCTCGCCCTGCGCAAGGTCCCGGCCGCCCTGGCCGCCGTCGCCACGGCAACGGCGTTCGCCGCACTGGCCGGGCTCACCCTGCCCCGGGTGGACCTGCCGTCCTGGCGCAGCCACGTGCTGCCCGAGCTCCCCGAGGGTCCCGTCCTCGGCCTCGTCGCGGCTGTCCTGACGGTCACGCTCGTCGGCAGCGTGGAATCCCTGCTGTCCGCCGTGGCCACCGACAAGCTGATCGCCTCGCATCGGCGCACGGGCAACCGCCCGCCGCGCGCCGACCTCAACCGCGAACTGCGCGGACAGGGTGCGGCGAACATCCTCTCCGGGGCACTGGGCGGCCTGCCGGTCGCGGGCGGGGCCGTCCGCAGCGTGGCCAACGTCAAGTCCGGGGCCGTCAGCCGCCGGTCGGTCATGCTGCACGGGCTGTGGATCCTGCTCGCGGCCGGACTCCTCGACCCGGTCCTCGACCTGATCCCGCTCGCGGCGCTGGCCGCGCTGGTGATGGCGCTGGGCGTACGGATGGTGAGCGCCACGCACCTGCGGACCGTCACACGGCACCGCGAGATCGTGGTCTACGTGACGACCATCGCGGCGGTGGTGCTCGGCGGGGTCCTGCTGGGGGTCGCCATCGGCATCGCGGTGGCCGTCGCGATCGCCCTGCACCGGCTGGCCCGGACCCGGATCACGGTGGAGGTGTCCGAGGGGGTCCACCGGGTGTGGGCGCGCGGGCAGTTGACCTTCCTCGCGGTGCCGCGCCTGAGCCGGGTCCTCAACCAGATCCCGCCCGGCAGCCGGGTGGTGGTGGAGCTGGACGGCTCGTTCATGGACCACGCGGCGTACGAGACGCTGCAGGACTGGCAGGACGCCCACCTGGTCCACGGGGGCTCACTCGAGATCACCGGCCGCTCCACCACCCGGACGGGCGGGGCGGACCGCGCCGACCGCTCGCAGCGCGGGGCGCACCACTGCTGCCGCCCCTGGACCCCGTGGATGAACCACTGCGACCACCGGCCCGCTGCCGAGCCTACGATCCCCGGCGCGGCCCCCGCCCCCGACGCCATGGAGAGCGTGGAGCCGCCGGCCCCGCGCCGCCGCCGGGGCGCCGGCCAGCTGGCCAGCGGCATCAGCGCCTTCCAGCGGGACACCGCGCCGCACGTGCGCGACGAGCTGGCGCGACTGGCCCGGGAGGGGCAGCGGCCCTCACAGCTCTTCCTGACCTGCGCGGACTCCCGCCTGGTGACCAGCATGATCACGGCCAGCGGCCCCGGTGACCTGTTCACGGTCCGCAACGTCGGCAACCTGGTCCCCCTGCCGGGCGCCGAGGCCACGGACGACTCCGTCGCGGCGGCGATCGAGTATGCGGTGGACGTGCTGAAGGTGGACAGCATCACGGTGTGCGGGCACTCGGGCTGCGGTGCGATGCAGGCGCTGCTGAACTCCGCACCCGGGGCCCCCATGACCCCGCTGCGCCGGTGGCTGCGGCACGGACTGCCCAGCCTGGAGCGGATGCGCAGCCGCCACCACGCCTGGGCGCGGATCGCGGGCCGGCTCCCGGCGGACGCCGTGGAGCAGCTGTGCCTGACCAATGTGGTGCAGCAGCTGGAGCACCTGCGGGCGCACGAGTCGGTGGCCCGGCGGCTCGCGGAGGGCACGCTGGAGCTGCACGGGATGTACTTCCACGTGGGTGAGGCCCAGGCGTACCTGCTGTCAGAGGGCGAGGACTTCTTCGACTGCCGGGTCTTCGACAGCGTCGGACACGGCGGTGGACACGACGGCCACGTCATCGGGCAGGGTGTCGGACAACATGTCTGAACGATGACCGAATCGCCGTCACCCGCGGTTCCTGATCATGGACGCGAGTGAACCGATACCCTCCGGTGTCCGTGCCACGGAGTGGCCCCTCCCCGCAGCCTGCAGCGGGGAGGGGCCATTCTGCGCGTGGGCCCAGCCGTGCTATAGGTCTAAACCAATTTTCGGCTACCCCTTGTCACCGGGGCCGCCGACTGATGAGCTATGCCCGGGGACACAACGGACACCCTGGGAAAGGGAGATGTCGTGAGCAATGAAAGCCTGGCCAATCTGCTCAAGGAGGAGCGGCGGTTCGCACCGCCTGCCGATCTGGCCGCCGCCGCCAATGTGACACAGGCTGCGTACACCGAGGCCGAGGCGGACCGGCTGGGCTTCTGGGCCACTCAGGCCCGCCGCCTGACCTGGGACGTCGAGCCGACCGAGACGCTCGACTGGACCAACCCGCCCTTCGCCAGGTGGTTCGCGGACGGCAAGCTGAACGTCGCCTACAACTGCGTGGACCGCCACGTCGAGGCCGGCAACGGCGACCGTGTCGCCATCCACTTCGAGGGCGAGCCGGGCGACAGCCGGGCGATCACCTACGCCGAGCTCAAGGACGAGGTCTCCAGGGCCGCCAACGCCCTGACCGAGCTGGGCGTCCAGGCAGGCGACCGGGTCGCGGTCTACCTGCCGATGATCCCCGAGGCCGTCGTCGCGATGCTCGCGTGCGCCCGCGTCGGCGCCGCCCACTCGGTGGTCTTCGGCGGCTTCTCCGCCGACGCCGTGGCCTCCCGCATCCAGGACGCCGACGCCAAACTGGTCATCACCGCCGACGGCGGCTACCGGCGCGGCAAGCCCAGCGCCCTCAAGCCCGCCATCGACGAGGCCGTCGCGAAGTGCCCGCAGGTCGAGCACGTACTCGTCGTACAGCGCACCGGCCAGGACACCGCCTTCACCGAGGGCCGCGACGTCTGGTGGCACGAGGTCGTCGGCCGCCAGTCCGCCGAGCACACCCCGCAGGCCTTCGACGCCGAGCACCCGCTGTTCATCCTGTACACGTCGGGGACCACGGGGAAGCCCAAGGGCATCCTGCACACCTCCGGCGGCTACCTCACCCAGGCCGCGTACACCCACCACGCCGTCTTCGACCTCAAGCCGGAGACCGACGTCTACTGGTGCACCGCCGACATCGGCTGGGTGACCGGGCACTCGTACATCGTCTACGGACCGCTCGCCAACGGCGCCACCCAGGTCATGTACGAGGGCACGCCGGACACCCCGCACCAGGGCCGCTTCTGGGAGGTCGTGCAGAAGTACGGGGTCACCATCCTGTACACCGCGCCCACGGCGATCCGCACGTTCATGAAGTGGGGCGACGACATCCCCGCGAAGTTCGACCTGTCGAGCCTGCGCGTGCTGGGCTCGGTCGGCGAGCCGATCAACCCCGAGGCCTGGATCTGGTACCGCAAGCACATCGGCGGCGACCGCTGCCCGATCGTGGACACCTGGTGGCAGACCGAGACCGGCGCGATGATGATCTCCCCGCTGCCGGGCGTCACCGAGGCCAAGCCGGGCTCGGCGCAGCGCGCACTGCCCGGGATCGGCGCCACGGTCGTGGACGACGAGGGCCACGAGGTCCCCAACGGCGGGGGCGGCTACCTGGTCCTGACCGAGCCGTGGCCGTCGATGCTGCGCACCATCTGGGGCGACGACCAGCGGTTCGTCGACACGTACTGGTCCCGCTTCGAGGGCAGGTACTTCGCGGGCGACGGCGCCAAGAAGGACGAGGACGGCGACATCTGGCTGCTGGGCCGGGTGGACGACGTGATGCTGGTCTCCGGCCACAACATCTCGACCACCGAGGTGGAGTCGGCGCTGGTCTCGCACCCGTCGGTCGCCGAGGCGGCGGTGGTCGGCGCCAAGGACGAGACCACAGGCCAGGCCATCGTGGCCTTCGTGATCCTGCGCGGCAGCGCCTCCGAGACCGACACCCTCGTCGGCGAGTTGCGCAACCACGTGGGCACCACGCTGGGCCCGATCGCCAAGCCGAAGCGGATCGTCCCGGTCCAGGAGCTGCCGAAGACCCGCTCGGGCAAGATCATGCGCCGCCTGCTGCGCGACGTCGCCGAGGACCGCGCGGTCGGGGACGTCACGACGCTGGCCGACTCCTCGGTCATGGACCTGATCCAGAGCAAGCTGCCCAGCGCTTCCAGCGAGGACTGAGCGGCACCCTGAGCGACACCGCGGGAAGGGGCGTCCGGCGCATCGCGCCGGACGCCCCTTTCGCACATAAAGTGAAGATCGCCGGATTCGCCCTCGCGTACTCCTGTAAAATATTGAAAGCGTAAACAGCAAGTCCCCAGGGTGCGCCGGGAAGTCTGGTCGGCAACGAGTTCCGCCATGCCGTCCAACCCCCCGGAGGTGTCCCCTCGTGGCCGCGCCCAGCCCCACCGACCACCACGGCCGCAAGTTCCTCGGCAGGCTCTCCCTGCCCGAGCGGCGCTTCGTGGCCGACGCCCTGCGCGCCGAGACCGTCGGCGGTGTGCTCCTTCTGGTGGCCGCCGTCGCCGCCCTGTTGTGGGCGAACATCCCCGGGCTCTCCGCCAGCTACGTCACCGTCAGCGACTTCCACATCGGCCCCGCCGCCCTCGGCCTGGACCTCTCGATCCAGCACTGGGCTGCCGACGGCCTCCTCGCGATCTTCTTCTTCGTCGCCGGCATCGAACTCAAGCGCGAGCTCGTCGCGGGCGATCTGCGCGACCCCAAGGCGGCCGCCCTCCCGGTGATCGCCGCCGTCTGCGGCATGGCCGTGCCCGCGCTGGTCTACGTAATCGTCAACACGGCCGGCGGCGGCTCGATGAACGGCTGGGCGGTCCCGACCGCCACCGACATCGCCTTCGCCCTCGCCGTCCTCGCGGTCATCGGCACCTCGCTGCCCTCCGCCCTGCGCGCCTTCCTGCTGACCCTCGCCGTCGTCGACGACCTCTTCGCCATCATGATCATCGCGGTGTTCTTCACCAGCGAGATCGACTTCCCGGCGCTCGGCGGCGCGCTCGCCGGCCTCGTCCTCTTCTGGATCCTGCTTCGCAAGGGCGTCCAGGGCTGGTACATCTACGTCCCGCTCGCCCTGGTCATCTGGGGCCTGATGTACAACAGCGGGGTCCACGCCACCATCGCCGGTGTCACCATGGGCCTGATGCTCCGCTGCACCCGCCGGGAGGGCGAGAGCAGCTCCCCCGGCGAGCACATCGAACACCTCGTCCGGCCCATCTCGGCCGGCCTCGCCGTCCCGCTCTTCGCCCTGTTCTCCGCGGGGGTCGCCCTCTCCGACCAGGCCATCGCCCAGGTCTTCACCCGCCCCGAGACGCTCGGCGTCCTCCTCGGCCTGGTGATCGGCAAGGCGGTGGGCATCTTCGGCGGCACGTGGCTGGCCGCCCGGTTCACGAAGGCGGAGCTCAACGAGGACCTGGCCTGGCCGGACGTGCTCGCCGTGGCCTCCCTCGCCGGCATCGGCTTCACCGTCTCACTCCTCATCGGCGAGCTCGCCTTCACCGGAGACCCGGCCCTCACCGACGAGGTCAAGGCCGCGGTCCTGATCGGCTCGCTCATCGCCGCCGTCGTGGCGAGCGTCATGCTCAAACTCCGCAACCGCAAGTACCGGGCCCTCACCGAGGACGAGGACCGCGACGAGGACCTCGACGGCATCCCGGACGTCTACGAGCAGGACAAGCCGGAGTACCACCTGCGGATGGCGAAGATCTACGAGGAGAAGGCCGCGGAGCACCGCCGCAGGGCCCAGACCGCCGCGGCCGCCGCGCACAAAGCAGCAGCCGGGTCCAACGCCGAGGGCGACCGTCCGGCATGATCTGAACTGACGCCCAGACGGCGCGGGACAGCCGCCGCCACGGCGCCGGACGGACGAAGCGCGGCGACAGCACGACCACCGCACGCACGACGACCGCACGACCACGCACGACCACCGCATGCACGACGACCGTACGACGGCAGATGACAGAGGGAGAGAGAGCGATGAGCGCAGGGGACCAAGGGGCGCAGGGAGCCGAGCGCACACTCGGCCAGCTGGTCGCCTCGGCCACCGCCGAGATGTCCGCCCTGGTGCACGACGAGATCGCCCTCGCCAAGGCGGAGATCCGCCAGGACGTCAAGCGCGCGGGCGTCGGCGGCGCCGCCATCTCCGTCGCAGGGGTGTTCGCACTGTTCTCCCTGCCCGTGCTGAGCTTCGCCGCGGCGTACGGGATCCACAACCTCGGGCTCGGGCTCGCCTGGTCGTTCCTCATCGTCGGCGTCGCGTTCCTGCTGCTCGCAGGCCTGCTGTCGCTGATGGCCATGTCGAAGTTCAAGAAGGTCAAGCCGCCGGAGAAGACCATCGCCTCGGTCAAGCAGACCGCGGCGGTCGTCGGGACCGTCAAGCCGCATCCGCGGCCGGTCAGTGACCAGGCCGTGGGTGTGGCACGCTCGTCCTCATGACAGCCCCCTCTGCGGACTCCAGCACTCCGCCCACTGCCGCGACGGCGGTCAGGATCGACGTGCCCGGCGGGAGGGCGGTGACCCACCGGGACGTCGCGGCCAACGGGGCCCGTTTCCACGTCGCCGAACTCGGCGACGGACCGCTGGTGCTGCTGCTGCACGGCTTCCCGCAGTTCTGGTGGACGTGGCGGCACCAGCTGGTCGCGCTCGCCGACGCCGGGTACCGGGCCGTCGCGATGGACCTGCGCGGAGTGGGCGGCAGCGACCGCACCCCGCGCGGCTACGACCCCGCCAACCTGGCCCTCGACATCACGGGGGTCGTACGGTCCCTCGGCGAGCCGGACGCCGCCCTCGTGGGACACGACCTGGGCGGCTACCTCGCCTGGACCGCGGCCGTGATGCGGCCCAAGCTGGTGCGCCGGCTCGTGGTGTCCTCGATGCCGCACCCGCGGCGCTGGCGCTCGGCGATGCTGTCCGACTTCGGTCAGACCCGGGCGAGTTCGCACATCTGGGGCTTCCAGCGGCCGTTCGTCCCCGAGCGGCAGCTCGTCGCGGACGACGGGGCGCTCGTCGGGGAGTTGATCCGCGACTGGTCCGGGCCCGTACCCCCCGAGGCGGAAGACCTCGCCGTGTACCGGCGGGCGATGTGCATCCCGTCCACCGCGCACTGCTCGATCGAGCCGTACCGCTGGATGATGCGCTCGATGGCCCGGCCGGACGGGCTCCAGTTCAACCGCCGGATGAAGCGGCCGGTGCGGGTTCCGACGCTGCACCTGCACGGCTCGCTCGACCCGGTGATGCGCACCCGCAGCGCGGCCGGCTCCGGGCAGTACGTCGAAGCCCCGTACCGGTGGCGGCTGTTCGACGGCCTCGGGCACTTCCCGCACGAGGAGGACCCCGCGGCCTTCTCGACCGAGCTGGTGAACTGGCTCAAGGACCCCGAGCCGGACCGCTGACCGCCTGACCGCCTGACCGCCTGACCATCTGTCAGCACGAGTGCCCGTACGACTACCGCTGCGACTGCCGCTGCGACTGCCGGTACGACTGCCGGTACGACTGTCTTACGAGCATTCAATTGCCCGGCGCATAGGCCAATTGGCCGCCCCGGACGGGGTTACCGACCTTGGGGCCCGGGCAGAGCTCGTTGTATGGGCTGGACGCACGACTACGGTGACACCGCACGCGAACACCGCCCGGCAGCGACGCCGGGCACGCACGGGAGGACGGGCCGGGACGGCCACGACCCCCGACTCGGGATTCCGCGCATCCTGCGCAGGCGGGCCCGCTGGGTCTCCGCCCGCCTGCGCCATCCACGGACGTAACCGGCTCCGCGCCCGGTCCCGTACGGACCAGAGGCCCCCGTACGGATCAGAGGGCACAGCCCTGGCTGTCGACCCGCCGGTCGGAGACCTTCCCGATCCGGACGTCGTCGCGGACCTCGTCCGCCGTCAGCGCGTACCCGGTGTTCGGGTCGTCGAGCGACTTCGCGAACACGACCCCGTACACCTTGCCGTCGGGCGTCAGCAGCGGGCCGCCGGAGTTGCCCTGGCGGACGGTCGCGTACAGCGAGTAGACGTCGCGCCGGACGGTGCCGCGGTGGTAGATGTCCGGGCCGTTGGCGTTGATCCGGCCGCGGACGCGTGCCGCGCGGACGTCGTACGCGCCGTTCTCGGGGAAGCCGGCGACGATCGCGTCGCTGCTGCTCGCCGCGTCCTTGTCGGTGAACTCCAGCGCGGGCGCCTTCAGCTTGGGCACGTCCACGACGGCGATGTCGCGCTCCCAGTCGTAGAGCACGACCTTGCCGTCGTAGAGCTTGCCCTCGCCGCCGATCTGGACGGTGGGCTCGCCGACCCCGCCGACGACGTGGGCGTTGGTCATCACCTTGCCGGGCGCGAAGACGAAGCCGGTGCCCTCCAGCACCTTGCTGCAACTCGGCGCGGTACCGACGACCTTCACGATGGAGCGCTTGGCCGCCTCGGCCACGGGACTGCGGGCGAGCGCCGGGTCGGGTGCCTTCACCTCGGTGATCGGCTCGTTCGAGAACGGGCTGAAGACCTGTGGGAAGCCGCTGCGTGCGAGGGTGGAACTGAAGTCCGAGAACCACGTGTTGGCCTGGGCGGGCAGCACGCGCGAGACGCCGAGCAGCACCTTGGAGTTGCGGACTTCCTTGCCCAGCGTGGGAAGTGACGTCCCGGCGAGCGCCGAGCCGATCAGCCACGCCACCAGCAGCATCGCGACGACGTTGACCAGGGCCCCGCCGGTCGCGTCGAGCGCGCGGGCCGGCGACCACGTGATGTGGCGCCGCAGCCGGTTGCCCAGATGCGTGGTGAGGGCCTGTCCGATCGAGGCACAGACGATGATCACGACCACGGCGATCACGACGACCGTGGTGGACACCTGGGTGCCGTTGTCGGTCACCCGGTCCCAGATCAGCGGGAGCAGGGACACGGCGATGAGACCACCGCCGAGGAAGCCGATCACCGACAGGACGCCGACGACGAACCCCTGGCGGTAGCCGACGATCGCGAACCACACGGCAGCGACCAGCAACAGGATGTCCAGCACGTTCACGAGGGTCACCGTCTCATGCGCGCCAGTCGAGCGGGACCTGCCTGGAGCGGTCCCACGGTTGCTCCCACCCGGCGAAATGCAGCAGCCGGTCGATCACTCCGGCGGTAAAACCCCAGACCAGAGCCGATTCGACGGTGAAAGCGGGGCCCAGGTGACCACTCGGGTGGACGGCCGTGACGCGATGATCGGGATTCGTGAGATCGGCCACGGGAACCGTGAAGACGCGGGCGGTCTCGGCGGGGTCCACGACGCCGACGGGGCTGGGGTCGCGCCACCAGCCGAGCACCGGCGTCACGACGAACTCGCTGACCGGGATGTACAGACGCGGCAGCACACCGAACAGCTGGACGCCGGCAGGGTCGAGGCCCGTCTCCTCCTCGGCCTCGCGCAGGGCGGCGCGCAGCGGGCCGACGGTGTGCGGATCGCCGTCCTCCGGATCGAGGGCGCCGCCGGGGAACGAGGGCTGCCCGGGGTGCGAGCGCAGGCTCCCGGCGCGCTCCATGAGCAGCAGCTCGGGGCCGCGGGGGCCCTCGCCGAACAGGATCAGCACGGCGGACTGGCGGCCGCGGCCGTCCTCGGGCGGCAGGAACCGGCTGAGCTGCGTCGGCCGGACCGTCCGCACCGCCTCCACGACGGGATCGAGCCACCCGGGCAGGCCCTGGCTGCTCACGCGCGGACCGCTCCGGTCCTCGTACGGGGCGCCCCGCAACCCCTGGCCCTGCCCGGGCGGCGCGGCCGCCTGGGCCACGCCGCTCTCGTCCCGCGCTCCGCGCGTCATAGGCACCCCTGCTCCCTGCCGTCGCCGGCTCCGGCACCGCCGCCGTCCCGATACGGGGACAACGCGGCCCCGGGCCGGATTGGTTCCTCCGCGGACCGCCGTGCGGCGGCCCGCGCCCGTGCTCCGTGCTCGCGATCCCCGACCGGCGCTCGCGATCTCCAGCTCAGCCCGTGCCCGCGCTCACTGCGGGCCCGCGCCCGGCAGGCCCTCCGGTCCGCCGCCCAGCGGCGGGGCCGGGAGCCCCGGATAGTCCGGCGGCGGGTTCAGCCGCTGTCCGGGCTGACCGCCCTTCTCGTACTTCAGCAGCTTCCTGGCCTTCTCCGGGTCCGTTTCGCCCTCCCCGTACGCCGGGCACAGCGGGGCGATCGGGCAGGCGCCGCAGGCGGGCTTGCGTGCGTGGCAGATCCGGCGGCCGTGGAAGACGACCCGGTGCGAGAGCATCGTCCACTCGCTCTTCGGGAAGATCGCGCAGATCTCCGCCTCGACCTTCTCGGGGTCCTCCTGCTCGGTCCACTTCCAGCGGCGCACCAGACGGCCGAAGTGGGTGTCCACGGTGATGCCCGGGACGCCGAACGCATTGCCGAGCACCACGTTGGCCGTTTTCCGGCCGACTCCGGGCAGCGTCACCAGGTCCTCGATCCGGCCCGGGACCTCACCGCCGAAGTTGTCCCGCAGGGCCTGGGAGAGGCCCATCAGGGAACGCGCCTTCGCCCGGAAGAACCCGGTCGGCCGGATGATCTCCTCCAGTTCCTCCGGCACGGCCGCGGCCATGTCCTCGGGGGTCGGGTAGGCGGCGAACAGGGCCGGGGTCGTCTGGTTCACGCGCAGGTCGGTCGTCTGGGCGGAGAGGACCGTGGCGACCAGCAGCTCGAAGGGGTTCCGGAAGTCGAGCTCGGGGTGGGCGTACGGGTAGATCTCGGCCAGCTCACGGTTGATGCGGCGGGCCCGCCGCACCATGGCCAGCCGCGATTCCGTTTTCTTGGCCGAAGCTTTGCCCGCCGGGCTCGGCGGCGTCTTTCCTGGCTTCCCGGACGCCTTCTGGGGGGCTTGTTCGCCCACAGCTGAATCGAGTCCGCCCGTCACTCCTGCGGACCCCTTGGCCTGTGCTCTCACCGGCTTATTGGACACCCGGCCAGCCTAAGGCCGGGCGCTGACACCCGCCTGGACCTCAGGTAACACCACTCTGATTGGCCTCTCACCGCACAGCATGCCCGTCCGTCCGGCATCCTTGTGATTGATCGCACTGTTTGAGCCGTCCGGCAAAATGGGGAGCACGGTCCCCTGAGCTGGTCGACATAGGAGAGAGACTCGTGGACGACGTTCTGCGGCGCGCCCCGCTCTTCGCGGCGCTCGATGACGAGCAGGCCGCGGAGCTCCGCGCCTCCATGGGCGAGGTGACCCTCGCACGCGGTGACGCCCTGTTCCACGAGGGCGACCCCGGCGACCGGCTGTATGTCGTGACCGAGGGCAAGGTGAAGCTGCACCGCACCTCCCCCGACGGCCGCGAGAACATGCTGGCCGTCCTCGGCCCCGGCGAGCTGATCGGCGAGCTGTCGCTGTTCGACCCCGGCCCGCGCACCCCCCCCGCCACCGCCCTGACCGAGGTCAAGCTGCTGGGCCTCGGCCACGGCGACCTCCAGCCCTGGCTCAACGCCCGGCCCGAGGTCGCGACCGCGCTGCTGCGCGCGGTGGCCCGGCGCCTGCGCAAGACCAACGACCAGATGTCCGACCTGGTCTTCTCCGACGTCCCGGGCCGCGTCGCCCGCGCCCTCCTGGACCTGTCGCGCCGCTTCGGCGTGCAGTCCGAGGAAGGCATCCACGTCGTGCACGACCTGACGCAGGAGGAGCTGGCCCAGCTGGTCGGCGCCTCCCGCGAGACGGTCAACAAGGCCCTCGCGGACTTCGCGGGCCGCGGCTGGCTGCGCCTGGAGGCGCGCGCGGTCATCCTGCTGGACGTGGAGCGGCTGGCGAAGCGCTCGCGCTGACGCCTGTTCACGCCGTGGAGGGGCCCTGCCGGGAGGCGGGGCCCCTCCCTCGTCTTCCGGCCCGGAGGCGGGCACAGTGGGGCCATGGAGCGCAGCGGGCTGGACGCGGACGGGTACTTCGAGCGCGAGGGGTCGCTCGGCCGGGTGCAGGACGTCTTCGCGCCGGTCGTCGCCGCCGCCCGCGAGCGGCTCGGCGAGGCGTACGGACAGCGGCTGCACAGCGCCTACCTGTACGGGTCCGTGCCACGCGGGACGGCGCGGCCGGGGCGGTCCGACCTCGACCTGCTGCTCGCCCTGCACCACGAGCCCGCCGCGGAGGACCGGGACACCGCCGAGGTGCTGGCGCGCGGTCTCGACGAGGACTTCGCCGAGACGGACGGCATCGGCGTCCTGCTCCACGGCAAGGACACCCTGCTGAGCGAGCAGGAACGTTACGACCTGGGCTGGTTCCTCGCCTGCCTGTGCACCCCGCTGCTCGGTGCCGACCTGGCCGAGCACCTCCCCCGCTACCGCCCGGACAGCCTCCTCGCCCGTGAGACCAACGGCGACCTGTCCGCCCTGCTCCCCCGCTGGCGGGCCAGGGCGCGGGCGGCCTCGACCCCCGCCGAGCGCCGACGGCTCAGCCGGCACTTCTCTCGGCACCTGGTGCGCACCGGGTTCACGCTCGTGATGCCCCGGTGGGGCGGGTGGACCAGCGATCTGGCCGAGTCCGCGGAGATCTTCGGGACGTACTACCCGGAGCGCGCCGCGCAGATGAGGGCCGCGGCGGAGGTGGCGCTGGATCCGACCGCGGACCCGGCCGTGCTGCACGCGTACCTGGAGGACCTCGGGCCGTGGCTCGCGGACGAGTACACGGCCCGGCACGGGACGAAGACGCCCCGCCGGGGTTCCGGCTGAACCGGGCCGGCGCGCGACGGCCAGACGTCGGCCGGAGCGGCGGCCGGACGCCGGCCGCGACATCGGCCGGAGCATCGGCCGGGACATCGGCCGGGAAATCGGCCGGAGCGTCAGCCCGGGACGCGAGCCGGGGCCTCGGTCAGACGTCCGTCAGGGCCTCGACCGCCTGCTTCGCCTCCAGCAGGCCCGCCCCGGTGACCCGCCGGTAGACGCGGATGGCCTCGACCGTGCGGCCGTCGCGCACCAGCGCCCGTACCTCGTCCAGCCCGGCCGGCTCCAACTCCTCGATGCCGAAGTGGTCCAGGACCAGGCCCAGCCGCCGCTCCAGACGCTCCGAACGCAGCTCCAGGGCCTTCATCCGCAGGGTCACGGTCGAGGTGATCCACGCCGCCGTGGCGAGCAGCGCGAGCAGCAGGAACAGCGTGGTCACTCAGGGCCCCCAGGGATCAGTCCGTGATCTTGAAGGTACTCCAGCTGCGCCCGTACGGACCACTCCGCGGCGGGCCACAGCGAGCGGTCCACGTCCGCGTAGACGCGGGCGACCACGGCCTCGGGGGTGACACAGCCGTCCTCGACGGCGGTCTCGACCTGTGCGAGCCGGTGGGCCCGGTGGGCCAGGTAGAACTCCACGGCGCCCTGTGCGTCGTCCAGGACCGGCCCGTGGCCCGGGAGCACCGTGTGCACGCCGTCGTCGACCGTCAGCGAGCGCAGCCGGCGCAGGGAGTCCAGGTAGTCGCCGAGGCGGCCGTCGGGGTGCGCCACGACCGTGGTGCCGCGGCCGAGGATCGTGTCGCCGGTCAGGACGGCGCGGTCGGCCGGCAGGTGGAAGCAGAGCGAGTCGGCGGTGTGGCCGGGCGTCGGGACCACGCGCAGTTCCAGACCGCCGGTCCGGATCACGTCGCCGGCGCCGAGTCCCTCGTCGCCGAGGCGCAGGGCGGGGTCCAGGGCCCGGACCTTCGTACCGGTGAGCTCGGCGAAGCGGCCGGCGCCCTCGGCGTGGTCGGGGTGGCCGTGGGTGAGGAGGGTCAGCGCGATCCGCTTGCCCGCCCGTTCGGCCGTCTCCACGACGGTGCGCAGGTGGGCCTCGTCCAGCGGTCCGGGGTCGATGACGACGGCCAGCTCGGAGTCGGGCTCCGAGACGAGCCAGGTGTTCGTGCCGTCCAGGGTCATCGCGGACGCGTTGGGGGCCAGGATGTTGACCGCACGGTCGGTGGCGGGCCCCGAGATGACGATTCCGCGGGGCTGTCCGGGCAGAGCGGCGGCGCTTGTCACGGGGTGCCTCCGAGGCGGACGTGCTTGGTGAACTCGTCGTGCCCCGGCCAGCTGAGCACCAGCTCGCCGTTCTCCAGCGAGGCCGTGGCCAGTACGGGGGTCAGGTCCTGGGCGGTGGCGGCGGCGAGGGCGCCGGCGGCGCTGCCGTACGGCTCCAGCGAGCGCAGCGTGGAAATGGTGGGCGGCATCATCAGCAGCTCGCCCTTGTCGTATCCGGCGGCGGCGTCCGCGGGGCGGATCCAGACGGTCCGGTCGGCCTCGGTGGAGGCGTTGCGGGTGCGCTGGCCCTCGGGGAGGGCGGCGACGAAGAACCAGGTGTCGTAACGGCGGGGCTCGAATTCCGGGGTGATCCAGCGGGCCCAGGCGCCGAGCAGGTCGGAGCGGAGCAGCAGGCCGCGGCGGTCGAGGAACTCGGCGAAGGACAGGTGGCGGGCGACGAGGGCCTCCCGGTCGGCTTCCCAGTCGTCACCGGTGGTGTCGCCGACGACGGTGTCGGGGGTTTCGCCGGCGAGCAGGACGCCCGCCTCCTCGAAGGTCTCGCGGACGGCTCCGCAGACGATGGCCTGGGCGGTCCGGGGATCGGTGGCGAGGCGGTCGGCCCAGGCGTCGCGGCCCGGGCCGGCCCAGCCGACGAGGTGGTCCTCGTCGCGCGGGTCGACGCCGCCGCCGGGGTAGGCGTACGCACCGCCGGCGAAGGCCATGGAGGCCTTGCGGCGCAGCATGTGCACGGCGGGACCGGCAGGGGTGTCGCGCAGGAGCATGACCGTCGCGGCGCGGCGGGGTTCCACCGGGACGAGGGAACCCTCCATGAGCGCGCGGATGCGGTCGGGCCATTCCGGCGGGTACCACTGGCCTCCGGCGGGGGGCTGCTGCTGACCGTGCTGACCATTCGGCATGACGGGATGCTACGGGGATCCGGCCCGATGTTCGAGAGTGCCCCGGCGATGGGCCGGGGCACTCCCGGCGCTGCCTCGGCGGCAGTGCCTCAGGAAGCGGCGATCTCGACCTGGATCTCGACCTCGACGGGGGCGTCCAGCGGGAGCACCGCCACGCCGACGGCGCTGCGGGCGTGCACGCCCTTCTCGCCGAGCACCGCGCCCAGCAGCTCGCTCGCACCGTTCAGCACGCCCGGCTGGCCCGTGAAGTCGGGGGCCGAGGCGACGAAGCCGACGACCTTCACGACACGCGCGATCTTGTCCAGGTCACCGATCACGGACTTCACCGCGGCCAGCGCGTTCAGCGCGCAGGTCGCGGCCAGCTCCTTGGCCTGCTCCGCGGAGACCTCGGCGCCGACCTTGCCGGTGACCGGGAGGCTGCCCTTGACCATCGGGAGCTGCCCCGCGGTGAACACGTACGCGCCCGACCGCACGGCCGGCTGGTACGTGGCCAGCGGCGGGACGACCTCCGGCAGGGTCAGGCCGAGCTCGGCCAGCTTCGCCTCGACAGCGCCGCTCATGCCTTCTCCCGCTTGAGGTAGGCCACGAGCTGCTCGGGGTTGTTCGGGCCGGGCACGACCTGGACGAGCTCCCAGCCGTCCTCGCCCCAGGTGTCCAGGATCTGCTTGGTGGCGTGGACCAGCAGCGGGACCGTCGCGTATTCGAACTTCTTGGTCATGGGGGCGAGCGTAACGCCTGTCGCCGCGGGGGTCCGCCCGGCCGGACGCGGGGGAGGCTCATGCGCGGCCCGAAGGGCGAGTGGTTAGGCTCAGAGGCTGTGAGCAGGCTCCAGGTGGTCAGCGGCAAGGGCGGAACCGGAAAGACCACGGTCGCCGCGGCACTCGCGCTCGCCCTCGCGCGCGAGGGCAGACGGACGCTTCTGGTCGAGGTCGAGGGCAGGCAGGGGATCGCGCAGCTCTTCGGCGCGGAGGCGCTCCCGTACGAGGAGCGGAAGATCGCCGTCGCCTCGGGCGGCGGGGAGGTCTTCGCACTGGCCATCGACGCCGAACGCGCCCTGCTGGACTACCTCCAGATGTTCTACAAGCTGGGTTCCGCCGGCCGCGCCCTCAAGAAGCTCGGCGCCATCGACTTCGCGACGACCATCGCGCCCGGGCTGCGGGACGTGCTGTTGACGGGCAAGGCGTGCGAGGCGGTCCGGCGCAAGGACAAGGCCGGCCGGTACGTCTACGACCACGTGATCATGGATGCGCCGCCCACGGGACGGATTACCCGCTTCCTGAACGTCAACGACGAGGTGGCGGGACTGGCCCGGTTCGGGCCGATCCACAACCAGGCGCAGGCCGTCATGAAGGTGCTCAAGTCCCCGGAGACGGCCGTCCACCTGGTCACGCTGCTGGAGGAGATGCCCGTCCAGGAGACCGCGGACGGGATCGCCGAGCTCCGGGAAGCGGGGCTGCCGGTGGGGCGGGTCGTCGTCAACATGGTGCGGCCGCACCACCTGGACGCGGACGCCCTGCGCGCCGCCGCCGGCGAGCGCCGGGCCGACGTGGCCAGGGCGCTGTCCCGGGCGGGCCTGGGCGGCGCGCGCCGCGGCGGGCTCGCGGAGCGGCTGGTGGACCCGCTGCTCACGCAGGCCGCCGAGCACGCGGGCCGGGTGGAGCTGGAGCGCGCGCAGCGCACCGTACTGGAGCAGTTGGACATGGCGACGTACGAACTCCCGCTGCTCGGTGCGGGGATGGATCTGGCCGGGCTGTACGAGCTGGCCTCGGAGCTCCGGAAGCAGGCGGGCGAGGAATGAGCGGGTCCACCGCGACGACCACCGCGACGACGACCGGGACCTCCACCGGATCGACCACCGGTACCACCCCCGCGAACGCGGGGACGAAGGCGGGCATCGGAATGGACACTGCGCCACGGCTGGCCGTCGACCGGCTGCTGGACGACCCCACGACGCGGATCATCGTCTGCTGCGGCGCGGGCGGGGTCGGCAAGACCACCACCGCCGCGGCCCTGGGCGTACGGGCGGCGGAGCGCGGGCGGAAGGTGGTCGTGCTGACGATCGACCCGGCGCGGCGGCTCGCCCAGTCGATGGGGATCGACTCGCTGGACAACACCCCGCGCAAGGTGACGGGCGTCGACGGCGGCGAACTGCACGCCATGATGCTCGACATGAAGCGGACCTTCGACGAGATCGTCGAGGGTCACGCGGACCCCGAGCGGGCGCAGGCCATCCTCGCGAACCCCTTCTACCAGTCGCTGTCGGCCGGCTTCGCGGGCACGCAGGAGTACATGGCGATGGAGAAGCTGGGCCAGTTGCGGGCGCGGGACGACTGGGACCTGATCGTCGTGGACACCCCGCCGAGCCGGTCCGCACTGGACTTCCTCGACGCGCCGAAGCGGCTGGGGTCCTTCCTGGACGGGAAGTTCATCCGGGTGCTGATGGCTCCGGCGAAGGTGGGCGGCCGGGCGGGGATGAAGTTCCTCAACGTCGGCATGTCCCTGATGACCGGCACGCTGAGCAAGCTGATGGGCGCCTCGCTGCTGAAGGACGTCCAGACCTTCGTGGCCGCGATGGACACGATGTTCGGCGGGTTCCGCACCCGCGCGGACGCGACGTTCCGGCTTCTCCAGGCTCCGGGCACGGCGTTCCTGGTGGTCGCGGCGCCCGAGCCGGACGCGGTGCGGGAGGCGGCCTATTTCGTCGAGCGGCTGGCCGCGGAGAACATGCCGCTGGCCGGGCTCGTACTGAACCGGGTGCACGGAAGTGGCGCCGACCAGCTGTCCGCAGAGCGGGCGTTGGCCGCCGCAGAGAATATTGAAGAAGGCGGCATTGTCGATCAGGAGTCCGGGAAAGCTGGACTTCGTGACTCGGCCGACTCCCCCTCAGACCCCGATGCCGATGCCGACGTGGACGAGATCACCGCAGGACTGCTGCGCCTGCACGCCGAACGGATGCAGGTGATCGCGCGCGAACAGCGCACACGCGACCGCTTCACCTCGCTGCACCCCGAGGTGGCGGTGGCCGAGGTGGCCGCCCTGCCCGGCGATGTGCACGACCTCGCCGGGCTACGGGCCATCGGAGAGCGACTCGCGGCCGGGGTTCCGGCCGGAGCGTAGTGTTCGTACGACGGGCGCCTCCGGGTGCGGAGGCACTCGTACGCGGGATCGCGCGGGGGCTCTACCCGGCTGCCGCGTACGTCTCGTACGACACGTCGATCTCCGCATCGACATCCACGGTGAGGATGCCCGTGCTGCGCTCGTACTCCGTGCGGGCGGTTTCGAGCAGCCGTCGCCACGAGGTGACGGTGGGTCGCCGGCGCAGCAAGGCGCGACGCTCCCGCTCGGTCATTCCGCCCCATACTCCGAACTCGACACGATTGTCGAGCGCGTCGGCCAGGCACTCGGTCCGCACCGGACACCCGGTGCACACCGCCTTGGCCCTGTTCTGTGCCGCTCCTTGAACGAACAGTTCATCCGGATCGGTAGTGCGGCAGGCTGCCTGCGCACTCCAGTCGGTAACCCAGCCCATCCCGGCGCCGTCCTCTCCCGAATCGAGGCTCCCCCACGGCGGTAGCGGCATATTCACCGCTGCCAGTTGAGGACGTTACGGAAGGCGGGCACGGCGCAACACCCCCGACGGGCCCAATCTTGAATGGTCCGAACGGACTATGGGTAAGCGGCAGATCACCCGACGGAGTGATCCGGCGACATGCCCGACCATTCCGGCAATTCGGATGGAATCGGCGGACCCGGACGAACGACCGTCAGAGCGAGGGGCGGGATTCGGACATAAGTCCACCCCATTCGGGAAGGGTGAAAATCAAGCCGAGGGGTTGATGTCGCACCGCACTGCTGTGACAGTTGGGGCCAGCTTAGGCCAAGGCATTCGCACGTGTCCGGCGAATGAGAACGTAGGCTGCCCTCCATGGGAAAGAAGCGCTCGGGCGCCGGGCTCACGGGGCCGCAGCAGGCCGCCAAGTTCCTCGGGGTGTCCGTTCTCTCCGGAGTTGTGCTGGCCGGCATCGCGATCCCGGGCGCAGGCGCCCTCGGGCTTGCCGCGAAGGGCACGGTCGAGGGATTCGACGAGATCCCGGCCAATCTGAAGACACCGCCGCTGAGTCAGCGCACCACGATTCTGGACGCCGAGGGTGGCTTGATCGCCACGGTCTATTCACGGGACCGGCAGGTGGTGCCGCTCACGGCCATCTCCCCGTACATGCAGAAGGCGATCGTCGCGATCGAGGACTCGCGTTTCTACGAGCACGGCGCGGTCGACCTGAAGGGCATCCTGCGCGCGGCCAACCGCAACGCGCAGGAGGGCGGAGCCGCGCAGGGCGCCTCCACGCTGACCCAGCAGTACGTGAAGAACGTCTTCGTCGAGGAGGCCGGCGACGACGAGAGCAAGGTGCGCGAGGCCCAGGAGAAGAGTCTGGGCCGCAAGGTCCGCGAGCTGAAGTACTCGATCCAGGTCGAGGAGGAACTCGGGAAGAAGAAGATCCTCGAGAACTACCTCAACATCACGTACTTCGGCCAGCAGGCGTACGGAATCGAATCCGCCGCGCAGCGCTACTTCAGCAAGCCGGCCAAGGACCTGACCCTGGACGAGTCGGCGCTCCTGGCGGGCGTCGTGCAGTCGCCGAGCCGGTTCGACCCGGTCAACGACGCCCAGGAGGCGATGAAGCGCCGCAACGTCGTCCTCCAGCGGATGGCCGACATGAAGGACATCTCGCAGGCCGAGGCGGACGAGGCCAAGAAGAAGCCGGTGACGCTGAAGGTGACGCGGCCGAAGAACGGCTGCATCACCGCCGTCAAGGGCGCGGGCTTCTTCTGCGACTACGTGCGCAACACCTTCCTGACCGACCCGGTCTTCGGCAAGACCCGCGAGGAGCGGGCCAAGCTCTGGAACCAGGGCGGCCTGACCGTGCGCACGACGCTGGACCCGCAGTCGCAGGAGTCCGTCAACGAGTCGATCAAGGACCACGTCAACCAGGACGACAAGGTCGCCACGGCCGTCACCCTGGTGCAGCCGGGCACCGGCCGCGTGCTCGCCATGGGCCAGTCCAAGCCGTACGGCTTCGGCAAGAACGAGACCCAGATCAACTTCTCCGTTGACAAGCGGATGGGCGGATCGAGCTTCGGCTTCCCGACCGGCTCGACCTTCAAGCCGTTCGTCGCGGCCGCGGCCCTGGAGAAGGGCGTGCCGGCGGGCAAGACGTACCCGTCCCCGCACGACATGGAGTACCCGAGCCCGGTGGAGACCTGCGGCGACAAGCCGTGGGTCAACACCTCGCACGACAGGGTCGAGAACGAGTCCGAGTCCGAGCGCGGCCCGTACGGCATGCAGGACGCGATGGCCAAGTCGGTCAACACGTACTTCGTGGAGATGATCTCCGAGAACGGGCTCTGCCCCGTGACCGAGATGACCACCAAGCTCGGCGTGGTCCCGGCCGACGGGACGAAGCTCCCCGAGGTCCCGGCCATCGCGCTCGGCACCGAGGGCATGTCACCGCTGACCATGGCGAACGCGTACGCGACCTTCGCCAACCGCGGCGTGCACTGCACCCCCGTCGCCCTGGAGTCCATCACCGACTCGCACGGCAAGGCACTGGCCGTGCCGAAGTCCCAGTGCGACCGCGTGATGTCGGAGAAGACCGCCGACACCATCAACACGCTGCTGCTCGGCGTGGTCGACTCCGGTACGGGTACGGCCGCGGGTCTGACCGACCGGCAGAACGCGGGCAAGACCGGAACCACCGACAGCCGCTACAACGCCTGGTTCGTCGGGTACACGCCGAACATGTCCGGCGCGACCTGGGTCGGCTCGGGCGGCTCCAAGCAGGTGTCGATGGAGAACATCACCATCGGCGGCCAGTACTACGACAAGGTCTACGGCGGCGGGCTGCCCGGCCCGATCTGGAAGCAGGCGGTCACGGGCGCACTGTCGGGCCGGGAGGCGCCGAACTTCACCACGGTGAGCATCGTGGACGGCGGCCTGCCGACCGGCGGCGGCCGGCCCAGCACGAACCCGAACCCGACCCCCAACAAGCCGGGCAAGCCCAACAAGCCCGGCAAGCCCGGCGGCGACAACAAACCCGGCGGCCGCGCCGGGGGTCAGACGGCGGCGGGCGCCACCGGCGGCAGCACCCCGCCGAACCCGTTCCCGGACATCCCCCTGGACCCGGGCGTGATCGGCGGCCCGGAGGGCCAGTAGCAAAAGGAGAGGGCCCGGCCCGCGCACCGCGCGGGCCGGGCCCTCTCCCCATGTCCGGTGTCCGGTGTCCGGTCAGGAAAGCCGCTTCTTGACGGCGGCGGCCACCCGGCCGCCCTCCGCCAGACCGGCCACCTTCGGGCCCACGATCTTCATGACGGCGCCCATGGCCCGCGGCCCCTCGGCACCCGCGGCCCTGGCCTCCTCGACCGCCTCGGCCACGATCGCACCGAGCTCGTCGTCACTGAGCTGCTTGGGCAGATAGGTGTCGAGGAACTCGCCCTCCGCCGTCTCGCGCGCGGCCTGCTCGGGACGACCACCCTGCGCGAAGGCCTCCGCGGCCTCACGGCGCTTCTTCGCCTCCTTGGCGATCACCTTCAGCACCTCGTCGTCGGAGAGCACGCGCGCCTCCTTGCCCGCGACCTCCTCCTTGGTGATGGCGGCGAGGGTCAGGCGCAGCGTGGACGAGTGCAGCTCGTCGCGCGCCCTGATGGCGGTGGTGAGGTCTTCCTGGAGCTTGGCTTTGAGCGTGGTCATGCCCCGAGTCTGCCAGGTCGAAGGGCGGCGGCGCCCGCCGGTTTTCCGCGTCTGCGACGATGGGGCCATGCGTGCGCGTTACGGAGTACCCCTGAAGGTCACCGCATCGATCGCGGCCGTGGGGGCCGCTGGTGTGGCCTATGCCGCCGGTTTCGAGGCGCGGTCGTTCCGCCTGCGCCGGATCACCGTGCCGGTCCTCCCCGCCGGGATGCGCCCGCTGCGCGTGCTCCAGGTCTCCGACATCCACATGGTCGGCGGACAGCACAAGAAGCGCGCCTGGCTCCAGTCCCTCGCCGGCCTGCGCCCCGACTTCGTCGTGAACACCGGCGACAACCTCTCCGACACCGAGGGCGTTCCGGAGGTGCTGGACGCCCTGGGACCCCTGATGTCCTTCCCCGGCGTGTACGTCTTCGGGTCGAACGACTACTACGGGCCGCGGCTGCGCAACCCCGGGCGCTACCTGATCGAGAAGGTCCAGGGACGGCACGGCCTGAACGGCAACAAGCCGGTCGTCGGCGCCGTGCACAACCCGTGGGAGGAGATGCGGGACGCCTTCGACGCGGCCGGCTGGGTCAACCTCACCAACACCCGCGGCCGCCTGAAACTGCCCGGCCTCGAACTGGCCTTCACCGGCCTCGACGACCCGCACATCAAGCGCGACCGCTACGCGCGGGTGGCGGGCGGGCCGGAGGCCGACGCCGACTTCTCGATGGCCGTCGTGCACGCCCCGTACCTGCGCGTCCTGGAGGCCTTCACGGCCGACCGGTACCCGCTGATCCTCGCCGGGCACACCCACGGCGGGCAGCTGTGCATCCCCTTCTACGGGGCGCTCGTCACCAACTGCGACCTGGACACCAAGCGGGTCAAGGGACTCTCCACGCACGAGGCGGACGGCCACCGGGCCTACCTCCACGTCTCGGCGGGCTGCGGCACGAACCGCTACACCCCGGTCCGCTTCGCCTGCCCCCCGGAGGCCACCCTCCTGACCCTGACCCCGAAGGCCTGACCCACCGCGCCGGGGGCCCGCCGGCCCCTCGCGAAAACCGGATTTCGTCTCCGGCCACGGGTCCGCTAAAGTAATCGATGTCGCCAGGACAGCAACTGCTGCAAGGCGGCGATCGGGGTGTAGCGCAGCTTGGCAGCGCGCTTCGTTCGGGACGAAGAGGTCGTGGGTTCAAATCCCGCCACCCCGACAGAGTAAGACCAGGTCAGCGACCTACTCATGCGAGTAGGTCGCTGACCTGTTTCTGTTGCGTGACTCACTGCGTGACTACGGCTTTGGATCTTCCTTGAAGATGGCGTCCATGATCGTCGCCCTCGGTCTGGATCATCGGGCGGATCTGCCGTGCCGCAGCTCGCGCGGTGTCCACTCCTTCGCCTTGATCCCGTCGGCGTCGGGGGGTGCGGTGGCGAGCGTCGACAAGCTGCGGATGTGGCCCGCAGGGACAGGGCGTAATGTGGGCCGTACATCCGGACCGCGCCCGCTGGGCGTGAAGTCCCGCGTGCCCCCCACCCGTTGCTCCGTGGCTGGGGTGCGCCTGGACGAGCGGAGAATCTGCAATGGGTACAGTCACGACCCACGACGGCACCACGATCTTCTACAAGGACTGGGGTCCGCGGGATGGGGAACCGATCGTCTTCCACCACGGGTGGCCGCTGAGCGCCGACGACTGGGACAGTCAGATGTTGTTCTTCCTGGCGCAGGGCTACCGGGTCATCGCCCACGACCGCCGTGGCCACGGACGCTCCACCCAGACCGCGACCGGCCACGACATGGACACCTACGCCGCGGACGTGACCGCCCTGACCGACGCACTCGACCTGCGGGGCGCCGTGCACATCGGCCACTCCACCGGCGGTGGCGAGGTCGCCCGCTACGTCGCCCGCGCCAAGCCCGGCCGTGTCTCGAAGGCTGTCCTGGTGGGCGCGGTGCCACCGCTGATGCTCAAGACGGAGGCCAACCCGGGAGGCTTGCCGATAGAGGTCTTCGACGGCTTCCGTGAGGGCGTTGCCGCCAACCGGGCTCAGTCGTTCATCGACATTCCCTCGGGGCCGTTCTACGGCTTCAACCGTCCCGGAGCGCAGGTGTCGCAGGGTTTGATCGACAACTGGTGGCGCCAGGGCATGATGGGCGCGGCGAACGCGCACTACGAGTGCGTTGCGGCGTTCTCCGAGACCGACTTCACCGAGGACTTGCAGCAGATCGAGGTGCCCGTCCTCGTCGCGCACGGAACCGACGACCAGGTCGTCCCGTACGACGACTCGGCACCCCTGACGGTCAAGCTTCTGAAGAACGGGACCCTCAAGTCCTACGAGGGCTATCCGCACGGGATGCTGTCGACGCACCCGGAGGTCCTCAACCCGGACATCCTCGCGTTCATCCGTTCCTGACCCCGGCGGGCCGGCCTCGGCGGCCGGCCCGTTCCCCGGCGGAAGGCGGCCCCGGCGATCACCCAGTCGTCGGTCGGCCGCGGGTCAGACGAGGGAATCCAGGGTCCATGCGGACTCGTGGCGGTCGAAGCCGATGTGCGGGTAGTACTCCACCGCCGCCGGGGCCGCGAGCAGGATGAGCTTGGCCTGCGGGGCGGCTTCCCGCGTGGCCCGGATCAGGTCCCGGCCCACGCCCCGGCGCTGGAACCCGGCGTCCACGGCGATGTCGCTCAGGTACGTCGCGTACGCGCCGTCGGTGACCGAGCGGGCGATGCCGATCAGCCGGCCGTCGAGGCGGGCGGTGATCACCAGGTTGGCGCCGGCGAGCATCCGGGTGAACCGCTCGACGTCGTCGACGGGACGGCGCTCGCCGAGGGTGGACGCCCGGTAGAGGGCGGTGACTTCGGCGACGTCGAGGCTCGCGCCGACTACGGGCTCACACTTCCACATGGCTTCCTGGCTCCTTGCTCGGTTCTTCCGGTCGGGCGTTCATATGATCGCCGGTCGGGAGGCCGTCAGCCGCCGGGCCCGGTGGTCATCGACGCGAGCTCGGCGCGGGTCAGCGCGAGGAAGGCGGCCGTGGGCCGGGCCTCGACGCCGCGTTCCCGCGCCACCGCGCGGAGGTGTTCGAGGACCGCCCCCACCGTGGGGTGGGAGCCGAGGGGGCGCAGCAGCCACAGGCGGTCCGGGGGCCGGTGCGGGAGGCCCAGGGCCGCGAGGACCTCGTCGGCCTCCCAGTCGAGGTCGTGCAGGTCGGGGTCGGCGAGCGGCGCGGCCTCGACGTCGGTGATGTGCCCGTGGCCGTCCAGCCGGGTCCGGACCGCCCAGTGGGTGGACCGGTCCGGGATCCAGGTCCGGGCCTCCGGGGGCCACACGTACGGGAGGAACACCCACAGCGTGTCCTCGGGCGCGGGCTCCCAGCCGAGCACCTCCAGTTCCCGGACCTCGGGCAGCCGGTCCGGCTCCTGCTCGCTGCGGCCGGTCCGGCGCAGTGCGAGCGGGTGCGGTGTTCCGTCCTCGTCCCACGACATGCGCGCAGGCTACCGCCGGGGCCGGCGCCGTCCTACGACCGGCCCGCCCGGCGGAAGTCCACGTCAGCGGGCGGTTCCCCCGGCCAGTTCAGCCGCGTCGGCGCCGGCGGCGTCTGCGCGAGTACGGTGCCCCGCGCGACCACGTACCGCGGCCGGACCTGGCGGCGCAGGGCCTCCGCGGGGGTCTCGGCCGGCAGCAGCACGAACGAGGCGGGGGCGCCCTCCGCGATGCCGTATTCGGCGGCCGTCAGACCCAGGACGCGCGCCGCACGCTCCGTCACCATCTCGAAGGCCACCGGGAGTTCGTCCACCCCCGTGAGCTGGGCCGCGTACAGCCCGACGAGGGCGGTCTGGAGCGGGTTCCCGGTGCCGAGGGCGTTCCACGGGTCCATCACGTCGTCGTGGCCGAAGGCCACGTTGACGCCCGCCGCCAGCATCTCCTTGACCTGCGTGAGGCCGCGCCGCTTGGGGTAGCCGTCGAAGCGGCCCTGGAGGCCCAGGTTGGCGAAGGGGTTGGAGACCAGGTTGATCCCGGAACGGGACAGCAGCCGTTGGAGTTTGAAGCTGTACGCACCGCCGTAGGAGCCCATCGCCGTCGTGTGCGAGGCCGTCGCCCGCTCCCGCAGCCCCGTGCGCAGCGCGAGCGCCGCGAGCACCTCCACGAACCGGGACTGCTCGTCGTCGATCTCGTCGCAGTGGGCGTCCACGCGCAGTCCGTGCTCCTCGGCCACGGCGAAGGCGATGCCCAGCGACGCGACGCCGTCCTCACGGGTGTCCTCGAAGTGGGGGATCGCCCCGACGACGTCGGCGCCGCGCCGCGCCGCCTCGCGCAGCAGCGCCTCTCCGTCCGGGAAGGAGACGATGCCCTCCTGCGGAAAGGCGACGATCTGCAGGGTCAGGACGTCCCGGACCCGGTCGCGGACCTCCAGCAGCGCGTCCAGCGCGGTGAGCGACGGGTCGGTGACGTCGCAGTGGGTGCGTACGTGCAGCACGCCCTGGGCCGCCTGCCAGCGCAGCACCTGCGTGGCCCGCGCGACGACGTCCTCGCGGGTCAGGGTCTGCTTGCGCTCGCTCCAGCAGGCGATGCCCTCCCACAGGGTCCCCGAGGCGTTCGGGCGGGGCTCCCCGGCGGTCAGGGCGGTGTCCAGGTGGATGTGCGGCTCGACGAAGGGGGCCGTCAGCAGCCCGCCGTGCGCCTCGATCAGGACGCCGGTGGCCGGGGGCTCCTTCTGGTCGTCGTACGGGATCACGCGCGCGATGCGGCCGTCCTCGGCGACCTCGACGTCGGACAGGCCGTCGGTGTGGAGCAGCCGGGCGCCCCGGACGATCATCCGCATGCGGCCAGCCTACGACCGTGGCCCGTGGTTTCCGGGGGAAACCACAGGCCACGACCGGTGAATCCTGGATCCGCGGGCAGCGGCAGCCGACACGGCCCGGCCCGTCGCGGTCTCAGCCGCGCTTGGCCTGGGCCTTCTGCTGCATGCCCCGCGTCTTCGCGGAGACGGACTGCACGTCTTTGACCGCCGCCTTGGCGCGTGCCTCGGCCGCCGTGTTCTTCGCCCGCTCCCGCTCCCGCTCCGCGGCCTGTGCCGTACCGGCACGAGCCTTCTTGGCCATGATCACTCCTCCTCGGGACACGCCGGAGGGCCTACGCCCTCCACTGTCCCTCCGTTCGGAGGAGGCGGCATCCGCGGCGGGTCAGCCGCGCCCGCCCTTGCGGCGCTGCTCGCGCATCCGGTCCTCCTTCATGGCCATCGTCTGCGCCTCCCGCACGTCCTCGACCAGCTGCGTCGGATGGTTCGGCATCCGGGAATCCGACGTCCGACGGTCCTCGTGAGTCTGTTCCTTGCGCTTGTTCGCCATGATCACTCCTCACTGGAAAACGGCTGGGTGGGACCCCGCCCACGCTGCCGCCTCCCGGCCGCCGTGACCATCCGGCAGCGCCAATCGGGTTACATGGGGGTATGACTGACGACACGGCCATGCCCGACTGGGAGAAGCGCTTCCGGGCGCCACGCGTCGGGCTGCCCGACTGGGCGGAGGACGCCCCGGACCGCGCGCTCTTCGTCTCGAACGCGACGGGGACGTACGAGCTCTATGCCTGGGACCGGGCCACCGGCGCGCAGCGGCAGGCCACGGACCGGCCCAACGGCACCACCGACGGAACCCTCTCCCCCGACGGCGAGTGGATCTGGTGGTTCTCCGACACCGACGGCGACGAGTTCGGCACCTGGGTGCGCCAGCCCTTCGCGGGGGGTCCCGACGAGCCGGCCACCCCCGGGCTGGAGCCCTCGTACCCCGCCGGGCTCGCCATCGGCCGCGACGGGACCGCGGTGGTCGGCCGGTCCACCGACGAGGACGGCTCGACGATCCACGTGCTGCGGCCGGGCGCCGCCGGGCCCGAGGTGATCTACCGGCACCGGGAGTCCGCCGGCGTCGGCGACCTCTCCCGCGACGAGACCCTGATCGCGATCGAGCACACCGAGCACGGTGACGCCATGCACTCGGCGCTGCGCGTGGTCACCCTCGACGGCACCACGGTCGCCGAGCTCGACGACTCCCGGGGCGGCACGGTCGAGCTGGGCCTGGAGGTCCTCGGCTTCGCCCCGGTCGCCGGTGACACCCGGCTGCTGGTCGGCCACCAGCGGCGCGGCCGCTGGGAGCCGATGGTGTGGGACGTGGCCACCGGAGCCGAGCAGGACCTGGCGGTCGAGCTGCCGGGCGACGTCAGCGCCGAGTGGTACCCGGACGGTTCCGCCCTGCTGATCGCGCACAGCTTCGAGGCGCGCAGCGAGCTCTGGCGCTACGACCTGGCCGCGCGGGACCTCGTCAAGGTGGACACCCCGCCCGGCACGGTCTCGGGTGCGACGGCCCGGCCCGACGGCACGGTGGAGTACCAGTGGTCCTCCGCGGCCGAGCCCTCGTCCGTACGGTCCACCGCGGGCGGGATCGTCCTGGATCCGCCCGGGTTCCGGCCGCCCGGCTCGGTGCCGGTGGAAGACGTGTGGGTGGACGGCCCCGGCGGGCGGATCCACGCGCTGGCGCAGCGGCCGCAGGGCCACGGCGACGGGCCCTTCCCGACCGTCTTCGAGGTGCACGGCGGCCCGACCTGGCACGACAGCGACGCCTTCGCGGCGGCCCCGGCGGCCTGGCTGGACCACGGCTTCGCGGTCGTCCGGGTCAACTACCGGGGCTCGACGGGGTACGGCCGGGAGTGGACCGACGCCCTCAAGCACCGCGTCGGCCTGATCGAGCTGGAGGACATCACGGCCGTCCGGGAGTGGGCGGTGGCCTCGGGGCTGGCCGACCCGGCGCGGCTGGTGCTCTCCGGCGGCTCCTGGGGCGGCTACCTGACCCTGCTGGGGCTGGGCATGCAACCCGATGCCTGGGCCGTGGGCCTGGCCGCCGTACCGGTCGCCGACTACGTGACGGCGTACCACGACGAGATGGAGGCGCTGAAGGCCCTGGACCGCACCCTGTTCGGCGGGACGCCGGAGGAGGTCCCGGACCGCTTCAAGGCGTCGTCGCCGCTCACCTACGTCGACGCCGTGACGGCTCCCGTGCACATCGCGGCGGGCGTCAACGACCCGCGCTGCCCGATCCGGCAGATCGACAACTACGTCGACCGGCTGGCGGCGCGCGGCGCGGTGCACGAGGTGTACCGGTACGACGCCGGGCACGGCTCGCTCGTCGTGGAGGAGCGGATCAAGCAGGTCCGGATGGAGCTGGACTTCGCGCTGAAGCACCTGCCGCGGTAGCCCCGGCCCCGAGGATCCGGTGCACCCCCCGTACGGTGGTGGGGTGCACCGGTTTCTCCTGACCCCGCGCTGGTGGGGGATCAACGTCTTCGTCGCGCTCGCCGTGCCCGTCTGCCTGTTCATGGGGACGTGGCAGCTCGGCCGGTTCGAGGACCGCGTCGACACGCACCGGGAGGCGACCGCCGAGCGGCCCGCCGCCGAGGCCGCCGCGCCGCTGGAGTCGCTGCTTCCGGTGGACAAGAAGACCTCCGGACGCCTCGCCTCCGCTTCCGGCGAGTACGCCGAGCAGCTGCTCGTCCCCGGCCGGCTGCTCGAGGGCAGGAGGGGCTTCTACGTCCTGACGCTGCTGCGGACCGACTCCGGCAAGGCCGTCCCGGTGGTCCGGGGCTGGCTCCCGGGCACCGCCGACGCCGCGAGGGCCCCGGCCGCGCCGACCGGGCGGGTCGAGGTGACGGGTGCGCTGCAGGCCTCCGAGGACTCCACCACCAAGGGCGTCCACGCCGAGGGCGGCCTGCCGGCCGGGCAGCTGGGGGTGATCGGGGCGGCCTCACTGGTCAACCTCGTGCCCTACGAGCTGTACGACGCGTGGCTCACGGTGCAGACCCCGGCGGACGGGCTGACCCCCGTGCCCGCGCAGGCGCCGAGCAACACCGGGCTCGACCTGAAGGCCTTCCAGAACCTCGGCTACACCGGCGAGTGGTTCGTCTTCGCCGCGTTCGTTCTGTTCATGTGGTTCCGGCTCTACCGCCGCGAGGTGGAGACCCTGCGCGACGCCGAGGCCGGGCTGCTGCCCAAGGAGCCCGCCGCCGCGGCGCCGGCCTCCGCCACGGCCGGGGGTACGGCTTCCGCCACCGCCGGGGATACGGCTTCCGCCGCGCCCGACGCTACGGTTTCGGCGCGTCCAGCGGAATGACGCCCGTGCGGTAGACCGTCCCGCCGCAGGCCGACGGGATCGTCGCCTGCGTGGTCGGCGCACCCGGCAGGGCCGTGTTCGGCGTGTGCGTCACCGCCACCCCGGGCGTCTCCGGGGCCTTGCTCCCGCTGTCCGGTTCCGGGCCCTTCGCGGCGGTCGCTTCGCCCGCCGTGCGCTGCCCGGTGTCCGGCGATCCGCCGGCGGGGGGCTTGGGTCCCGGGTCGGGCGTGGCCGCGGGGCAGGACTGCGCCGAGGGCACCCACGCGAAGCGGACCTCGTACGCCGTGTACGGCTGGAGCAGCAGCAGCGGCGTCTCCGCCGAAGGGTCGGGCAGACCGGCCGCCGGGTCCCCCGCCGTGTGGCCGACCACGGTGACCCCCGCGGACTTGCCCGGCGAGGCCGCCGACACCGAGGCGGCGGTCACGGTGTCCGGGCCGACGACGGTACAGCCGCGCCCCGACACGTTGGTGACCTTGAAACTGCCGTACACCTTGCCGTCGGACTCCGGGGCCCGGGCGCTGCCCTGCACCCCGAGCTGCTCCGAGCTGCATCCGGGTACGCCCGGAGCCGCCACCGGGGGCAGCGGGCCGGTCCCGGCGTAGGCGCCCGCCGAGGCTCCGCCGCCGTCGGGGCCGGCCGTGGAGCCGCCGGTCGGGGCGCCGCCGGTCTGCGCGTCGGGGTGGACGCCGGGGCCGCCCGTCTCCACGCCCTTGCCCGCCGCCTTGCCGGGCTGCGGCGGGGTGCCGGCGCCGTTCTGGTGCGGGTCGGAGGTGCCGGCGCCCGCCGTGGCACCGGGCTGCTCGCCGTGCCCGGCCATGGCGGAGTGGTCGGTGGCCGAGCCCTCGCCGCCGGTGATGTGCAGGTGCAGGGCCGCCGGGACGGCCGTCCCGGCCAGCAGCACGGCCGCCACCGCCCCGATGACGGCCTGCCGCTTGCGGGTCCGGCGTACGGGGACCGCGTACTGCAGCCGCTCCAGCGCGCCCGCGGAGGGCTCCAGGCCCTCGACGGCTCCGCGCAGCAGGCTCCGGAGCGCCTCTTCCTCGCTCGCCCCGCCCGGCGGAGTGTGGTCGTCCCTCATGACTGCGCAGCCTCCATCGCCACCCGCAGCGCGGCAATGCCCCGCGATCCGTACGCCTTGACCGAGCCGAGCGAGACGCCGAGCGTCTCGGCGACCTGGGCCTCCGTCATGTCCGCGAAGTACCGCAGCACCAGCACCTCGCGCTGGCGCCGCTGGAGTCCGCGCATCGCCTTGATGAGATCGTCACGTTCCAGCTGGTCGTACGCGCCCTCTTCGGCACTGGCCATGTCCGGCATCGGCTTCGAGAGCAGTTTGAGGCCGAGGATGCGGCGGCGCAGCGCGGAGCGCGAGAGGTTGACGACGGTCTGGCGGAGATACGCCAGTGTCTTGTCCCGATCGCGCACGCGGTTGCGGGCGGAGTGGACCCGGATGAACGCCTCCTGGACGACGTCCTCGCAGGAAGCGGTGTCGTCGAGGAGCAGCGCGGCCAGCCCGAGCAGCGAGCGGTAGTGGGCCTGGTAGGTCTCGGTGAGGTGGTCGACCGTGGTGCCTGCGACGACGGCCGGCTCGGCGGCCGTGGCCCCGTCGGCTGCGGCCCCGTCGGCTGCGGCCGCGTCGGACGTGGGCGTGGACCCTCCGGCGACGGCGGACTCGGCAGCGGCGGCCGCCTCCCCCGCGTTACCCGCGGCCTCCGCGCTATCGCGGGGCGCGGGCACGCGACCGCCCCGGGTGGGTACGGCAGGCGGTGCGGCGAGCGGCACGGCCGGCGGGACGGGAACGATCACCGGGAAGCCGCCGGACGCGGGCACGGGCACGCGCGAAGGCCGGCGCCGCGCACTGATTGCGCTGCGCGCCGGTACGACGGCGAAGTCGAGAAGTGCCTCTGCCACGCCAGTTGGACACGCGTCCCCCCACCAGGGTTGTACGCGTGAGGCCACCTCACCAGCGAAGTCCCCGTTGCCCTCATGCGTACCCGCTCTTCCTGATTGCCCCGCCCGTCCAGGCGGCAGTCAGGCCATCACCTTGATCAAGGGATCAGCACTGATCCTACAAAGTGAATTACGCGAATTCACCAGCGATCAGTTCCGCGGTCTGGGTGGCATTCAGGGCGGACCCGTTGCGGAGATTGTCCGCGCACACGAAGAACTCCAGGGAGTGCGGATCGTCGAGCGAGGCCCGCAGCCGTCCCACCCACGCAGGATCCGTCCCGGCCGCGTCCACCGGGGTCGGGAACTCCCCGGCCGCCGGGTCGTCCACCACGACCACGCCGGGCGCGGCCTCCAGGATGTCCCGGGCGTGCGAGGCGTCCACCTCGGCCTCGAACCGCGCCCGTACGCTCAGCGAATGCCCGGTCAGCACGGGCACCTGTACGCAGGTCACCGCCACCGGCAGCGCGTCCAGCTGCAGGACCCGGCGCGTCTGCGCCCGCACGGCCAGCTCGTGCGAGGACCAGCCGCCCTCGCACAGCTCACCGGACCACGGGACCACGTTCAGGGCGAGCGGGGCCGCGAAGGGACCGGCGTCCTCACCCACGGCGCGGCGCACGTCCCCGGTGTGCTCCCCCAGGGAGGTGCCGGCGACCAGCGACAGCTGGCGGCGCAGCGCCTCGGAACCGGCCCGTCCGGCCGCGCTCGCGGCCTGGTACGAGGACACGGTCAGGGTCGGCCAGCGCGTACTCGGCGTGCAGCGCGCCCAGGGCCGCGATCATCGCGGCGGTGACGCAGTCCGGGCTCGCGACGATCCCGCGCGGCCGCATCCGTACGGCCTGGGCGTTGACGCAGGGCACCACCAGCGGCACCTCGGCGTCCTCCCGGAAGGCCGCGGACTGGTCGACGGCGACGGCTCCGCGCGTGACGACGACGGGCGCCCAGCGGGCCGAGACCTCGGCCGGGGTCAGGAACAGCACCACGTCGCCCGGGCCGATGCCGTCGAAGGCGTCCTCGGTGAGGGCGAGCACCTCGCTCTCCTCACCGCGCACGGTCAGCATGCGGCCGGCCGACCGCCCGGAGGCGATCAGCCGGATGTCGCCCCAGACGTCCGCCCGCTGGGACAGGATCTGGAGCACGACGGAGCCGACTGCTCCGGTCGCCCCGACCACGGCGAGCGCCGGAGCCGGGGCCGACCGGGGCGGCGTCATCGTCCGGTGCCTCCGTAGACGACGGCCTCGTCGCTGTCGGAGTCGAGGCCGAAGGCCGTGTGCACGGCGCGCACGGCGTCGTTCACGTCGTCGCCCCGGGTGACGACCGAGATGCGGATCTCGGAGGTCGAGATCAGCTCGATGTTGACGCCCGCGTCGGACAGCGCCTGGAAGAACGAGGCGGTGACGCCCGGGTTCGTCTTCATGCCCGCGCCGACCAGGGAGATCTTGCCGATCTGGTCGTCGTAGCGCAGCGAGTCGAAGCCGATGGCGCCCTTCGCCTTCTCCAGGGCGTCGATGGCCTTGTGACCCTCGGCCTTGGGGAGGGTGAAGGAGATGTCCGTCAGGCCCGTGGACGCGGCGGACACGTTCTGCACGATCATGTCGATGTTGATCTCGGCGTCCGCGATGGCGCGGAAGATCGCCGCGGCCTCGCCCGGCTTGTCCGGGACGCCGACGACCGTGATCTTGGCTTCGGAGACGTCGTGAGCGACTCCGGAGATGATGGCGTGCTCCACCTGCGCGTCCCCTTGCGGATTCTCGTTGCTGACCCAGGTGCCCGGCAGTCCCGAGAAGGACGAGCGGACGTGGATCGGGATGTTGTAGCGGCGTGCGTACTCGACGCACCGGTGCAGCAGCACCTTGGAACCGGACGCGGCCAGCTCCAGCATGTCCTCGGAGGAGATCCAGTCGATCTTCCGGGCCTTCTTCACCACGCGCGGGTCCGCGGTGAACACACCGTCGACATCGGTGTAGATCTCACAGACCTCGGCGTCCAGCGCCGCGGCGAGCGCGACGGCGGTCGTGTCCGAGCCGCCCCGGCCGAGGGTGGTGATGTCCTTGCTGTCCGCCGAAACGCCCTGGAAGCCGGCGACGATGGCGATGTTGCCCTCGTCCAGCGCCGTCCGGATACGGCCCGGCGTGACATCGATGATGCGCGCTTTGTTGTGGACCGAGTCGGTGATCACACCCGCCTGGCTGCCGGTGAACGACTGGGCCTCGTGACCCAGGTTTTTGATCGCCATGGCCAGCAGGGCCATGGAGATACGCTCTCCGGCGGTCAGCAGCATGTCGAACTCACGCCCGGCAGGCATCGGGGATACCTGCTCGGCGAGATCGATCAACTCGTCCGTCGTGTCGCCCATCGCGGAAACCACGACGACCACCTGGTGGCCGTTCTTCTTGGCGTCCACGATCCGCTTGGCGACGCGCTTGATGCCCTCGGCATCGGCTACGGAGGAGCCTCCGTACTTCTGCACGACAAGGCCCACGTGCGCTCCTCGCTCAATCCAGTACTGCGGTCGCGGGCCAGTGTAACGAGCGACCGCAATACGGCCGACGCGTACCACATCATGGACATCCGGTTCACCCCGTGATCACGCCGGGACCGGTGCCCGCCGTGGCCTTGGCCCGTCCCGCGCCGCGTGACGGCTGTGGCTGCAGCCGCGGCTGCGGCTGCCGCTACCCCTCGCCGACGCTCCGGCGGACCGGGCCGCGGCCGATGGTGCCGAGCTCCTCCGCCATGACCCGGCCGGCCTGCTCGGCGAGGTCGTCCTCGCCCAGGTCCTCGTCGGTGTCCAGGCCGTCCAGCTCCTCCAGCGGCTGGTCCAGCCGTACGTGCGCGACCAGCGACTGGAGGGCGCGCAGCGTGGCCGAGGCCGTCTGGCCCCAGTTGGAGAAGTACGAGAACTGCCACCACCACAGCGCCTCGGTCGTCCGGCCCGCCCGGTAGTGGGCCAGGCCGTGCCGCAGGTCCGCCACCACGTCGGCCAGGTCGTCGGAGATCCGGTGCGCCACTGGCGCCTTGCGCGGCTCGTACGGGTCGAAGACCTCGGAGTACACGTCGACCGGCTCGAGCATGTAGGCGAACCGCTCGCGCAGCTCGTCGACGTCCGGCTCCGGGCCGAGGTCGGGCTCGTACCGCTCGTCGGGCAGGACGTCCTGGTACGCGCCCAGCCGGCCGCCCGCCAGCAGCAGCTGGGACACCTCCAGGAGGAGGAAGGGCACCGCGCTGTCCGGGTCCTCGCCCTTGGCCACCTCGGCGACCGCGACGATGAAGGACTCGATCTGGTCCGCGATCTGGACGGCGAAGTCGTCCGGATCCTGGGCCAGGGCGTGCAGCGTTGCGTCAGACATCGAGAAGTCGCCTTCCTTCAAAGGCCCGCCCGAGCGTGACCTCGTCCGCGTACTCCAGATCTCCCCCGACGGGGAGCCCGCTGGCCAGGCGGGTCACCTTCAGGCCCATGGGCTTGATCATGCGGGCCAGGTACGTGGCGGTCGCCTCGCCCTCCAGGTTCGGGTCGGTGGCGAGGATCAGCTCGGTCACCTCACCGTCCGCGAGGCGCGCCAGCAGCTCGCGGATGCGCAGGTCGTCCGGGCCGACGCCCTCGATCGGGCTGATCGCGCCGCCGAGGACGTGGTACCTGCCCCGGAACTCGCGGGTCCGCTCGATCGCGACGACGTCCTTCGGCTCCTCGACCACGCAGATGACCGTGGCGTCGCGGCGCGGATCGCGGCAGATGTTGCACCGCTCCTCCTGCGCCACGTTTCCGCACACCGCGCAGAACCGGACCTTGTCCTTGACCTCCAGCAGTGCGTGCGCGAGGCGCCGGACGTCGGTGGGCTCGGCCTGCAGGATGTGGAAGGCGATCCGCTGCGCGCTCTTGGGCCCGACGCCGGGCAGCCTGCCCAGTTCGTCGATCAGGTCCTGGACCACGCCTTCGTACACGGACTGCCTTCTTTCGGGATGGGTGGGTGGGTCGGGAGAGGGTGGGTG
>LJCW01000348.1 GCA_001298555.1 Actinobacteria bacterium OV450
CCTCCTGAAGAAGATCGCCTACGGGACCTACACCCTGGCCGACGCTTGGAAACAGGCCGAGTTGACGGAGGCGCCGGACGCGTAACTCCGCGGCCTTGGGTGTGTATGGTGGTTGGCTGGCCGCGGTCCGAGACGAGACCAACCCGGGACGCCGCCGGACTGCCGATCGAGCCGTCCATCCACGTGGACGCGGAGTGCGTCCGGCAAGGCGTCGGCCGTCGCGCCGGGAGAGGCGGGCAGGCCGCACCGGCCGCTGCGGGGCCTCGGCGTCGGCCAGGCCGCCGGCCTGCGGGCAGGGCCCGCGCCCCGGCAGGCGTGCCGGCCGTCCGTCTCACCGCGGAGATCCCCTGGGCGCCGCCCCTTCCGGCAGCGCGGGATTCACACCGCCACACCGCGACGCGTGCTCGACCGCCGGAGCCAGTGGCCTACGACGGCACGGGGCCACGGGCTTCACAGCCGCCCTTCGTGTGCGCACCGCGAGGACGCGCCACCGGACGCGCGCAGAGCAGGTCACTCGCGCGGTCCGACAACGCAGCGAGGTGCCGTGCCGGGCGTCGCGAGGCGGTGAACCATTCCGGTCACAGTGGGTGGTGCGCGGCCTCAGGCGCCCGGGACGTGTGGGGCGTTGCCGTAATAGGCGTCCGGTCCGTGCTTGCGGGTGAAGTGCCGCTCCAGCAGATGCCTCGGCGGCTCGGAGGTGTCCCCGAGGCGGGACCCCAGCGCCAGCGTGTGCAGCGCCATCTCCGCCACGGCCTCGCAGACGATGGCGTTCTCCAGCGCAGCCTTCGCGCTGGCGCCCCAGGTGAAGGGGCCGTGTCGTGAGACGAGCGCTCCGGGTACCTCGTCGGCCCGACGGGGGTCGCCGTCCAGCCGGGCAACGATCACCTGTCCGGTGTTGTACTCGTAGTCCTGCGCGCACTGCTCGGCGGTGAGGTCCGCCGTCACGGGGACGGGCCCGTTGAAGGTGTCGGCGTGTGTCGTACCGAGCACGGGGATCGGGCGGCGCGCCTGGGCGAAGGCGACCGCGTGCGTCGAGTGCGTGTGGGTGACACCGCCGATGGAGGGGAAGGCCCGGTAGAGGCACCGATGGGTTTCGGTGTCGGTGGACGGCCTGAGGTGCCCTTCGACGACCCGCCCGTCCTCCAGCGCCACCGCCACCAGGTCCTCCTCGGTGAGGTCGGCGTAGGAGACCCCGGACGGCTTGATGACGAAGACACCGGCGTCTCGATCCACTCCGCTGACGTTTCCCCAGGTGAGGGTGGCCAGACCGGCCTCCGGGATGCGCAGGTTGGCCGCGAGCACCTCGCGACGGAGGTCCTTGAGGCTGGTCTCGCTCACTACACTTTCACCGTCTCTCCGACATGTGCGGCGGTTTCCCTGGACCGGTGTCCGTCAGGCCCCGCGGTCGCGCACGAGTGGGCTGGACTGATCGGGGGGCCGCACCAGGCATCGTGGTTGCGCCACGTCGGCGGCCCCTCGAATTGTGAGCGCTAACAAGCGCGAATCTCAAGAGCGGCGAGAAGATTTCCTGCCCACACCCTGCGCGCAACGCTGCATAATGTGAACGCCAACATCGAACGCCGACATCGATACCTGGTCGACGATCTCCCGGTCGGTCCGAGACGTGGGCGGGCCGCGGCTGGTTCGATACCTTGAGGGAAGGCCGCTCGATGAGGAAAGGAAGAGAGTTGACCCAACTCCCAGACGTCTCGCGCGCGCCCACGATGACGGATGTCGCACGCGTCGCCGGCGTGTCCCATCAGACCGTTTCCCGGGTGCTCAGCGACCACCCGAACGTCAGCGCCAAGACCCGGGCCGCGGTGACACAGGTCATCGAGCAGCTGGGGTACCGCCGCAACTCGGCGGCCCGGGCTCTGGCCACTCGCCGGACCCACACACTGGGCGTCATCGCGGTGAACACCACTCTGCACGGGCCCGCCAGCACCGTGGCGGGGGTGCAGGAGGCGGCGCGGGACCGCGGCTATCTGACCTCAGCCGTCACGCTCCGGACGGCCACGCAGACGGCCCTCGCCGAAGCCATGCAACACCTCGCGGAGTGGGGCGTGGAGGGGATCGTCGCCGTCACCCCCCAGCGCGCCGCGGTGAGGGCCCTGGCGGCATTGGAAGCACCGTGCCCGGTGGTCACCGTGGAAGGCGGCCACACCCTGGACCTCCCGGGGGTGTCGCTGGACCAGAATCTCGGCGCTCGCATGATCACGGAACACCTCCTCGCCTCGGGCCACTCCACCGTGTGGCACGTCGCAGGCCCTCCCGACTGGCTCGAGAGCGAGGCCCGCACGCAGGGGTGGGAGGAAGCGCTGCGCGATGCCGGCGCCGAGACGCCACCCCTGCTGCGCGGCGACTGGAGTCCCCTGTCGGGATACCAGGCCGGCCAGCAGCTCGCGGGGCGGGTACGGGCGACACGAGGGCAGGGAGCGGGCCTCACCGCGGTGTTCGTCGCCAACGACCAGATGGCCCTCGGTGTCCTGAGGGCCTTGCGGGAAGCAGGCCTGCGCACGCCGGAGGACGTAGCGGTGGCCGGCTTCGACGACATCCCCGAGGCGGAGTTCTTCCCACCTCCGCTGACGACGATCCGTCAGGACTTCGCCTCGCTCGGCCGCGACAGCATCGGCTTGCTCCTGGACCACATCGAGGGCCGGACCGACGAGTCGACGCACCTGGTGGTGGCGCCCGAGCTCATCGTGCGCGCCAGCACGGCCCGCAGGATCGCTCCGCCCGGCGAATGACCCCACCGCCCGGCAGCGGACAGAACCGGCCCGCCCCTCTCAGGCGGTGACGTGGTGAAGCTGGGGACCCTGGTCGACCGGTACGGCTCGCCCGGCCGTCAAAGGCCCGTCGGGCAGCGGGGCCGGTTCGCGAGTCCGGGTCCGGGCAGTGCCGGGTTTCCGGCACGACCCCCAGCACAGGCGTGGGACGGCCTGCCGCCCTTGCCCGCGGGGTTCGCACCGCCGCACGGCTGGTCGACCCCGTCGGGACCGCCGTGCAGCGTGTGCCCGGTCTCATGGGTGGCGAGCCCGTGGGTGCAGCCGCGACGCCGAGCCGGCCGCGCGCGATGCGGTCGGCGCAACGGCCCGCCGTCGCACCGAAGTGGCGTACGGGGTGCTCGCGAGCGGCGAGGTCGCGGGCCGTGAGCACCCCAACGGCCGGGTGGCCCCAGCCGTCCGGCAGGGTCAGCGGAGGGAGGCGGACGCCGCGCGCGTGGGCCTCCGCGCGGCCCCGGCCGGGGCACCCGAACCGCCCCTGCGACCCGTTCCCCCATCGTCCGGGTGCAGGCGGCGCACCGTCCGCGGACGGCGCGCTTCCTGCCTGGGCCCGGAATCCTGGTCGACGGATTGGTCTGCGTCTTCCATGGTGGTGTGCCCTGCGCCCGTTCCGCCTGGCGCGTGCCGCGAAGCAAGCGGTGCGGGCAGCGCGCAGGGCGGTGGCGGGGCGGACGTGCTGCGGACCCGCGGTCAGTCGCCGGCGGGGCGGCGGCCGCTCATCAGACGTTGCAGCACGATGAACACGAGCAGCAGGGCGCCGATGACGATCCGGGTCCACCAGGAGCTGAGCGTGCCCTGGAAGTTGACGACCGTCTGGATCATGCCGAGCACGAGCACGCCCAGGGCGGTGCCCAGGACGAAGCCGGAGCCTCCGGTCAGCAGCGTGCCACCGATCACCGTGGCGGCGATCGCGTCGAGTTCCATGCCCATGGCGTGGAGGGCGTAGCCGGAGAGCATGTAGAAGGTCAGCAGCAGGCCGCCGAGGGCGGAGCACAGGCCGCTGACGGCGTATACGGCGATCTTGGTGGAGCCCACCGGAAGACCCATCAGGCGTGCGGAGGACTCATTTCCGCCCAGTGCGTACACGTTGCGTCCGAAGCCCGTGTGGTGCAGTACGACGAAGGCGATGACCAGCACGGCCAGGGCGATGACCACGGGGATCGAGACGAACAGTCCCCCCGGGCCGTACAGCCGGGTCTGCGCGATTCCCGTCGTGGCGGGGTCGCTGATCGTGATGGATTCCGTGCTGATCGTGTAGCAGAGCCCGCGGGCGAGGAACATGCCGGCCAGGGTGACGATGAACGGCTGGATCTCGAAGGTGTGGATGATCCAGCCCATGAGCGTCCCGCTCGCGGCACCGACCAGCAGGACCAGTGGGATGACGGCGGCGAGGGGCCAGCCGTGCGACTCGACCAGCCAGGCGGTGAGCGTGGTCGACAGGGCCACCATGGAGCCGACGGACAGATCGATGCCGCCGGTGAGGATGACGAAGGTCGCTCCGACCGCCACGACCAGGAGGAATCCATTGTCGATCAGCAGGTTCAGCACGACTTGCGCGGAGAGGAAGCCCTCGTAGCGCACCGATCCGACGCTGAACATGACGACCAGCAGGACGGCCGTGACGATCAGTGGGATACGGGTGCGGGTGCGCGGGGACACGGTCGCGAGGGGGCGGGTGAGCCCAGCGGCTGCGCTCGCGATGCCGGTACTCATGCGCGTACCTCCTGCTGCTGCGGGGCGGCGCCCGCCGTGGTGTCGGATCGGGGAGGGGTTGTCCCGCGGCGGCGCAGGGCCTTGGCACGGAAGACGGGGGACTGGACGAGGCAGACGACGATGACGACGAAGGCCTTGAAGACGAGGGTGGTCTCGGGTGGGACGCCGAGCGTGTAGACGGTGGTGGACAGGGTCTGGATGATCAGTGCGCCCAGGACGGTGCCGCCGAGGGAGAAGCGTCCCCCGGTCAGGGCGGTGCCGCCGACGACCACGGCGAGGATCGCGTCGAGTTCGATCCACAGGCCGGCGTTGTTGCCGTCGGCGCTGGAGACGTTGGAGCTGATCATCAGCCCGGCGACGGCAGCGCACAGCGCGCTGAAGACGTAGACCAGGGCGAGCAGGCTGCCGGCGCGGATGCCGACCAGGCGGCTGGCGGCGGGGTTGCCGCCCACGGACTCGATCAGCATGCCGAGTGCGCTGCGACGGGTGACGAAGCCGGTGAGCGCGACGAGGGCGGCGGCCAGGAGGACGGCGAACGGGAAGGTCAGCCAGTAGCCGCCGCCGATCATCTTGTAGGGGGCGCTGGTCACCGTGATGATCTGACCGCCGGTGATCAGCTGGGCGACGCCGCGGCCCGCGACCATGAGGATCAGGGTGGCCACGATCGGCTGCACTCCCAGCCCGGAGACCAGGAAGCCGTTGGCGAGGCCCAGTACGAGGGCGACACCGAGCGCGAGGGCGACCGCCGTGAGCATGGTGGCGACGCTGCCGGGACGTGCGGCGGTGGAGATGTGCCCACAGGCGAGGGCGCCGGCGATGGCGACCGTGGAACCCACCGAGAGGTCGATGCCGCGGGTGGCGATGACGAGGGTCATGCCGAGCGCCACGAGGGTGAGGGGCGCGCCGAACTGGAGGATGTCGATGAGGCTGCCGTAGAGGTGGCCGTCGCGTACCCGGACGGCGAAGAAGTCGTGGTGGAACGCGAGGTTGCCGAGGAGCAGCACGAGCAGGATGAGCGTGGGCCACAGCAGGTGGTGGCCGGCCGGGCGTCTGCGGATTCCGCCGACCGCCTTGGGCCCGGCAGGCTGGGTGGTCATGAGTCCGCTCCGGTGGCGATGGTCGTGAGGATGCGTTCGGGCGTGACGGTGTCGTCGTTGGTGAGGGTGGCCACCATGCGGTGGTCGCGGAGCACGGCGATGCGGTGGCTCAGACGCAGGACCTCTTCGAGTTCCGCCGAGATGAACAGCACGGCGGTGCCTTCGCCCGCCAGGCGGGCCACGAGCTTCTGGATCTCCGCCTTGGCCCCGATGTCGATGCCCCGGGTGGGTTCGTCGAGGATCAGGAGCCGGGGTGCGGTCAGCAGCCAGCGCGCGAGGAGGACCTTCTGCTGGTTGCCTCCGCTGAGATGGCGTACCTGCGCTTCGGGGTCGGCGGGGCGGATGTCCAGGGCCTCGATCCAGTGCCGCGCCAGCTCGTCCTGTTTCGTACGGGTCAGTGGCCTCGTCCAGCCGCGGGCGGCCTGCAGCGCGAGGATGATGTTCTCGCGGACCGTGAGCTCGCCCACCAGGCCCTCGGACTTGCGGTTCTCGGAGCAGAACGCGATGCCCCGGGCGATGGCGTGGCGCGGGGTGCGCAGGGATACCCTCCTGCCCTCGATGCTCACCTCACCGGCGTCCGCGCTGTCAGCGCCGAACAGGAGGCGCGCCACTTCGGTGCGGCCCGAGCCCAGGAGGCCCGCCAGTCCGATGACCTCGCCGGCATGGATGTCGAGGTCGTACGGTTCGATCGAGCCCGTGCGGGTCAGCTGTCGCGCCTGGAGGAACGGCTCGGCGGTCGCCCGTTCGGCCGCTTCCTCGTGGGCACGTCCGGACAGCTGGTCGAGGGTGGCCAGTTCTCCGCCGATCATGCGCTGTACCAGCGTCACCGGAGTGAGTTCGCCGATGGGGTACTCGCCTTCCAGGCGGCCGTTGCGCAGGATGGTGACGCGGTCGCAGAGATCGAACACCTGGTCAAGGAAGTGGGTGACGAACAGGATGGCCACACCGCGGTCACGCAGGCGCCGCACCAGGGCGAAGAGCTGCGCCACCTCCTCACGGTCCAGGCTGGAGGTCGGCTCGTCCAGTACGAGCACCTTTGCCGACACGTCCACCGCCCGGACGATGGCGACCAGCTGCTGCACGGCCAGGGAGTGCGAACCGAGCAGACCGGTGACGTCCAGGTCGAGGTCCAGTTCCGTCAGCAGCTCTGCCGCCCGCTGCCGCATCGCGGACCAGTGGATGAGGCCGAACCGGCGCGGTTCGCGCCCGATGAGGATGTTCTCGGCGACCGAGATGTTCGGACAGAGGTTGACCTCCTGGTAGACGGTGCTGATTCCGGCCTGCTGCGCCTGGAGGGGGTCCGCGAACGCGTGGGGCCGGCCGTCGACGAGGACGGCGCCGCCGTCGGCGGGGTGGACACCGGTGAGCACCTTGATCAAGGTGGACTTCCCGGCGCCGTTCTCGCCCATCAGGGCGTGCACCTCACCGGGGAAGAGCCGCAGGGCGACTCCGTCGAGGGCGAGCACGCCCGGGAACTGCTTGCGGATGCCGCGGGCTTCCAGGACCGGCTGCGGGTCCCCGGCGTCCGTGGGCCGCGGGGTGGACGGGGATGCCATCCGCCCTCCTCTCATGGGTGGGGTGGTGGAGCGGGCTCCGGACGGTGGAGGAGGAGCCGGGCGGACCTCCTCCCGCACCGGAACCTGCTGTTTCAGTAGTTCCGGGACGGCAGCGCGGCCGCGGCCTTGTCCTGCGGGAAGACACCCTCTTGAGTCTCGACACGAGGCGGCACGCTCTCCCCTGCCGCGACCTTCTTGGTCAACTCCATCAGCTGGTCACCGAGCAGCGGGTTGCACTCCACCACGACGTTGATCTTGCCCTCGGTCATCGCGACGAAGGCGTCCTTGATCCCGTCCACCGAGATCACCTTGATGTCCTTCCCGGGCTTCTTGCCGGACTCCTCGATGGCCTGGATGGCGCCGAGGGCCATGTCGTCGTTGTGGGCGTAGAGGACGTCGATGTCCTTCTGTGACTTCAGGAACGCCTGCATGACCTCCTTGCCCTTGGCGCGGGTGAAGTCGCCCGACTGCGAGGCCACGATCTTGAACTTGCCATCGGCGCGAATGACGTCGGCGAAGCCGGCCTTGCGGTCGTTGGCGGGTGCGGAGCCCGTGGTGCCCTGGAGCTCGACGATGTTGACCGGGCCCTGCTCGTTCGCGTACGCGCTGGTCAGCCACTCGCCCGCGGACTTGCCCTCCTTGACGAAGTCCGAGCCCAGGAAGGTCTTGTAGAGGGAGGTGTCCTTGCTGTCCACGGCGCGGTCGGTGAGGATGACCGGGATACCGGCGTCCTTGGCCTCCTTCAGCACCGTGTCCCAGCCGGACTCCACGACCGGTGAGAAGGCGATGACGTCGACCTTCTGCTGGATGAAGGTGCGGATCGCCTTGATCTGGTTCTCCTGCTTCTGCTGCGCGTCGGAGAACTTGAGGGTGATTCCGGCCTTCTTCGCCGCCTCCTGGACGGACTTGGTGTTGGCGGTGCGCCAACCGCTCTCGGCGCCGACCTGGGCGAAGCCGAGCGTGATCGTCTTGCCGGAACCCGCCTTGGCTCCCGACGAGGAGCCGGAGGCGGGGCCCTCGGTGGAGCAGGCGGTCAACGCCGTGGAGGCGAGTAGGGCGGCGGTGAGGAGGAGAGCTGCTCTGCGAGCCATGGAAAAGTGTCCTTTCAGGGTGCACGAAAGAGGCGCCGCGCGGTCGGGGCCGGGCTTTGTCCACCAGGAGCCCCCGGGAGTGCCGCTGCTCGACGGCCGGGGCGGCCGACGTCAGGGTTCGGCAGTCGGCAGTCGGCAGTCGGCAGTCGGCAGTCGGCAGTCGGCAGTCGGCAGTCGGCAGTCGGGGATCACATACGAATGCGGCGCCGTCGCATTGTGAGCGCTAACAAGGCGCGTTCTCAACCCCCTTGCGCGCGTTACCTGTCCGTTATCGCATCGGGTGCGCCGACGGAGCGGACCGCCCCCTCTGTCGGCGCGCTCCCCCGGCGGCCCCGCACCCTGAAGCCTCAACGCGCCGTGCACCGACGGCAGATCCGCTCCGGCCGCCCGACGTACCGGGGGCAGCTGCGCCGACGGAGCCGCACATCACCCGCACCCACCTCTTGCCTATCGATATTGTTAGCGCTCACACTGCGGGGGACCATCCGCCCGACCGTCTGGATTGCGGGCGGCCGCTCCGGGCCTGCCCGGCCGCCTGCCGCCCCACGGCTCCTTCGAAAGGCACTCTGTTGACGTCACCCCATCCCCACGCGCCCACCCCGCATTCCGAGGAATCGGAGCACTACACGGTCGGCGTCGACTTCGGCACGCTGTCGGGCCGCGCCGTGGTGGTGCGGGTTCGCGACGGCAAGGAGCTGGCCGTCGCGGTCCACGCCTACCGGCACGGCGTCATCGACCGGCACCTGCCTCACGGCGGTGCGCCGCTGCCTCCGGACTGGGCCCTGCAACACCCGCAGGACTGGCGGGACGTACTGCGTCACGCCGTCCCCGAGGCCGTAGCGGCGGCCGGGGTCGACCCTTCCGCGGTGATCGGCATCGGCACCGACTTCACCGCGTGCACCGTCCTTCCCACGCTGGCCGACGGAACTCCCCTCGCCGAGACGGAGCTCGCCGGACGGCCGCACGCGTGGCCCAAGCTGTGGAAGCACCACGCGGCCCAGTCGCATGCCGATCGCATCAACGAACTCGCCCACGCCCGCGGGGAGAAGTGGATCACCCGCTACGGCGGCCGCATCTCCGCCGAGTGGCAGTTCGCGAAGGCCCTCCAGGTCCTGGAGGAGGATCCGCTCGTCTACGAAACCTGCGCGCGGTGGATCGAGGCCGCGGACTGGATCGTGTGGCAGCTCACCGGAACCGAGTCCCGCAACGCCTGCACCGCCGGATACAAGGGCATCCACCAGGACGGCGCCTACCCGAGCGAGGAGTACCTGGCCGCCCTCAACCCCCGGTTCGCCGACTTCGCACGCACCCGCCTCGAATTCCCCCTCTCCGCACTGGGCTCACGAGTGGGCTCGCTCAGTCCCGAGGCAGCAGCTTGGACAGGGCTGCGGCCCGGCATCGCCGTGGCCGCGGGCAACGTCGACGCCCATGTCACCGCGGCGGCGGCCCAGGCCGTCGAGGACGGTCAGCTGCTCGCCATCATGGGCACCTCCACCTGCCACGTCGTGAACGCTCCCGTCCTCGCCGACGTCCCCGGCATCTGCGGTGTCGTGAGCGGCGGGATCGTCGAGGGAACCTACGGCTACGAGGCCGGCCAGAGCGCGGTCGGCGACGTCTTCGCCTGGGTGCTCGACCAAGGCGTCCCACCGGACTACCTCGCCGAGGCCGCCGACGGCGGCGAGGACCTGCACGCCCTGCTGACCCGGAAGGCCGCCCGGCAGCCGGTCGGCGGCCACGGACTGGTCGCCCTCGACTGGCTGAACGGGAACCGTTCCGTCCTCGTCGACCACCACCTCTCCGGAGTCATCGTGGGGCTCACCCTTGCGACCCGCCCCGAGGACGTCTACCGTGCGCTGCTCGAAGCGACCGCGTTCGGCACCCGCGTCATCGTGGAGACCCTTGAGCAGGGCGGCGTACCGGTGAACGAGTTCATCGTCGCCGGCGGCCTGGCCAAGAACGCATTGCTGATGCAGATCTACGCCGACGTGCTGCGTCGCCCCGTCTCCCTCGCCGCGTCCGACCAGGGCCCCGCCCTCGGGTCGGCCATCCACGCCGCCGTAGCCGCCGGCGCGCACACCGACGTGCGCACGGCCACCGCCGCCATGGGCCGCCGCCGGCCTGCCGTCTACACGCCCGACATCTCCCGGGCCGACGCCTACGACGCCCTCTTCGCCGAGTACCGGCTCCTGCACGACCAGTTCGGCACCGGCGGTCTGCTGCACCGCCTGCGGAGCATCCGCGACACGGCCCACCACGCGGGCTGACCAGGCCCGCTGTTCGTCTCCGTTTCCCCACCAGCCCCCGCCCTCACCACCGTTGGGGGACGTCACCTTCAGGAGTTCATGTGCCCAGCCACACATCCACCGCCCAGGAGATCTGGTTCCTCACCGGCAGCCAGGGCCTGTACGGGGAGGAGACGCTGAAGCAGGTAGCCGAGCAGTCACGGCAGATCGCCACCGCGCTGGCCGGCTCCTGCGGCATCCCCACGCGCGTGGCATGGAAACCGGTACTGACCGACGCCGACGCCATCCGCCGGACATGCCTCGACGCCAACGCCGACGACCGGTGCATCGGGCTCATCGCCTGGATGCACACCTTCTCGCCGGCCAAGATGTGGATCGCCGGACTGGACGCGCTGCGCAAGCCCTTGCTGCACCTCCACACCCAGTCGAACGTGGCCCTGCCCTGGGACACCATCGACATGGACTTCATGAACCTCAACCAAGCCGCGCACGGAGACCGCGAGTTCGGGCACGTCCAGGCCCGTCTCGGCGTCCCCCGCAAGACCGTGGCCGGCCACGTCAGCGACCCGGTGACGACCGCACGCGTCGAGGTCTGGGCTCGGGCGGCCGCCGCGCGCTCGGAACTGGCCACCCTCAAGGTCGCCCGCTTCGGTGACAACATGCGCGACGTGGCCGTCACCGAGGGCGACAAGGTGGAGGCCCAGCTGCGCTTCGGCGTCTCCGTCAACACCTACGGCGTCAACGACCTGGTGGAGGTCGTCGACGGCGCGGACGAGACCGAGGTGACGTCCCTCGTCGAGGAGTACGGGGACCTGTACCAGCTGGCGCCGGAACTGCGTCCCGGAGGCGCACGGCACGCATCACTGCGTTACGCCGCCCGCATCGAGGCCGGCCTGCGCACCTTCCTCGAAACGGGTGGATTCGGGGCCTTCACCACCAACTTCGAGGACCTGGGCGGACTGCGCCAGCTGCCCGGCCTCGCGGTCCAGCGACTCATGGCCGAGGGGCACGGCTTCGGAGGAGAGGGCGACTGGAAGACCGCCGTCCTGCTGCGCGCCCTCAAGGTGGCCGCCACCGGCCTGCCGGGCGGCACCTCCTTCATGGAGGACTACACCTACGACCTGACAGCGGGCAACCAGCTCATCCTGGGTGCGCACATGCTGGAAGTCTGCCCCACCCTCGCGGCCGCCAGGCCCAGCTGCGAGATCCACCCCCTCGGCATCGGCGGGCGCGAGGACCCGGTGCGCCTGGTGTTCGACGCGGCCCCCGGCCCGGCCGTGGTGGTCGGGCTCGCCGACCTCGGCGACCGCTTCCGCCTGATCGCCAACGACATCGACGTGGTGGCACCCCCGCACCCGCTGCCCGCCCTGCCCGTCGCCCGCGCGGTCTGGCGGCCCCGCCCCGACCTGCGGACCTCCAGCGAATCCTGGCTGACGGCCGGAGGACCGCACCACACCGTCCTCAGTACCGCCCTCACCTCCGAGCACCTCGACGACCTGGGCGAAATGCTCCGTATGGAACTCGCCCTCATCGACGAGACCACCACCCCGAAGCAGTTCCGGCGCGATCTCCGCTGGAACCAGGCCTACTACCGGCTGGCACTGGGACTGTGAACCACCCGGAGGCCGGGCAGGTCCTCGCGGACCGCCCGGCCTCGTCGTGCCCGGAGCCGTTCTCCGGGCGGGGCGGGCCGTTACTCCAGCAGCTCCGCGTACGAGCCCATGGCCAGGGCGATGTCGGCCTGGGCCCAGAACCGGTGGTACGTGAAGACGGGCGCGGCGCCGCCCGCGAGGTAGGCCTCGACCTTCGGCCAGGCCGGGTCGGCCTTGTAGAAGCTGCGGATCGAGGCGAAGGTGGACGAGGAGTTCACCGTGTCGCCGTTCGGCATCCTGCCGGTCCACGCGCCGGGCACGTACACCGGGTCGTCGAACCGCTTGTAGTCGGTCCGCGTCTCCTGGACGCTGACGCCCAGCGGGTCCTGGTGGTGGGCCCACATGCCGTCGAGCAGGGCCTTGGCGACCCGCTTGGCCTCGGCGTTCCCGGACTTCGCTGCGTAGTAGGTCAGGGCCTTGGCGTACGCGGCGGCCACGCCCACGTCGTCGGTGTAGTCGGCGACGGTGACGTGCAGGCCCGTGTTGGCGCCGGGAGCCGACGCGTTCCAGGTGTCGGGGGCGCCGGACCACGTGAGGGTGGAGGGGATGCGGTAGGTGCCGTCAGGGTTGATCGTGGTCTTCGACAGGGCCCAGCCGACCCACTTGTCGAGCAGCGTCTTGGCGCCGGCGTCACCCGTCTGCCGGTAGAGCTCGGCGACCCGCTCCATGGACCAGGCCTGGAAGCCGAACCACTGGTTGGAGGGCGGGTCGTGGTAGACCGGCTTCTCGTCGTAGAAGAGGCCGTGGAAGGTGGGGGTGCCGGCCGGGGGCTGTGCGTAGCGCCCCTGCCAGCTGTTGGTGGCGCCGCCCGCGATGGCGCCCTCGTCGGACTGGAGCCACCGGTAGAACTCCAGCTGCCGGTCGAGGCTGGTCGCCCAGTCCGTGGCGCCGGTCGCCGACTTGGGCTTCAGCGGGGCGTACTCGCTGAGCGCGTAGGCGGCCAGGGGGTTCTGGTAGCCGCTGTGCGCGTGGCTGGAGCCGATCCGCCAGGACCAGCCGGCCGTGGTTTCGGTGGCGCCGCCCCAGGCGTAGTACCAGGACATCAGGTAGTGCGCGCTGTCCTTGCCGGTGCCGGCGGGACAGACCGTGGGCCCGACGCAGTTCCCGGCCCTCTTGAAGTACTTGTCGAACATGGAGTACCGGAGGTAGTCGCCCATCTTGGCCGCCTTGGAGACGGTCGCGGCGACCTGGGTTCCCCTGCCCTGCTCCTTGGCCCAGACGTCGGCCCAGTAGGCGGCCTGGATGGCACGCGCGTCGGCATCCGGGGCGTCGGTGAACTTCCACTGCTTGGCGTAGGAGGAGTCCCCGGTGAAGAGGTCGAGGTAGCCGTTCTTGCCGCCGAAGGTGAAGTTGTCGCAGGTGGGGTGTGGAACGGTCTCCCAGACCGATTCCTGCGGCCCGCGCTGGAAGGTGTTGATGTACGAGGGTCCGGTCGCGGTCGGTCCCGCGGAGCACTTTCCTGGCCCGTTGCCGTAGCCGTAGACGTTGTCGACGTCCTGGAGCCAGTGCATGCCGTAGATGTCGTCCGTGCCGTACGCACTCTTCAGCTCGCCGGCGATCGGGTCCGCACCGGCGGCGACTCCCCCGTCGAGCTTGGCCGGGTACTGGGAGGGAAGGTCGTGCTCGGGGGCGTAGGTGGCGGGCTTGGAGGCGTTGTACGAGCCGGTCGTCGGCTGGTCGGCATGGGTGGGGATCATGAACTTCTCCATGGTCTCCCACGCGCCGTTGAACTTGGTCCAGTCCCCGGTGATCTTGCCGTACATGGCCTGCAGCCAGATCAGGTAGCTGTACGCCTCCGAGGTCGTCTCGTGCCCCTGGTCGGGGGCCTCCACGATCAGCGTCTCGACGGAGTGGTACGGAATGCCCTCGGGGGAGAAGTAGCCGTTCGCCGGGTTGGTGATCTTCCCGTGGAGTTCGAGGAACCGGGCGTCGTACGTCGAATCGGCCGCCAGCTCGGCGACCGTCACCGCGGCCTCCGCGTGACCCGGGGCCGTCACGGTGAAGACGGCGGAGCCGGTGCCGGTGGTCCCGGCGGTGACCGTGACCTTCTGGGCGGTGTTCCAGTTCGCCGGGGTGAAGGTGAGCGAGGCCGGCGTCGCGGCGAGGTCGGTGTTGCCCGAGGTGCGGGCCACGCCCACCATGACGTTCGCGGTCGGCTGCCTGGACAGCTTCAGGTCGAAGGTACCGGTCTCCCCCCGGCGTACGGAGAGCTGGGCGGGGCTGGCGACGAGCGCGGGGCCGGCGGCGACCGTGATGCCGACGGGCGCCGACTCGGCGGAGGCGGCGAGGCTGTCGTAGGCCTTGGCGTAGAGGGAGTGGGATCCGGCGGCGAGGCCGGGGGCATCCAGGGTGAAGGGCGCGGTGGTGTCCGTGCCCAGGAGCGTGGTGTCGCTGTAGAACTCGACCTTGGAGACGGTGGCGCCGTCGGCCGCGGCGGCGGTGGCGGCGAGCGGGACGGGGGTCCCCGCCGCGTAGACGGCGCCTGCGGTGGGGCTGGTCAGGACGGCGACCGGGGGCCGGTGAGCTCCGGTGCACGGGGTGCCGTTGACGGCGAAGGAGGTGGGGGCGGCGTTGGTCCCGCTGTAGGAGAACTGGGCGCCGGTGGTGACGGCCGCACCGGCCGCGACGGTCTTGTTCCAGTCCGGCGCCGCGACGCGGACGCTCTTGCCGGACTGGGTCCAGGTGCCGTTCCAGCCGTTGGTCAGCTGCTGGTTGCCGGAGTGGTCGTAGGTCAGGGTCCAGCCGTCGAGTGCGGTCGCGGACCGGTTGGTGAGGGTCAGCTCGGCGGTGAAGCCCGAGCCCCAGTCGTTGGTCCTGTAGTCGACGCTGCACTGCACGGCCGCGGCCGCGGCGGTGGGGGCACCGACGGCCGTGAGACCGAGGGGGAGGGACAGCGAGACGGCCACGGCCGAGGCGGTCAGCAGCCTGCGTCGGACGTGCGGCCTGGGTGGGGGGTGTGCCGGCATGCGGATGGTTCTCCTCGCGACTCGGGGGAGACGGGGACGGAAGAACGATGGCGCACGAGCTCCGACCAGTGGGAGCGCTCCCACTGTGCAGAGGTGGCGTGACGGCGTCAAGACGCATGGGGAATCGAAAGCAATCTGCGAGGAATGTACGCAACCCCTCTTTTCCTTGGCGCCAGTTGACGCTACGGTCGGGCCCCAACCAGTGGGAGCGGTTCCATCGTTGGGCGCGCCGTCGGGCGCAATCCCTGCTGCCAGGATTCACTCATTCCGCCCCGCGTCTGTCGGCGCTGCTCGGCGGAGCAGCGCCGACCTTGTGCGACGGCGGGCCCGGCCGGAACCGCCACGAGGTCGCCGCCCTGCAGCACCTGGTGGAGGCCGTACGGTCCCGGCACCGCCTGCAACGACCCGGGCCAGTGGCTCACCGATCCCCTCGCCCTCGCCGCGGTCGCGGACCGGGCCCCCGGCCGCGGGCGAGAGCGGCGAGCACACCTGCTGACACTCACTCTCCGACCGCGCCACGGCCCGGACCTGACGGCCGCGTCCGTACGACCGCACCCGCTCCGTACGACGGCACCCCTCCGCACCACGGCACTCACCGCATTCGGCACCGGGTTGCGCGACCGCCTGCGCACCCTCGACTGAGAGGCATCCCCGACATGAGCCGCAGCACTTCCCGCACCGCGTTATTGGCAGCCCTGAGTCTCGTCACGGCCGCCGGCGCCACCGCCACCGTGTTCGGCACCTCCGCAGGCGCCGCCACCGCGGGCTGCAAGGTCGAGTACCAGATCACCAACCAGTGGAACAACGGGTTCGGCGCGAACGTGGTCGTCACCAACACCGGTGACCCGGTCGCCTCCTGGACCCTGGAATGGTCCTACGCGAACGGCCAGCAGGTCACCCAGGGCTGGAACGCCACCATCACCCAGTCCGGGGCCGCGGTGACCGCGAAGAGCATGTCCTACAACGGGTCACTGGCCACGGGCGGTTCGACCTCCTTCGGCTTCAACGGTTCGCACGCCGGCACGAACGCCGTCCCCGTGGCGTTCAAACTCAACGGCGTCGCCTGCAACGGCGCCACCGACCCGACCCAGCCCCCGACAACGCCGCCCACGACGCCGCCGACCACCCCTCCGTCACCCGGCGGCAAGGTCGACAACCCCTACGCCGGCGCCAGGATGTACGTGAACCCCGAGTGGTCCGCCCATGCCGCCGCCGAACCCGGCGGAAGCAGGGTGTCCAACCAGCCCACCGGCATCTGGCTCGACCGCATCGCCCTGGTCAACGGCACCAGCACCACGATGGGGCTGCGCGACCACCTGAACGCCGCCCTGGCGCAGAAGGGCAGCGGCGAACTCGTCGTCCAGCTGGTGATCTACGACCTGCCGGGCCGGGACTGCTCCGCGCTCGCCTCCAACGGCGAACTGGGCCCGACCGAGATCGACAAGTACAAGACGCAGTTCATCGACCCGATCGCCGCGATCCTCGCCGACCCCAAGTACGCGGGGCTGCGGATCGTCACGGCCGTCGAGATCGACTCCCTGCCGAACCTGGTCACCAACGTCGCCGGACGCCCGACGGCCACCCCGAACTGCGACGTCATGAAGACCAACGGCAACTACATCAAGGGCGTCGGCTACGCCCTCAAGAAGCTGGGCGCGATCCCCAACGTCTACAACTACGTGGATGCGGGCCACCACGGCTGGCTCGGCTGGGACGACAACTTCGGCGCCTCCGCGGAGATGTTCAGGCAGGCGGCCACGGCCGAGGGCTCCACGCTGTCCAACGTGCACGGCTTCATCGTGAACACGGCCAACTACAGCGCCCTCAAGGAGGACCACTTCAAGATCGAGGACTCCGTCAACGGCACCTCCGTGCGCCAGTCGAAGTGGGTCGACTGGAACCGCTACACGGACGAGCTGTCGTACGCCCAGGCCATGCGGACCAAGCTGGTGTCGCTGGGCTTCGACGCGAACATCGGCATGCTGATCGACACCTCCCGCAACGGCTGGGGCGGCACCGCCCGGCCCACCGGCCCCGGTGCGCTGACCAGCGTGGACACGTACGTCAACGGCGGCCGCTACGACCGGCGCATCCACCTCGGCAACTGGTGCAACCAGTCGGGCGCCGGGCTCGGCGAACGGCCCCAGGCCGCCCCCGCCGCGGGCATCGACGCCTACGTGTGGATGAAGCCCCCGGGCGAGTCGGACGGCGCCAGCAAGGAGATCCCGAACAACGAGGGCAAGGGCTTCGACCGGATGTGCGACCCCACCTACACGGGGAACGTACGCAACGGCAACAGCATGTCGGGCGCGCTCCCGGACGCGCCGCTCGCCGGACAGTGGTTCTCCGCCCAGTTCCAGGAGCTCATGAAGAACGCCTACCCGGCACTGTGACACACCGCCGGTGAAGGGCCCGGAGCCGTACGGAACCGTCTGGATTCCGTACGGCTCCCGGCCGTACCGCACTCAGGCCTCGGCAGCACTCGGAATCAGCTCGGGCCTCTCACCACTCAGAGGGCGGTTCGTTGGCTTTGACCGGTTCAGGTGCTTGCGTTAGAGCGCCGAGATGGAAGCCGGTGCGCGTTCGCTGCGGCTCAGTGCGCGCAGGACGCTGGTGGCGCCGTGCCGGCGTAGGGCGATCCGTGACAGCAAGTCCACGACGGTCTCGACGGCAGGGGCCGGGAACTCCGGGGTCGGCAACCCGACGCTGTGCGCGAGGTCGTCGGAGTGAACAGCAAGCTCCAGCATCCGGCTGGCGATGAAGTCGTCGAGACCGATCGACCACGCCCCCCAGGTGGGCCGACGAACCGGGCGATCCGGCGCGGTGGGCAGGATGCCGCGCAGTTCCTCGACGCATGCGGCGACTCGCGCGGCCAGTGCGGCCGGACCGTCAGCCGCTTCTTCCTCGCCGCCGGATCGGATGGCCTGGTTGAACGGAGTGTCAAGGTCCGAGCCGATCCAGCTGACTCGCGCGTAGTACTCGTGGATCGAGATGGCGGGCTCGGTAGGTACCGGCTCTGCCAGCACCGTAGGAATGAAGAAGACCTGCCCGGCCAGGTGACCCGCCAGCCCCTGGACGCTGAGCTTCGCCAGTGCGGAGGGCTGGTGCCAGCCGTCGGCGACCTCCGGTGCGGCCAACAGCTTCGCCGCTGTGTCCGCCACACTCAGGTAAAGCTCCCTCACCTGTGTCACCTTGCTGTTCCCCTATCGCCGTCGGTGGGTGTCTGCCCGGTCAACCTCGTGGCAAGGGCGACGCATTCCCGGCGGTGACCCGGCTGCAGGGGGTATGTGTGTGGATGTTCGTATCGCCTTGTCAAGTGGGGTAGGCAGGCCGGCCAGGGGGCCATTGGGCGGCTCCGGCCGCGGCTGGGCGAGTGCAGTCCCATGCCTTCAGGTGACGACACATCACCTGTCAACTCACATACCACCCCCTCAGGAGGAATCCCGCACGATCAGCTCCGTGGGAAGGACCCGCCGCTGCTCCCCACCTGCCGCAGGACCGGCTCCGGGATCCTCCGCGACCTTCTGGAGCAGCAGCCGGGTCATCGTGCGGCCCATCTCCTCGATCGGCTGGCGCACGCTCGTCAGGGGCGGGTCCATCAGACGGGCCACCGCGGAGTCGTCCACCCCCACGAGGGCGACGTCCTCGGGGATCCGCCGCCCGGCCTCCCGCAGCACCCCGCGCGCCCCCGCCGCCATCACGTCGGAGGCCGCGAAGACCGCGTCCAGGCCGGGTGCGCGCTCCAGGAGCTCGCGCATCGCCCGCCGGCCGCCCTCCTCGGTGAAGTCCGCGGTCGCAACCAGCGACTCGTCGGGCGTGATGCCGGCCTCGGCGAGACCCGCGCGGTAGCCGCCCAGACGCGCGCGGGCCACGTACATGTCCAGCGGCCCGGTGATGGTGGCGATCCGGCTCCGGCCCCGCCCCGCGAGGTGGGCCACGGCCGCCCGGCCGGCACCGATGTTGTCGGAGTCCACGTAGGCGACGGGTTCGGCCTCGGAGCGGCGGCCGTTCATGACGACGGGAAGCCCGAGATCCGCGATCCGGGCGGGCAACGGGTCGTCCCCGTGGACGGATGCCAGCAGTACGCCGTCGACACGCTGGGCGGCGAGATAGTGCTCGAAGCGCTGCCGCTCCGCCTCGGTGCGGACCAGGGTGAGCAGCAGTTGTTTGTCCGCCTCGGCGAGTTCGGCGCTGACCCCGCGGATCAGGTCGAGGAAGTACGGCTCCGAAAACACCCTGGCCTCGGTCTCCGGGATCACGAGGGCCACCGCGTCGGTCCGGCTGCCGGCCAGCGCCCTGGCCGCCTGGTTGGGCACGTATCCCAGCTCGGCGACAGCGCGGGCCACCGCGTCCCTGGCCTGCTCGCTCACCCTCGGCGAGCCGTTGATCACCCGCGACACCGTACCCCGGCCGACGCCGGCCAGGGCCGCGACCTCCTCCAGGGTGGGTCTGCCGTTCTGCCGTCCGCTCACGACCCTCGAACTCCCCTCGTGCATCGCACTCGCACTCCGCTCCGGCCCGGCCGGCTGATCCGGTGGATCTGGGCACGGCACGATGATGGACCCCACCGCGGTCACACGTTACGCCCAAGCTGGTGGGAGCGCTCCCACAGTACCGCTCGATTCCTTGAACGCGCCACGCCGGCGCCCCGCCCGGTGGGCTGTGCACCCGAGAGAGGGGGGCAGGGGTGTCAGAGGGGGCAGGCAGACGTCGGAGGCCGGTGCGTCACGAATTCGTGTTCCATCCCTTGACACCCGCACCCGCCAGGCAGCAACCTTCCGGCAACGACGTGGGAGCGCTCCCATCCATGGGTGCGGCAACGGCGTTCACATCAGGTCCGGGCGGGCCCCTGGCCGAGCCGCGAGCAGCCCGCCGGTCCCCCCATGGCGCACAACGAGCGGCACCTTGGACGAGGAGAGTGCAATGCGTACTTCCAGCAGCAGACGCGGACGCGGACGCCGCACCGTGATCAACCTGGTCGCCACGGTCGCCGTCGTGTCGACCGGCGCGGCCCTGCTCACCGGATGCGGCGGTGACAGCGACCACGGCAAGGGCGACGGCGCGGCCGCCGGCGAGCAGGTCACGCTGCGGATCGGTACCTTCGGCTCCTTCGGTTACGACGACGCGACCGGGGCCAAGCTCTACGCCGAGTACACGAAGACCCACCCGAACATCAAGATCGAAGAGTCGAACGTCGCGGACGGCCAGAAGTACTGGGACACGCTCAAGCTGCGCCTCTCCCGCGACAGCGGTCTCGCGGACATCCAGGCCCTTGAGGTGGGGTACATCGCCGAGGCGACCGGCCCCGCGCTGGCCGGCAAGTGGGCGGACCTGGGCAAGACGGGCGGCGCGGACCTCGGCGCGTTCCTCGGCTGGAAGGTCAAGCAGGCCACCACGGCCGACGGCAGGGTCATCGGCCTCGGCACGGACATCGGCCCGATGGCCATCTGCTACAACAAGGACCTCTTCGCCCAGGCCAAGCTGCCGACCGAGCGCGCCGAGGTCTCCGCGCTCTGGGCGGGCGACTGGTCGAAGTTCATAGCGGTCGGTGAGGCGTACAAGAAGAACGCCCCGGCCGGGACCGCCTTCCACGACTCCGCCAGCGGCCTGTTCAACGCCGTGATCTCCAGCGAGGCCGTTCAGTACGCCAACGCCAAGGGCGAGCTGGACTACGAGAACAGCCCGGGCGTGAAGAAGGCCTGGGACACCGCCGTCACGGCGGCGACGGGCGAACTGACCGCCAAGCTGCGGCAGTTCGACGAGAAGGGCACCTGGAACGCGGCCTTCAAGAACTCGAAGTTCGCCACCGTCGCCTGTCCCAGCTGGATGACGGGCATCATCAAGGACCAGGCGGGCCCGGAGAACCGGGGGAAGTGGGACATCGCCGCGCCGCCCGTCGCCGGGAACTGGGGCGGCTCCTTCCTCGCCGTGCCGAAGTCGGGCAAGCACGTCAAGGAGGCGGCCGAGCTCGCCGCGTGGCTCACCGCCCCCGCCCAGCACGCCAAGGTCTTCGCGGTGAACGGCAACATCCCCTCCTCCAGGGACACGCTCGCCTCCCCGGTGGTTCAGGACGCCAAACTGCCGTACTTCGGCGACACACCGGTCGGCAAGATCTACTCGCAGGCCGCGGCCGGCATCACACCCGCCCCGATCAGCCGCTGGGACGGCCAGGTGAAGACCTTCCTCACGGACAACGGCATCCTCGACATCGAGCAGCGCGGCACTGACCCGGCGAAGGCCTGGGAGAACGTCAAGAAGCTGGTCGCCGACAAGATCGACCGGTAACGGAGGAGCGTGACGGCCCGCCGCCACCCGCTGCCTCCCGCGGGTGACGCGGGCCGTCGATCGTCCGCACCACCGCATCACTGCACGCACCACCGCATCACTGCACGCACCACCGCATCACTGCACGCATCGACCTGGAAGGAAGCCCCCCGTGGCCACCTCCGTACGGGCGGCGGGCGGCGGCTCCGCGCCGCCCGCCGCGCAAGCCCCGGGCTCCAACGCCGGCCCCCGCTCCCCCGGGCAGCGGCCCTCCGGCCGGAGCGGTTGGCGCAGCACGCTCTACCGCCTCGATCTGAAGGCGGTCCCGTACGTCTTCATCGCTCCCTTCTTCCTCACCTTCGCGGCCTTCGGCCTCTTTCCCCTGATCTACACGGGCTGGCTCTCGCTCCACCGGGTCGAACTCGGGGGTGACGCACAGTGGAGGGGACTGGGGAACTACAGCGCGCTGGCGACCAGCGAGTTCTTCTGGAACGCTCTCGCCAACACCTTCACCATCGGTGTGATCTCCACCGTCCCCCAGCTGCTGATGGCGCTCTGCCTGGCTCATCTGCTCAACTACAGACTCCGCGGCCGGGGCTTCTTCCGCGTAGCGATCCTCGCCCCGTACGCCACCTCCATCGCGGCCGCGACGCTCGTCTTCGCCCAGCTCTTCAACACCGACTACGGACTGATCAACACGGTCCTCGGCTGGCTGGGCTTCGACCCGGTCGCCTGGGAGTCCTCCAAGTGGCCGGCGCAGATCGCGATCTCGGTGATTGTGACCTGGCGCTGGACGGGCTACAACGCGCTCATCTACCTGGCGGCGATGCAGGCCGTACCGCAGGACCTCTACGAGGCCGCAGCGCTGGACGGGGCGTCGCGACTGCGGCAGTTCCTCAGCGTCACCATCCCCTCCATCCGGCCGACGATCCTCTTCACCGTCGTCGTCTCCACCATCGGCGCCACCCAGCTCTTCGGCGAGCCGATGCTCTTCGGGGGCAGCGTCGGCATCAGCGGCGGCAGCGGGAACCAGTTCCAGACCCTGAGCCTGCTCATGTACGAGAAGGGCTGGGTCACCGGCGCGCTGGGCCAGGCCTCCGCCATCGCCTGGGTCATGCTCCTGCTCCTGCTGGTCATCGGCGGGATCCAGACCCTGGTCTCCCGCTCACACCGCAGCCGCAACCGACGCACGAAGGCGGGGAGCTGACCCCATGGCCCGCACACTCGACATGACGCCCCCCGCCGCGGCGTCGCGCGCCAGGCGTCTTCGCCCGTCGGCCGGCCGTCAGCACCACGCGGGACCGCTGACCTACGTCCTGCTCGGCCTGGCCGCCCTCATCTCCCTCTTCCCGCTGTACTGGAACCTCGTCGCCGCCTCCCATTCGGGCGAGCGCGTGGTCGAGGCCCCGGCCCCGCTCCTGCCCGGACCCCGGCTCCTCGACAACCTCTCCTTCGCCTGGAACCAGGTCGACATGGGCGAGGCGCTGCTCAACACCACGATCGTGGCCGGGCTCGTGTCCCTGTCCACCGTCCTGTTCTCCACGCTCGCCGGCTTCGCCTTCGCCAAGCTGCCCTTCAGGGGCCGCGGCGCCCTGCTGGCGCTCGTGGTGGCCACCATGACGATCCCGCCGCAGCTCAGCGTGATCCCGCTGTACCAGATCATCACCGACCTCGGCTGGGTCGACCAGCTCCAGTCGGTCGTCCTGCCCTCGCTGGTCGCCGCCTTCGGGGTGTTCTTCATGCGCCAGTACCTTCTCGAGGCACTCCCCGCGGAACTCGTGGAGGCGGCCAGGATGGACGGGGCCCACAGCCTGCGCATCATCTGGCACGTGGTGTTCCCGGTGGCACGGCCCGCGATGGCGGTCCTCGGCATGCTCGTCTTCGTCCAGGCGTGGAACGACTTCTTCTGGCCCTTCATCGCACTGACCCCCGACGGCAACCCCACTCTCCAGGTCGCCCTGGCCGGGCTCGGCGCGGGCGATCACACCGTCGACCAGGCCGTCGTACTGACCGGCGCGCTCATATCCACACTGCCGCTGCTCCTGGTCTTCGCCGTACTCGGCAAGCACGTCGTGGGCGGCATCACCGCCGGCGCCGTCAAGAACTGACGCGTCGTTCGTCGACGAACGGCCGACCCGGCCGGTCCGTTCGCGCCCCACCTTCCGGCACCGCGTCCTTCCGGTGCGGGCCTCATCCGGCACGACTTCATCCGGCACCCCTCCATCCAGACCTGCGTTGGGAGCGCTCTCCTATGACCGCGTCCGAGACCCGGCCGCTCACGGCCACCCGCACCTTCCCGCCCGATTTCCTATGGGGCACGGCGACGGCCGCGTACCAGATCGAGGGCGCCGCCCGCGAGGACGGCCGGACCCCGTCCATCTGGGACACCTTCTCGCACACGCCCGGCAAGGTCTTCGAGGGCCATACCGGGGACGTGGCGGTGGACCACTACCACCGGTATCCCGAGGACGTCCGGCTCATGTCCGAACTCGGCCTGAGCGCCTACCGGTTCTCCGTCTCCTGGTCACGCGTGCAGCCGACCGGCCGGGGACCCGCCGTCCAGAAGGGCCTGGACTTCTACCGACGGCTCGTCGACGAGCTGCTCGCTGCCGGCATCGACCCCGCCCTCACCCTCTACCACTGGGACCTGCCCCAGGACCTGGAGGACGTGGGGGGCTGGCCGGAACGCTCGACCGCCGAGCGGTTCGCCGAGTACGCGGCCCTCGTCGCCGACGCCCTCGGAGACCGGGTCAAGCGCTGGATCACGCTCAACGAGCCCTGGTGCAGCGCGTTCCTCGGCTACGCCTCCGGCGTCCACGCTCCGGGCCGCACCAACCCGGTCGCCGCCCTCCGTGCCGCCCACCACCTCAACCTCGGCCACGGCCTCGCCGTCCAGGCGCTGCGGTCCGCCCTGCCCGCAGACGCCCAGCTCGCGGTCTCCCTCAACCTCCACGAGGTCCGCCCGCTGAGTCCCTCGGCCGAGGACCGGGAAGCGGCGCGCCGCATCGACGCCGTGGGCAACCGGATCTGGTTGGGCCCGATGCTGGAGGGCGCCTACCCCGAGGACCTCCTCGCCGACACCGCGCACCTGACCGACTGGGCCTTCGTCAGGGACGGCGACCCAGCGGCAATCCACCAGCGGCTGGACCTGCTGGCCGTCAACTACTACACGCCGACGGTGGTTTCGCACGTGGCGAAGGGTGCGGCGCAGCCGCAGGACGACGGCCACGGCGACAGCGAGCACTCCCCCTGGCCGGGCGCGGACCAGGTCGCCTTCCACCGCGCCCCGGGCGAACGCACCGCGATGGGCTGGGCGGTCGACCCGAGCGCGCTCTACGACCTGCTCACCCGCACCACCGCCCGGTATCCGGGCCTGCCGCTCGTCATCAGCGAGAACGGCGCCGCGTACGAGGACGTGATCGGGCAGGACGGCACGGTCCACGACCCGCAGCGCGCCGCGTACGTCCACGCGCACCTCGACGCCGTGCACCGGGCGATCACGGACGGGGCGGACGTGCGCGGCTACTTCCTGTGGTCGCTGCTCGACAACTTCGAATGGGCGTACGGCTACGCCAAACGGTTCGGCGCCATCCACGTCGACTACGACACCCTGAAGCGCACTCCCAAATCGAGCGCGCGCTGGTATTCCCGCGTGGCCCGGACGGGAGAGCTGCACGCGCCGTCCGTGGTGTGTGGGGGAACCGCTTGACGGGGGACCCGCGCACGACGGACGGCCGCCGCTCCCGCCTGGGTCCGACTAGCGGACGGGCAGGCGGGTGGGGTCGGCGATGATCTGCTGGACGGTCGCCCACGCCGCACCCAGTACCGGTCCGCGGCGCCCCAGGGCGGAGCGCCGCACCGCCTCCGGTCTCCAGGGCCGGACGGTGACCCGGGCGGCGAGTTCGGCGCGTATCGGCGGGAGGAGCCAGTCGGCGAGTTCGGCGTAGGCGCCGCCCAGGACGAGGCCGTCCGGGTCGATGAGGTTCACGGCCGAGGCGAAGGCGAGGCCCAGGGCCCGACCGGCGCGGTCCAGGGCGCGCAGGGTCGCCGCGTCCCCCGCGCCCGCCCGCTCGGCCAGCAGGGCCACCGGGTCGCCGGCGCCGCCCAGCCCGGCCTCGCGCAGTACGGCCGCTTCACCCGCGTACTGCTCCAGGCAGCCGCGTGCCCCGCAGGGACACGGTGCGCCCTCCGGGTGGACGGGCAGGTGGCCGAGTTCTCCCGCGAAACCGCGGGCGCCCCGGAACAGCTGCCCGCCGATGACCAGTGCGGCGCCGATTCCGGCCTCGGCGGAGACGTGGACGAAGGTCTCGGCGGGGTGTCCCTGCTGCCGCTGCTCGGCGAGCGCCCCGAGGTTGGCCTCGTTCTCCGGCTCGGGCACGGAGCCGGGGTCGGGCCAGTGGTCGGCGGGCCGGACGGCCTGCCAGCCGAGGTTGGGGGCGTTCGCGACCAGTCCGCCGGGGGCGTTCGCCACCACCCCCGGCACGGCCAGGACGCGGCCCTCCACGCGCAGGCCGAGTGCGGCGGCCTCGGACTCCGCGTCGGCGCCCAGTGCGGCGGCCTCCGCCAGTACCCGCCCGGCCGGCCGGCCCGCGTTGGACCGCTCCACCCGGCGCCACACCCGGGGTTCACCGCGCAGGTCCACGACGCACGCGGCGAGATGGGTGACGCCGATCTCCAGGCCGAGTCCGGCGGGACCCCGGTCGTTCAGGGCCAGCGCCCGCCCGGGGCGGCCGACGCGTCCGCTGGGCGCCGTCTCCGTCTCGGTCAGCGCGCCGCGGCCGATGAGCTCGTCGACCATGGAGGAGACGGCCGGCCTGGTCAGGCCCGTGTGTCCGGCGACGTCCGCCCGGGAGAGCGGGCCGTGCGCGGCGACCGCGCCGGTGACCGCCGCGAGGTTCTTCCGGCGCATCCCCTGTTGCGAGGCGGGCGTGATCTCCACGCCCCCGCCCGCCCTGCCGATCCCGGTCATCGACCCGGCCCCCCTCGTCCTTCCGGCGGCACCTCCTGCAAGGCCCGCGCCCGCCGCAGCGTACTGGTGATCCGTTCGAGCGTGTCGTCGTCACGGGGTACGGGCTCCAGTACGCGGCCCTCGGCGGTCCGCCAGCGCCGGGCGACGGCGTCGGCGGGCTCCCCGGTGAGCAGTGCGGCGGCCTGGGCGGCGGCCCCGAGCGCGACGAGTTCCCGGGCCTCGGGGACCTGGACGGCCCGGCCGGACAGCCGCTGGACCGTGTGCTGCCAGGCCCTGCCCGCGGCTCCGCCGCCGATCAACAGCAGGGGTTCGTCGGCGGCGGGGTTCTCGCCCCCGGCGCGCAGTACGTCGTCCAGGGCCGCGAGCAGGGCGTGGGCGGCCCCGTCGTAGGCGGCCTGGAGCAGCTGTCCCGGGGTGGTGTCGTGGCGCAGGCCGTGGACCAGGCCGGAAGCGCCCGGGAGGTCGGGGGTGCGCTCGCCGTCGAGGTAGGGAAGCACCACCACCGTGCCGCCTCCTTCGACGGCCTCGCGGTCGCGGCCGACGAGGGCGGCGAAGCGGTCGACGGCGAGGGCGCAATTGAGCGTGCAGGCGAGCGGCAGCCAGCCGCCGAGGGCGTCGGCGAAGCCGGCCACGGTTCCGCTCGGGTCGGCGGGCCGCGTCCGGCCGACGGCGTAGACGGTGCCGGAGGTGCCGAGGCTCAGCACCGGACGTCCGGGGGTCAGGCCCAGCCCGAGGGCGGCGGCCATGTTGTCCCCGGTCCCGGTGGCCACCAGCGCGCCCTCGCGCAGTGGCATCCCGGCGCGGACGAGGCCCGCCGGGGCGCCCGCCGGGAGCACCTGCGGCAGCAGCTCGGAGTCGAGTCCGATCCGGGCGAGGACCTCCTGGTCGTAGCCGTCCGGACCCCACCAGCCGGTTCCCGAGGCGTCACCGCGGTCCGTCACCGCCTCGCCGGTCAGCCGCTCCGTCAGGAAGTCGTGGGGAAGCCGGACCGCGCTGACGCGGTCGGCGGCGGCGGGCTCGTTCGCTCGCAGCCAGGCCCATTTGGCGGAGGTGAAGGCGGCCGTGGGGACGCTGCCGGTGCGGCGGGCGAGCTCTGCCGGGCCGAACGCGGCTGCGAGTCCGGCGGCCTGCGGGGCGGAGCGGACGTCGTTCCACAGCAGCGCCGGGCGCACCGGCACGCCGTCGCGGTCGAGGGTGACCAGGCCGTGCTGCTGGCCGGCGACCGAGCATGCGGCGACGCGGTCCGCCCAGCCGGTGTCCGCCATGGCCGCGCCGAGCGCCCGCCACCACTCCTCGGGGTCGCTCTCGCGGCCGGCGCCTGCGCTGACGGCGTGCGCGGCCCGGCCCTCGCCCAGAACGGCACCGGTCTCCAGGTCGACGGCGAGGGCCTTGGTGGACTGGGTCGAGCTGTCGACGCCGATCACGACACGCTGAGCAGCCATGCGTTCCTCCGGTGGGGTTCCTTCTGGCGTCTGCGCATACTAATTTGTTTTCCGTCATTACAAATACCTCTCGGCCCGGATCCGGAGCGCCTCATGACCAGCGACCCGCTCGTCCCCACTCCCGCGCACAGGTTCACCTTCGGCCTGTGGACCGTCGGCTGGCAGGGCCGGGACCCCTTCGGCGACGCCACCCGGCCCGCCCTCGACCCGGTCGAGACCGTGGAGCGGCTGGCCGGGCTCGGCGCCTACGGCGTCACCTTCCACGACGACGACCTGATCCCCTTCGCGGCGGGCGACACCGCACGCGAGCAGGCTGTCAAGCGCTTCCGCACCGCACTCGACACGGCCGGGCTGAAGGTGCCGATGGCGACCACCAACCTCTTCACCCACCCGGTCTTCAAGGACGGCGCCTTCACCGCCAACGACCGGGACGTCCGCCGGTACGCGCTGCGCAAGACGATCCGCAACATCGACCTGGCCGTGGAACTCGGCGCCTCGGTCTACGTGGCCTGGGGCGGCCGCGAGGGCGCCGAGTCGGGCGGGGCCAAGGACGTGCGCACCGCCCTCGACCGGTTGAAGGAGGCCTTCGACCTGCTGGGCGAGTACGTCGACAGCCAGGGCTACGACCTGCGCTTCGCGATCGAGCCCAAGCCGAACGAGCCGCGCGGCGACATCCTCCTGCCCACCGTCGGCCACGCCCTGGCCTTCATCAACGCGTTGGAGCGGCCCGAGCGGGTCGGCCTCAACCCGGAGGTCGGCCACGAGCAGATGGCCGGGCTGAACTTCCCGCACGGCATCGCCCAGGCCCTGTGGCACGGAAAGCTGTTCCACATCGACCTCAACGGCCAGTCCGGCATCAAGTACGACCAGGACCTGCGCTTCGGGGCGGGTGACCTGCGCCAGGCGTTCTGGCTGGTCGACCTGCTGGAGTCGGCCGGCTACGACGGCCCCCGCCACTTCGACTTCAAGCCACCGCGCACCGAGGACTCCGCCGGGGTGTGGGCCTCGGCGGCCGCCTGCATGCGCAACTACCTGCTCCTGGCCGAGCGCTCCCGCTCCTTCCGGTCCGATCCGGAGGTCCAGGCCGCACTCGCCGCCTCCCGACTGCCCGAACTCGCCCTCCCCACCGCCGAGGACGGCCTGGCCGGCCTCCTGGCCGACCGGTCCGCCTTCGACGACTTCGACGTCGATGCCGCCGGCCGCCGCGGCATGGCCTTCGAACAACTCGACCAGCTCGCCCTCGAACACCTCCTCGGCGCCCGCTGAGCCGGTGTGCCCCTGAGCCGGGCCGTGGCGTTCCACGGCCCGGCTCCGCACGAGGACAGGTGGGGCGCGGGTGCCGTCGAGTGCCTCCTCGCCGTGGTCCCCCACGGGACGCGGTAGGACCTGCTGCCGTGCGGGCGGCTGCGCGAGGAGAGGTGGCCGCACCGCACCCGGTACGTGAAGACGGTGGGAGTCGGGGTGCCCTCGAAGCCCCGAACTTCACGGTCCGGGTTCCTCAGCCTGCTCGCGGTGCGCGGTGATCAGGCCCCGGTACCAGTGGTAGCTGTCCTTGGGCGTCCGGGTCAGGGTGTCGTGGTCGACGTGGACCAGGCCGAAGCGCTGACCGTAGCCGTGCGTCCACTCGAAGTCGTCCAGCAGCGACCGGACGTAGTAGCCGCGCACGTCCACCCCTGCGGAGATGGCGTCTGCGACGGCGGCGAGGTGGTCCGCGAGGTAGTCGATCCGCGCGGTGTCACGGACCCGGCCGTCGAGGCCGACGGTGTCATCCTCCGCGGAGCCGTTCCCGGTGATCCAGACCGGCGGAAGGCGCGGGTAGCGGGCGTGAAGTTCGCGGAGCAACTCCGTGAGCGCGTCCGGGACGACCGGCCATCCCATGGTGGTGCGCCGGGCCCGGTACCGGTCCAGCTCGGTGACGCCGATGTCCACGGCGGTCCGCATTTCGGGGGCGGCCTCGCGGTGGGGGGCGGCGGCGAACGTGACGGGCCGGTAGAAGTTGACGCCGAGGAAGTCCGGCGGGGCGCCGATCAGCTCCAGGTCGCCCGGCAGTCGCCAGGGGCCGTCGGCGAGGCCGGCCCAGGTCTCGGCCTCGTGTGCGGGGTAGCGGCCCGCGAGGAGCGGCTCGGTCCAGACCTCGTTGTGGAGGACCTTGGCGCGGCGCAGGGCCGCCCGGTCCTCGGGAAGGGCAGAGGCGAGGTGGATGCGGTCGAGGTTGAGGGCGATCCCGACCTCCTGGGCGCCCGCGGCGCGCAGCTCCCGTACCGCCAGGCCGTGGGCGACCAGCAGGTGGTGTGCGGCCGCCAGCGCGCCCCGGCCCTCCTCGGCACCGGGTGCGTGCCGCCCCTCGGCGTAGCCCAGGAAGGCGGAGCAGTACGGCTCGTTGAGGGTGATCCAGCGCTCCACGCGGTCCCCGTAGCGGTCGGCCGCGAGGGCCGCGTACTGCGCGAACGCCTCGGCGGTCTCCCTGACGCGCCAGCCACCGCGGTCCTCCAGGGCTTGGGGCAGGTCCCAGTGGTAGAGGGTGACGGTGGGGGCGATTCCGGCGGCCAGCAGATCGTCGATCAGGCGGTCGTAGAAGTCCAGGCCCTTGGGGTTGACCGGTCCGGTGCCCCCGGGCAGCAAACGGGGCCAGGCGATCGAGAAGCGGTAGCCGTCGACACCGAGCCCGCGCAGCAGGGCGATGTCCTCGCCGTGGCGGTGGTAGTGGTCGCAGGCGGTGTCGCCCGTGGCACCGGCGAGGGTGCGGCCGGAGCTGTGGCTGAAGGTGTCCCAGATGGACGGGCCGCGGCCGTCCTCGTCGTGGGCGCCCTCGGTCTGATGGGCGGCGGTCGCGACACCGAAACGGAACCCGGCGGGCAGTTCCGGGAAGGCCGGGGCGCTCATGGGCGGTACCTCATGGGTCTGTCGGGCTCCTCCGTCTCGGGGCGGGGCTCGGTGAGTGGAGCGGCCGGGCCCGCGGGGCACCCTCCGGTCCACCCGGTCCGGTGGTACAGGGCGGTCAGAGATCACGGGCCAGGCCGCGCCCGCGCAGCCGGGCCGGTTGGACGGGCGGAGGGAAGCCGTAGTCGCCGTGGTCGCCGAACGGCCACACGGTCGTGCTGCGGTCCCGGCCCGCGCACTGGTTGAAGGCGGCGCAGACCATGGAGGGCGGGCAGGCCGGGTCCGTCAGGCCCACGCCGAACAGCGTCGGCGTGGGGGCTCGCCGGGTGAGTGGACGCCGTCGAAGTGGTCGAGGGTGGCGAACGCCGGCTCCATGCGGTGGCGGCTGTGCCGGCGCAGGTGCGTGGCGGTGTCCGGGTACGGACCGTCGCCGCAGATCGCGGCAGCGTGGCGCAAGTGGCACAGGAACGTGCCGCCCGGCATGGCCGCCGCCACGCGGTCCCCGGCGAGACGGGCCGCCAGGGAGCGCCAGACCACCGCCCTGGCTGGCTCCGGCCGCCAGAGCCGCCGCCCTGGGCCGGCTCCGGCCGCCACCGACGGACGGGGCGGGCGTGGCCTGCGGCGGACCGGAACAGGTCGTCGGTGGGCAGTCCTCGACTCCCCCGTAGCCCTTGGAGGTGACGACGACCGGCAGTCGTCCGGCCGTGTCGCGCGGGCGCGGCAGCCAGGCGGCCACCGGCTCGCCGTTCCAGCCGCGCAAGTGCACGTCGTCGGCTCCGACGGTGCTCAGCGGGTGCTGGGCGGTGACCCGTTCCGCCTTGATCGACGCGTCGGGCGACCGGGCGCCGGCAAGGGTCCGCCGCCAGAAGGCGCCGAAGCCGTCCGGCTCGGACGAGTGTGGTCGGTGGTCGCCGAGTTCCTCCGCTTCGAGGTCGGTGAGCGGCATTGAGCTTCCTTCGGTCGGAGCGGTGACGAGGTGGCGGGGCTCGGCGGCCCCAGGGGACCCTGCCCCCGGATACAGGCAACAGATGTGGGGAGGGTGGCGGCCCGCCCCCCGGACGGGCCGCCGGTCTCGTGGGTGCGGGGCCTCTGTCGGTCCCGCGACGCGGCGGAGCTGAAGGCGGCCAGGCGGAAGCCGCCGTGCAGCGTCAGCCGCAGGTCATGCACGCCGGCCGGCGGAGCGGCGGGACCGGCCGCGACGGTCATCCCCGTGTAGCCGTCGCCGGTGACGGAACACCGAGCGCCGCCGGCGGCCGGCCACCGGCGCGGAGTTCCGGCCGCACCTCCCGTGGACCCGCGCTCCTGAGGGCGGTCACGGCCTCTGCCCGGACCGCCCCGGAGAGATCGGCGGTGCGGACGAGAAGCCTTGCGGGCCGCGCCGGGTCGGCGTGGGTCACGGCGTCGCCGCTGGTGCGGGCGGTCACAGCACTAGTCGGCCGAGAAGCGGTACACCGTCATCGAGCGGTACTCCTCCCCCGGGCGCAGCTGGGTGGAGGGATACTCGGGCCGGTGGGGCGAGTCCGGAAAGTGCTGGGTCTCCAGCGCGATGCCCGCGTACGCGAAGTACGGGCGACCGGAGCGGCCGGTCAGCGAGCCGTCGAAGTGGTTCCCGGTGTAGACCTGCAGCCCCGGCTCCGTGGTCAGGCACTCGACGCGGCGTCCGCTGGCGGGGTGGCTCAGGACGGCGGCCCGCCTGAGCCCGGTGCCGTCGAGCACCCAGTTGTGGTCGAAGCCATCGCCGGCGCGGCGGATCTGCGGGTGTTCCTCGGTGATGCGGGCCCCGATCGTCCGCGCCTCGCGGAGGTCGAACGGCGTGCCGGTGACGGACTCGGCCGGACCGAGTGGTATCAGTTCAGCGTCCACGGGAGTGTAACGGGCGGCCTCGACCCGCAGCAGGTGGCCGAGCACCGTCCCGCAGCCCTCGCCGGCCAGGTTGACGTACATGTGGTTGGTGAGGTTGACGACCGTCGGGGCATCCGTGGTCGCCCGGTAGGTGAGGGAGAGTTCGCCGTCGGGGCCGAGCAGGTAGGTGACCTCGGCCTTGAGGGTGCCCGGGAAGCCCTGGTCGCCGTCGGGGCTGTCCAACCGGAAACGGACGCCGGCCCGCCTGCCCACGCGGACCGGCACGCCGTCCCAGAGGCGGGTGGCGAAGCCGTCCGGTCCGCCGTGCAGGGTGTGGCCGCCCTGCTGGGTCGCCAGCCGGTGCGTCGTGCCGTTGAGGGGCAGCGTTCCGCCCGCGATCCGATTGGCGTAGCGACCGACCGTCGCGCCGAAGTAGGCGGCCTCCCCGAACAGATCCGCTGTGCTCTCGCAGCCCAGGACGACGTTGGCACACCGCCCGTCCCGGTCCGGCGCGTGCAGGGCGTGCAAGCGGGCTCCCAGACTCAGCACCTCCGCCGTCACGCCCTCCGGAGAGCCGAACGTCCAGCGGGTGATGCGCCGCCCGTCCGCAAGCTCTGCGGCGGTCTCCTGGGCCACCGTCACTTCACCATGGGATACGAGTACGTCTCGCGACACGCGACTACTCCGTTCAACGCGGCGGGGAGGGGAGGGACGCCCGCCGTACGGGCGCCGTCATCGGCTTGGAAGGAGCGACGCGGGGGCGGCGCCGGGGACGACGTGGCAGGTGGACGTACCCCTGCGGGCGCGGAGTTGGCCGTTCTCAGGGGCCGGAGCGGCCACCGCGGCCATGTGCGCGTCGACCTGGCCGCCGGCCGGCGCGCTGCCCGCGGGCAGCCCTGTCCACTGCGCCGAACGGGGAGTGAGCGAGCCGACCCGGGACACGAGCGGGACGAGGGGGCGCTCCCGGAGGGTGCGGGCGAAGTCGCCAGACCAGGGTGCAGAGCGGCGAGGTACGCCTCCGAGGTCCTGCCGGCGTAGCGGGAGATCCACTTCTCTCCGCGGGCGGGGGCGGGGGTGTTGATGCGGTCGGCCTGGTCCTGGGCAGCGTGGTACTTGCAGAGCTTCGGCCTGGCGTGCGGGTGAGCGGCCCGCTCGGCGGTCCCGGCGAGCGGGGTGCCGTCTGCGAGCACCGGCAGGACCGTGCAGCCGGTGAAGTCGGGCGCGATGGCGAGGACATGGGCGGGGTCGACACCGGAGGCGGCGAGCGCGACGGGAGCGACGGGAGCGATGGCGCACAGTGCCTCGTGCCGGCCCTCGGAGTGGTGCAGGGCACAGTCAGGCGGCGGTGGGTGCCCGGTGCCGGGTAACTCGCGCTCGACGACGGCGTGCGGGTACTCGTGGACGACGGTCGCGAGCTCTTGTCCGTCATGCACGCGGACCACCACGGCACGACCGGAGAGGATGCCGAAGTCGACGCCGAAGCCGACGACGTACCTGTCCGAGCCCCGGACGGCAGGGGTCAAGGTCACTTTCTCATCCTTCGCACCGGAAAACGGCATCGCTTCCAGCGGAGTTGAAGGGGATCTCTCGTGCTGAGAAATTGTGAGCGTTAACAATCCCTGTGTCAAGGAATCGTGGGCCGGTCAGCCTCGGGTCCGACGGTGCGGGCTCAACGGCGGGTGGCGGGACCCGCGCTGCGACGCAGCACCATCTCGGGCGGGATCCGCACGTGGGCACGCGAGTGCGCGACGCCCTCGAGCTCCTCTACGAGCAGTTCCAGGGCCCGGCGGCCGAGCTCGCCGAAGTCCTGCCGCACGGTGGTCAGGGGCGGGGTGAAGTAGGCGGCCTCGGGAATGTCGTCGAAGCCGACCACACTGATGTCGCCCGGGATCGAGCGGCCGGCCTCGTGCAGGGCGCGCAGCAGGCCGAGCGCCATGTGGTCGTTCGCGCAGAAGACGGCGGTGACGTCGTCCAGTTCGGCGATCCGCAAGCCCGCCTGGTAGCCGGCGCGCGCACTCCAGTCCCCGGGCTCGACACGCGGTACGGGGGCTCCGGCGGCCTCCAGGGCGCCGCGCCAGCCCTCCTGGCGGTCCCGGCTCTCCAGCCAGCCGGTCGGCCCCGCCAGGTGGTGCACGGTGCGGTGCCCCAGATCGAGCAGGTGTCCGGTGGCCGCTTCGGCGCCGGACCGGTTGTCCACCGAGACCATGGGAACCCGTGACTGGCTGCCCGGTCCGACCGCGACGACCGGCACGGAACTGGAGAGCTTGGCCACCGCGCTGACGGCGGAGATCTGGGGCGCGATCACGACCACGCCTTCCACGCCCTGGTCGCGCAGTCGGTCGACGGCCTCCTGAACCGAACGGCCGTCCAGGGAGCGCAGACTCGTCACGCTGACGAAGTACCCCGCACTGCGCGCAGCCTGCTCGATGCCGTGCAGCATCGAGGCGGGACCGTACAGTGTCGATTCGAAGCTGACCACGCCGAGGGTTTGCGAGCGGCGGGTGACCAGGGCGCGGGCAGCGGAATTGGGCCGGTAGTCCAGCTCCCGGATGGCGGCGAGCACGCGCTCCCGGGTGCCGGGCCGCACGTGCGGGGCGCCGTTGAGCACCCGGGACACCGTCTGGTGGGACACGCCGGCCAACTTCGCCACGTCCGCCATCACCGGGTGGCGCCGCTCGGTCCCGGCACTGTCGTTCCCCACGCGCACTTCCCTCCTCGACTCCCGGCCACGGTACGCTACCGACCCGCGACGAAGGCGATACGAGCCCCGCGTCAGCCCCGCCCTCGAGTGGACCGGCGGCAGGCGGTCGCCGGCGGCAGGTCCAGGAAGCTGATCGCCTGCGCGTTGTTGAAGACTGAACGGCGACACGGGCAGACCCTTGACGGGCACTGTTGTGAGCGTTAACACTCATGTAACGCCAGGCCGGAGCCGCTGCAACGCCGACTTCACGCAGCGCGAGAAGACGACTCCCGGCCAGCCCCGCTCGACCGCTTCCGGTCACCCGAACCGGGTCGCACTGTGCCGGTCGCGGAACATCACTGGAGGAACTGTGCGGAAGCTTTCAGCTGGCCTCGTCTCCGTGGGCCTCACGCTGTCGCTGGCAGCCTGCGGCCAGAGCGCCAACGGAGCGGGCGGCGGCGGGGCCGGCGGAGACGCCAAAGGGGGCCTCATCGGCATCGCGATGCCGACCAAGTCTTCGGAGCGCTGGATCAACGACGGCACCAACATGGTCAAGGAGTTCCAGGCCAAGGGGTACAAGACCGACCTCCAGTACGGCGACAACGTCGTGGAGAACCAGGTCTCCCAGGTGGAGAACATGATCACCAAGGGGGCCAAGCTGCTGGTGATCGCCGCCATCGACGGTTCCTCGCTCACCAACGTGCTGCAGAAGGCCGCCGACGCCCACATCCCCGTCATCTCCTACGACCGGCTGATCCGCGGCACGGGGAACGTCGATTACTACGCGACCTTCGACAACTACAAGGTCGGCGTGCTCCAGGGCAGTTACATCGTCGACAAACTCGGCCTCAAGGACGGCAAGGGCCCCTTCAACATCGAACTGTTCGCCGGCTCACCGGACGACAACAACTCCACGTTCTTCTACAACGGCGCGATGAGCGCCCTCAAGCCGTACATTGACAACAAGATGCTGGTCGTGCAGAGCGGGCAGACCTCCCTCAACCAGATCGCCACACTGCGCTGGGACGGCGGTCTCGCCCAGTCCCGGATGGACAACCTGCTGAGCAAGTCGTACACCGCGGCCCGCGTCGACGCGGTGCTCTCGCCGTACGACGGCATCTCGATCGGCATCATCTCCTCACTGAAGGGCGTCGGCTACGGGACCGGCCAGCCGTTGCCCGTCGTCACGGGTCAGGACGGTGAGCTGGCCTCGGTGAAGTCGATCATTGCGGGCGAGCAGACCCAGACCGTCTACAAGGACACCCGCCAACTGGCCAAGGCCGCGGTCCAGATGGGCGACGCACTGCTGACCGGTGGCAAGCCCGAGGTCAATGACACCCGCCAGTACGACAACGGCGTCAAGACCGTCCCGGCGCAGCTGCTCCAGCCGGTCAGTGTCGACAAGGAGAACTACCGGAAGGTCCTGGTGGACAGCGGCCAGTACACCGCGGATCAGCTCAAGTAGCCCACGGGGTCCGATCGGCGGGCCCGTGCGAACCGGCGGTGCGACGCCCGGGAGACCGCCCGGCGTTGCCCCGCCCCGACGATACGGATGCGCAACCATGGCCCGACCCGTTCTCGAGATGCGGTCGATCAGCAAGGCGTTTCCCGGTGTCAAGGCTCTCTCCGGCGTCGACCTGACCGTCGGCGCAGGGGAGGTGCACGCCGTCTGCGGTGAGAACGGCGCCGGCAAGTCCACTCTGATGAAGGTACTCAGCGGGGTCCACCCGCACGGCAGCTACGAAGGCGAGATCTACTTCGAGGGCGAGCCCTGCCACTTCCGGGACATCCGGGCCAGCGAGCAGCGCGGCATCGTCATCATCCACCAGGAACTCGCGCTGGTCCCCTACCTTTCCATCGCCGAGAACATCTTCCTCGGCAACGAGCACGCCACCCGGGGGTTCATCAGCTGGCACCGGACGCTGACCCACGCCGCCGCACTGATCCAGCAGGTCGGACTCGACGAGAGCCCGCACACCAGGATCGCCGACCTGGGCGTGGGCAAGCAGCAGTTGGTCGAGATCGCCAAGGCCCTCGCCAAGAGGGTCAAGTTGCTCATCCTGGACGAGCCGACGGCCGCCCTGAACGACGCGGACAGCCGCAAGCTGCTCGACCTGATCCTCGAACTCAAGGCTCAGGGCATCTCCTGCATCCTCATCTCGCACAAGCTGAACGAGATCGCCCGGGTCGCCGATGCCGTCACCGTCCTGCGCGACGGGCGGACCATCGAGACCCTCGCGATCGGGCCCGACGGCATCTCCGAGGAGCGGATCATCCGTGGCATGGTCGGCCGCGACCTGGAGCACCGCTACCCCGAGCGCGCCCCGCGGATCGGCGAGGTCGCCTTCGAAGTCGATGACTGGAGCGTTCAGCACCCGATCGACCACCGGCGCAAGGTGGTCGACGGCGCCTCGCTGAACGTCCGTCGCGGCGAGATCGTCGGCATCGCCGGCCTCATGGGCGCCGGCCGCACCGAGTTGGCCATGAGCGTCTTCGGCCGCTCGTACGGACGGTGGACCGGCGGCCGGGTGCGGCTGCACGGGCGGGAGATCCGTACCCGGACGGTGCCGGAGGCGATCGGACACGGCATCGCGTACGTGACCGAGGACCGCAAGCAGCTCGGCCTCAACCTGGGCGACGACATCAGCCGGAACATCTCCCTGAGCGCCCTGGGCAAGGTGGCCCGGCGGGGCTGGGTCGACCGGCACGAGGAGGCGCGGATCGCCGAAACGTTCCGGCGGACGATGAACATCAAGGCGCCCTCAGTGTTCGCGGAGACCGGCAAGCTCAGCGGCGGCAACCAGCAGAAGGTCGTCCTCAGCAAATGGATCTTCGCCGATCCGGAGGTGCTGATCCTCGACGAACCCACCCGGGGCATCGACATCGGCGCCAAGGCGGAGATCTACACCGTCATCGCCGAACTCGCGGCCCAGGGAAGGGCGGTACTCGTCATCTCCTCCGAGCTCCCCGAGCTTCTGGGCCTCTGCGACCGGATCTACACCATGGCCGAAGGCCGGATCACCGGTGAGGTGACCCGCGCCGAGGCCACCCAGGAATCCCTCATGCGGCTCATGACCATGAGCGCGGCATACCCCGACAAGCAGGTGTGAGGCATGGCCCAGATCGAGACCACCCCGGAGACCGCGCCCAGTCCCCCGGAAACCGGCCCACGACCGTCGGCCGGTGCCGTACTGGCCCGGGCGCTGCGCGGCAACCTGCGCCAGTACGGGATGCTGGTCGCGCTGGCGCTGATCGTGCTGCTGTTCCAGTTCTGGACGGACGGCATCCTGCTCCAGCCGCTCAACATCACCAATCTGATCCAGCAGAACGGCTACATCCTCATCCTGGCCATCGGCATGATGATCGTCATCATCGCCGGGCACATCGACCTGTCGGTCGGGTCGCTCGCGGCCTTCGTGGGGGCGGCCGCGGCGGTGATGATGGTCGAGCACAAGATGCCGTGGCCCGCGGCTCTGCTGGTCGCGCTGCTGATCGGGGCTCTCGCCGGTGCCTGGCAGGGGTTCTGGATCGCCTATCTCGGGATCCCGTCGTTCATCGTCACGCTGGCCGGCATGCTGCTGTTCCGCGGTGGGACCCAGATCCTCCTGCAGGGCCAGTCGGTGGCGCCGTTCCCCAAGGGTTTCCAGAACATCAGCAGCGGCTTCCTCCCCGCGGTCGGCCCCCACACCGATTACCACAACCTCACACTGCTGCTGGGCCTGTCGGTACTGGCCGTGGCGATCGTGCAGGAGCTGCGCGGACGGCGGCGGGCCGCCTCGTACGGGCTGGAACCGCTTCCGGCCGGACTGTTCCTGGTGAAGCTCGGCGCGATCACCGCGGCCGTGGCGACGTTCACGCTGCTGCTGGCCAGCTACCACGGGGTGCCGATCGTCCTGCTGATCCTGGGCGTCCTGCTGGTCGGCTTCGGATACGTGATGCGCAACTCGATCCTCGGCCGGCACACCTACGCCATCGGCGGCAACGAGGCGGCGGCGAGGCTGTCCGGGGTGAAGAGCAAGCGGGTCGTCTTCCTCGCCTTCGTGAACATGGGTGTCCTGGCGGCCCTGGCCGGGCTGGTCTTCGCCGCGCGGCTCAACGCCGGTACGCCGCAGGCCGGCATCAACTTCGAGCTGGAGGCGATCGCCGCCGCTTTCATCGGTGGCGCCTCCGCGAGCGGCGGTGTGGGAACCGTCATCGGTGCGCTCACCGGCGGTCTGGTGCTGGGCGTGCTGAACAACGGCATGTCGCTGGTCGGCGTGGGTACCGACTACCAGCAGGTGATCAAGGGCCTGGTCCTGCTGGCGGCCGTCGGCTTCGACGTCTACAACAAGCGCAAGGCCGGAGCCTGACCTCGCCTCTCCTCGGCCCGGCGTCGCCGCCCGCACGAGGAGGGTGACTCCCCTGCCGGGGAGCCCGCCTCGTGCGGCTCCGCTCGCGCGTCGACGATCTGATCGAAGTGGGACCCGTACGTGGGGAAGGAGACGTCGTACTCGTGACCCGGGTACGGCGGGACCAGCCGAGCGGCCCGGACCACCGCCGGCCCCGCGGAGCGCCGCCACACCCGACGCGTACGGCCGGCTCGTCGCGCCGGTCCGGCCGACCGGTCGCCTCCACGCACCACGCGGACATGGAGTCCAGCTCCGCGGCCATCCGGGGGTCGTCGAGATCCGGTGCGTCCCACAGGCGCTGTGGACGCATCTGGAGGTGAAGCGGCTCTCGAACACGTGGCACGGCGCATCGCGTCGCCGTGGTTGCTCCGCCCCGTGCCCGGGCCGTGGTGCAGGGACACCGCCGTCCCGGCCGGGCGGACCGGTCGTCCTGACCGCGCAGGTCCGGGTGGCGGCCGAGGTCACAGACGCGGGTCCCCCGGAGGTGACTGCCCGGCACGGTGAGCGTTCCGCCCCCTGCCTGGCAGGATCTCCCCATGCTTGATGAAAAGCTCGACGCGCTTGCGCAGATGATGGCAGAGCACATGGCCAAGCCGTTCCCGCCCGGCTTCCGCGGCCTGGACATCGAGGGCAGGGACATGGTGATGCTCGACTCGGACGCCTATGCCTACGCCGCCTGCGTCCACGAAGACCTACTCAGCGAACAGGCCCACGCACGCCTGACGCGGCTGACGTCGGCATTCGGGAAGGTCCTTCCGGCGATCGATGACGAGTACGCGGCCAAGTACTACACGCATCTGCACAACATGGTCGTGCTGTCTGCCGAGATCGAGAGCCAGCGCAAGAAGTAGTCCCCGCCAGGAGTAGAGCACTAGCTAGCCCCGTCTCCGGCGTCGCCGCCTGCCGAAGGACATCAACTGCCCGACGGAGGCGTCCGGCCGGACGTCGATGACGGTCCGCGGGCAGCGGGTCACATCGCCGCCGTGACGCTCGCGGGTGTGCCGAAGCAGTGGTCCACCCACGGCTCCGGGCCCCCGAGGCTGTGCAGGGCCCCTGCCATCTGCGGACGTGCCAGCAGCCGACGGAGTGGACGTGTTGCCCCTGCCGGATCTTTGGCAGCCCCGTCGTCAATCGGCGCCAACGGCCTCGGCGCCGGTCGCGACTTCCGGGCCCCGGTGGCCGCGTACGAGGACGTCGCCGGCCAGGAGGCAGGAGGCCCGCTTGACGTACACGGCACGGGGTACGGGATCCGCCCCTGCCGGGGCAGCCGCCGAGGTGCGCCGCCCCTGCGCCGGAGCCGCGCTCCCCGCACCTCTACGCCCACCTCCGCCTGGGCCCGGGCGGCCCCGCAACGTTCCGATGGTCCAGGACGCCGGCCCCGATCCCGCCCGGCGCTCACCACTCGGCCGCAGCAGGGCGTCGGCTGCCTGGCCGAACACCCGGCACGGGCCGCTGCCGGGGTACGGGCCGCGCTGTGGGGTCTCCCAGCTCGCCCCTCCGGTGGAGCGGAGCACGGGCCGTTCATCCGGCGGGCCCCGCCCGCGTCGCCCCCCACGCGCCCCCGCGGCCGGAGGACGGCGGGCCCCCCCCGCCCCGGCGGCCGCGGCGCCCCCGGCGCCCGGCCCGTCCCGGCCCGCGCCTCACAGGACCTGGCCCGCCTCAACAGCCAGGCCGTCCAGGCCGGCCACCCCGAGGCGCAGTGCACGCTGTTCCAGATCAGGACCTGGCTCACCGAGGAGGAGTGGCG
>LJCW01000349.1 GCA_001298555.1 Actinobacteria bacterium OV450
GAGACCCCCCTCGACCCGGTAGCGGCCGAACACCGCCGCCGCGCCGAGTCGGTGGCCGCTCTGGCGCTGCCCGGACACGCCGTGCGCCCCCGCACGTCGGCCGGCTCGTTCGACCACCGCTTCGATGCCGCCGCCCGTGCCGACGTCCCCTCGGACGGCACCTGGCACACCGTCACCGTCGGCGAGATCCCGGTCGGTCTGCGCACCGAGCACCTGTGCGTGCCGTCCGTGGAGCAGACCGTGTACGCGACGCTGGTGCTCTCCAACGCCACCGACCAGGCCCTGCTGGCCGGGCCGGTGGAGGTCACCGTCGACGGTGAGTTCCTGCTGACCGCAGCCCTGCCCACACTCGCCCCCGGCGGCGTCCGCCGGGTGGGACTCGGGCCGGCCGAGGGCATCGGCGTCACCCGCCGTACGAACCTGCACGAGTCGACCGCCGGCCTGCGGGGCAACACCACCGTGCTCGACCACCGCGTCCACGTGGAGCTGGCCAACCGGCTCGGCACCCCCGTCACGGTCGAGGTCCGCGAGCGGGTGCCCGTCACCACCGACCCGGACGTCCGGATCGAGGAACGCGCCGACTGGAGGGCGCCCGAGGAGGGCGCGGGACCCGACCACCACGCACCGGGCACCCGCATCTGGCGGGTGGACCTGCCCGCCGGCGCCACCACCGCCCTCGACGGCGGCTACGAGATCCGCATACCGGCAGGCAAGGGCCTGGTCGGCGGCAACCGCAGGAGCTGACACAGCCATGTTCACGGCCCCCACGCCGATCGCCCTCCCCGTCACCGCCGTCACCTGTCTGGAGGACCGGGCCCACGTCGAGCGCACCGTCGTGCTCGACCTGGAGGCCGGAGTCCAGCGGCTGCGTCTGGGGCCGGTCAGTGCGCTGGCCGTCGACCGCAGCCTCCACGCCGAGCTGACCGCCGACCATCCGGCGACCGTGCTCGACGTACGGATGGTCCGCACCTGGACTCCCGCCCGGCCGCTGCCGTCGGCCGACGACTCCGCGCTGCGCCGCCGCCTGCACGAAATCGAAGCCGAGCAGCACGCCGGGGAGCAGCGGCGCGACCGGCTGCACGCCCGCCTCGACGGACTCGGCCGCCTCGCCGCGGATCTGCTGCGGGAGATCGGTGAAGGCGCCGGCGCCGGGGAGAGTGACGGGCCCCGCTGGGCGCGTGAACTGGACCGGGTGGACGGTGAGCGCGAGGAGTTCGGCGAACAGCTGCGCGCCACCGAGGCCCGGTTGGACGAGCTCGACGCCGAACTCAGGGCGGTCGAGGGGGCCATGACCGGCTCCGAGACGGCGCCCGCCGAGCTGGTCGGCCACGTCGAGCTCACCGTGGACGCCGAAGCCGCCGGGCCGGTCCGCCTGCGACTGAGCCACCTCACCCCGTGTGCGCTGTGGCGGCCCGCCTACCGGGCCGTGCTCGACGGCGGCTCCCTGACGCTGGAGACCGACGCGATGGTCTGGCAGCGCACCGGCGAGGACTGGTCCGGTGTACGGCTGACGCTGTCGACGGCCCGGTCGGCGCTGGCCGGCGAGCCGCCGCGGCTGGGCGAGGACCGACTGACGCTGGGCGAGCGCACCGCCGCGGAACGCCGTACGGTCGACGTCGAATTGCGCGAGGAGGCGATCGGGGACCTCGGCCCGGCCCCGGTGCTCGGCCTGCCGGGCGTGGACGACGGGGGCGAGGCGCGGGTGCTGAACTCTCCGGCACCGGTCTCCGTGCCCGGGGACGGCCGCGCCCACCGGGTGCCGCTGTCCGCGTTCACCACGCCCGCGAGCAGCGAGTACGCCTGCTCGCCCGAGCTGTCCCCGCTGGTCACCCGGGTGGTGCGGTTCGACAACGCGTCCGGCCACGTCCTGCTCGCCGGTCCCGTGGACCTGGTCCGCACCGGTGGGTTCAGCGGCCGCGGCGCGCTGGAGTTCACCGCCCCCGGCGCCCCGGTCGCACTGGCCTTCGGCAGCTGCGACGACCACAGCGTGGTCCGGGAGGCCGAGGAGTCCCGGACCACCACCGGGATCACCCAGCGGACCGTGGTCACCCGTACGGTGCGCCTGCACCTGTCCCGGTTCTCCGCGCCGGCGGAGCACGGCGGACGGGTCGTCACCGTACGGGAGCGGATCCCGGTCTCGGAGGTCTCGGCCGTGGAGGTGCGCGTGCTCGGGGAGGCCTGCTCCCCCGCGCCCGACGCGGTCGACGCCGAGGGCATCGTGCGCTGGGACGTCACGCTCCCGCCGGGTGGCCGCCGCACGGTCACCCTGGTCTACGAGCTGTCGGCGAGCGCCAAGGTCGCCGGACTCTGACGCGTCGTACCACGCGAAGGCCGGCGCGCGGACTCCGCAGGAGGTGTTCCCGGCGCGCCCGTCGCGGGTGTTCCCGGCGCGTTCCCGTCGCGGGCGGTGTCAGCCGACCCGGATACCGATGACGCAGGTGTCGTCGTCCGTGTCGGAGCGGCTCTCGGCCAGCAGGCGGTCCAGTTGCCGGTCCAGGTCTCCGGCTGCGGCGGCCGCCGCGTTCACGAGGTGGCCCAGTGAGTCCTCCACCGAGGAGTCCCGGCGCTCCACCAGCCCGTCCGTGAACATGAGCAGGGTGTCCTCGGGTTCCAGCTGGACCTCCCGTTCGATGTACGTGATGTCCGGCAGGGCTCCGAGGAGCAGTCCCTCGATGAGCGGGAAGACCTCGGGCTCGCCGCCGCGGACGAGCAAGGGCGGCAGGTGGCCGGCGCGCGCCCAGCGCATCACGCGGGTACGGGGGTCGAAGAGCCCGCAGACGGCGGTGGCCGTCACGTTCTTCGCCAGGTTGTGGGTGACCGTGTTGAGCCAGGACAGCAGCTGGGCGGGGCCCGCTCCGGTGACGGCGAGACCCCGCAGGGCGTTGCGCAGGACGACCATGCCGGTGGCGGCCTCGATGCCGTGTCCGGCGACGTCACCCACGGACAGCATGATCAGCCCGGAGGGCAGGACCACCGTGTCGTACCAGTCCCCGCCGACGAGCGACTCGGATTCCGCGGGCCGGTAGCGGACGGCGACGCGCAGGCCCGGAGCTTCGACGGCCGCCGGGGTGGGGGGCATGATGGCGTGCTGGAGCTGGAGCGTCAGGCGGTTGCGTTCGGCGGACTCGGCCGCCGTGTGGGCGAGCTGGTCCCGGGTGGCGGCCAGGGCGACTTCGGTCCAGTGCTGGGCGGAGACGTCCTGGTAGGCGCCGCGCACGGCGTGCAGGCGCCGGTCGGCGCCCAGGACGGGCTCGGCGACGACACGGATGTGGCGGGTGATCCCGTCGGACCTCTGCAGGCGCAGGTCGACGGATGCGGGCCGGCGGTGGTGCAGCACGGCGCGCAGGAAGCGGCCCAGGGCGGCCGAGTCGTCGGGGTGGGCGTATCCGGGCAGGTCCCGCAGCGGTACGGGGCGGGCGGCGGGCGGGAGTCCGTGCAGCGCGTACAGCTGCGCGTTCCAGGTGATCTCGCCGGTGACGAGGTTCTCCTCGAAGCCGCCGATCCGGCCCAGGCGCTGGGCGTGCTGGAGCAGGTCGGCCAGGCGCGCCGTCTCGTCCTCGATCCGCCAGATCAGCAGGACGGCCGTGCCGTGCCGGCTGACGCTGATGTCCGCGACGGACGTCAGCGGGATCTCGTCGACGAGCGCGGTCAGGCTCATGCGTTCGGCTCTGAAGGGTTCACCGGTCGCGTGGACGCGCTCGATGATGTCGAACAGCCCGTTCGCGCCGGCCGCCATGGGATAGGCCTCCAGCAGCAGGGCGCCGTTCACGTCGGCGCGCTGGCGCCCGGCGGGGTCGACGAAGCGGCTGCTGGCGTGACGGATGCGGAAGTCGGTCAGCCGGCCCTCGGGATCGAGCACCGGGGTGAGGATGACGGCCGGATCGTGCAGTCCCTCGGCGAGGTCGGTCAGCTCCGAGACGTCCGGGAGCGGCGCGTCGGCGAGGACGGGATCCGCGGGGGCCGAGGCGTCCATGGTGCGGGCGCAGAGTTCGGCGAGGGCCTCGACCTGTCGCTCGATCTGCGGGGGTTGCGGTGCCAGGGGCTGTGGCCAGCAGATCTCCAGGACCCCGTGTATGCGGCCGCCCGTCCCGGCGGGTACGGCCATCCGTCCGCCGTCGGGCCAGTGCAGGTGGGCGATCGAGGGCAGCCCCTCCCGGCCCAGACGGGCGAGGGTGACCAGCCGGCGTTCGCGCAGCGCGAGGCGGGCGACTGTGGAGACGCCCGGGGGTACGTGGCGCCACCGCGCGGCCTCCCCGGGCGGGAACCCGGCGTACCCGGCGAGGGCCAGGGAGCCGTCGGGCGCCGCGGTCCACACGGCGACGGCGATCGCGCCCAGGGGTTTGAGGGCGTTGGTCAGGAGGGATTCGGCGACCGCCTGGGTGTCGTCGGCGGCGGCCAGCATCCCGCTCTCGGCGGTCCGCAGCCGTACCGCCACCCTCGTGGACGGCTTGGCCGGGCCGAGCGTGCCGGTGCGCTCGACGAACTCGGCGGCGACCTCGCTGACGTGGTCGCGGGCGGCCTGGTTGACGATGTCCGCGGCCAGGTCGAGCGGGGACAGTCCGGTCTCGCGGGACAGTTCGTCCAGCTGTCGCGCCGCCGCGGCGGGGGTGCAGCTGAGTTGTCCGATCAGAATGCCCTTGGCCAGTTCGACGAGGGCCCTGCCGTCCGCTGCGGCGTGCGCCGCCTGCACCTCGCGGCGCAGCCGTTCGACGGTGGCGACGAGCCGGCCCAGGGGCGTCGGGGCCTGCTGCGGGATCGCCGGGCGCAGAGGGTCCTCGCTGACCGCTTCCGGTGTCCGCGCATCGCCGTGCCGCTGTGTGTCGGGGGTGCTCACGGTGCGAGTGGCTCCTTGCCGGGACGGGAGTGCGGGGGCGGCGTGCTGGTGGGCGGGGAGGTGCTCATCTCGTGAGCCAGTGGCGGACGCGGGCGATGAGGTCGTCGGCGTCGACCGGCTTGGTCACGTAGTCGCTCGCGCCCGCGGCGAGGCTCTTCTCCCGGTCGCCGGGCATCGCCTTGGCGGTGACCGCGATGATGGGCAGGCCGGCGTGGGCGGGCATCCGCCGGATCTCGGCGGTCGCCGCGTAGCCGTCCAGCTCCGGCATCATCACGTCCATCAGGATCAGGTCGACGCCCTCGTTGCGGGTGAGGGTCTCGATGCCCTTGCGCCCGTCCTCCGCGTGGAGCACACGGATGCCGTGCAGTTCGAGCACGCCGCTGAGGGCGTACAGGTTGCGCGCGTCGTCGTCGACGACGAGGACGGTGCGTCCGGCCAGGCCGTCGTCGAGCACGTGGGCGGGGGTCTGCCCGCGCTCGGCGCCCGCGTGGACGAAGGGCAGTACGTCCCCCGGCTGGTCCGCGGACAGGTGCAGCACGATGCGTTCGCGGAGCTCGTCCAGACTGGACAGCAGCTCCAGGCGGCGTGACGCGGCCCGTTCCCGCAGGGCGCTCTCCTGGCCCGTGTTCAGGCGGGGATTGTTGTGCGCGAGGACGGGGAGGGAGGAGAGCGCCGGGTCGCCGTCGAGCGCGTCGAGGAAGCGCACGGCCTCGCCGTCGGGCATGTCGAGTTCGAGGACGACGCAGTGGAAGGAGTCCGTGGCGAGGGCGGCGGCGGCTTCCCGGGAGCTCGTGACGCCGACGACCTGTATGCCTCCCGCGTCCCCGGCCGGCCGGTGGTGGGGCGCGAAGTCCCGGTCGGCGCTCTCGGCGACGAGGGAGAGCAGGCCGCCCTGGCGCTCCTCGATCACCAGCAGGCGGCGGGCCTGGCGCTGCGCGGGCACGGCCGGGGTCCCCGGGTGGCCCGCCTCGGCGGGCCCGGCCGCGGCTGCGTGCGAAACGGACGCCGGAGCGTCGGGGACCGGGTCCTTCTCGTACTCCGCCCACTTGACGGGCAGGTAGAGGGTGAACGTGCTGCCCTGTCCCGGTGTGCTCTCCGCGGTGACGGCGCCGCCGAGGAGCTGTGCGATCTCACGGCTGATGGAGAGTCCGAGGCCGGTGCCGCCGTACTTGCGGCTGGTGGTGCCGTCGGCCTGCTGGAAGGCGCCGAAGACGGACGCCAGCTGCTGTTCGGGGATGCCGATGCCGGTGTCGCGGACCCGGAAGGCCACCACGGGCCCGCGCCCGTGCAGCCCGGCGGGGACCTCGGGCGCCGTCGCCGGTTCGATCCGGAGCTCGACGCCGCCGCGCTCGGTGAACTTGACGGCGTTGGAGAGCAAATTGCGCAGGACCTGCCGCAGCCGCGAGTCGTCGGTGTGCAGGGCGTGCGGGGCGTCGGGGGCGGTGGTGACGGTGAAGTCGAGGCTCTTCTGCGTGGTCATCGGCCGGAAGGTGGCGTCGACGTACTCCAGCAGCTGCGGCAGGGCCACCGCCTCGGGGTTGATGTCCATCTTCCCGGCCTCGACCTTCGACAGGTCGAGGATGTCGTTGATCAGCTGGAGCAGGTCGGATCCCGCCGAGTGGATGACCCCCGCGTACTCGACCTGCTTCGGGGTGAGGTTGCGGGTGGGGTTCTGGGCGAGGAGCTGGGCCAGGATCAGGAGGCTGTTGAGCGGGGTGCGCAGCTCGTGGCTCATGTTGGCGAGGAACTCGGACTTGTACTTGGAGGCCAGCGACAACTGCTGGGCGCGGTCCTCCAGTTCTTGCCGCGCCTGCTCGATCTCCAGGTTCTTGGCCTCGATGTCGCGGTTCTGGCTGGCGAGGAGGGCCGCCTTCTCCTCCAGTTCCGCGTTGGAGCGCTGGAGTTCCTCCTGCTGCACCTGGAGTTCGGCCGAACGCGCCTGCAGTTCGCCGGTCAGCCGCTGGGACTCCCCGAGGAGCTCGTCGGTCCGCGCGTTGGCGACGATCGTGTTGACGTTGACGCCGATGGTCTCCATCAGCTGGCCGAGGAAGTCCCGGTGCACGGCGGTGAAGGCGCCGAACGAGGCGAGTTCGAGCACACCGAGGACCTGGTCGTCCGCCACGATCGGCAGGATGATCAGGCTGCCCGGGGTGGTGCGGCCCAGCCCCGAGGAGATCACGTAGTCGCTGGGAACCTGGTCCGTGGCGATGATGCGTTGGCTGCGGGCCGCCTGTCCGACCAGGGACTCGCCGAGGGCGAAGGCGGTGCCCTCGCCGGTGCCGGCGGGGCGGCCGTAGGAGCCGACCAGGGTGAGCACGGTGCCGCCGGGCCGCTCCTCGGCGAGGTAGAAGGCACCGTACTGGTCGGCGACCAGCGGGGTCAGTTCGTCCATGACGAGGGCGGCGACGACGGAGAGGTCGCGGTGGCCCTGCATCAGGCCGGAGATCCGGGCCAGGCTGGACTTGAGCCAGTCCTGCTCCTGGTTGGCCCGGGTGGTCTCGCGCAGCGAACCGACCATCGAGTTGATGTTGTCCTTGAGTTCGGCGACCTCGCCGGAGGCGTCGACCGTGATCGAGCGGGTCAGGTCGCCCTCGGCGACCGCGCTGGCGACCTCGGCGATGGCCCGGACCTGGCGGGTGAGGTTCCCGGCCAGTTCGTTGACGTTCTGGGTCAGCCGCTTCCAGGTGCCGGAGACGCCCTCCACCTCGGCCTGGCCGCCGAGCCGGCCCTCGCTGCCGACCTCGCGGGCCACCCGCGTGACCTCGGCGGCGAAGGCCGAGAGCTGGTCGACCATCGTGTTGATGGTCTCCTTCAGCTCCAGGATCTCGCCCCGCGCATCGACGCGGATCTTCTGGGTCAGGTCGCCCTTGGCCACCGCGGTGGTGACCTGGGCGATGGAACGGACCTGTGCGGTCAGGTTGTCGGCCATGACGTTGACCGACTCCGTGAGGTCCTTCCACGTACCGGAGACGCCCTTGACGTCCGCCTGGCCGCCGAGCCGGCCCTCGGTGCCGACCTCGCGGGCCACCCGCGTGACCTCCCCGGCGAAGGCGGAGAGCTGGTCGACCATCGTGTTGATGGTCTCCGTCAGCTCCAGGATCTCCCCGCGCGCGGTGACGGTGATCTTCTGCGAGAGGTCGCCCTTGGCCACCGCGGTCGCGACCTGGGCGATGGAGCGCACCTGGTCGGTGAGGTTTCCGGCCATGAAGTTGACCGAATCCGTGAGGTCCAGCCAGGCGCCGCCGACGCCGGGTACCTCGGCCTGGCCGCCCAGGGTGCCCTCGGTGCCCACCTCGCGGGCCACCCGCGTCACTTCGGAGGTGACCAGGGACAGCTGGTCGGCCATCCCGTTGAAGACGGTGGCGATCTCACCGAGCAGTCCGTCCGAGGTGTCGGGCAGCCGGGTACGGAAATCGCCGTCGCGCACCGCCGTCAGGCCGGCCAGCAGCCTGCGCAGCTCCGGTTCACCGACCCCGTCGCCTGCCGCGGGCTCCGGCGAACCGCTCGGCGAATCCGGGCTCGTCCGCTCAGCCATCCGTCAACCCCTCGCCATGCGACCGATCGACGAAGGTTAACGCCGACCCGATGGACCTTATGGCACGACCGATCACTCTGAAGCAGCGCTTCCGGACACGGACGCGCAAGCGCCGGGTTGACGAGCGGTCGCCGGGTAAGACGAACCGGTGACGAAGGACACAACCGACGAAAGCGGTGAGGACGTTGTCGATCAAGGCTGTGGGCTGGGCGCGCTCGTTCCCGGTGTCGAGGGGGGTGCGGGCTGCACGACAGTGGACCGCCGGGCACCTGGAGTCGCTGCCGTGGGACGACTCGGCCGCGGACACCGTGCATTCGGTGCTCCTGAGCGTCTCCGAGCTCGTCACCAACGCCCACCTGCACGCGGCCGGCACCGCCCACCTCGTGCTGACGTGGGACGGCCGCTGTCTGCACGTCAGCGTCGCCGAATCGGACCCGAACCTGCCCGGCCCGCCGCGGGCGGACGTGGGCGGCGGCGCCACCCACGGCCGGGGGCTGGGGATCGTCACCGCCCTGGCGGACTCGTGGGACATCCATGCGTGTCACGGAGGCAAGGCGATCACTGCCTGCTTCCGCCCCTACGGCGGTGCGGACCCGCACACCGGCCCGCCGGCCGGCCGGGCCGGGCCGCGCCGGTCATGACCCGGCGACGGCCTCCTCGACGCTGGGGTACACGGACAGCACCGTATCGGCGCCCGTCAGGGCGAAGAGGCGGCGGAGCTGCTCGCCGGGGGCGGCGATGCGCAGGGTGGTCTGATGGTGCAGCCGCAGCAGGAGGTTCAGGAACGACGAGTCCCCGAAGGTGACGGATCCCACGTCCAGCACCACCAGCGGGTGCCGGTCCGCGGCGGCGGCGAGGGCCTCCTCGAGGGGGGCCAGTGTGTCCTGGTCGAGCTCCCCGTGCGCGGCCACCACCCATCCGGGCCCGGCCGGGGGGCCGTCCCCGACCACACCTTCACGGTGCGTGTCCCCTGCTCCGGTCATGTCCGCCTCCCCGGTCGTCACCTGTATGGCCTCCGGAAGGGAGTATGCCTGCCTCGCGCCGGTACGAAAGCGCCGGGACCTCGGCACGCCGCTGCGGCAGGCCGTTGCGGCCGCCCGGAGGACGCCTGCAGAAAAGTTTTCGCCCTGATCGTGTAAGAAGGAAAAGCCGGGGCATGAGCGCCCGGGCAGCCGTCAGTCAATCGGGAGGGAACGGCCACATGTCACGCTCGGCCACCGCCGCAGGCCCCATTCGTGTCACAGACGAGCAGGTCACGCCCTCGGTACCCGCCGACAGGACCGTGGGAACCGCGTCGCAGGACGTGGCACTGCCCGAGGTGAGGAACCCCCGGGAGGTGGCACCCGGCGACGCTCGCGAGCTGGCGAGGCTCTTCTTCAGGAGGCTGCGCTCCCTGGAGGAAGGCACCCGCGAGTACCAGTACGCCCGCAACACCCTGATCGAGATGAACCTCTCGCTCGTGCAGTTCGCCGCGCGGCGCTTCCGCGCCCGGGTGATGGGCGGCGGCCTGGACATCGACGACATCATCCAGGTGGGCATCATCGGCCTCATCAAGGCCATCGACCGCTACGACCCCGCCCGCGAGGTCGAGTTCTCCACGCTCGCCCTCCCGTACATCACGGGTGAGATCAAGCGCTACTTCCGCGACACCACGTGGGCCGTCCACGTTCCGCGCCGCCTCCAGGAACTGCGTACGGAGCTCGCCAAGGCCCAGGAGGCCCTCACCGACGTCCTGGGGCGGGCCCCGACGGTCAAGGAGGTCGCCCAGCACCTCGAACTGACCGAGGAGGAGGTCATCGACGGGCTGGTCGCCGCGAACGGCTACACGAGCGGCTCCCTGGACACCGCCGGCACCGAAGGGGACGAGCCGGCGACGTCGACGAGCCGGACGACGCGGCCGCTGGCGGACCGCCTCGGTGACGTGGACCCCGCCATGGAGCTCTTCGAGGAGTTCCACACACTGGCACCGCTGCTGGAGCAGCTGGACGAACGCGACCGGCTGATCCTGCAGATGCGCTTCGGCCAGGAGAAGACCCAGGCCGAGATCGGCGCCGAGCTGGGCATCTCGCAGATGCAGGTCTCGCGCCTGCTGTCGCGGACGCTGTCCCGGCTGCGCGCCGGAATGCTCTCGGTGTAGGCAGCGGCATGACACCGGCTCACCGCAGCGACGGTCCCGTACCGCCCCCGGGCGCACAGGCGCTCTACGACGACGTCGTGTGGGCGGACGCCGTCGTACGGTGCGCGGACGCCGGGGGCACCGGGACGGGTGCGCCGCAGCCGCTGACCGCCCAGCCGCTGCGCGACCGTCCCGGTGCCCTGCTGCACGGCAGCTGCGACCTCGACACGCGGCCGATCCTGTCCGCGGCGCTCGGCGTCGTCACCCGGATCCCCGGCCCGGTCGTCCATCTCGACCTCTCCGGTGTGGCCTTCCTCGACGCCTCCGCCGTCGCCGCCCTGGTGCAGGCCAACGCCACCGTGGCGGGGCAGGGCCGTCGCCTGCTGCTCCACCACCCGCCATACTCGCTCCGCAAGGTAGTGGAGATGTTCCCGGACGAATGTGCCGCGCTGGAGGTCGCAGCATGATGAACGGATCTGCGTCCACCACCCCTGGGGACTTCGTCCACCCCGCCCTGTTCTACCAGGGTGAGGCGGAGTACCTGGCGGGAGTGGGCGGGTTCGTACGCGCCGCACTCGCGGCCGACGAACCGGTGCTCGTGGCCGTGCCCGGCCCCCGCATGGACGCCCTGCGCGAGAGCCTCGACGCGTGCGCGGCCGAGGTCTCCTGGGCGGACATGACGCAGCTGGGCCGCAATCCCGGGCGGATCCTGGCCGCCCTGCAGGACTTCGCCGACCGGCAGGCGGACCGGCCGGCCCGGATCGTGGGCGAGCCGATCTGGCCCGGGCGCACGCAGGCCGAGGTGCTGGAGGCCACGCGTCACGAGGCCCTGATCAACACCGCCTTCGCGGGGCGGCGGGCCACGGTGCTGTGCCCGTACGACGTCCTGGGCCTGCCGTCCGCGGTGCTGTCCGACGCCCGGCGGACCCATCCCACCGTGATGGCGGAGGGCAAGAGCACGCTCAGCCCGGAGTACGCCGACCCGGCATCGGTCGGCGCCGACTGCGACCGCCCGCTGCCCGAACCCGACGGCGACGTGCCCTCGTTCGCCTACACCGTGGGGCAGCTGGGCGAGGTGCGCGCGTACACCGAGGCGTGGACCGGCGGCACCGCGCTGGGCGCGGCCCGGCGCGGCGATCTGCTCCTGGCGGTCAGCGAGGCCGCCGCCAACTCCCTGGCCCACGGTGGCGGGAGCGGCTCGCTGCGGCTGTGGAGCAGCGCCGGCGCGGGGGTCGTCGCCGAGATCCGCGACGGGGGCCGGCTGGCCGACCCGCTGGCGGGGCGCCGCCGCCCCTCCCTGGCATCGGTCGACGGAGGCCGCGGCCTGTGGATGATCCATCAGCTGTGCGACCTGGTCGAGATCCGCTCCTCGGGCAGCGGCCTCATTTTGAGGATGCACATGGCATGCTCTTGAGACCGGCGGGTCCCTTAAACTGTCACGGGCATGCTCGAATGTCCCAGGCTACGGGGGGCGAGTGGGACCACAGGGGTCCCATCGAGCAGAGAGACCAGCGTCAACGGTGGGGGTGAGGTACCACAGTGGAAACCATTGGACCGGGAACCGGCGATCCGCTGCGTTCCGGACCTTCCGCCGTGGTGCAGCGCCGCCGCCTCGCCCTGTCGGGCGTCCGCGGCCACGTGGCCAAGGGCCGCGACTTCACGCGCCAGGCCTTGCTGGACTGGGGCTGGGACGGGACCGAAACCTCCGAGGACGCCCTGCTCCTGGTGTCCGAGCTGCTGACCAACGCGGCACTGCACGCGGGGGGTTGCATCGAGCTCGTGGTCTCGGCCGGGGAGGTCCTGCGGGTCGAGGTCTTCGACGGCTCGACGGTGCTGCCGCGCCGCCACCCGGCCCCGCAGCGCGGCCTCCCGGGCGGGCACGGGCTCTACATCGTGGAGCGCCTGTCCGATCGATGGGGCACCCACACCCACGAGCACGGCAAGGCCGTCTGGGCCGAGATCGAGTCGTCGCGGCTGACCTCGGGCAGGCCCACCGGCCGCTGACCCGACTCCCCCCGGCGCCGTTTTCCCCGCCGGGGGCGTCATTCCGGGAGGCCGGGGCAGGCGCACGGTATGACATCGAATGCACTCACCTCCCTGGCCCTGACCCCGGCGCCCGGCCCCGCCTGGGTCCACCTGCTCGTCATCGCGTTCGCCCTCCTGGTCCTCGTCCGCACCCTGGCCCGCCACCGGTAGGAACCCTTTTCCTCCGGGTGGAGGCGCAGGTTGGACGTAGCCGGCCCGGGAAGGGAACGACGTCATGACAGCCGAGGCACGTCCGGGGATCCCGGTGGTTGGGCGACGGCTTCGCCGGTGGGGAGCGGACGCGCCGCCTCTCCCCCGCGCCGAGGCGCAGATCACCCTGGTCACCCCGTCCTCCTTCCGCTGCACCTGCCGCTGCTGCCGTAGGTGACGGCGGGGGTGGTGACCCCGCATCGTTCCCGGCGGAGTCGGCGGCGTGGACACCCGGGCAAGGGCGTGCGTCGTACCGAAGATCTCGGGCGAGCTCACCCCGCTGGCCCTACGACCACCTACCTGGTCCTGGCCCCGGGCAGCAAGCACCCGCTCCTTCGACATCCCCCGCGCTCGCCGTGCACGCCCGCGGTATGAAGGCCCTTGCCGAGGCAGCCCACCTACGCGACCACGTCATCGCTCAGCTCGACCTCGCCGACGCCTGCGCGACGGGGCGGAGCGAGCGTCGAGGCTGTCTTCGTCGTCGTGGGCGGCGGATACGCGCGCACCGGGACGGCGGCCCGCCTCCAGCGGCTCGCCCGCCATACGGTCCGGCGCTCCCCCTGGGACCCGGGGCAGATCCGCCGGCACCTCGTGGACATCGCGCCGGCGCTGAGGCCCGAACTCCGCGAGGCGCCGGGCGCGTCCGCCCTGGACGTACGCGGGCGGCGTTGCATCGAGGTGTCCCTCGGCGTGTCCGTCGCAAGGCCGGTCCGGAGGAGGGGACGCTGACCGACGGCCACGTCCTGCGCGGACGCGCCCTGATCCGGGCGGCCGGGGTGGTCGCAAGCCCGCTCATCGCCGCCCTGGAGGCCGACACCGATCGCGGACGGCTCGTGGCCCCGCCCGACCTGACGGTGTCTGCCCGGCCTTCCCGGAGTTCTCGGGCTCGGTGACGCGGCAGCGGGCCTCGGCCTCGCCGCGGGCCGGGAGGGGGCCGTCCGGCCGCCCACCGCCCGGCACGCGCAGCGGCAGGGGCGCACGGCCGGCGACAACCTCATCGCGGCGTTGCGTCACCGGCCGCTGCGGCGCTGCCGGCACACGGACCCGGGGCCCGTGGCGGACCTGGGCGGTCGTGACGGTCATCCGGCCCCTGTGCATCGAACTGCGCGAGCTGGCCGCGCGGACGGCGGCCCGCGGGGGCCAGTGGGCACTGCGCACCCCCGTGGTCAGGACGGGGGTGCCGGCGAGCTGGCTCCTCGACGCGGTCGCGGGCGACTAGTTCGTCCGCACGGGCTGCCGGGCGGGGCGGCCGCGCCACTGAGGGAGTTCGAACACACCGACACACACCTGACCCCCGGACAGGTCCACGCCCCCACGGCACCGGCGGGGCTCGCCGCGCAGCGCCTGGGCGGTTCGGGCCGTCCCCGCGGGCCGCACACCGTAGGAAGCGGCGGATCCCCGGTGGCGGGGCCGTCCCGCACCGCGACGATGCTGCGCGGGGCGGGGTCACCGGCCCTGGGGGCTCGGCGAGCCCGGCTTGTCCAGGGTCACGCCCCAGCCGGCGGCGGAACGGCCGGCCCCGGACTCCTGTGCCGGGGCGAGGACCACGCGGGGCAGGGCCTCCGTGTGCTTCTCCGCGAGCCAGGCGACCAGTCGTTCCCGTACGGCGCAGCGTACGGTCCACAGGTCGTCGGCGTCCTTGGCCGTGACGATGGCCCGGACCACGATGGTGGAGGGCGTGGTCTCCGTGACGGCCAGGTCCCAGCCGCGGCCGTCCCACTCCGGGCAGTCGTGCAGGATCTCCTGGAGCTTGTCCCGCATGAGGTCGACGGGCGCGCTGTGGTCGCAGTGGAGGAAGACGGTGCCCGTCATCTGGACCCCGCCGCGGGACCAGTTCTCGAAGGGCCGGGTGGTGAAGTACGAGACGGGCATGGTGAGGCGGCGTTCGTCCCATGTGCGGACGGCGAGAAAGGTGAGGGTGATGTCCTCCACCACGCCCCACTCGCCGGCGACCACGACCGTGTCGCCGATGCGCACCATGTCGCCGAAGGCGATCTGGAAGCCGGCGAAGAGGTTTCCCAGGGTGGACTGGGCCGCGACGCCGGCGACGATCCCGATGATCCCGGCGGAGGCGAGCACGGACGTGCCGAGCGCGCGGAAGCTCGGGAAGGTGAGGAGCATCGCGGCGGCCGCGACCACGGCCACGACGGCGGTCACGACCCGGGTGATCAGGGTGACCTGGGTACGGACCCTGCGGAGCCTGGCCGGATCGCGGGTGCCGGCGGCGTAACGGGCGTAACCGGACTCGACGGCGGCCGAGGCCACCCCCACGATCAGCCAGGCGCCGGCTCCGATCAGCGCCAGCGAGAGCGTCCGGCCGACGGCGGCCTCGTGCTCCTGGAGCGGCTGCCACCCGGTCTGCCCGTGGGCCCCCCTGAGGAGGGCGGCGAGCATCACGATCTGCAGGGCCGGCCGGCAGCGGCGCAGCGAGTTCCACAGGGGTGTTTCGGGGTGGCGGGCGTCGGCCCGGCGCAACAGCAGGTCGGCGGCCCATCCGGCCGCGACGGTGAGGAGGATCGAACCTCCCAGGACGGTCAGCAAGCGAAGGGCGTGGTTCATGCTCTCCTCGGCGGATGTAGACGGCATGGATTCCCCGCGCATGCCCAGCCGAGGAGGGGCGACACGGGGTGGCTCCCGCGCGGAGCGTGCCGGCCGCCCTGCGGCGTACACGACAGCCGCCGGTCCCGCCCCTGCGGACAGGGGTGGAACCGGCGGCGGCGGTCGGCTGCCGGAGCCCCTACTCGCCGCGTCCGCTGAGGAAGTCCCGGGCGCGGTCGACCAGCCCCGTGCCGGCGGACAGCAGCCGGTGGTGCGGCTGGGAGGAGGGGAGGGCGCCGGGGTGCGGGCGAGTCGGCGCGAACCTCTTGGCCCGGCGCACCCTGTCACCCAGCGTCTCCAGGGCCTCCGGTGAGCACGCCTGGCGCAGCCGGGGGAACAGGTTCTGCTCCTCGTCGTACACGTGGGCGGTGACCTCCGCCTTCAGTACGGCGATCAGCTGGTCGAACTCCGGCCCCGCGGCGTCCAGTCCCTCCAGGTCCTTCAGCAGCTTCTCGACTCGCGCGTGGTCGGCGAGTTCCTTGTCCGCGATGAGGTCGCCGTCCGGGAAGTGCTCCCTGATCGCCGGGTAGAGATGCTCCTCCTCGGCGACCGAGTGCCGCACCAGCTCGATGGTCAGCTGTTCGGCCGCCTTCTGCCGTTCGCCCGCCGGGGTGGTGTGCTCGATCCTGTCGAACAGTCCGTCCACCTCGCGGTGGTCGACGGTCAGCTCGGCGATGACGTCGCCTGCGTGTCCCATGCCGTTGTTCCTTCCCGTTCGGCCTCGGCCGGCGGTGCGCGCCGGTCGCCGCGCGCGTACCCGGGATCACGCAGTGCTAACAGAGGGCGCGGGTCCGCGGCGGCCGGCGCATGCCGCGTGCGGGTGCGGGTAGCCGGGCCGTGAAAGTTCCCCCGGCCATGTCCGCCGACCACACGGAAGGAGTCACGTGTCACACGTCGAGGAGTATGTCGAGGTCAACGTGCCGCTGCGCACGGCCTACAACCAGTGGACGCAGTTCGAGGACTTCCCCGCCTTCATGGAGGGGGTCGAGCGCATCGACCAGCGCACGGACACCCTCACCCACTGGGTGACGAACGTGAACGGTGTGCAGCGCGAGTTCGACGCGCAGATCACCGAGCAGCTCCCGGACCAGCGCGTCGCGTGGATGACGGTGGACGGGGAGCCGCGCCAGGCCGGCCTGGTCACCTTCCAGCCGATCGACGCGACCACCACCAAGGTCGTCCTGCACATGAACTGGGTGCCCGACGGCCTGGCCGAGGCGGCCGCCGACAAACTCGGCTTCGTCAAGCGCCAGGTGGCCGGCGATCTCAAGCGCTTCAAACTGTTCATCGAGTCGCGCGGTGTCGAGACGGGCGCCTGGCGGGGCGAGGTCTGACCATGACGGTACGCGGGTTCGAGGGCACGGGCGTCCAGGCCGCGTCCCGCGGCGGAGGGCTCCGAAAGGTCACGGCCCGCTGCGGCCTGCTCGCGCGCGGAGTGCTGTACGTGCTGATCGGGATGCTGGCCCTGCGCGTGGCCTCCGGTGACGCCGGAGGCGAGGAGGCCGACCGCCAGGGCGCCCTGCAGGAGCTCGTGGAGAAACCCTTCGGCGACGTCCTCGTCTGGGCCGTGGGCATCGGACTCGTCTGCATGATGCTGTGGCGCCTGTCGGAGGCGGTGTTCGGCGCGGCCGGCCCGGACGGGGACAAGGCCGCGAAGCGGCTGGCGTCGGCGGGCCGGACGGTCTTCTACGCCGTCGTCGCCTTCTCCGCCCTGTCGTTCGCCACGGGCGGCGGCGGGCACTCCGGGGACGAGCAGTCGCGCGATGTGACGGCCAGGGCGCTGGACCTGCCCGCCGGCCGGTGGTTGGTGGGTGCGGCAGGGCTCGGGATCGCCGTCGCGGGCGTCGTCGTCGCGGTGCAGGCTGCGCGGCGCAGCTTCCGCAGGCACCTCGCCATGGGCGGGGTCCCCCGGTGGGGCCGTAGGGCCGTCGACTTCCTCGGGGTGAGCGGCGGCCTGGCCCGGGGCGCCGTGTTCGCGGCGGCCGGCGGGTTCGTCGTGTACGCCGCGGTGCGCTACGACCCGGCGCAGGCGAAGGGCGTCGACGACACCCTGAGGGCGTTCGCCGCAACCGCGGCGGGGCCGTGGCTCCTCGTCGCGGTCGCCGTCGGGCTGATGCTCTTCGGGGTGTTCTCCGGGGCGATGGCGCGGTGGCGTCAGGTCTGAGGCCGGCCCGTCGGCGGCGGTCGGGCAGAACGGTTCCGGCCACTCAAGGGAGTAACCCGCCGAACGGAAGCGCAATCCGAGGGAATCTCGGCCAAGTTGGCCGTGCGCCCCTGAACGCCCCCCGCAGTGACGTTCCATCGGCCCCGTATGGGGGCACCCGTGGTGCCGTTGGCACGTCAACCGAGGAGCGCACACGATGACGAAGGTCCTTGTCCTGCACAGCGTCAGCCTGGTCAGGTCGGCGCTGGCCGCCCTGCTCAGATCCGAAGGGCCGTTCGAGGTCACATCGGCGGGCTGGAGGACCGCGGCGCGCCAAGCCGAGTCGTTACGACCGGACGTGACGGTCGTCGACCTGGACTGTCCGGGGACGACGGCCGTCCTGGCCGCCGGGCAGCGCACGGACCGCCAGGTCCTCCCACCCCCGTCGACGGTCCTGGTGCTCGCCTCCACCGGCGCGCCGGGGCTGCTGCACCGGGCCTTCCGGGCCGAGGCGCGCGGCTACGTCGACAAGGACGGCTCGCCGGGGCGGCTCGTACGGGCGGTCCGCAAGGTCGCCGCGGGGGAACGGTTCATCGACGCCTCCCTCGCCTCGGCGTTCATGGAGGCGGATCCGCTGCCGCTGAGCCCGCGGGAACTCAGTGTGCTGAGCCGGGCCGCGGAGGGCGATTCGATCGCCGAGATCGCCCGCACGCTGCACCTGGCGAGCGGGACGGTACGCAACTACATGGCCGCGGCGACCCGGAAGACCGGCGCGCGCAACCTCATCGACGCGATACGGATATCCAGGCGGGCCGGCTGGGTGTGATCCGCGGGCGCCGCGGACGGGCCCGCCCGCCCCTTTCACCCGTCCGCGGCCTGGTTCCACCCCCCCACCAGCTCGCGGTACAGGGGCGACCTGGCGGGCAGTTCCCGGTGCGAGCCGCAGACGGCCCGGGTCCCGTCGAGAACCAGGACCCGGTCGGCGCGCGCCGCGGACGAGACGCGGTGGGCCACCACGACGAGGGTGCCGGGGCGCTCGGCCAGCGCCCGTTCGGCGCGCTCCTCGGCTGGCGCGTCCAGATGGCAGGTGGCCTCGTCGAGCAGCAGCAGCGGAGCGGGCGAGAGGTAGGCGGCGGCGAGCGCGAGCTGCTGGCTCTCGCCCCGCGACAGCAGCCGGGGCGACACCTCGGCGTCCAGGCCTCCGAGCCGCTCCACCAGCCCGTCCAGCCCCAGGGCCCGGACGGCGCCCAGCACGCGGGCGTCGCCGGGCCCGGTGGCGCCCGGGACGGCGGCGAGATGGGTCAGGTTCTCCCGTACGGTGCCGGTGAACACGTAGGCCTGCTGCGGCAGCAGGGTCCGCCGCGGGTCCGGTCCGGTGGCCCCCGGGTCCCGGCGGGCGGCGGCGCCGTCCACGAGGACCGCTCCCGCGTCGGGGGAGAGCATTCCGGCGAGCAGCGCGGTCAGGGTGGACTTGCCGATGCCGCTGGGCCCGACGACCGCGAGGTGCTCCCCCGGGCGCACCACCAGGTCGAGGCCGTCGAGTACGGGAGCCGCGCCGGGGCCGTAGGCGAAGGTGACGCCGCGGAGCTCGGCCGCGGCGGTGCTGCGCCTCCCGGGCGGCCCGGGCGGCCGCTGCTTCGCCGCGCGTCCGCGGGCCGGGTCCGGCGGCGCCGCGGTGAAGCGTTCGAGGACCACGAGCAGCCGGGTCCCGGCCGATCCCAGCGCGGTCATCAGGGAGTTGAGGGCCGGCAGCAGGGCCTGCACCAGGTACGTCAGGCCGCCGGCCAGCGTACCGGCGGTGACCCCCCCGCCCAGCAGCCAGGGTGTCGCGGCGAGGAGGGCGATCACCGGCAGCCGGCCCGCCGTTCCCAGGGCGAGGGTGCGCAGGGCCGCCCAGCCCGCGAGGGTGCGCGCCAGCCGCTCCTGGGCGGCGATCAGGGGCTCCACCCGGGCCTGCGCCGCGCCCTGTCCGCCGCAGGCGGCGATGTCGCGCAGGCCCGCGGCCAGCTCCCCCACCCGGTCGGCCAGCGCCTCGTCGGTGTCCAGGGCCACGCGCTGTACGGCGGCCATGGGACGGAGGGTGGCCAGGAAGGCCGCCGCGCCCAGCAGCAGGGGCGGCAGCACGACCAGCAGCAGCACGGGCGCGAGGGCGGCCATCCCGGCGAAGGCGCCGACAGCCGTGAAGACGAACGAACGCGCCGTCAGGACGAGTCCCGCGAAGGAGTCCCGGGCCATCTCCGTCTGCTGGGTCAGCCGGGACACCGCGCCGGTGTCACCGGCCCCCGCCGGGTCCGCGACCGCCCGGTCCAGTGCCTGCCGCACCGCCCGCCGGACCAGGCCGTCCCGCAGCGGTTCCACGAGGTCCGCCAGTCCGGCGAACACCCCGCGCAGCGCGAAGCCGCCGAGGAGCGCCCCGGCCCCGGCCGCGGCCAGCCAGCCGAGGCCGGTGGCGGTGTGGCCGGCGAGGAAGCCGTCGTCGAGGGCGCGGGCCACCCCGTACCCGCCGAGGAAGGTGTGCACGGACTCCAGCAGGGACCATGCGGCCAGCCGTCCGAGGGCGCCCCTGTGGCTGCGCAGGAACCGTCGGCCCTCGGGGGCCACCCGGCCCCGGGCCGCCGCCCCGGTCACCGTCACCGCGCCGCCTCCCGCTCCGTGTCCCGTCCGGTGTGCCGTTCCGTGTCCCGTCCGGTGTCCCGCTCCGTGCCCCGTCCGGTGTCCCGCTCCGTGCCCTCGTCGGCGTCGGCGCCGAACACCGCGCGGTAGGCGGGATCTGCCCGCCACAGCTCACGGTGGGTGCCGGTAGCCCGTACCCGCCCGTCCTCCAGCCAGACGACGAGGTCGGCCCGGGCGGCGGACGACAGGCGGTGCGCGACCAGGATCCGGGTGCCCGGACGGATCTCGCGGGCCAGGGCACGCTCGACCTCGCGGGCCGTGACGGTGTCGAGGCTGGAGGTGGCGTCGTCCAGGACGAGGAGCCGGCCCGCATGGCAGAACGCCCGGGCCAGCCCGAGGCGTTGGACTTCCCCGCCGGACATCGGGGCGTCGGCGAGGGCCGTGCCGTACCCGTGGGGCAGGCGCCGTACGAACGCGTCGGCGCCGGCGGCACGGGCGGCGGCGCGCACCGCTTCCGGGCCCGGGCCGGGGCCCGCGCCGAAGGCGATCGCACCGCCGACCGTGTCCCCGAGCAGCACGGGCCGGTCGAAGGCGTACCCGACGTCGCGGCGCAGGGCTTCGGCGGTCAGCTCTTGGAGGGGCACTCCGTCCAGCAGCACCCGGCCCGCGTCGGGATCGGTGAGCCGGCCGGCCACGGCCGCGAAGAGGGTCTTCCCTGCGCCCGAACGGCCCACCACGGCCACCGTGGTGCCTCCGGGGATCACCAGGCTGATGTCGTGCAGGACCGTGGCCGCGCCGCGCATGACGCGGACGTCGCGCAGTTCCAGGGTGCCCGGGCCGTCCTCCGGCAGCCGAGCCCGCCCGTGGGCGAGTGCGGGCAGGGTCAGGAGGGCGGCGGTCCGCCGGGCCGCGGACCGGCCCCGGACCACGGCCGCGAGGCCGCCCGTGACCGCTCCGATCCCGGCGGCGAGACCCGCGTACCGCACCGCGGCGAGGAGTTCGCCGACCCCGATGGCCCCGGCCGCCAGGCGGACGCCGCCGACGGCGAGGACCGCGTACAGGAGCATCGGCATCAGGGCCGCGGACCGGGCGGTGGTGCCGCCGTAGACCTGCCACATGCGCCGGCCCTGGGTGCCGAGCTCGGGCAACCGGGCGAGGACACGGGCGCGTTCGCGCTCCACGGTGCCGGCGGCGGCGATCGTGCGCGCCCCGGCCAGCGCCTCGGTCAGGCGGCCGGCGGTCTCCAGCTGGACCTGCTGGTAGCGGGCGATGCTGGCGTGGGTGTCGCGGGCGAAGGCCCGCAGCAGGAGCACCAGGAACGGAACGCCGACGAGGAAGGCGAGTGCCGTCCACAGGTCGATGAGGAAGAGGGCGGTCACCGCGCCGAGCGGCGGCAGCAGCGCCGCGACGGCGTGCGCGGCGGCCGCCGGGACCTTCCCGGCCTCGGTGGCGTGTGCGGTCAGCCGCGCGGCGGTTTCGCCGGGTGCGTGGCGGGCGGCGTGGTGCGGGGCCGCCCGCAGCAGCCGGGCGAGCCCGAGCCGGCGCAGCCGGGCGGTGGAGCGGCCGTCGACGTCCCCGGTGAGCCGGGCGCCGGCGGCGTCCAGGGCCACTTCGGCGGCGATGACCGCGGCGCTCAGAAGGGTCCAGGTGGGGCCCGCCGGGGCGCCGCGGAGCAGCAGGTCGAGGGTGTGGCCGAGGACGGCGGGTTCGGCGAGGGCCGCCGCGGCGCCGCTCAGGGTGCATCCGAGGACGGCGGCGGTGCGCCCGGCGCTGTGCCGGGCCGCCGCCAAGAGAGCCCGGTCTGCGGTGCCCGCCACGGAGGCGGCCCGCTCCGCGCCGGCGTCCTGCGCGTCGGGGGGACTCATCGGCGGATGCCTCCAGTCGCGGGTTACGTGGTGCGGGCCCGGACGGCGAACCGCCCGGGCCCGGGAGGACCTGCGTCAGTTACAGGTCGTGACGCTCAGGCTGCTGTCCCCGCACAGGAGCAGGCTGGCGCGGCTACCGGTCATCGCGGCCTCGGTGGTCTCTTCCTTCGGGGTCTCCATCGACTGCAGGTCAAGAAGCGTCATGTCGATTCCTCTTCTTCTCTTGAGTGGTGCGATGGGTCACGGTCCCGGACGGGACCGGCTCTGGGGCCGCCGCGGTGTGTCGCAGCGGCGGGAGGAACGGCAGGTGCGCGCGCCCTCCGGGCGCGGCGCTGCCGAGGGCGAGGAGAGCGCCGGCGGTGCCCGTGGCGAGGTCCATGGACAGGCGCATCATCTGCTCGCCGGGGAAGGCCAGATGTCCCTGGTACGGCACCGCGTGCCGGGCCAGCGCGTCGATCTGGCGGGCGATGTCGGCGGGGCCCGTGCCCGGGCCGGGCGTGGTGGTCCGGGCCAGGTGGAGGATCATGCCGGCGGCGCCGCGCAGCAGCCCGGGCTGGGCGTAGAAGGTCGCCTGCGCCGCCCGTACGATCTCGCGCCGGGCCTTTTCGAACCGCTCGTCGGGAGCGTGCTCCAGCCAGTCGTCGAGGACCATGCCGATGCCGACGCTGCCCTCGCCGAGGTACGGCATCGTGCGCCAGCCCTCGTTCACCTGGAGCGTGCCGTACGCGCTGGTGACGCAGCGGTCGAGGTCGCGGTGGAGCGCCCGGGCGGACTGGAGCAGCAGTTCCTTGTCGCCGGTGCGTTCGTACAGCCGCAGGAAGAGCAGGGCGGGGCCGGTGTTCCCGTACATCAGTCCGGCCCGGGCGGTGCGCTGTTCGGGCCGGGAGAGCAGTTCGGCGCAGCGCAGGGCGGCGGTGTGCAGTTCGCCCTCGCCGCTCGCGGTGCCGAGTGCGTCCAGGGCCAGCCCGATGCCGGCGAGTCCGCCGTGCAGGTCCGGGCCGGCGCTCCCCCAAGGCTGGTGCAGCAGCCGCTCGGCGAGGGCGAGGGCGCGGTCCGCGTGGCCGAGCCGGTACAGGGTCCAGGCCGTGCCCGCGAGGCCGTCGTAGAAGCCGAGCGGGGTGCCGGAGGCCGGTTCCGCGGTCCGCTCCAGCAGCCATTCCTCGGCCTCGGGCCAGGGTCCGGCGCCGGTCTCGGCGAGGGCGTGGAGCACTCCGGCGATGCCGTTGCCGAAGCAGGTGCCTCCCCCCGCGTTCGCGAACTGGGCGATGTCTCCCGGCACGAACCGGTCCTCGCGCTCCGGGGTGGCGCTCGCGCGGATCGCCGCGGTCATCGACGTACGGGCGGCCGGCCAGTCCCCCGGCTCGACGGGCAGGTACGGGCCGGGTGGTGCGGGAGGGCGCCGGCCCGGTGCGCCCTGCGGGGCGCCGGAGAGGATCTCCTCGACGGCCTCGTCGAGGAAACGCCGTGGTACGGGGAACTGCTCGGCTGCGACGGCGGCCAGATGGGCGGCCTTGGCCCGGTCCAGGACGAGCAGGCTGGTCAGCGGGAGGAACAGGGCGAGCCGCAGGCAGGCGAGGGCGTAGCGGTCGACGGAGAACCCGCGCCGCTCGGCGGGCGCGACGAAGGCGGGGTTGGCGACGGTCTGCCGCAAGCCCTCGTCCACGTGCGCGGCGGCCTCGAAGTCCAGGAGGGCGACGGACGGTTCGCCGTTCTCGTCCTCCTCCACCATGATGTTGAAGAGGTGCAGGTCGTTGAAGACCACGCCGCGGGCGTGCACGGCTTCGACGGCCTCGGTGACGCGCCGGTGGACGGTCAGGGCCCACTCGGTGTAGGAGGCGAGCTCCGCCGGGTCGGGGTCCGCCTCGATCAGCGGGTGGCGGCGGGCGAAGTAGGTGTTGAGCGGTTTGCCGGGGAGGTGCTGCATCACCAGGAAGTGGTGGTCGCCGACGGTGAAGGTGCCGCGGACCGCGGGTACGCAGTCCAGGCCCGCCAGCCGTTCCAGCGCGGCCCGTTCGCGGTGCAGCCGGGTCACGGCGTCGGCGCCGTCCGCGGCGAGCCCGGCGTACGGGCGGGCCTCCTTGAGGACCACGGCCTCGCCGGTGCGGCCGTCCTTGCCGACGTAGACCCCGCCGCCGTTGGAGAAGTGCAGCGCCCGCTCCACCGTGAAGGGGATGCCGGTCAGGGTGGTCGCGGAGCGCGCCGCGAGGTGCGGCTCCAGGAAGGCGGGCAGTTCGAGCCACTCGGGCGGCTGGAACGCCGGCCCGCGCCGGTCCGGTACGAGGCGCCCGTCGGGGGCCTCGATCGCCGGGACGAGTTCGCCGTGCTCGTCGTAGCAGTGCCGCAGGGTGAAGCTGCCGTAGCGCAGGTACACCGGGCCGGCGCCCCAGCGCAGATCACTGAGGATGTACGGACCGGCCGCCCCGGCCAGCGCGGCGTCGAGGTCCTCCGCGATCCGGTGGCACTGCTCCTCGTCGGCCGGGTACACGGTGATGAACTTCCCGCTCGCCGCCCGGTCGGCGTACTTGGCGTTCCGCAGGTGCAACAGGTACCGGCTCGGTATGAACTTGAAGGCGATCCGGTGGGCGGTGCAGTACGCGTACACCTTCGTCAGCAGCGATTCGGCGTTGTCGAGCGTGGCCGAGACGTGGATCTTCCAGCCCTGTGAGGGCAGTTCGGCGTCGGCGGGGCGCAGCGCGAGCCAGTCGCCGCTGCGATGCGAGCGCCACCCCGACGGGACGGGGGCGAGCGCGGCCGGGTAGCTCTCACCGGCGCGCCGGTACGGCGCGTCGTAGAACCAGCGGTCGGCGTCGCAGAAGGCGGCGTACCCCTTGTTCACACCTGCTCCCTCGGTCGGCGGCAGACCCGAAGGTGTCACGTCCGGCGGATGCGGCGACAGTCACGTCTGTCACCGACGGGGTGTGCAGTACTCACGAGTCACATGTCACGCGGCACCCGTCACGCGTCGTTGGGGACGGCCCACCCGCGGCACCGGTCACCCGTCAGGCGGCACCGGTACGGGCCACCCGCGCGGCACCGGTCACGGGCCACCTGCGCGGCACCGGTCACGGGTCAGGTGTCGCCCGGCTCCGCGGCCCGGCGCGTCCACCAGTGGCGGCGACGCGGGTGCACGGCCCGTCCGAGCCGGAGGCCGATCAGCAGGTACCCGAGGAGCGCGCCGGCCGTGTTGAGGATGACGTCGTCGATGTCGAAGACGCGACCCGTGACCAGGGCGCCCTGGACGAGTTCGACCAGCGTCATCAGACAGGCCGTCACGGCACCGACCCGCAACAGGCCCCGCGCCGGCGGCAGCAGGACCGGCAGGAGCACCCCGAACGGCAGCCCGAGCAGCAGGTTCCCGCCCAGCTGGCGCACCGCCTCGACCGTCGACGTCCCGTCCAGATAGGCCCTGATCGAAGCGCCCGGCCGGACGTTGCTGTGCACGAGCGCCGCCGACGCGGCGGACGGTTCCAGCGTGAGCCGCGCCAGGACCACGCCGAACAGCACGGTTCCGGCGAAGGCGGTCACCATGGCGGACGCCCGGACCGCCGGGTGGGCCGGACGGTGTCCGCCCCGGGCGGCCGGCACATCGCCTCCGCCCCTCCTGCGTTCCGTCCGTTTCTCCGTGCTCCGCCGTGCGCGCCTCCATGTCATGCGGTGGCGCTTACCCTGCGGGCCGCCCGGTACGCGGGCCGCCGCCGCGGCCGCGGCCTGCATGCGGCCGGGCCCCGTCGGGCACGTGTGCAGCGTGACCGACATCCCCCGCACCGCCACGCACCGCAGCAGTCCGGCCGGCGCCGCCCTCGCGGCGCGCACCCGCGCCGAACTGCGGCGTACGGCCGTCCGCGTGTGGAGCGACAACCTCGCCGACCACGCGGCCGCGCTCACCTACTACGCCGTCCTGGCGCTGCTGCCCGCCCTCGTCATCGCGGTCTCCCTCGTGGGGCTGCTGGGCGGGGTGACCAGGGAGCGGCTGATCACCGAGCTCACCTCGTACGCTCCGCCGCAGTCCGCGCAGGTGCTGCGGGATGCGCTCGGCGGTCTCGCGGCGGAGCAGTCGTCGATGTGGGCCCTGCTGATCAGCGGGGTGCTGAGCGCCCTGTGGTCGGCGTGCAGCTATCTGGCGGTGTTCCGCCGGGCCCTGCACGCGATGCACCGGGTGCCCGACCGGCGGCCCCCGCTGCGGGCGGCCCACACGCTGCTCGTGAACGCGGCGCTGCTGCTGGTCCTGCTCGTCGTCGCCGCGGCCGGACTGGTCCTGTCCGGGCCGCCGGCCCGGTGGCTGGCGCAGACCGTCGGCGGGGCCGGCCCGGACGCCGTCACGCTCCTGCGCTGGCCCGTCCTGCTCGCGGCCGTCACCCTCCTGGTGCTGGTCCTCTTCCGTACCGGACCGGCCCAGAGCCGGGGCACCCGCAGGGGCCTGCCCGGCGGCGTACTGGCGGCCCTGCTCTGGCTGGCCGCCTCGGCGCTCTTCACGCTCTACACGGGGCTGGACACCTACGGCCGGCTGTACGGCTCGCTGGCCGGCGTCATCGTCTTCCTCGTCTGGCTGTGGATCGCCAACCTGGCGCTGCTCACGGGGGCCCAGTTCAACGCCGAACGAGCCCGGGGAGCGGCCGCCGGGCCGCCGCCCTGATCCTCGCCGCCCCGATCATCGCCGGCCGTCATCCCCGGTGGCCGTCCGAGGGGGGCCACCGGGGGTCCCGGCGCCCGCCACCGGCCAGCCGGGAGCCCTCGATCTCCGCCCAGACGCTCTTGCCGGCGCCGTGGGTGCAGGAGCCCCATCGGTCGGACAGCCGTTGCACGACGTGCAGGCCGTGGCCGCCGGGGACACCCGGTCGCCACCCGGCCAGGGGGCGCGGCGCCGAGGGTGCGCCGTCGAGGACGTCGATGCGCAGGGCCTGCCCGGCGGTCAGCACGAGCTCGTGGCAGCCGCCTGCGTGCAGGGCCGCATTGGACACCAGCTCGGACACGACGAGCAGGGCGTCCTCGGCGCTCTCGCTGCCGTCCCACCCCCAGTCGCGCAGGGTCCGGCGTGTGAAGTCGCGGCCCTTGCCGACCGCTCCCCGCACGCTGCGCAGGGAGAGGCGGCGGCGCTGTCCCGCGACCGGCCCTCCCGTACTCCGAGGGTTCTCGGTGGTTACTCCCGTCGTCTTCACTGTGTTCCTCACTCCGACCGTCGACGTTGCTTTCCCCGGACCCGCGTATGCCCGCCCCGACGGCCCGGACACCACGGGCCGGGCGGCTGGGCCGTGCCCGGGATCTCAGGGTTAGGCACCGTACGGAGGGGTAGGCGTGGTACGCCCTGAACGTCCGAGGAAGGGAGGAGTCGATGGCCACCCCGAGGGGAGAGCGTTTCGGCGTCGAGGTGGAGTCCCTTCCGGGGGCCACGGTGGTGACCCTGTCGGGGGAACTCGACCACGACACCGCGGGACCCCTGCGCGAGGCTCTGGGCACCCCGTTGCAGGCCGGCGGCGGCGAGCGTCTCCTGGTCGACCTGAGCCATCTGGACTTCTGCGACTCCACGGGGCTGAACGTGCTGCTGCACGGCCGTCTCGCCGTCAACGAGTCCGGGGGCTCCCTTGAGCTGGTCGGAGTGCACCCGCCGGTGGAACGAATGTTCCACATCACCGGAGCCGACCAGCTCTTTCGATTCCATTCCGACGTGGAAGCCGCCCTGGCGACACCTTGACTGCCGCAGCGGGCCCGGCCCGGCCCGGCGGACACGGGTGGCGCATTGTGGAGCGGCTCGGCCGGAACCGGGGCCGGACCGCGGGTGGCCGGAGACGGCGAGCGCGTGTGGACCGAGATCGACTCTCCGCCGGGCCGCCCCGGCTGAACACCGGAGAACGGGGCGGGCGGGCCCGTGTTACGGACCCGCCCGCCCCGTGTGCACCGCACGGTGCGGTCACCAGTAGTGGCGCCGACCGCCGACCGCGTGCCCGACCGAGCCCAGGACCCACAGCACCGCCCCGACCACCAGCAGGATGACCCCGATCGTCCACAGGAAGGAAAGTCCGGTCAGGAAACCGATGAGCAGGAGAATCAGTCCGACGAGAATCATGTGTTCCCTCGTTCTCAGGTTGGGGACCGGCGGAACGGTTGGACCGCCGTGGCGCCTCGGACGGCGTGTACCCCCGAATCCCGTCCCCACCGGTGCGGCGGACCACTCGATGCGGGACGCCGACCGCGACCGCGCTGCGATGACGTCGGTCCGGCGGGCCGGCCCCCGCGGGTCGATCGCGATCAGCGGCCGGAGGGCGAGGATGGGTGCATGACCGACACCTTCACGACACGGACGCTCGATGTGACGACGGGCTCCGAGGAGACCGTCCACGACCTGACCACGGCGTGTGCGGAGTTCCTGCGGGACACCGCCCGGGGCCGGGACGGGCTGCTCAACGTGTTCACCCCGCATGCGACGGCCGGGCTGGCCGTCATCGAGACGGGAGCCGGCAGCGACGGCGACCTGCTGGACGCGCTGCGCACGCTGCTGCCCGCCGACGACCGCTGGCGCCACCGGCACGGCTCCCCCGGCCACGGCCGCGACCACGTCCTGCCCGCCTTCGTACCGCCCCACGCCACCCTTCCCGTGGTGGCGGGCGAGCTGGCGCTGGGAACCTGGCAGTCGGTGGTTCTGGTGGACACCAACAGGGACAACCCCCGGCGCACCGTCCGGCTGTCCTTCCTGGGCTGAGTGGACCGGGGCGGGTCAGCGGGACCGGGCGGGCACGGCCGCGGCACCGGCGTCGTCCCCGAGGGTGCGGCGCGCGCACCGGAGCACCATCGCGGCCAGGTCGCCGCCCGTGCCGCGGAGCAGCTCACGCTGCACCCGGGCACCGTTGCCGTGGGCCTGCAGGCCCGCCAGGCCCTCTTTGACGAGGCCGGCGTCCCCGTTGTCCTCCAGGGCGTCCCGCACGTGGTCGTACAGGGCCCGGACCACGGCTTCGGCAGAGTCCTCGCGCAGGGTCGCCGGGTGGATCAACGGTCCGTCGAGCCCGGAACGGGCCGCTCGCCAGGCGGCGAGTCGCAGCAGGCTCGTGTCGGCGACGGGCGACGGCCGGCCCCCCCGCCAGTCCCGGGCCGCGGTGTCCACCAGGCCCCGTACCAGGGCGGCCAGCAGCACGGCGGTCGACGCGTCCAGGCAGACGTCCGCCACGCGGATCTCCACCGTCGGATAGGACGCGGCCAGCCGCGCGTCGAAGTAGATCATCCCCTCGTCCCTGATGGCACCCGTGGCGACCATGGCCCGCACCCTCCGGTGGTAGCGCTCGGGTGATCCGAAGACGTCCACCGGACCCGCCGTGGGCCAGCGGCTCCAGACCCTGCTGCGGTAGCTCCCGTAGGTGGTGTCCTCGCCCTGCCAGAAGGGCGAATTCGCGCTCAGTGCGGTGAGGACCGACAGCCAGGGCCGGATCCGGTCGAGGACGGCCACGCCCTCCTCGTCGGAGTCCACCGCCACGTGGACGTGACAGCCGCAGGTCAGCTGTTCCTGGGCGGGCAGGCCGAACTGCCGGGCGATCCACCGGTACCGCTCGCCGACGCTCAGCGAGGGCTCCACCGGCAGCGGGCAGGTGGCCAGGGCCGCCACCAGGACACCGGCGGCCTCCGCATGCCGCGCGGCCTCGGCGCGCCACCGGCGGATCTCCTGGTGCAGTTCGTCCATCCGGGTCAGCGGGCGGGTCGCACACTCGACCTGTTCCCTGTGCAGTTCGCTCTCCAGCGGGATCTCCCCGTCGGCGCCCGCCGCCCGGCCTCCGGACCGCAGGGCCGAGGCCAGCACCGCGCCGGCGGAGGCCGCCGGCTGCCCCGTCCGCGGATCGACCAGCAGCAGTTCTTCCTCGACGCCGACGCTGCGCATATGGGCCCTTTCGCTTGCTCTCCGTGCTGTTACCCCCGCCGTATGCCCGCTTGCGCACCGGCCACCCGCGGTCTCATCCGGATGCCCGACTGCTGCCGTCGGCGGCCGCGGCCCGGGCGCCCCCGCGGGAGCGGTGGACGACCTACGGGCGGGCCAGGTGGCCGAGCGGTGCGGTGAAGCTCGGCCCGCCGGCCCGTCAGCAGGCGCGGCCGGTTCGTGGGATCGTCGGGGGCACGGGAGCGTGCACCTCGCGCTGCCGCTCCACCCACCCCGCCGGCTCGATACCGGACGCGTGCGCCTGCCGGCCCAAGTCCTGGGAGTTGGCCGAGAAGGTGGGGTAGGTCGGCATCCGTCCCTGCCGCACCGACCGGGCCACCAGGTCCGCCGTGTGTGCGCCGGCGAAGGTGCCGCGGGCCGTCGGCGTGGTGAGCGCGTCGGCGCCGAACGTGTGGCCCGTACCGGGCGACGGGCGCGGTCGGGCACGTGCGGGATCCGGTCGGCCGTGGGTGGGTCGCGCACGAACGCGTGCGACACGGACACTCGCCGCCGGTTGAATGCATCGAGAACGCGTCTTGGCCCGCTGTCGGAGAGGGATTCTCACCCGGCCTCGCCGGTTGAAGCCGCAACGACCGGGTAGCCCTTCCAGGGGGCGACCCGCCCGTAAAAGAGGAGGAGCGGTCCATGCATTCGTTCGCGCTGCCGCTGATCCCCACGGAGGAGGGCGGGCTGCTCATCCCGGCCGAACAGGTGACGGCCCTCCTGCGGGGAGTGGCCGATGACTGGGCGGCCGCGGTGGAGGAGGGCTCCCCCGAGGCCGACGCCGAGACGGTCCGGGCCATGACCGAGGCCCTCACCCAGCTCGCCGACCAGATCGACGCGGAGTGCATCGCCTGCGCGTCGCGGCCGGACCAGGGGCCCTGAGGCGCGCAGGTGAGCGGCGTTCCGGCGTCCGGCGGGTCCTCGTCCGCGCGCGAGCGGCTGGAGGCCTCGCGCGCCTCCACGACCGCGCAGATCGCGGCCCTTAAGCGCGATTTCGACGGCATCGTCGAGGCGAACGCCCTGGTGGCGGTCGACGACGAGCACGATCCGGAAGGGTCGAGCACCGCGTTCGAGCGGGCCCACGTCGCGGCCCTGCTGGGGCGGGCGGCCGAGCGCCTGGAGGAGCTCGACCGGGCTGTGGACCGCCTGGAGCGCGGCGCGTACGGGTGGTGCGAGGGCTGCGGTGAACGCATTGCACCGGCCCGCCTGGAGGTACGGCCCGAAGCGACGACGTGCGTGCGCTGCGCCGACGCCGGCGCAGGCCGCCGTCACGGCCCCGGGGGCACGCGGTAGCCATCGGCAACCGGTCGCCCTCCGACGGCTTTCGCAGCCTCCAGGAGCAGCTTTCGGACATCCGCGCGCCGATGTCGTGCGCAGGGGCGCAGGAGCGGATTTCGGGGGCACACGAGAGGGTGCCCATCCCGGGCGACACCGGGCGCCACCGGACGGCCGGACCGGCCGGCCGCAGGCGGCGCCCCCAAGGAGGTTTCGCGATGCTGATCACCGTCACCCGTACCGGCGGGTTCGCGGGCAGGGAACGGACCGCTTCCCTCGACACGGAGTACCGCAGCGACGGCGCCGAACTGGAGCGGCTGGCCGAGCGGGCCCTGAGCGGCGAGTGCCCCGCGGACCGGGAACCCGTGCCGGACGGCTTCCAGTACGTCGTTCATGTCGACGGCAAGCTCGTGGAGTTACGGGATCCGTACCTCACCGACGATCAGCGGCGGCTGATCACCGCCGTCCTGGGCGAGGGCGCCTGACCGTCGCGCCCACCCCGCCGTGACCCGCCGTAGGGGCCGGGCTCCGCGGGATGCCGTACCGGGCCCGGGCGGGCCCGGTACGGCGCCGACACCGAGGGCCCCGGTGCGCCGGGGCCCGGCCGGGCCTTCAGGCCGCCGTCGGGGCGCCGTCCGCGTCGACGCCGTCGGCCCGGACGGCGCCCCCATGGACGCCGTCCGGGTGGAGGCCGTCCGCGTGGAGGCCGTCCGCGTGGAGGCCGTCCGCGTCCGCGCCCGGCCGGGCGGCGCTCATCCGTTCGCGGGCCGAAACCAGCGCGGCGTCGATGTCACGGGTCCCGGTCGACACGCACAGCGTGTAGACCACGTCCTCCAGCCGCTGCCGCACCGCGTCCCGACGCTCTCCGGCCCGGAGCCGTGCCACGGTCTCGTACTCCTCCACCAGACGCGCCAGCACCGCAGGGTGAGCCATCAGCACGATCTCGCTCCTTCACACATGGCCTTCACGGGGCCGGGACGTCACCTGCGCCTCGTGTGCCCCGCGCCGGGCCTCCCATGCGCCCCACGCGTCGAACTGGCCGACAGTGCGCGGTGGTTGCGGCGGAATCCGAGATCGCATCCGGCTCGGGCCGGACACCGGCCGGGACGTCCTCCGGTGCGGGCCGCCGGACGGGGCGCAGCCGTTCGGCGGCCGCCCCGGCCTGGCCAAGTCCCGCCCGGTACGCAGGAGTCCACTTCGCCGGTCGCCCATGTCGGAGCCGGGCGTTTCGCATTCCACGTCCGTCCCCGCCCGCAGGGCACCGTCCATGTACCGCCGCCCCCGGACCGGGACGGGCGGCTCCGGGGTCCGCCGCCAGGTCGGTCCCCGGAGCCGCACCGCCCGCCTGACGGCGCCGGGGTCAGGCGCCGGCCGGATCAGACGGGGCCTGCGCCGAACGGTCCGCCGACGCCGTAGCCGTAGTACGTACCGATGTCGCCGCGGTATCCGGGGTCCTGGAGGTGCTTCTCGCGGTGGAACTCCGGAGCGTTCTTGATCTGCTCCTTCGTCCGGTCGACGTAGATCCTCTCGTCCTCCACGTCGATGCGGGAGACGGTGCCGGCCGGGAGGAGGACCTCCTTGCCGAAGATCCACGGTCCGGTGTCCACCACGATGTACGCGGAGCCGGCCTCGTCGGAGTGCTTGTCCACCTTGCCGATGCCTCCGTCGGCCGCCTCGACCTTGAATCCCGTCAGGTCGATGCCCTCCCGGCGGCCCGAGGTCTCGCGGTAGCCCCACACGTCGTCCGTCATGAAAATGCCCTCCACGTGGTTGGGTCGGATTCTCGTGACGGCTCGCCTGCCCCTCGGATGCGGTCTCACACCCCCGTCCGCCGCCCCCATCCGCCGGCTGACACCCGCCGTTATGCGGGTGCGTCGCTCGCCACGGTGTCGGCGCAGCCCGGGTGACCCCAGCGGGCGCCGAGCTTGCTGATCTGGTCACCTGCCGCGTACGACCTCCCGCAGGGGCAGCTACCGGGGAACTTCGCCTTGATGGAGCCCCGGCTGCGCGCGGGCCTCCTGGCTCCGGCGGCGGTTGCGGGCTTGGTACGGGGCGCGGAGGCGCGGGCGGGTGCGGGAACGGGAAGCGACGCGGCGCCGAGGGCCGTGCCGGCCGCCTCCTGGCTGACGGCGGCGTCGCTGGCGGCCTGGTCGGCGATGGCGTTCAGCAGGTCGCCGTCCTCACGGTGGGCCGGAACGTAGCGGAATTCGACGTCCCGGTCGGCCAGCAGTGCGTCGATCTGCTCCACGAGCTCCCGGTTGGCGACGGGTTTGCCGGCCGCGGTCCTCCACCCGTTGCGCTTCCAGGCGGGCAGCCACTGGGTCACCGCCTTCATGGCGTACTGGGAGTCCATCCGGACCTCGACGGCCGTCCCGGGGTCCAGGGACTCCAGCAGCCGCTGGAGGGCGGTGAGCTCGCCGACGTTGTTGGTGGCCCGGCCGAGCGGCCCGGCCTCCCAGCGCTCGGGGCGGCCCTGCGAGTCGGCGATGACCCACGCCCAGGCTGCCGGTCCGGGGTTTCCCTTCGCCGCGCCGTCGCAGGCGGCAATGATGCGATCAGACATCCCCCGATCATGCACCACACCCACGCCGGAGCGAATTCGTCTCCGAGCGGCGGCGCATACCGCCTGGTCCGCAGGAAATCGGACATCGGTCCGAGGGGGTGCCGGCCGCCGGTCGGCAGGCCGGGTGCCCGCCCGGCGCGCCGCCCGCGCCGACGGCGGCGAGCCGGGCCGCCCCACGGCCTAGTTGTGTTGTCCGGGCAGGTTGGTGCCGCGGCTGGCGGGTGTTTGGCCGCCGATGCCGGTGTGGGGTCGGTGGTAGTTGTACCAGTCGATCCAGTCGGTGAACGCGTCCTACCGTTCCCGGTCTGAGGTGTAGGGCCGGTGGTAGGCCCATTCCTCGAGCAGGGTGCGGTGGAAGCGTTCGACCTTGCCGTTGGTCTGGGGGCGCCAGGGCCTGGTCCATCGTGGCTGGATGCCGAGGTCGCGGCAGGTCTGGCGCCAGGTGTTCTTGGTGTAGGCCCAGGCGTTGTCGGTCAGGACGCGTTCGACCGTGATGCCCAGCGATGCGAAGTGGGCGGTTGCCCGTGCCAGGAAGGCGGCGCAGGTCGGGGCGGTCTCGTCGGGCAGGTCTTCGGTGTAGGCGAGGCGGGTGTGGTCGTCGAGGGCGGTGTGCAGGTAGGCCCAGCCGGCGCCGGTCTTGTTGCGGCGGCCTTCGGCCCTGCCGAGGGCCTGGTGGCCGCCGCCGTCGGGGATCCGGCCGAGTTTCTTGACGTCGATGTGGACGAGTTCGCCCGGACGGGCCCTTTCGTAGCGGCGGATGGGCTCGCCGGTGGCCCGGTCCAGGGTGGCCAGGGGCGGCATGCCGTGGCGGGTCAGGATGCGGTGGGCGGTCGAGGCCGCGATCCCGCAGCGGGCGGCGAGCCGTAGAGGCCCGATCCGGTGCTCGCGCCGCAGCCGCAGGACCTGTTCCTCCACCGTCGCGGCCGTACTGGCGGGCTGGCGGTGGGGGCGGCTGGAGCGGTCACTCATTCCGGCGACACCCAGCGTGCGGTAGCGGCCGGCCCAGCGGGCGGCGGTGGTGTGGCTGACCTGGAAGCGTTCCGCGGCCCGCCGCACGGGCCAGCCGTCGTCCACGACACAGCGGGCGAGTCGCAGTCGTCCGGTCTCGGTCAGCGGGGCATTACGGTGGACCACGAGGGCCTCCTCGGATCGATGTAGATGTCGCAATCCACACCGAACCGGGAGGCCCTCACCCATTTCAAGCACCCAGCACGCGTGTCACCAACGTCCCGAGACAACACACCTAGTGCGGAGTCCAGGTGAACTTGCCGCCGCCGACCCACCGCACGACGTCCAGGTCGTCGAGGTCGTGGATCGGGATCCCGGCCTCCGCGGCGATCAGCAGCACGTCCGTCATCGACGTCGCCCTGCCGGTGAACTCTCCGTCGACCTCCACGATGCGAAAGGGCGGGTTGCCCGGTTGAACGCCCAGCACGGTGATCCGCGCCGGGGAGATGTGAGGTGCCGAGCCTTCGGTCATGGGCAGACGGTTCCACGCCGGGGCCGGTCAGGGGCGCGGCGACACGCCCGCATCGCGTTCGTGCCAACAGGTGGTCGCAGGTGCCGGGCTCCTCCTGCCGCGGTACGGGTAGGTCATGGCGCAGAAGCGGGACAAGGCGAGTGACGGGGCCGGCGGGCGGCCGAAGCAGCGCGGAGCCACGTCCGCCGCGCTCGCGGGGGCGTTGATCGGCGCCCTGGCGGGTCTCACGGGAAGCACGCTGGCCTTTTTCGAAGCCAAGGACACGCACAGCCGCGAGGCCGCCGCGCGGCGGGCGGACATCCGGCGGGCGGCCTACGTCGAACTCTCGGCGAGCACGAACCGGTTCGTACAGCAGGCCACCCAGCTGCTGAAGACGAGTCTGGACCCGGCCAGGACCGCGAACGACCGGCAGCGCGTGTTCGAGGACGCGTACGCACCGGCCAACACGGAACTCGCGCAGGCCCTCACGACCGTCCGCCTCGTGGCGACGCACGAGGGCAGGCGGGACCTGGAGCGGGTCGGTTCCCTCTCCACCCGGGTGGGAGAGCTGGCGACGGCCCGGGTGGGCCAGGGCCCTGAGGGCGTCGACGCACACAAGACCGCCTCCGCGTTCACCGGGGCGGTGGACCAGCAGCTGGCCGCGTTGCAGACGTTCCTGGACCGGGCCGCCGGCGACGCACTGTAGCGGGCTGCGGGCTCCGGGCTGCCGGCTCCGGGCCGCCGCGCCGATTGCGGGGCGGCGGCGACGGCCGCATAGTCCGAGGTATGGACGCGCGTGACAAGGCGCTCCGACGGGCGTACGCGCATGCCGCCCGGTGGCTGGCGAGCCTGGACGACCGGCCGGTTCCCGCCCGCGCTTCGGTCGACGAGATCGTGCGCGCGCTGGGTGCCGGGCTGCCCGACGGTCCGAGCCCGCCGGCCGATGTCGTCGACCTGCTGGCCACCGCCTGCGAACCGGGCCTCACCGCGTTCCCCGGCGGGCGCTTCTACGGGTTCGTGATCGGCGGCACCGAGCCGGCCGCACTGGCCGCGGACTGGCTCGTCAGCGCGTGGGACCAGAACTGTGTGATGCGCGCCGTCTCGCCCGCTTACGCGGCGGTGGAGGACGTGGCCGGCGGATGGCTGCTCGATCTGCTCGGGCTGCCCGGTGCCAGCGCCGTCGGGTTCACCACGGGCGCCGCGATGGCGAACTTCACGTGCCTCGCCGCCGGGCGCGACGCCGTGTTGCGCCGCGCGGGCCGGGACGTCGCCCGCGACGGCCTCGCAGGCGGGCCGGCGGTGCGCGTCCTCGTCGGCGAGGACCGTCACGTCACCGTCGACCTGGCGCTGCGCCACCTCGGGCTGGGCAGCCCGGAGCCGGTGGCGGCGGACGGCCAGGGACGTATCGTGCCGGAGGCACTGCGGAACGCGCTGGCGGCCGGCGGGCCGGGGCCGACGATCGTCGTCCTGCAGGCCGGGGACATCCATTCCGGCGCGTTCGACCCCTTCGGCGAGGCGGTCCGAGCCGCCCGCGCGTCCGGGGCTTGGGTGCACGTGGACGGCGCGTTCGGCCTGTGGGCCGCCGCCTCCCCGCGGTACGCGCACCTGACGGCGGGCTGCTCGGACGCCGACTCCTGGGCGACGGACGCCCACAAGACCCTGAACGTGCCCTACGACTGCGGGCTGGCGATCGTGCGCGACCCGACCGCGCTGCGGGCCGCGATGGGCGTGCACGGCGACTACCTGATCCGGCACGAGCACGGCGACCCCAGCGACAAGGTCCCCGAACTCTCCCGGCGCGGCCGGGCCTTCACCGTGTGGGCCGCGCTCAGGTCCTTCGGCCGGTCGGGGGTGGCCGACCTCGTCGAGCGGCTGTGCCGGCACGCCTCCGCGTTCGCCTCGGGCATCGACGCGATCGACGGCGCGAGGATCCTCAACGACGTGGTGTTCACGCAGGTGTGCGCCGAGTTCGGCGGCGACGAACGCACCGAGCGGGTGCTCGCCCGGCTGCTCGCCGACGGCACGGCGTGGATCAGCGGCTCGACGTGGCGCGGCCGTCGCGTCATGCGGATCTCGGTGAGCAACTGGTCGACGACGGACGAGGACGTGGCCCGCACCCTCACCGCGGTCCGTCGCGCGGCGGCCGGCTGAGCGCGCGGCCCCGGTCCGGCGGGGTCCGGCGGGTTCGCGGGGAAGCCCGCGGCCGACGGGCCACACGGGGGACCCGCCGTGCGCCGTCGGGGCGTCCTGGCCGCGACCCGGCGGGGCGTTGGCCAGACTGATCGGGATGACCGCCACGACGGAACCCGCCGGACCGTCCCGCCGCGGCCGGTACCGGGCTCTGCTGCCTCCGTGCGTCGCCTGGCTGGTCACTAACCTCGTCACCTGGCTGGTCGCGACGGCTTCCGTCGCCGGTGACGGGTCCGCCGTACGGTACTGGTCCACGGACAGCCGCCGGCGCTGGGACTCCGAGCACTACCTGTCCATCGCCCGGACCGGGTACGAGATGTTCCGGTGCCGGGAGCGCTACCCCGACTTTCCCGATGTCGTGTGCGGAAACGTCGCCTGGTTTCCCGGGTATCCCATGGGGATCCGGGCGCTTTCCGCCACCGGGCTCTCCTACGAGACGGCGGCCGTCGTCATCTCGGAGGCGTCCCTGTTCGGGATGTTCGCGGTGCTGTGGTGGCTGCTCGGCGCCCGGCTCAGCCGGGCCTCCTGCCTCACCCTCGCCGTCGCCTGCGTCTTCCCGGGCGGCGTCTACTTCCACGCGGTCTTCCCGATCGCCCTCGGCACGCTGGCCCTGCTCGTGTGTGTCGTCGGGGTGCAGCGCGGTTCCTGGGGCGTCGCCGCCGCCGGTGGTTTCGTCGCGGCCTCCTGCCATCTCGTGGGCGCTGCCGCCGCCGGGATGCTGCTGCTCAGCGCGTTCTTCGCGTGGCGGGCGGACACGTGGCCGGTCCGCTTCGGCAAGGCCGGGTCGTCCGCGGCCCTCGCCGCGTGCGGCGTGCTCTGGGCGAAATGGCTGATGTGGCGGGCCACGGGCCGCTGGAACGCGTACGAGACCATCCAGGCGTCCAGTTACGGGCAGGGCGGACTGCGCCAGCCCTTCGCCGAAATGACGAAGGCCTACGATTTCCCGTTCAAGGACTGGTACACGCCCGAGGGCCACCTGCCGTGGCTGGTGGAGCACGCCCTCACCGCGCACAGGACCCAGCTCTGGCTCGACGTCCTGTTCATCGTGCTCGTCGTGGCGACCGCCGCGGTTCTGCTCGTCCGCAACCACCGGCTCGACGTCGAGGAGTGGGCCGCTCTGATCCTCACGGTGACGATCTTCCTGCTGCCGTTCTTCGCCGGCGCGGAGATGTCGTGGTACCGCAACCATGCGCAGATGTTCGTGGGACTCGTCCTCGTCCGGCGCATGTCCCCGTGGATCCAGGTACCCCTGCTGCTGCTCTGCTCGGTCCAGTACGCCCTCCTGGCGTCGATGTTCTTCGCCGGGGTGCTGGTGTGAAAGTGCAAAGACTTTCCCAAGCCGGGATCGCGGGAACGCCCCCCACTCCGCTTCCCCTGGGGGTAAATGTCGCCTATGTACGGACATAGTGCGCAAATTCCTTCGCGTGACGGAGCTCATTCTGTGTGCATGGCCATTGCTCGCCCCGATTGCGTTTGCGCATAGTTGCCGGTGCTATGCCCCAGCAGCACCGAGCGAAACGGACCCCGGCATGACCTTCCCGCCCACTCCGCCATGCGCTCCCGGCCCGGGGCGGCGCAGATGAGGACCGCGTCGGAACGGCTGCGCGCCGGGCTGGCCGCCGGTGCGGTCGCCGTCACCGTGTTGTGGGCCGCCCAGGTGCACCCCTCCGCCCGGCCCGACGAGCTGATCGGAGCCGCCGCACACCTCAGCGGGCTCCTCGCCGGCTACGGCATCCTCGTCATGCTCTTCCTGATGGCGCGCGTCCCGGCCGTCGAACACGGAGTCGGCGCCGACCGCCTCGCCCGCTGGCACGCCTTCGGCGGCCGCTGGGTGCTGGTCCTGTGCGGTGCCCACGGACTGTTCGCCCTCGTCGTGTACGCCCTGCGCACCGGGACCGACCTGCTGACCGCCACCGGGGCCATGTTCCGCTACCCGGCCCTCATCGCCGCGTTCGCGGGCGGCGCCCTGCTGGCGGGTGCGGGCCTGTTCTCCGCCCGGGCCGTGCGCCGCCGGGTCTCGCACGAGGCGTGGCGCGGCATCCACCTGCTGACGTACCTCGCCGCCGCGCTGGGCTTCGTCCACCAGCTGGCCGGCCCCGATGTCGCCGTCGCCTCCTTCACCATCTGGTTCTGGGCCCTGCTGCACACCGTCGTCGGCGTGCTGCTCGCCTGGTACCGCGGGATCGTCCCGGTCCGCCAGGCCCTGCGGCACGGACTGCGCGTCGCCGCCGTCGAGCACGAGGGGCCCGGCGTGGTCTCCGTCACCATCCAGGGGGACAGGCTCCGCGAGCTGCAGGCCGAGCCCGGTCAGTTCTTCCGCTGGCGGTTCCTGCGGGGCGGCCTGTGGCACACCGCCCTGCCGTTCTCGCTCTCCGCGCCCGCCCGCGACGACCGCCTGCGCATCACCGTGAAGGCCCTCGGCGGGCACTCCCGCAGGGTCCGCGGGCTGCGGCCCGGCACCCGGGTCCTGGCGACCGGCCCGTTCGGCGCGCTCACCGAGCGCCGCCGTACCCGCCCCAAGGTCCTGCTGATCGCCGGCGGCATCGGCATCACACCGATGCGCGCCCTCTTCGAGTCCCTGCCCGCGAGCCCCGGCGACCTCACGCTGCTCTACCGCGCGGGCGACGCCGACCAACTGGTACTGCGCGACGAGCTGGAAGCGATCGCAGCGTCCCGCAAGGCCTCACTGCACTACCTGGTGGGCCGCTCCGACGCCGCGTACGACCCGCTCGCGCCGCAGGCCCTGCGCGCTCTCGTCCCCGACCTGTCCGACCGTGACGTCTACCTCTGCGGGCCGCCCGGCATGGCCGACGCCACGACCGCGTCACTCCTCCGGGCGGGCGTCCCGTCCGCGCACATCCACTCAGAGTGCTTCACCTACTGAGGACCCCGGCTCCCCGATGAACCAGTACTCCGCACCCCGACCGCCCGACCGCCTCC
>LJCW01000350.1 GCA_001298555.1 Actinobacteria bacterium OV450
TGAGCCGGGACCGGGGCTCGGCGACGGTGTTCGCGGCCCTGGTGGCGACCGTGCTGGGGGCGGTGTTCGGCGGGGTGCTGCTGCTCGGCCAGGCCGTCGTGGGCCGTCATCGCGCGGCGGCGGCCGCCGATCTGGCGGCCCTCGCGGCGGCCGCGACCTGGACCCACGGCCCGGAGGCGGCCTGCGCCGCGGCCCGCCACGCCGTGGCGGCCCAGGGCGCGGAGGTGACCGCCTGCACGGTCGGGGGCGAGGTGGCCGAGGTGGCGGCCCGCCCCGCGACGGGCCCGTTCGCGCCGACGATCAGAGCCCGCGCGGGCCCGCCCCCTGCCCCGGACGGCCCACCTCCCGCCCCGGACGGCCCCGTCGCTGCCGTCGCGTGACCGGGCTGCCGGCGCCGGGCGCGTAACCCGGGACGGCCCTGTCGCTGGCTGCCGCGTGACCCGGACGGGTGTGTCGGGGCCCGTGAGCTGAGCGTGGGTTCGGCGTCGGCCGCCCTGGCTCCCGGCGGCGCGGACCGGGCCGGGCTGCCGGTCGTGGTCGGCGGTCGGCCGTCAGGGGGGCGGGGCCTGCGCGAGGAGGCGGGTCAGGAGGCGGATCGCGCCGCGCTTGTGGAGCGGGTCGTTGCCGTTGCCGCACTTGGGGGACTGGATGCAGGACGGGCAGCCGGCCTCGCATTCGCAGGAGGCGATCGCGTCCCGGGTGGCCGTCAGCCAGGCGTGGGCCGTGTGGAAGGCGCGCTCCGCGAATCCGGCGCCGCCCGGGTGGCCGTCGTAGACGAACACGGTCGGCAGGAGGGTGTCGGGATGCAGCGGGACGGAGACCCCGCCGATGTCCCAGCGGTCGCAGGTGGCGAACAGCGGGAGCAGGCCGATGGAGGCGTGCTCGGCGGCGTGCAGGGCGCCGCCGAGGATCTCCGGGTTGATCCGGGCCTCGTCGAGCTGGTCCTCGGTCACGGTCCACCACACGGCCCGGGTGCGCAGCGTGCGGGGCGGCAGGTCCAGCTTGGCCTCGCCGAGCACCTCGCCGGTGATCAGTTTGCGGCGCAGGTACGAGACGACCTGGTTGGTCACCTCGACCGAGCCGAAGCAGAGCCGGGCCGGGCCCCACGGGATCTCGGTCTCGGTCTCCAGGACGGAGATGGAGGTGGTGTCGCGGGCGGTGGTCGAGAACGGCGGGCTGGACTCCTCGACCAGCGCCACCGAGTCCTCCAGGTCCAGTTGCTTCACCAGATAGGTGCGGCCCTGGTGGAGGTGGACGGCCCCGTCGTGGACGGCGGTGTGGGCGGCGGACTCGTCGACGGTGCCCAGCAGGCGACCGGTGGCCGCCTCGACGATCTGCACCGGGCGCCCGCCCCCGCCGCGGATGTCGGTCAGGTCCGAGGCCCGCTCCCGGCGGGTCCAGTGCCAGGCGGTCGCCCGGCGCCGGAGCAGTTTCGCGGCCTCCAGCTGCGTGACCAGCTCTGCTGCCGCGGGGCCGAACAGGGGCAGGTCCGCCTCCGTCAGCGGGATCTCGGCGGCGGCCGCGCACAGGTGCGGGGCCAGCACGTACGGGTTGTCGGGGTCCAGGACCGTCGCTTCCACCGGTTGGCGGAACAGGGCCTCCGGATGGTGGACCAGGTACGTGTCGAGCGGGTCGTCCCGGGCGATCAGCACGGCCAGCGCGCCCTGTCCCGCGCGCCCGGCCCGGCCCGCCTGCTGCCACAGGGAGGCCCTGGTGCCCGGGTACCCGGTGATCAGGACGGCGTCCAGGCCCGAGACGTCCACGCCCAGCTCCAGGGCGGTGGTGGCGGCGAGCCCGAGCAGCTCGCCGGAGTGCAGGGCCCGCTCCAGGGCCCGGCGCTCCTCCGGCAGGTAGCCGCCCCGGTAGGCCGCGACACGCCCGGGCAGTGACCGGTTCACCTCGGCCAGCCGCTCCTGGGCGATCACCGCGATCAGCTCCGCCCCGCGCCGGGAGCGGACGAAGGCGACCGTACGGACCCCCTGGACGACCAGGTCGGTCAGCAGGTCGGCGGTCTCGGCCGTGGCGGTGCGGCGCACCGGGGCGCCCTTCTCACCCCGCAGCTCGGTCAGCAGCGGCGGCTCCCACAGGGCGAAGACCACCTCGCCGCGCGGGGAGGCGTCGTCGGCCACCTCGGTGACCGGGACGCCCGTCAGCCGGGACGCTGCGGCCGCGGGGTCGCTCGCGGTGGCGGAGGCCAGCAGGAACACCGGATCGGAGCCGTACCGGGCGCACAGCCGCCGCAGCCGGCGCAGCACCTGGGCCACGTGGGAGCCGAATACGCCCCGGTAGGTGTGGCACTCGTCGATGACCACGTAGCGCAGCGCGCGCAGGAAGGAGGACCAGCGGGGATGGGCGGGCAGGATCCCCCGGTGCAGCATGTCGGGGTTGGTGAGCACGTAGTTCGCGTACTGGCGCACCCATTCGCGTTCTTCCACCGGCGTGTCGCCGTCGTAGACCGCCGGCCTGACCGCGTTGCCCAGCGGGGCGGCGAGCGCCCGCACGGCGCGCCGCTGATCGGCCGCGAGGGCCTTGGTGGGGGCCAGGTACAGGGCGGTGGCGCCGCGCCTGTTCGGGGCCTCGGCGCCGTCCGCGAGGGCGGAGAGGACGGGCGCGAGGTAGGCCAGCGACTTGCCCGAGGCGGTGCCGGTGGCGACGACCACCGACTCACCGTCCAGGGCGTGCTCGGCGGCCGCGGCCTGGTGTTCCCACGGATGTTCGATACCCGCGGCCCGAATCGCCGCTACGACATCCGTTCGGATGCGGTCGGGCCAGACTGCATGACGGCCCTCCCGAGGGGGCAAGTGCTCCGTATGGGTGATGCGCGCAGGTCGAGAAGGCCCCCGTGAGAGCCGGTCCAGGACCGTGCCGGGAGTGGGTCGTGGGTCCTCGGGTGCCGTGGGCCGACCGGGACGGTGAGTATTGGCCATTGGAACCGAGTGTGTCACCGGCGTGCGGGACAATGGTCCGAAGGCGTCGTGCGCGCCTGCCGGTAAGTGATTGAATGCCATCGCGGCAGCCAATCCCTCCCCTGCCTACGGGTGGGGAGGCCCCTGGGGGGCGCCGCTCGATAGCAAGGTGCTGGAGGATCCGTGGACCTGTCCCTGTCGACTCGCACTGTCGGCGACCGCACGGTCGTGGAGGTCGGTGGCGAGATTGATGTGTATACCGCGCCCAAGCTGCGCGAGCAGTTGGTCGAGTTGGTGAACGACGGCAGCTACCACCTGGTTGTCGACATGGAGCGAGTGGACTTCCTCGACTCCACCGGGCTTGGTGTGCTCGTGGGAGGTCTCAAGCGCGTCCGGGCGCACGAGGGCTCGCTGCGTCTGGTGTGCAACCAGGAGCGCATCCTGAAGATCTTCCGCATCACCGGTCTGACGAAGGTGTTCCCGATCCACACGACGGTGGAAGACGCCGTCGCCGCCACCGACTGACGGCTCCGCCCCCGGGGCGCCGCGAGGCGCCGCGGGGCGGCCGAGGAGCAGGAGCGGGGGCGCGGGCCGAAGCGGTCCGGGCCCCTGTAAGGCACGCCCGTAGTCCGAGGGGGACGCGCATGGCCACCGTTGAACTGCGCTTCAGCGCCCAGCCCGAACACGTCCGGACGGCCCGCCTCGTCGCGGCTGCCGTGGCGCGGCGGGCAGGCGTGGACGAAGCCGTGCTCGACGAGGTCCGCCTCGCCGTGGGCGAGGCCTGCTCGCGCGCCGTCGGTCTGCATCTCAGCAACGGCCTGACCGCGCCCGTCCGGGTGGTTCTGACCGAGGAGGAGAAGTCGTTCTCCATCGAGGTCGGCGACGAGGTGCCCGGACCGGCCGGCGGGCCCGAGGGCGCCGTGCCCGCGCTCGACGCCGCCCTGGACCCGGACACCGAGACCGAGGACGAGATGGGTCTCGCGGTGATCAGCGGGCTCGTCGACGACGTCGAGGTGACGAGCGGGGAGGCGGGCGGGACCATCCGGATGAGCTGGCCCGTGGCCGGCGCGGCGGATCTCGCGTAGCCGCGGCGTCTCGCGCGGCCCGGCGGCGGCCGCACCCACCCGCGGGACACCGCGGCCCGGAGATTCCTCCGATCTTAATCAAGGCCCTGCTGAGCAGGGCCTTTTTTCATACCCGTTCGGCATTTCCTAGATCAGTGATCAGTCGTCAATGCCTTTGTCCCATTACTTCTTTCGAGGGTAATGGAGTGACGCGATCTATTGCTGAGGAGCAAGAGCAGGCCAATTCCGTTTCCTGCGCACTGTTTTGATCGGGAAGAGCTCCCTACAATCCGTCCACATCTTGAGCTCATCACGTCAAGGAGGACGAATGACGGGGCTCTTCACCCCCAACGCGCCGGTCGGAAACTCCGATCTGGCAGCCGCAGTACTCACTGATGACAATCGGCTCATCGTCATGGTGATCGCGGCCGTGGCACTTGCCGCACTCGTCGTCGCGCAGATCCTGGTCCGCCAGGTGCTCGCCGCCGACGAGGGAACCGACAGCATGAAGAAAATCGCCGCCGCCGTCCAGGAAGGCGCCAACGCCTACCTCGGCCGGCAGTTGCGCACCCTCGGGATCTTCGCCGTCGTCGTGTTCTTCCTGCTCTTCCTGCTTCCCGCCGACGACTGGACCCAGCGGGCGGGGCGTTCCGCCTTCTTCCTCGTGGGCGCCCTCTTCTCGGCGGCCACCGGCTACATCGGCATGCGGCTCGCGGTCCGCGCCAACGTCCGTGTCGCCGCCGCCGCACGCGAGGCCACCCCCGCCGAGGGCGAGCCCGCCAAGGACCTGACCGACGTCGCGCACAAGGCCATGCGGATCGCCTTCCGCACCGGCGGCGTCGTCGGCATGTTCACCGTCGGCCTCGGCCTGCTCGGCGCCTCCTGCGTCGTCCTGGTCTACGCCGCCGACGCCCCCAAGGTCCTGGAGGGCTTCGGCCTCGGCGCCGCCCTGATCGCGATGTTCATGCGCGTCGGCGGCGGCATCTTCACCAAGGCCGCCGACGTCGGCGCCGACCTGGTCGGCAAGGTCGAGCAGGGCATTCCGGAGGACGACCCGCGCAATGCCGCGACCATCGCCGACAATGTGGGCGACAACGTCGGCGACTGCGCCGGTATGGCGGCCGACCTCTTCGAGTCGTACGCGGTCACCCTCGTGGCCGCGCTCATCCTCGGCAAGGCCGCCTTCGGCGACCTGGGCCTGGCCTTCCCGCTGATCGTCCCCGCGATCGGCGTCATCACCGCCATGATCGGCATCTTCGCGGTCTCCCCGCGCCGTTCCGACCGCAGCGGGATGACCGCCATCAACCGCGGCTTCTTCATCTCCGCCGTGATCTCGCTGGTCCTGGTCGGTATCGCCGTCTACGCCTACCTGCCCGCCAGCTACAAGGACCTCGTCGGCGTCGAGAACCCCTCGATCACCAACCACTCCGGCGACCCGCGCATCCTGGCCCTCGTCGCCGTCGCCATCGGCATCCTGCTCGCGGCCCTGATCCAGCAGCTGACCGGGTACTTCACCGAGACCAACCGCCGTCCCGTCCGGGACATCGGCAAGTCCTCCCTGACCGGCGCGGCCACCGTCGTCCTCGCCGGCATCTCCGTCGGCCTGGAGTCCGCCGTCTACACGGCGCTGCTCATCGGCCTCGGCGTGTACGGGGCGTTCCTGCTCGGCGGCACGTCCATCATGCTCGCCCTCTTCGCGGTGGCCCTGGCCGGCACCGGCCTGCTCACCACCGTCGGCGTCATCGTCGCCATGGACACCTTCGGACCCGTCTCCGACAACGCCCAGGGCATCGCCGAGATGTCCGGCGACGTCGAGGGCGCCGGTGCGCAGGTCCTGACCGACCTGGACGCCGTCGGCAACACCACCAAGGCCATCACCAAGGGCATCGCCATCGCCACCGCCGTGCTCGCCGCGGCCGCGCTGTTCGGCTCGTACAACGACGCCATCGCGGGCGCGATCAGGCAGGTCGGGGCCAAGGCGGGCGAGATGAACCTCAGCCTGGACATCGCCCAGCCCAACAACCTGGTCGGCCTGATCCTGGGTGCGGCGGTCGTGTTCCTGTTCTCCGGCCTCGCCATCAACGCCGTCTCCCGCTCCGCGGGCGCCGTCGTCTACGAGGTGCGCCGCCAGTTCCGCGAGCACCCCGGGATCATGGACTACTCCGAGAAGCCCGAGTACGGCCGCGTCGTGGACATCTGCACCAAGGACGCGCTGCGCGAGCTCGCCACGCCCGGCCTGCTCGCCGTCCTGACGCCGATCGCGGTCGGGTTCTCGCTCGGCGTCGGCGCCCTCGGCTCGTTCCTCGCGGGAGCCATCGGCACCGGCACCCTGATGGCGGTCTTCCTCGCCAACTCCGGTGGCGCGTGGGACAACGCGAAGAAGCTCGTCGAGGACGGCCACCACGGCGGCAAGGGCAGCGAGGCCCACGCCGCGACCGTCATCGGCGACACGGTCGGCGACCCGTTCAAGGACACGGCGGGTCCCGCCATCAACCCGCTGCTCAAGGTCATGAACCTGGTCGCACTGCTGATCGCCCCCGCGGTCGTGCAGTTCAGCTACGGCGCGGACACGAGCGCGACCGTCCGCGCGATCGTCGCGGTCCTCGCCATCGCCGTCATCATCGGCGCGGTGTACCTCTCCAAGCGCCGCGGCATCGCGGTCGGGGACGAGGCCGAGGGCGACGAGGCGACCGCCGAGCGGGTCACCCAGCAGCCCGACCCCGCGGCGGTCTCCTGACCTCAGGGGCGACCCCGGAAGGGACCTGCGGGCCCACCCGGCCCGCGGACTCGGGGGTGCGACTGAACGGCGGACAGGCGGCGCGGACTGACGCGCCGTCTGTCCGCCTTTGTGTGTCCCCGGATGGCGGACGTGTATCTTCCGGGCCGAGAGCCTTCGAAGGGACCAATCCGGTGAACAAGAAGTTTGCGGCCGCGGTGTCCGGCGGTGCGGTACTGATGCTCGTGCTGTCCGGCTGCGGCGGTGACGACGGGGACGAGAAGGCCAACGCCTGGGCCAAGAAGGTCTGCGACAAGTGGCAGCCCGAGCTGAAGAAGATCGAGACCGCGAACGCGGACATCAAGCGGGTGGCGACCGAGAGCAGCAAGCCCCAAGAGGTGCAGACGACCGACTCGGCGGCGTTCGGGAGCATGTCCGGCGCGTACCAGGCGATGGGGACCGCCCTGCAGGGGGCGGGAGTTCCGCCGGTCAAGGACGGCCAGACGACCCAGGAGGCCGCGGTCAAGGGCTTCGCGGCGACGTCCAAGGGCTACGCCGACCTGAAGACGAAGATGGAAGGCCTGGACCCGAACGACCAGACGAAGTTCGCCGAGGGCCTCAAGGACGTGGCCGGCGGACTCGAAGCGGCCACCCAGGGTGGCAAGGACGCGCTCAACACGCTCAAGACGGGCGGCCTGGACAAGGCGATGAACGGTCAGAAGGGCTGCCAGGTCACGGCGCCTTCGCCGACGAAGTGAGGCAGCGGACCGCCGTGGCCGCCGGAGTCCGGAGCGGCCGGGGCGGTCCGCGGAACGGGGCGGCCCGGGTTCGGGGAACCCCGGCCGCCCCGGTGCGTGCGGGGCCGTCGGCCGCGCGGGGCACGCTTTCGGCGGCGCCAGCCGACACAATGGACCGGTGAGTACCACCAGCCTTCCCACGCCCGACCGCGCCGCCGAGCTCCGCACGGCCCTGCTCGCCGCCGGTTTCACCGCCGACGGCCTGCTCGACCTGCTCGGCGCCCCCGCCTACGCCGCGCTGGCCCGCAGCGAGACGGTCCCCGCCCTGCGCGCCACGCGCGGCGGCGGCGACGGCCCGCTCGCGAGCCTGGTCCGGCTGTTCCTGCTCCAGCAGCCGGAGCCGTACGCGCACGCCGCCCGTGCGCTGCCCGTCGAGGCGGCGCTGGCCGATGGCTGGCTGCGGCGGGAGGAGGGCGCCGACGGTGAGGACTCGGTGTACGCCACCGTCGACGTGCGCCCCTACGGCGGCCCCGACGGCGAGGACTGGTTCATCGTCTCCGACCTCGGCTGCGCCGTCGGCGGGGCCGGCGGGATCGGCAGCCGCGAGGAGGGCGTGGTCCTCGGGGTCGGCGGGGCCTCCACGACGCTGGCCGGGATCACCGTCCGCATCCCGGTCGCCAGCGCCCTCGACCTCGGCACCGGATCCGGCATCCAGGCCCTGCACGCCGCGCAGCACGCCACCCGCGTCACCGCCACCGACGTCAACCCCCGGGCCCTGGAGTTCACCCGGCTGACGCTCGCGCTGTCCGGCGCCCAGGAGGCCGAGCTGCTTCTCGGGTCGCTGTTCGAGCCGGTGGGCGCGGCCACGTACGACCTGATCGTGTCGAATCCGCCGTTCGTGATCTCTCCCGGCGCCCGGCTGACGTACCGCGACGGCGGGATGGGCGGCGACGACCTGTGCCGCACCCTCGTCCAGGAGGCCGGCGCGCACCTCAACCCGGGCGGGTACGCGCAGTTCCTCGGCAACTGGCAGCACGTGGAGGGCGAGGACTGGCGCGACCGGGTCCGCGCCTGGGTGCCGCGCGGCTGCGACGCGTGGATCGTGCAGCGTGACGTGCAGGACGTCACGCAGTACGCGGAACTGTGGCTGCGCGACGCGGGCGACCACCGGACCGACCCCGCCGAGTACGCCCGCCGGTACGAGGACTGGCTGGACGAGTTCGAGGCCCGCAAGACCAAGGCCGTCGGCTTCGGCTGGATCACGCTGCGCCGCAGTGACGCGGCGGAGCCGTCCGTCGTGGTCGAGGAGTGGCCGCACTCGGTGGAGCAGCCGCTCGGCGACGCCGTCGTGGCCCACTTCGCCCGGCAGGACTACCTGCGGGACCACGACGACGCGGCCCTGCTGGAGGCCCGCTTCGTGCTGGCTGCGGAGGTCGTCCAGGAGCAGGTCGGCGCGCCCGGCGCGGAGGACCCGGAGCACGTGGTGCTGCGGCAGAACCGCGGGATGCGGCGCGCGACCAAGGTCGACACGGTCGGGGCGGGCTTCGCGGGAGTGTGCGACGGCTCACTCACGGCGGGCCGGATCCTGGACGCGATCGCGCACCTGGTGCAGGAGGATCCGGTGGTCCTGCGGGACCGGACCCCGGAGTCGATCCGGGTGCTGGTCGAGCAGGGGTTCCTGGAGCCGGCCGAGGGCTGAGGGTGCTCCGCCGGCCCCGCCCGGGACCCTGCCGGCACCCCTTCGGCACAGCCGTCCGCGGCGCCGGGGCCATGGCCGGATCCGTGATGTAACCCGGGGTTCGCGCGCCGTTTCCCCCCGGCTGTCAGGCTCGCGTGCGGGGGACGGCCGGGGGCCGCCCACGGGTTCCGGGGGGACCCGTAGGAGGCCCGGGGGAGCGGCCGGAGGGTAAGGGGGGAACGGCATGGAGAGCGGTCCGGGCATTTTCGCGGGGATCGTCTTCCTGCTGTTCGGGACCGCTCTGCTGGGCTGGACGGGGGCGCGCGCCCTGCGCCGCGCGCCGGTGGCCGAGGGTGTGCGCCCCGCGGTCGCCGTTCCGCTCGCCCTGGCCGCCTCCGGAGTCTGCCTGGCGCTCGGCGTGTGGTGCTTCGCCCGACTCTGATCGGTGGCGCGCCCACCGGCGCGACCGGCCACCGCGGGCCCTGCAGAAACGGGACGTCAGGCGGGGTGCGGGGGCGGGGCCAGACGGCCCCGAGGCCACCCGGCACGGTGATCGCGACGGGTCCGGCGCGGTATCCGGGCGGCAGAAATGGCACTTGTCGGGTTACCGTTCGAGTGGCCGTTGCGGGCTTCCCCCGTTTGACACGGGGGCGGGTTGTACCGTCACACTCCGCAGCGTCGCCGTACAGCGACCGAGTGCCGACCGGAGAGAAGAGCCAAGTTGTCCCCGACTAGCGAGACCGCAAAGGGCGGCCGCCGACTCGTCATCGTCGAGTCCCCTGCCAAGGCGAAGACGATCAAGGGCTACCTCGGCCCGGGATACGTCGTCGAGGCGAGCGTCGGGCACATTCGCGACCTCCCGAACGGCGCCGCCGAGGTCCCCGACAAGTACACGGGCGAGGTCCGCCGCCTCGGCGTGGACGTCGAGCACGATTTCGCGCCGATCTACGTCGTCAACGCCGACAAGAAGGCCCAGGTCAGGAAGCTCAAGGAGCTGCTGGCCGAGTCCGACGAACTCTTCCTCGCCACCGATGAGGACCGCGAGGGCGAAGCCATCGCGTGGCACCTGCAGGAAGTCCTCAAGCCCAAGGTCCCCGTCCACCGGATGGTCTTCCACGAGATCACCAAGGACGCGATCCGCGACGCCGTCGCCAACCCGCGCGAGCTCAACCAGCGCATGGTCGACGCGCAGGAGACCCGCCGCATCCTCGACCGCCTCTACGGCTACGAGGTCTCGCCGGTCCTGTGGAAGAAGGTCATGCCGCGCCTGTCGGCCGGCCGCGTCCAGTCGGTGGCCACCCGTCTCGTCGTCGAGCGGGAGCGCGAGCGCATCGCCTTCCGTTCCGCCGAGTACTGGGACCTGACCGGAACCTTCTCCACCGGCCGCGCCGGGGACGTCTCCGACCCCTCGACCCTGGTCGCCCGCCTGAACACGGTGGACGGCAAGCGCGTCGCGCAGGGCCGCGACTTCGGCTCGAACGGGCAGCTCAAGAGCGAGGTGCTGCACCTCGACGAGGCGAACGCCCGGGCGCTGGCCGCCGCGCTGGCGGACACCTCGTTCGCCGTCCGCTCGGTCGAGTCCAAGCCGTACCGCCGCTCCCCGTACGCCCCGTTCCGCACGACGACGCTCCAGCAGGAGGCCTCGCGCAAGCTCGGCTTCGGTGCGAAGGCGACGATGCAGGTGGCGCAGAAGCTGTACGAGAACGGCTTCATCACCTACATGCGTACGGACTCCACCACGCTCTCCGACACCGCCGTGTCGGCGGCGCGGGCGCAGGTCACGCAGCTCTACGGGGCCGACTACCTGCCGGAGAAGCCGCGCGTCTACGCCGGCAAGGTCAAGAACGCGCAGGAGGCCCACGAGGCGATCCGTCCCTCGGGTGATCGTTTCCGCACGCCGGCCGAGACGGGTCTGACCGGCGACCAGTTCCGCCTGTACGAGCTGATCTGGAAGCGGACCGTCGCCTCCCAGATGAAGGACGCGACCGGAAACTCGGTCACCGTCAAGATCGGCGGCCGCGCCTCGGACGGCCGGGACGCCGAGTTCACCGCCTCCGGCAAGACGATCACCTTCCACGGCTTCATGAAGGCGTACGTCGAGGGCGCGGACGACCCGAACGCCGAGCTCGACGACCGCGAGAAGCGGCTGCCGCAGGTCGCCGAGGGCGACGCGCTGTCGGCCGAGGAGATCACGGCCGACGGCCACTCGACGAAGCCGCCGGCCCGCTACACCGAGGCCTCGCTGGTCAAGGAGCTGGAGGAGCGGGAGATCGGCCGCCCGTCGACGTACGCGTCGATCATCGGCACGATCCTCGACCGCGGGTACGTCTTCAAGAAGGGCACGGCGCTCGTGCCGTCCTTCCTGTCGTTCGCCGTGGTCAACCTGCTGGAGACGCACTTCGGGCGGCTCGTCGACTACGACTTCACGGCCAAGATGGAGGACGACCTCGACCGCATCGCGCGCGGCGAGGCCCAGTCCGTGCCGTGGCTGAAGCGGTTCTACTTCGGCTCGGAGGACGCGTCGGAGGTCGTACCGGCCGACGGCGACCACCTCGGCGGCCTGAAGGAGCTGGTCACGGACCTCGGCGCGATCGACGCCCGGGAGATCTCCTCCTTCCCGGTCGGCGAGGGCATCGTGCTGCGCGTCGGCCGCTACGGGCCGTACGTCGAGCGCGGCGAGAAGGACGCGGAGGGCCACCAGCGCGCCGACGTGCCCGACGACCTGGCGCCCGACGAGCTGACGATCGGGTACGCGGAGGAGCTGTTCGCGAAGCCGAGCGGCGAGTTCGAGCTCGGCAAGGACCCGGTCAGCGGGAACGAGATCGTTGCCAAGGACGGTCGCTACGGGCCGTACGTGACGGAGATCCTGCCCGAGGGCACGCCGAAGACCGGCAAGAACGCGGTGAAGCCGCGGACGGCCTCGCTGTTCAAGTCGATGTCCCTCGACACCGTGACCCTGGACGACGCGCTCAAGCTGATGTCCCTGCCCCGGGTCGTGGGCGTGGACGCCGAGGGCGTGGAGATCACGGCCCAGAACGGCCGCTACGGCCCGTACCTGAAGAAGGGCACGGACTCGCGGTCGCTGGAGACCGAGGACCAGCTGTTCACGATCACGCTGGACGAGGCCCTCGCGATCTACGCGCAGCCGAAGCAGCGCGGCCGGGCGGCGGCCAAGCCGCCGCTGAAGGAGCTGGGCACGGACCCGGTCAGCGAGAAGCCGGTCGTCGTCAAGGACGGCCGCTTCGGGCCGTACGTGACGGACGGCGAGACGAACGCGACGCTGCGGCGGGACGACGACGTCGAGACGATCACGCCGGAGCGGGGCTACGAGCTGCTCGCGGAGAAGCGGGCGAAGGGCCCGGCCAAGAAGACGGCGAAGAAGGCCGTCAAGAAGGCGCCCGCCAAGAAGGCCCCGGCGAAGAAGGCGACGACGGCCGCCAAGAAGACGGCGGCGAAGAAGACGACGACCGCGAAGGCGACGGCCGCGAAGAAGACGGTCGCCAAGAAGGCCACGGCGACGAAGGCGGCGGCCGCCGCCCCGGCATCGGACGAGTAGACGGGCACCCGTCACCCGGGCCCCGTGCGCACCGCGCACGGGGCCCTGCCGTTTCACCCGCCGTTTCCGCTGCCCGCTCGGAGCCTGTGCACCGCCGCCGTCCCGCCGGGGTCGCCCGCCGGGCCCGGCCGCAGGCCGCAGGGTGCGGGCGGGGTCACACCCGGCGTTGTCCACAGGGCTCCGCGGCGGTCAGGCGCAGCGGATAGGCTGGGCGGATGACGCGAGCCGAGCAGCCAACGGTCGTGACCGCCCCCGCGAACCCCACCTACGACGAAGCCCTCGCTGCGGATTCCCGCGAGCGTGCGGTGCGCGCACTGCTGCGCACCCCCAGGTTGCGCCGGCTGTGGAGCGCCCAGCTGGTGAGCGGCGTCGGCGATGCCCTCGCCCTGCTGGTGCTGGTGCTGCTGGCCTTCCAGACGGCCGTCTCCGAAGAGAGCTTCGGCGGCGGTTACCGGGGCTGGGCCCTCGCCGTCGCCGCCGTCTTCGGGGTCCGGATCCTCGCCACGCTGCTCTTCGGCGCCGTGCTGCTCGGGCCGATGGCCAAGCTCCTCGCGCCGAAGGAGGCCGGCGGCAAGCTGGACCGCCGCTGGACGATGATCGGCGCCGACGGAGTCCGGCTCGGCCTGTTCGTCGTCGCCCCGCTCTGGCTCGACTGGATCCCGGACCACGCGCTGACCGCGCTGCTGGCCACCGTCTTCGTCTCCGGCGTCGCCGAGCGGCTGTGGTCCCTGGCCAAGGACAGCGCGGCTCCCGCCCTGCTGCCCTCGCCGCCGCCGGAGGGCGCGACCGTACGGCCGCTGCCGGACCACCTCGACACACTGCGCCGGCTGACCCTGCGCACCACCTTCGCCGCCATGCCCGTCGCCGCCGCCGTGCTGCTCGCCGCGACCCTGGTCGGCAAGGCCCTCGGCCTCGGCGTGGACTGGTTCGCCGAGAACCAGGCCGCCCTCGGCTCGTACGTGGCCGCCGGCCTGTTCGCGGCGTCGGTCTCGCTGCTGCTCCCGCTCGTGCTGCCCGCGACGAAGACCCCGCGCCCGCGCTCCCCCCTGGAGGGCCTGCGGGCCCCCAGGACGGGGGACCGTCCGGACAAGGGCCGCACGGGGGCCGTCCCGCTGCTCGTCCTGGCCTGCGCAGCCGTCGCCGGAGCAGTGGCCAGTGCCGCCGCCGTGGCCGTCCTCCAGGCCTTCGACCTGGGCGGCGGCCCCGCCACTTTCGCCCTGCTCGTCCTGGCCCTGCTCGGCGGCACCGCCGTCGGCATCCGCGCCACCCAGGCCGGCAAGGTCCTGCCCGCCCTCTCCCGGCGCCGGCTGCTGGCCCTGGCGATCGCGGTGTCCGGGCTGACACTGCTGCTGTCCGGGCTCGTCCCCGACACGGCGACCGTGCTGTTCCTGTCGCTGCTCGCCGGCACCGCCGCGGGCGTGGCCGCCAACACCGGGCACACCCTGCTGGACCAGGAGACCGAGGAGTTCCGCCGGGCCCGGCTCACCGAGCACCTGCAGGCGGTCGTACGGGTGGCCGTGGGCATCGGCGCCGTCCTCGCCCCGGTCCTGTCCGCGGCGATCGGCCCGCACCGGCTGGCCGGCGGGGGCCTCGTCTTCGAGCACGGCGGCGCAGCCTTCACCCTGATGCTGGTCGGCGCCCTGCTGCTGCCCGTCGCCGCCGTGGTCCTCGCCAAGGCCGACGACCGCAGCGGCGTACCGCTGCGCCGTGACCTGCGCGAGGCGCTGCGCGGCGGAGAGCCGGTGCAGGCCGCGTCCGACGCCGGGTTCTTCATCGCCCTGGAGGGCGGCGACGGCGCCGGCAAGTCCACCCAGGTCGAGGCGCTCGCCGACTGGATACGGGGCAAGGGCCACGAGGTCGTCGTGACCCGCGAGCCGGGGGCCACCCCGGTCGGCAAGCGGCTCCGCTCGATCCTGCTCGACGTCTCCTCGGCCGGGCTGTCGAACCGTGCCGAGGCCCTGCTGTACGCCGCCGACCGCGCGGAGCACGTGGACACCGTCGTGCGGCCCGCCCTGGAACGCGGCGCGGTCGTCATCTCCGACCGCTACATCGACTCCTCGGTGGCCTACCAGGGCGCCGGCCGCGACCTGTCGCCGACCGAGATCGCCCGGATCTCGCGCTGGGCCACCGACGGGCTCGTCCCGAACCTGACCGTGCTGCTCGACGTATCGCCCGAGACGGCGCGCGAGCGGTTCACCGAGGCCCCGGACCGGCTGGAGTCCGAGCCGGCCGAGTTCCACCAGCGGGTGCGGGCCGGCTTCCTGACGCTGGCCGCGGCCGACCCCGGGCGCTACCTGGTGGTCGACGCCGGCCAGGACCCGCAGTCCGTGACCACCGTCGTGCGCCACCGCCTGGACCGGATGCTCCCGCTCTCGGCGGCCGAGGTGGCCGCCCAGGCCGAGGCCCGGCGCAAGGCCGAGGAGGAGGCCCGGCGCAGGGCCGAGGAGGAGGCGGCGCGCAAGGCCGAGGAAGAGCGGCTGCGGGCCGAGGAGGAGGCCCGGCTGAAGGCCGAGGCCGAAGCCGCCCGGATCAAGGCCGAGGCCGAGGCCGCCCGCCGGGCGGAGGAGGAGCGGCTGCGGGCCGAGGAGGAGGCCCGCGCCCGGGCCGAGGCCGAGCGGCTGCGCCGGGAGGCGGAGGAGAAGGCCCGCGCGGCGGAGCAGGAGCGGCTGCGCAAGCAGGCGGAGGAGGAGGCCCGGCTGCGTGCCGAGGCCGAGGAGCGGCGGCTGGAGAAGCAGCGGCGGGCCGAGGAGGCCCTGCTGAGGGCCGAGGAGGCGCGCCGGCTGGCGGAGGCCTCGGCCGCTGCGGCGGCCGCGCAGGCGGCGGCGGCCCAGGCTGCGGCTCAGGCTGCGGCGGCTCCCGCGCCTGCGCCGACGCCCGCCCCTGCCCCTGAACCGGCGGCTCCGGCCCCGAAGGTGCCGATGACCAAGGAGCCGCTGCCGGACGACGCCGTGACGGTGGAGACCCCGCTGACCAAGCGGGTCGTCCAGCCGGACGACGTGACGCAGACGGTGCCGGTGCCGAAGGCGGACCCGGCGGCGGAGACATCGGTGCTGCCGGCGGTGCCGGCGGCCGGTGCGACCGACGAGACGGCGGTCCTGCCGCCCGTACGGCCGTCCCGCACGAGCCCTCCGGCAGGGCAGGGCCCCTCCGGCCAGGCCCACTCCGCCGTGCGGCCCACGGCGCGGCGCCCGGAGGAGAGCCCGGCCGACCGGGTGCCGCCGGGCATCTTCCGGGACTCCGGCGACGACGTGACGCGCGAGCTGCCGGTCTTCGGCGAGGACGGCCGCCCGAGCGGGCGGCAGCAGGGCCGGCCGACGCGCCCGGACCGGCCGCGGCCCGCCTGGGCCGAAGAGACCCCGCTGGACGACCTGCCGACCCTGGCGGACGAACTGCTCGGCCCGCGCCGGGACGACGAGGACGAAGAGGGCGGCCCGCGCCGCCGCTGACGGGGATTGTCAGTGGCGCACGCCACACTGGGGCGAGCGGGCCGGAGCAGGGCCCGGCAGGACGAGTGCGAGCGGTACGGACGGCCGGCGAAGACGGCCGGTGAAAGGCGGTGGGCGGCATGCCCGTATGGGACGACCTGGTGGGCCAGGAGCGGGTGCAGGCGCAGCTCGCCGCGGCCGCCCGGGACGCCGACGCCCTGGTCACCGCCGTCGAGGCCGGCTCGCCGCCGCCCGCCGCGTCCAAGATGACGCACGCCTGGCTGTTCACCGGACCGCCCGGCTCGGGACGGGCCACCGCAGCCCGTGCCTTCGCGGCCGCCCTGCAGTGCACCAGCCCCGACCGCGCCCTGGGGGGCGAGCCGGGCTGCGGGTTCTGCGACGGCTGCCACACCACCGTGGTCGGCACGCACGCCGATGTGGAGTTCGTCCGTACGGACCTGCTGTCCATCGGCGTGAAGGAGACCCGCGACCTGGTCCGCCGGGCGCAGCTCTCCCCGGCCGTGGGCCGCTGGCAGGTCATCGTCCTGGAGGACGCCGACCGGATGACCGAGGGCGCGGGCAACGTGCTCCTCAAGGCCGTGGAGGAGCCCGCCCCGCGGACCGTGTGGCTGCTGTGCGCGCCCTCGCTGGAGGACGTGCTGCCCACCATCCGCTCCCGCTGCCGCCACCTGAGCCTGCGCACCCCGCCGGTCGACGCCGTCGCCGACGTGCTGGTCCGGCGCGACGGCATCGAGCCCGCCGTCGCCGCGGCCGCCGCGCGCGCGACCCAGGGCCACATCGGCCGGGCCCGCCGGCTCGCACAGGACGAGTCCGCCCGGGCCCGGCGTGCCGCCGTGCTGAAGCTCCCGCTCCGGATCGACGACGTGGGTGGCTGCCTCAAAGCCGCCCAGGAGCTGGTCGACACCGCCGCCGAGGACGCCAAGCAGGTCGCGGAGGAGGTCGACGCGAAGGAGACCGAGGACCTGCGGGCCGCGCTCGGTGCCGGGGCCGGAACCGGCGGCCGGATGCCGCGCGGCACGGCGGGCGTGATGAAGGAACTCGAAGACCGGCAGAAGCGCCGCCGCACCCGCACCCAGCGCGACACCCTCGACCTGGCGCTGACCGACCTCACCGGCTTCTACCGGGACGTGCTGGCGCTCCAGCTGGGCTCCTCGCTGGCGATCGCGAACGAGGAGATACGGGCCGACCTCGACCGGATCGCCCGTGCGTCCGGACCGGAGCGCACCCTGCGCCGGATCGAAGCGATCATCGCCTGCCGAGAGGCCCTGGACCGCAACGTGGCCCCGCTCCTCGCGGTCGAGGCGATGACGATGGCGCTGCGCGCGGGCTGACCGCCGTACGTTGACCGCTTCATCCGTATGAGCGATCCGGCGGGCTCGTGCCGGGTGCGACGGGTCCCGGGCGGGCCGTGGTGCGCCCGCGGGCCGGGGACGGCGGACCGGCTTCCGCCCGCCCGGCCGGGGCGCCGGGCAGGACGTAGGCTCCGAGGATGGACACCAGTCGCCTGCTGCGTACCACCGCAACCGTGATCGCAGCCGCCGGGCTGCTGCTCTCCGGGTGCACCTCGGCCGGGTCGGGGGGACCCCGGGCGGCCGCCTCCTCGGCCCGGGGCACCGCACCGTCGGCCGCCCCGACCGCGGTCCCGACGGCGCTGCGCCCCTACTACGAGCAGAAGCTGAGCTGGCGCGACTGCGGCGTCCCCGGGTTCCAGTGCGCCACGATGAAGGTGCCGCTGGACTACGCGCACCCCGAGGCGGGCCAGGACGTCGACATCGCCGTGGCCCGCCGCCAGGCCACGGGCCCCGGCAAGCGGCTGGGCTCGCTGGTGGTCAACCCGGGCGGGCCGGGCGGCTCCGGCATCGGATACCTCCAGGCGTACGCGGGCATCGGTTACCCGGAGGCCGTCCGCACCCAGTACGACATGGTCTCCTTCGACCCGCGCGGGGTGGCCCGCAGCAGCCCGGTGCAGTGCCTGACCGGCCCGGAGATGGACAAGTTCACACAGGTGGACCAGACGCCGGACAACGCGGCGGAGCAGGCCGCGCTGGTGGCGGCGTTCAAGGAGTTCGCCGCCGGCTGCCAGGCCCGCTCGCCGCGGATCCTGCCGCACGTCTCCACCGTGGAGGCCGCCCGCGACATGGACGTGCTCCGTGCCGTGCTGGGCGACGAGAAGCTGACGTACGTCGGGGCCTCCTACGGCACCCTCCTCGGGGCGACGTACGCGGACCTCTTCCCCGGCCGGGTCGGCCGGCTCGTCCTGGACGGCGCCATGGACCCCGCCCGCCCGGCGCTCGAAATGAACCGGGACCAGACCGGCGGCTTCGAGACGGCCCTGCGCTCCTTCGCGAGGGACTGCGCGAAGCAGCCCGACTGCCCGCTCGGCAAGGGCAGCCCGGAGGCGATCGCGGACCGGCTCCAGGACTTCTTCCGCAAGGTCGACGCCCAGCCGGTGCCCAGCGGCGACCCGGACCGCCCGCTCGGCGAGTCCCTGGCCACGACCGGGGTGATCGCGGCGCTGTACGACGAGAGCGCCTGGCCGCAGCTGCGCGAGGCGCTGGCCTCGGCGATGAACGGCGACGGGTCCGGCCTCCTCGGCCTCGCCGACAGCTACTACGAGCGCGAGCCGGACGGGAAGTACGCGAACCTGATGTTCGCGAACGCCGCCGTGAACTGCCTGGACCAGCCGCCGGCCTTCGGGGGCCCACAGGCGGTCGAGGCGGCCCTGCCCTCCTTCGAGAAGGCCTCGCCGGTGTTCGGCGCGGGCCTGGCCTGGGCCTCGTTGAACTGCGCGTACTGGCCGGTGAAGGCCACGGGGGCGGCGGGCGCGCTGGCGGCGAAGGGCGCCCCGCCGATCGTGGTGGTCGGCACGATCCGGGACCCGGCGACCCCGTACAAGTGGGCCCAGGCGCTGGCGAAGCAGCTCGACTCCGGCGTCCTGCTCACGTACGACGGCGACGGGCACACGGCGTACGGCCGCGGCAGCACCTGCATCGACACGGCGATCAACACGTACCTGCTGGAGGGGACGCCGCCGAAGGACGGCAAGAAGTGCGCCTGACGGCCGCCGCCGCCGACCTCGGACGACGTGGTTCGGGGCACCCCGTTCGAGCCTGTAGACTTGGCGCCGCTGCTGATGAGAGCTCCTCTCCGAGGGAACACTTGTCTGCCCAGCGGTGCCGCCTTAGCTCAGTTGGCCAGAGCAACGCACTCGTAATGCGTAGGTCTCGGGTTCGAATCCCGAAGGCGGCTCTGTAGAAGCCCCAGGACTCACTCGCCGTGACCTGGGGCTTTTGCTTTTCCATGCCCGGGCGCCGCGCGCCCGCCCGGCCCCCCGGCCCCTCGGCCGCCCGCCCGGCCCCCCGAAGTGGGTTCCATTCTTCTTCTTCCGCGCTTTGCTTGGAGCCGGCCCGGAGGCTTGTTAGAAATACTTCAGATCACTGGCCGGAACCTCCTGCAGCTGACGGAACGGCGTTATCCGATTCCCGATTCTGCCTGCGCGGGTTCGTGGAAGGATGCGGGCGCGGGGGAGTGGCGTCCCTTTTCGGGATGCTGTTTTCCGTGACCGTTCCAGTGATTCCCGGCGGCTCGTCCAAGGCGCGCCGTATTTCCATCAAGGAGGAATCGTGGAGAACAACACCATCTCCGAGCTCGGTCAGAACATCGTCGAGGAGGTCACCATCGAGGACCTCACCGAGGTCAGCGGTGCGGGCACCCTCGGCACGGCGAGCACCGCCGGCTGCCCCGCGAGCAGCGCCGGTACCTTCGGCTCCCACTGACCGGAGCCTCACGGTGCCGGCGGCCACGGCCGCCGGCACCACCCTCCTCGCGGCTCCGGCCGAGGGGCGGCCGTCCTCGCCGCGCCGCACCGTTTTGCACCTGCCCGGTCATTCCGTCGGATGGCCGGGAATTTTGCGTTGGAATTCTGCACGCGAGTGCGCGCGAGTGCGCGCGAATATTCTTCTTCCGCGCTTGGCTTGGGGCCGTTCGTAAGGGCCTGCTAAAAATAATGATGACAGCCCGGGCCGATCTTCCGCTCGATGGAGGCGCACTTCAGTGCGGAATTGGGGCCTTTCCTGTCCGGCTGCGGGCATTACGTGGCCGCCCAGGGCGGACTAATCCGTCCGCCCGTGTCACTTCGTCAAGGAGAAAAGGTCATGGAGAACAACTTCGCCGTGGAGAACATCCAGGACGCCGTCGAGGACGTCACCATCGAGGACCTCGGCGAGGTCAGCGGTGCGGGCTGCCTCGGCACCGCCGGCACCGCCGGCTGCCCGGCCACCATCGGCACCGCCGGCTGCTGGTAAACACCGGTAGACCCGCGCGCGTGAGGCCGGCGGTCACCGCCGCCCGCCTCGGCGCACGGCCGTAACCCCCGCCACACCCCCCGGCGGGTGGTGCCGTGCGGCCAACCCAGGGCCGGATGGCCGTGGCCGATCACCAAGGTGATCCGCTACAGCCATCCGGCCTGAGTCGCGATACGGATCGCGTGGAGCTTGTTGGACGCGCCGAGCTTCTGGATCGCCGCCGAGATGTAGTTGCGGACCGTCCCCTCGCTGAGCGAGAGCTCCCCGGCGATCCGGTGCAGCGGCCGGCCGTCCTCCGCGAGCCTGAGGACCTCCAGCTCCCGCCTGCTCAGCGGGCTCTCCCCGACGGAGATCGCGTCGGCGGCCAGCACCGGGTCGATGTACCGCCCGCCGTCCCGGACTTCCCTCACGATCTGCGCGAGCCGGTCGCCCGCGACCTCCTTGGTCAGGAACCCGCGGACGCCGGCGTGCACCGCACGCCGCAGGTAGCCGGGGCGGCCGTGGCTGGTCAGCACGATGACCGCGCATTCCGGCCGGTCGCGCCGGAGCCGCTCGGCGGCGGTGAGCCCGTCGGTGCCGGGCATGTCGATGTCGAGGATCGCCACGTCGCACCGGTGCCCGGAGGCGAGCGCCACGACCTCGTCGCCGGTCCCGGTCTGCGCGACGACCTCTATGTCGTCCTCCAGCGAGAGCAGGACCGCCAGCGCCTCGCGGATGAGCCGTTCGTCCTCGGCTATGAGAACCCTGATCATGGGGATGTCTCCCTGGTCGTTTCGCTGTTCGGCGGATCCCGCGGGACGGTGGCCTGCAGGCGGAAGGTGCGGCCGGGGCCCGGGCCGGAGGCGAGCCGGCCGTCCAGGGCCGCCAGCCGCTCGGAGAGGCCGACCAGGCCGTGACCGCCGCGCCGCTGCCGTCCCTCCGCCTGCTGCTGTGCACCGTCGTTGAGTATCTCCAGGAGCACGGTGTCCCCGCTGATGCGGACCTTGATCCGGCACCAGGTCGCCCGGCTGTGCCGCAGGACGTTCGTGGCGCCCTCCCTGACGACCCAGCCGAGGACGTCCTGGACCGCGGTCGGAAGCTGCTGCGGTATCGCGTCGGCCTCGCACGCCACCCCGGCGGTCTCCAGCACGGAGCGGATCCCGTCGATCTCGGCCGACAGCGACGGCTGCCGGTAACCCCGTACGAGCGTACGGACATCGGTGATGGCGCTGCGGGCGATGTCCACCACGGCTTCCATCTCGTCCCGGGCCCGCTCGGGCCGCCGCGGAGCCAGCCGGACCGCCACCTCGCTCTTGAGCGCGATGACGGACAGGGTGTGGCCGAGCACGTCGTGGAGGTCGCGGGAGAACCGCAGCCGCTCCTGCACCACCGCCATCCTGGCCAGTTCCGCCCGGGCCCGGTGGACTTCGCTGATGAGCGCGCCCAGCCGCCCGAGGGCGAACACCACGAGTGCGGTGATGCCGGCCCGGACGGTCACCTCCACCGCCCCGGAGCCGCTCAGGCCGAGCATCAGGCCGGCCAGGGCCTCGCCGGCGAGGGCGAGTGCCGTGACCGTGACGGCAGGCCACGGCGCGAGCGACAGCAGAGCCGCTCCGCCGAAGAACGCGGGCAGCGCCATCCAGTACGGACCGCAGGTGAAGCAGACGCCGAAGCCCACGATCCCGCACACGGCCAGGTCGGCGGTACGCACGTTCCCGCCGGGCCCGTACCGGATGCTTTCCCGCACGATGCGGATGAACGTCGCCCCGAACGCGAGGACACCCACGACGGCGGCCAGCACGTACGGCACGCCCGGCCGCGAGGAGCCCCAGTAGAACGCCGGCTCGGCGACGTAGAACAGGAACAGCCCGATGATGAGGACTCCGACGGCGCGCGGCACGGACTCCGATGACTGCCCCAGCACGCGTCTTCGTCTCCCCCATGTCACGGTCCGGGCCGAACCCCCGCCCGTGGCAGCGCCCTTGGCCGGTGCCCGCAGAGTCACCCGGCGTGCCGGGGGTCCCAGCGGAAGTACTTCTGGGCGAGGGCGAGTCCGATCGCGGTCCAGGCGCACATGATACCGACCTGGGTCGAGCAGGCCTGGAAGGCGTCGAGGAATCCGATGTGGTCCGGAACTGCCGGGCCCGCCGAATCCGTCGCGAAGTCACGGCCGAAATAGGCGGTTCGCAGAATTTCCACGACCGGGGTGAGCGGCAGGTACTCGGCCGGGGTCCGCAGGATTTCCGGGAGTGCGGACAGCGGCATGGTGACGCCGGATCCCAGCATCATCAGCATCATGAAGGGGGTGACGATCCAGGTGGACACCTCCGCATTGGGAAGGAGTCCCGAGACGCCGATGGCGACCATCGCGAACATGGCGGCGCCCAGCACGACGGCGATCAGGAACAGCGGGACGTTCTCCGGTCCGGAAGAACCCATGAGGGCGCATCCGGCGGCTATCAGGACGACGACTTCCGCAAGGCTCACGACGCTGCCGCTGAGCGCCTCCCCGGCGAAGATGGAGGTGTCCGGGAGGGCGGTGCCCCGCAACCGCTTGTAGATCAGGGCGTCACGCCGGGACGCGGCCGAATTGATCAGGTTGTAGACGATCCAGAGCAGGACGAAGCCGATGAAGCCGACCAGCGCGTACTGCCCGGCGTCGATGCCGGCGATCAGCTTCTTGCCGTGCATGCTCATCGGGTAGGCGATGCCCAGTCCGAGCGGCACGATCACCGCGGTCAACGCGAAGCCGAACTGTTTCCAGTAGACCCGCTGGGACAGCCGGAACTGCGCGAAGGTGTACCGGAACCACATCACGGGGCTTTCCTACCGTTCTCGGCGACATCGAGGAAGACATCCTCCAAGGAGGCGCTGCGCACCTCGAGTTCACGCAGCGAGGCGTCGGCGCCGTCCGCCCAGTGCAGCAGCGCCCTCAGCACGTCCTGGGGATCGCGGGCCAGGAGCACCGTCCGTCCGGACTCCTCCTGCACCTCGGTGCCGCCCAGGACCGGGAGGTCGGCGGCGCGGAGCCCGGCCGGCAGCCGGAAGGAGATCCGTGCGGCGAACTGCTGCACCATCTCCCCGAGCGTGCCCGACCTGACGATCCGGCCGTGGTCCATGATCGCCACGCGGTCGGCGAGGAACTCCGCCTCCTCCATGTAGTGCGTGGTGAGCAGCACGGTCATGCCCTCGCCCACCAGGCCCTTGATGAGCTTCCAGGTGTCGCGGCGGGCTTCGGGGTCCAGGCCGGTGGTGGGTTCGTCGAGGAAGAGGACCTCCGGCCGGCCGAGCAGCGCCAGGGCGAGGTCGAGCCGTCGCTTCTCGCCGCCCGACATCCGGCCCACCGGGGTGTTGGCCCGGTCCTCCAGCCCGACCATCGCCAGGGCCTCGGTGCGCGACCGTGCCCTCACCATGAACCGGCGCCAGGCGTCGACGGTCTGGGCGGCGGTCAGTTCCTGGAAGAACCCCGCCTCCTGGAGCATGATGCCGACCCGGTGCGCGATCTTGCGACGGTGGGCATGGGGGTCGACGCCCAGGACGCGGGCGGTTCCCCGGGTGGCGGGCCGGAACCCCTCCAGGACGTCCATCGTGGTGGTTTTTCCGGCACCGTTCGTCCCGAGCAGCGCGAATACCTCTCCGGGCTGCACGTCGAACGATATTCCGCGAACCGCGGCGAATTCCCCGTATTGTTGATGGAGGTCCGATACCTCGATCACTGGCTGTTCAGGCATGATCCGATGCTATCGGTGCGGTGTGGTTCCCGGCAGAGACCGCTGTCACCACTTTCCCGTGCAGTTCGCGGAACACCCCTCATGACAACTGTCATGCCGTCGGGGCCGCGTCGGAAAAAGCATCGCCGGCCAGCCAGAGAAAGCGCGCCAACTGTGCTTCCTCCGAAGGTACAACACCGAGTCGATTGTTCATCAGGTGAATGTGGTGGAAAAGCAGAAAGGTATCGGTCCGGTGAATGTGCGTGCGGGCCGGCGAGCTCAGCTCGCGCCGGTACGCCTCGGCGTATCCGGTGAGCGCCGAACGGGCCCCGGGATCCGAGAGGACCCACTCGACCTGGGCCAGCAGCCGCGCGGACCGGGCGGGTGCGTCCGCGAGGGAGGCTCCGTGCGGGAGGCGTCCGCGCAGCAGCGGGCCGCCGCTCCAGTACCAGGCGTACTGATGCAGAAAGGTCCTGCGCAGCCGGGGTTCGAGGGCGGCCAGCATCAGCGTCATGTGGGCCGCCGCATACCCCGTGCGCAGGGAGCGCTGCCGGGGTCCGAGGCAGGCGAGTGCGGCCTCGCTGCCGTGCTCGAAGACCCGTTCCGCCAGGCGCATGCCCTCACCCGAGCCGAACTTGCGGGTCTCCGGGGCGTAGACGTGTTGCGTCGCACCACGGTGGGGCACGGACGACAGCAGGTCCTGCAGGGTGCCCTCGACGTGGACGAGCGACGCCTGCCGCGCGTTCAGGCGCAGGCGCAGATGCAGTCCGGAGACGTCCATGAACTGCAGGAAGAACCACCGTAGTTCCGGGACCTCGTCCCGTAGCCGGGCGAGCGCCGGGCGCACGACGCGTTCGAGCAGGTCCTGCATCCCGGCGGGCCCGGTGACATGGATCCGGTAGTACAGCCAGTCGTGCGCGGGCAGTTCCACGTGCACCTTCGCGAATGTGTCAGCCATGACGCACCAGCCCCGTGAACTCGGTGGCGACCGGCGCGCCGGCCGCGTCCCGGTTCCAGTGCCCGTCCCTGCCCGGCAGTGCCTCGACCAGATCGACCGCCAGGGCGTCGGGCCGGATCTGGCGCAGCGCGGCCCACACCACATGGGGGTTGTCGAAGCCGAGCCACTGAGGCTTCTCCTTGCGCACGCCCCTCGGCCCGCGCGTGATCTGTACGAGGAACACCTCCTCGGGCAGCCCGTGCCGGCGTCGCCAGCGCTCCACGTCGGCCAGGAACCGCAGAGGTGACACGCCGGGGTCCGGGCGCGGCAGGCGGGCTGCGGGCAGCCGCCACCGGGCCCTGGCCCAGACGACCCTTCCGTGCTGGATGCGAGGCAGGTACCGGGCCCCTTCGCCCGTCGTCACCCGGTCGAAGGCCCGGACCTCGCGATCGGCCCTGCCGAGCGTCATCCAGGGATCGGAGAGCAGGCACAGCAGTCGGACGGCCCCGCGGAGCAGGTAGGTGGGCGTGGTCCCCAGGTAGGCGAACGCCACGGGGCCCCCGTCGCGGTCGTACGCCTGGAGGGTGCCGGTCTCCGGGTCGTGGGACAGCGACAGCCCCGCGATGTCGACGGCGTCGGGGTCGCCGTCCGGGAGGTCCACGGGCCAGCGGAGCCGGGGCACCGTACTCAGCGTGGGCCGCTGCATCTCGGACCAGTCGGGATAGGCCGACACCTGGAGTACGCGGCAGCCCGGATGCAGTGCGCGCAGCCACTCGTCGAGGGCCGGCGCGAGCCGGTCGTGCAGCGCGGGAACGCCGGCCCAGCGGCTGAGCAGCCCGCCGACCCCGTTCTGCACGAGGTTGACGACGAGCGTGTGGTCACCGGCCGCGACGTGCTCGGCGTCCGCGGCGGCGACCTGGAAGAAGACCGAGTTGCTCGCGGTGCCCAGGGTGCCGTGGCCGCGGAGCCGGCCGGGTGCCGCGCCGGTGTCACCGCGGGCATCCCCCGCCGGTGGCAGCGCGTCCTGCTGCGCCAGGGCGTACGGGTCGGCGTGCGCGAGGACTTCGTACAGGAAGCCGAGCAGATCGGTACAGGTGCCCCCGACGCCGTACCGCTGCACGAAGCGCTCCACCAGCCGGTCGTACAGCGGAGTGCGCGCCACATGCGGGGCGAGCCAGCGGGCCGCGTGCGCGAGGTCGTCTCCGACGTGCCGGGGCAGTTCGAGGGCCGGTCCTCCGGGTCCGGCGACCGCCTCGTGGAAGAGCGGAGTGCCGGGGAGCCACGACGGGACGGGCCGGCCGAGCTCCTTGAACGCCGCCGCGGCCACGTCCCTGGTGCGTTCGACCGCCCGGGCCCGCTCCGCTGCGTCGACCGTGGTGGCGACGGTGGCTTCCAGCTCGCCCAGGGTGTCCAGGGCGCCCCGGACGGCCGCCGCCGTCGGCGACGCATCGGCGCGGGTACGGCGGCGGACCGCGCGGGACAGCGCCCCCAGATGCCCGCCGTCGGCCAGCCGCCACGGGGTGACGGGTTGCAGCAGCCCCATCTCCACCCAGCGGGCGACCAGGTGCGGACCGAGGGCGCCCAGCCCTGCGGCCGGCTCCGCGAAGGGGACCGGCCGGGAGGGCAGGAGGGGGAGCGCCCATGCGTACAGCCCGCAGTCGGTCACCTCGTCCTCGCGGAAGAAGAATCCGTCCGCCGCGGCGTAGACCGGGAGCGCCGCGAGCAGGCGGTCGCCGACCTGCCGCAGACCGGAGTTGGCCACCACGTCGAATGCCGGCGCCAGGTCCGGATGGGCCGCGCAGGCCAGCAGCAGGGCGACGGCCAGACCGCGTGACGAGGTCACCGCGCCGGCGGCTCCGTCCCGGCCGCCGTCCCGGGGAGCCGGCCGGGCCACGGTGTCCGGGCCGCTGCCGAGCCGCGCCACGGCGAGGGTGGTCAACGTACTGAAAGGGCTGGGTTTGACGGCGATGCGGGACAGGTAGGCGGCAGCAGTGCGGGCGCCCCGCGAATCCAGGCCGGCCGGTGCCGCACCCTCCTGGGCCAGCAGGCGCCCGGCGAACTGCGGGCTGGCCAGCGCGAGACCGGACGCCACCCGCGGACTCCGCAGGTGGCGGTACAGGGCCTCTGTGGCCTCGGGCAGCTCCGTGGCGAAGACCTCCTCCGCCCGGCCGAGCCCGTTGCGGTGCCGGCGCATCGACTCCAGCCAGGACTCCAGCCGGCGGGCCGGGCCGGGTTCGAGCTGCGCCGACACCAGGTCCGCGGCCCGGCCGGTGCTCGGCGCGAAGCGCCCGTTGTGGACGTCCCGGCGCAGCCCGACGGCGGCGCCCCGGGCCGCCCGGTCGCCGTCGAGGCGTGGCACGAGCCGGTAGAGGGCGTCGGTGAGCGGGCCGGCCAGTGCGGCGGCGTCGTCCTCCGCGTCCAGTGCGTCCCTCAGGAGGCGCGTGGACCGAGGCGTCGCCGAGGCGTCGAGCACGCCGACCGGCAGTCCGCAGACCCGCGCCATCAGCACGGGCGCGACCGCGCCGCGGCCCGCGGGGGCCGGCGGGACCGTGCCGAAGTCGGGTATCCCCGGAGCGGACACCGCGGCGTCCGCGGGCCCGGAAGGCGTGTCCGTGGCCATGCGTCAGCCGTCGTGCCGGTCGAGGAGCGCCCGGGCGGCGTCCGTCCACTGCGGGTCGTTGGCGGCCCGCCAGTCGGCCGGCGGCGCCGCCGCGGAGCCGTCCCGCCCGGCGGCGGGCAGGCTGCCGAGCATGAACTCGCCCACGGACGACTCCCGCAGGTAGTCGAGGCCGAGCACCCGGGCGGCGAGGTCCGCGTCACCGCTGCCCAGCCCGCACGGCGCCAGCCCCATCGCCGTGGCCACCAGGTACATGGTCTGGTACAGGACGCCCGCGTGCTTCAGGGTGACCGCGTAGGCGATGCCGCGGTACTTCCACGACAGGCGCTGGAAGCGGGAGGTCATGGTCACCAGCACGTCGGGGACGGCGATCCCGCCGGTGGCGACCGATGCCAGGTACAGCATCGCGGACCGGTCCCCGGCGTTCTCGTTGACCAGGCGCAGCCGGTGGCCGACCGGGTCGTAGTGGTAGACGCCCTCCGCGAGGCCCTCGCAGCGGCGCACGGTGAGGTAGAGCTCCAGCTCGTAGGCGGCGCCACCGCACGGGTACGGTCGGGACGTCGCCTCGTACGGCATCTTCTGGTCCGGCCGCGGCCCGTACGCGGAGCGCACGCGGGCGGTCCGGTAGAGGAACTCGCCCAGCTGGCGCACCGTCATCGGCTTCTCGCCGTACTGGCGCACCGACGTGCGGCCCTCCAGCACCGTCGTCAGGGCGGGATCCGCCGCCAGGACGTCGTCGAGGGCCGGCCGGTGGAGCTCGATGAACGGTCCGGCGGGGGCCGGTTCGACCGCGGGGCGGGGCTCGATCCGGCCCTCGTAGGGGAAGATGCCGCCGAAGGGCTCGTCGTGGCGGCCGGCCCGGCTGCGGGAGTGGAACAGCAGGTCGTGGAAGTCCCACTGCTCCAGCACCTCGTCCTCGTCGGCCGCGAACCGCGCCTGCCCGCCGGCCCACTCGCCGACGTCCACGAAGCCGGCCCCGGCGAGGTGCTCCAGCAGCTCGGCCACCGACTCGGCGGGCACGTCCGCCGGGGCCAGGTCCGCCGCGCGCACGCAGTCGCCGAGGGCGCCGACGACCGCCCGGCTCGCCGGGTCCAGCAGCAGCACCCGGTGGGGGGTGAGCGGCGACTCCAGGACGAAGGCGCCGGAGTAGGAGCGGCAGAGGGCGAACTTGGACAGCCGCAGGGGCGCCGGCGCCGGCACGGACACCGGCCGGTAGGAGGCGGTGCGGCTGGTCGCCTCGATGCGCGCCAGCGGCCGCCCCTGCGCCAGCACGGAGCGGGTGATCAGGAAACCGAGCCGGTCGACGATCCGCAGCACCTGGGTCCGCTCGGCGGCCGTGCACCCGGCGAGCAGGACGGCGGGCGGTACGGGCTCCCCGGCCAGGCGGTGGACGGCGGCGCGGGTCCCGTCCGTGAGGCGGCCGAGTACGAACGCGGCCCAGGGGCTCTGCACGCGCACCCCGTCGTCCTCCGCCGTGACCCGCACCCCCTCGCGGAAGGCGAGCGCCGACATGTCGGGGCGGGGCTGCCCGCCCGCGGCGGCGGCGACGGCGACGGTTGCGCTCACGTCTTCGGCAGTGGTCACAGGAACATCCCGATCGGGTTGAGGTCGGACTCGGGGGTGGGTGTGTCGAGCCAGCCCATGCGCACCGGTACGTCGTACAGCCGGCCGGCGCCGTAACGGGGCCAGAAATGGCGCAGGCCGGGCACGATCACCTTGACCACCGGGAGGCCGATGTCCGGGCGGGTCTGGTCGAGGATCAGCATCTCCAGGCCCTTCTCCTCGACGATCCGCTGTGCCAGCTGCAGGTCGTCGAGCAGGTCGCTGCTCGAGGGGTCGCGGTAGTCGCCCGCCCGCCGCGGCGCCTCGCCCGAGGGCAGCAGGTACGGCTGGTTGGCGGTGGTCGCGGTCCGCCACCAGTGCTGCTGGACCGGGTCGGGGAAGGCGTAGTCGCCCGAGCCGTCCGCGCCGATCGGCAGTACCGCCGGCAGGAACTGGTTCATCTCGGTCAGCGCCCTCGCCACCGCGACCTTGATGTCGAAGTGCGCGCCGAAGGAGATCAGGATGTCCTCGACCGGCTTGTCCACCCGGCGCGAGACCGCGGCGGCCACCGGGATGCCCAGGTCGCTGGTGAGGTCCAGCACCCAGGTCTCGCGGTTCGCCGACCGGTACATCTCGCGCCACTGCGCGAAGTACGGCTCGTCGAAGCTGTCGAGGTCGATGGCGGGCCTGCGCAGGCGGTTGTACCACCAGATCGCCACGCTGTCGCGCTCCACCAGCTCCATGAAGCCCTGCAGGGCGGCGTCCTCGAGGCTGGTGCCCGCTGCGCTGCCGTTGGAGTCCGCACCGGAGAAGACGTAGCCCCGGGGCACGTTGTAGCCGTAGAAGAGCGACGCGGTCGGCAGGTAGCGGTGAGTGCCCCGGGTGAGCGACCAGACGGGCGTCCACTCCACGGGCCGGGCCGGGTCGAACGGATCGCAGACGCGGTGGAAGTGGGAGTCCCGCCGGTTCCACTCGGCCCGGTCGGCGTACTGCTGCTCGCTGTAGAGGTGCAGCTCGTTCGGGGCGATCGCCTGCTCGCCGAGTTCCTCGTACGAGGCGGTGATGCGTGCCTCGTCGCCCTGGAACAGTCCCGAATAGCGCTCGATGGCCTCACCGAGGGCGCTGGCCCTGGCCTGCACGTCGCTCATGCCCTTGCCCGCGCTCATGCTGCGCAGGCCGGCCCGCAGGTCACCGATGTCGGACATGCCGACCGCGAAGTTCTGCCCGGCCGTGTAGCTGTGCAGCCCGTCGATCCCGGTGGGCACCTTGACCAGACTGGTGACCGGTCCCGTCACGGGGCTCACCAGGTACCCGTAGGTGTCGAGCAGTTCCTGGGGGTCCTTCGCGCGGTGGCCGCCGTCCGACGTGATCCGCTTGCCGCGGCTCTCCGGCACCACCGGCCGGCGGTGCAGTTCCGCCTGCAGGGAGGGGTTTCCGCACGCCGGGCACTGCGGGCGACGGGTCACCGGATGGCGCTCGGAGTCCATGGTCAGGGTGTCGAGCGTGAAGACCTCCGCCTGCCGGGGGCCCGGGATGTGGCCCTCCGGACCGCCGAACGCCCCGGCCAGCCACTTGGCGGCCTGGAGCGCACCGAGCTGCATCCCGGTCTGCACGGTCGCCGGCAGGTCCGCGAGGGAGGTGACCGGCGGCCGGTCCCCGCCCTGGCGCTGCTTCAGGTACGAGGCGACCATCCGGTTGCCGCTCAGCCTGCTCGACACGCAGGCCCAGCAGCCCGTGGTCCCCGGCTCGAACACCGGACCGACCCAGAGCGTGCTGCCGATCGGCTTGACGAGCAGCCAGGCCCGTCCCGTCTCCAGCGCGACGCGGTTGAACTCCGCCAGGTCCGGGTGCAGGTAGTCGTCGGTCAGGACGACGGCGAGCGGGCTGTCCGCCCCGCCCGCGCGGATCCCGAGCGGCGCGGCGGCCTCGGCGAACCACTCGGGGCGGACGTCTCCCAGCGCGACCAGTTCCACCGGCCGGTCGTGCACCGCCAGCATCGCGGCGTCACCGTCGAGGCCCGCCTGCTCCCAGTAGCCGCCCGACCGGGGTTCCACGGAGGAGTCGACCTCCACCACGTGACCGGCCGAGATCAGCATGTCCAGGGCGCGTTCGACCCGGCCGCCGGGAAATTCGTCCCCCAGCGCCGCCACGATCTGCGAACGGTCGTGCTTCCCGGACAGCAGGGGGGCCATCCGCTCGATGAGCGCCCCCTGCAGCCGGGTCTGCCCCGACCGCTCGGAAATCAGGTACACGCCGTCTGCGGGCACCACCTCGGCATGGACGAACCGCTTGAACCTGATGACCGTGCGCATGTCTCTCCTCATCCGATGGGTCCTGCTGACAGGCCCTGCCTGCGCAGAACCGGTTTTCATCGCTCTCATCACCCGCGTCACCGCGTCACCGCTTCACCCCGCCGCGAGCCGCGCCAGTGCTCCGCCGCTGCGGGCGAGTTCCCCGTACGTCCCGCACTCCACGACCCGTCCGCCGTCCAGCACCACGACCCGGTCGGCCTGGCGGATCGTGCTCAGCCGGTGGGCGACCACCACCCGGGTCACCCCCAGCCGGGCCACCCGGCGGCTCACCTCGTCCTGGGTGGCGTTGTCCAGTGCGCTGGTCGCCTCGTCGAGCAGGAGGATCCGGGGCCGCTTCGCCAGGGCCCGGGCGAGCAGCAGCCGTTGGAGCTGGCCCCCCGAGAAGCCCGAGTCGCCGTCGGACACCCGGGTCCGCAGGCCCATGGGCAGCCGCCTGATGTCATCGGCGATCCCGGCCGCCTCGGCCGCCTCCCAGGCGTCCGCGTCCGACGCGGCCACGACGCCGCCGAGGATGACCGAGCGCAGGTCGCCGCGGAGCACCTTCGAGTCCTGCGGGACGTAGCCGAGCTGGGCGCGGACCGCCTCGCGGTCGAGCCCGGCAAGGGCCTGGCCGTCGTACCGCACCTGCCCGCTCCGCGGCGTGTCCAGGCCGAGCAGCAGCCTCAGCAGCGATGACTTGCCGGCGCCGGACGGACCGACGACCGCGACGAACTCGCCCGGGCGGATGTGCAGGTCGACGCCTTCCAGCGTCGGCCGCTGCGCTCCCGGGTGGGAGAACGTCACGTCCCGCAGCTCGATCTCGCCACGCAGCACCCCGGGCAGCCGGCTGCCCGGTGGGGTCTCCGGCGCGGCGCGCAGGATCGCCTTGAGGCGGGCGTGCACCGGGCCGACCGCGAACACCGTCTGCAGCGCGTGGTGGAGCGTGCCGACCGCCACCGCCAGCTGCGCGCCCGCGAAGCCGACGGCGATGAAACCGGCCGGACCCTGACCGGTCCACCAGGCCACCGAAAGCAGGACGGCGAGCAGCACGGGCTGGGACGCGGCCAGCAGCGCGCTCGACACCTCGGCGTACCGCAGGCCCGCCGTGTCCGCCGCCTTCTGCTTCGAGAAGACCCGCCACCAGCGGTCGAACACGGCGCGCTCGCACCCGTACAGGTGGATCTCGTCGATGCCGGTCAGCGCCGGGTAGAGCAGGGCCTGGGCATCGTCGACGCTGTCGTGGACGTGCCGGTCGTGGGCCTGCTGGAACCATCCGAGCCAGCCGACCAGGACGGCCAGCAGGAGGGCGGTGCCCGCCCCGGCGAGGCCGAGCCGGGGATCGAGGAAGAGCAGCAGGCCGAGCGCGCAGGAGGTGAACACCGCGCCCAGCACGACGTCGAGGGCGCCGTCGCCCAGCAACTGGCGGAACCGGGTGACCCCGTTGGCGTGCCCGAGCAGCCGGGCCGTGGACCGGCGGCGGAAGAAGGGCAGGTCGAGGCTGAGGAGCCGGTCCCAGACGGCGGGTTCCATCACCGACTGGACGTGACCTTGGAAGTGCACCGCGGCCCGATCGCGGACGTGCGCGCACAGCACCGATCCGCCGACCGCCAGCGCCAGGAACAGGCAGGTCCACAGCAACGCGTCCCCCTCGCCCGACAGGGCGGCACGCATCACCCGGACCGCGCCCAGCGGCACCCCGAAACCCAGCACGGTGGCGAGCAGCCCCGCGCAGAGTGCGAGGGCGAGCGAGCCGAACGCGCCGGCGGCACAGTGGCGCACCAGGCTCCAGCCCTCCGGCGCCGCGTACGGCAGCCTTCGGTGGAAGCGCCAGCCGAAGGGGTCCAGCGCCGCCTGCGCGGACGCATCCAGCGGAACGGCGCGGCCGGTCCCCGCGGGGACGGCCCGCCAGCGCCGGCGCCCGGGCAGCAGCACCACGGGCACGCCGTCACCGGCCCGTTCGGCCAGCAGCGGATGCCGGGGACGGCGGGTCAGTTCCTCGTCCAGGCGCACCCTGCGCGCCCGCAGTCCGCAGGCGGCGGCCGCGCCGGCGACCGCATCGGGGCCGGGCGGGGCCGTTGCCGGTGCCTCGGGCAGGGCGCCGAGCGCGGCGGCGATGCGGTTCAGCGCCGTGCGGTGGGCCTGCCAGGCCTGGTCAGGGCCGGTCGCCGCGGGGCCGCCCTCCGGGGGGCCGGTCGCCGCGGGGTCGGTCGCCGCGGGGTCGGCCGGCTGCGGCTCATGCGTTCTCAGGCCGGTCACGCCGCCTCCCGCACGAGCCGGCGGTACGGGCCGTCGGCGTCGACGAGCTCGTCGTGGTGGCCCTGCTGGACGACGCGTCCGCCGTCGACGACGAGGATGCGGTCGGCCGACCGAACGGTGCTGAGCCGGTGGGCGACGACGATCGTGGTGACCCCGCGCCGCCTCAGGTTGGCGTCCACCGCGGCTTCCAGGGGAGATTCCATGGCACTGGTCGCCTCGTCGAGCACCAGCACGGAGGGGTCGCGGGACAGGGCGCGCGCGAGGGCGAGCCGCTGTCGCTCCCCGCCGCTGAAGTTGCTGCCGCCGTCGTGGACGCGCGCCCCGTGGGCTCCGCCGCGCCGGTCGACCAGGTCCTCCAGGCAGGCGTCGGCCAGGGCGGCCCGCACCCGCTCGTCGGTGATGGCGGACTGGTGCAGCGTGATGTTCTCGGCCACCGTGCCCTCGAGCAGCAGCGGGCGCTGACTGACGTAGGCCAGCGAGCGCAGCAGCTCGGCGCGGGAGACGCGGGACGACGGGCGGCCGTCGAAGCGGACCTCTCCCTGCCACGGGTCCAGCGCACCGATGACCAGCCGTGCCAGCGTGGACTTGCCGCTGCCGGTCGCACCGACGACGGCCACGCGCTCACCCGCTTCGATCCGTACGTTGACGTCGCTGACCAGGGGCGCACGGTTGGGGTCGTAGCCGAAGGTCACGCCCCGCAGCTCCACCGCCCCCTTGAGCCTGGGGGCCGTCGGGTCGTAGACGGCGTCGCGCGTGTACCGCTCGTCGGGCGCCGCGTGCAGCACGTCGTCGAGCTTCGCGAGGCTGCCGCCGAGCCTGGCCAGGTCGAGGCCGGACCGCGCGAACGGACCGGTGGTGGCGTGGAACGCCCCCAACAGGGAGATGAAGCCCATGAAGTCGGCGATGTGCAGGTTCCCCTGGCGCACCAGAAGGGCCCCGCAGGCCAGTACGGCCAGACCGGTGAGCGAGTCCAGACCGGCGCCGAACACGGTGTAGCGCCGGGTCGACACGGCCAGCCGGTGCCGGATGTCCAGGTCGCGGGTGTGGGAGTCGGCCCAGTCGTCGAAGAAGCGTGAGGCGGTGCCCTCCGCCTTGAGCGTCTCGATCATCCCGAGGGCGGCCAGCACACCCCCGTCACGGTCGGCCTGCCCGACGGCCAACCGCTTCTCCTCGGGGGCCGCACGGCGTGCGGCCAGACGGAAGACGAGGGCGCTCAGGCACGCCCCGGCGACGGCCAGGACCGTCAGCACCCCGGAGAACACGCTCATGGCGACCAGCAGCGGGAGCAGGCCCGCCGCGCCGGCCAGGACCGGGATGACACGGGTCGTCAGCTCCATCGCCGTGGTGTCGGCGAGCTGTGCGCGAGCGGCCAGGCTGCCGGCGAAGCGCCGGTGGAAGAACAGGCCCGGCAGCGCCATCAGGGACGTGAGGAACGCGCGGGACCGCTGGGTCGCCGCCAGGGCGAGTATTCGGCTCAGGGCGCGCTGCTGCAGCCACACCGCGAACCCGGCACCGAGGGCGACGGCCAGCAACTGCAGCACGGTGGTGCCCGGACCGCCGTCACCGCTACCCGCGACGCGCAGCATTGCGGCCCGTACGGTCAACGCCCCGGCGAGCGTGAGTGCCGTGGCCAGGAGCCCGGCGACGACGGCGAGGAACACCAGGGGAAGGTGCGGCCTGAGCCAGCCGCCCAGCATGCGGGCGGGTCCGCCGCGCCGGCCTCCGGTACGGAACTCCTCCGTCGCGGTGAAGGTCACGACGATCCCGCTGAACGCCCGTGCGAACTCTTCGGGGTCGAGGGTGCTGCGGCCGTCGGCCGGGTCGTTGACGGCGACCCTCCCGCGACGCGTGACGCCTTCCAGCACCACGAAGTGGTTGCCGTGGACGAAGGCCACCGCCGGGAGCGGCAACTGCCCCAGGGGGCGGACGTCGACTCCGGCTTCGGTCTGCAGCCTGACCCTGCGGCCGGCGCCCTGCAGCCCGTACTCGCCCGCCGCGCGGACGATCGCGGCCGCCGTGACCCCGTCCCGGCCCACCCCGCAGACCTCGCGCAGCTCGTGCAGCGGGACGTGCCGTCCGTGCGCGGACAGGACGACGGCGAGGCACGCGGCGCCGCAGTCGTACTCCTCCATCTGAGGCACCTGGGCGGTCCGCACGGCGCCGGGCCGGCCCGCCCCCGGCGCCCGGCCGGGCGCCTGCCCGGCGGCGGTCACCGTCACGGCCGCACCTCGTGCCGGTCGGGGTTGCGGGTGGCGTCCGGACGGCCGGTCAGCCGTACCGGGAGTTCGGCCGGGCTGTTGAACGCCAGGTCGGTGCGCCAGCGCAGCGAGTCGCCGGCCAGCGACATGCCGGGCGCCAGCGCCGCCAGCTTGCGCAGCACGCTCTCCCCCTCCAGCAGCGAGACCGCCGCGCCGAGGCAGAAGTAGGGGCCGTGGCCGAACGCGAGCTGGCCGATCGACCGGCGTTCCAGGTCGAAGCGTTCGGGGTCCGGGAACTGGGCCGGGTCCAGGTTGGCGGCGCCGTACATCAGGATCACGGTGTCGCCCGCCCTGATCCGGTGCTCGCCCAGCTGGATGTCCTCCTCGACGAGGCGGGACCCCAGGGGGACCGGCGACATCGCCCGGATCCCCTCGGCGAAGGCCGTACCGGCCAGCTCCGGGTCCTCGACCACCCGCTGCCAGGACTCCGGATCCCGGAGCAGGCACAGGATGGCGTTCACCAGCCCGCTGGTCATGGTCTCCAGCCCGGTCATGAGGAGCAGGATCACCATGGAGACGAGTTCGTCGTGGGTGAGCCTGCCCTCGTCGCCGCTCTGCCGGGCGAGCCGCGAGATCAGGTCCTCGCCCGGCTCGGCGGAGCGCCGGGCCACCAGGTCCTCCACGTAGCGCAGGGCTTCCTGGAGCTTCTCCTCGGCGCCGGACACGGCGCCGGACTGCTCCATCCCCCCGGTGGCTCCGGCGAGCTGGGCCGTGAGCATCTGCGCCCAGTCCAGGATGCGCGGCCAGTCCTCCTCGGGCAGGTCGAGCATCGCGGCGGTCGCCATCACCGGGAGCGGCACGCCGATCTCGGAGACGAACTCGCACACTCCACGCTCCAGCGGCCCGGCCAGCAGGCGGTCCACGATGCCGTCGATGCGCGGGCGCAGGTGCCGGACCGTGCGGGCGCCGAACTCGGCGGACACCAGCCTGCGCAGGCGCCGGTGGTCCGCGGGCGGCCGGACGGACATGGAGCGTTTGAAGATCTCACCGAACACGGGGCTGGCGGCCCACATGCCCTCCGACTGCTCGGGCAGCTTGATCACGCACCGGGGATCGCCGGCGAGTGCGGTGACCAGGTCGAAGCGGGAGACGATCCAGACCGGGCCGAACCGCAGCACCGGCGCCTCGACGGGAAGCCGCCGGTACAGCTCGCTGTTGCCGGCACCTCGCGAGTGCGGGTCGGTCAGGTACTTCCAGGCCGCGTCGGCAAGCTCGGTCATCTCGTTCATCCCCTGTCCACGGGTGGCGCGTTCCGCTGCCGGGCCGCGGACACGTGTGTGCCGGCGGTGTGGCGTCCGTCGGGCGCGGGCTCACCGGCAGCCGTCGGCGCCGGTGCCGGTCATCTGCATTGCATCCCCGCATTACCTATTTGCCGCAGGGAAAGTGCGACTCCGCCCGGCGAGAGGGACGGGGCCCGGCTGTCGGAATTATGTTCACAAGCACTTCCGTGCGGTCCAAGCGAAGTGCGGAAGAAGAATGCCCCGGCGCTTCGGTCGTGAATTGCCGGGGGCCGGCGGCGAGGGCCGCCGACCCCCGGTCACGGCCGGCTCAGTGCGATCCGACCGTGCTCGCCGTGCTCGGGCACCCGGCGCAGGCGATGGTCCCGACGCAGCTGAAGCCGGTACCGCTGACCTCGGTCAGGTCCTCGATGGTGACCTCTTCGACCTGCGCCTGGATGCTCTCGTCGACAGCGTTCATCATGATCCGTCCTCCTTGAAGGCGGTGGCGGGTCCCTGGAAACCAGCATCCGGAGACCATTGGCGGAATGTGAGGCACCTGAATTGCCGACGGCGCGGCTCATACCGGCACAGCCTTCTCCGGCCGCCGGTGATGTGCTTTGAATTAATGGCCGTCGGTTTTCCGCCCGGCGTCTCCGTACTTGTCTATCAAGTACGCAAACGGCCGCCCAAACGAAGCGCGGAAGAAGAATTACCGCGCAGCCCCGGCCTGGAGGGGCGGGCCGGCGGAGCGGCTGCCGCCGGCCTCCGCCGACGGGCGGGGGCAGGTCCGGAGCGTGCGTTCACCGGAAACGCCGGCCTGTCGCACCGGCCGCCGCCGCCCGGCGGGCCGGGTCCTGGCGACGACGAGACCGGCGTGCGCCGCCATGGCAAGGGTCATGTGGCGGTACCAGGCACGCCAGACGCGCCCCTCGTAGCGGTCCAGACCCGCCTCTTCGCGAGCGGCCCGCAGATGGCGCCCCGCCTCTCCGGCGCAGCGCAGCGCATGCTCCAGCCGGGCCGGGTCGGTCCCCGCGGGGACGAAACAGAGGTAGGGCTGGTCCCCGCCGTCGTCCGCGCCGGCGTGGCGCAGCAGCCGGCGCTCGAACCCGGCCGCCGTCGGTCCGCCGGCCGGGGGCACGTCCGGGAGGTCCTCGGGAGCCACCGCCAGGACGTAGGGCATCCCGCGGCGCTCGAGTTCCGCACGCAGGGCGTGGCTGCCACCGTAGGGGAGACGGGACACCACCCACCCCGCCTGGACGCCCGCGTCCAGCGATCTCCCGACCATCAGCCCGGCCAGCTCGTCCTTGGGCCGGAACGGCACGTCCGTGGGAACCGCGGCGCTGCGGCGGCGATCGCGTGCGTCGCACCAGTTGCGGGGCAGGAACAGCTCGCGGTCGATGATCGCCGCGGCGCCGTGGCCGTCCGCGTACACCAGGAAGACGCCGAGCTGGCAGTTCTCGACGCGTCTCCTGCCGGGGCAGTACTGCCTGTCCACGCCGACGGAGTGGTCGCCCTTCTTGACGAATCCGTCCTCGCTGATGACCAGGATGCCCTGCGGGTTCGCCAGGCGTTCCGTGACGAAGTCCCTGACCTCGTCGCGCATTCCGTCCTCGTCCCACCGGGAGGTGGTGAGCAGGCGCCGCTTTCCGTCCGAACTCGCGTCCTTCGCCTGAACGATCGCTTTCCGCGAGTTCTGCTGCCCGGAACTCGCCAGGAGTCCTTGCAGATAACCGAGTGCATGCTCCCGGGGTTCCGCCCGGGAGAATTTCCCCTCAATTCTTCTAAAGATCGGCCTCAGAAGGGTGGAGTAATCGCTTTCCGTAGCTAAACGCGCCCGGTCGGAGCCGCGGATGTGCATGAAGAATTTCCCCGTTCTTTGAACCGGGGGGACGTGCCCGGCGGACCGCGAACGGTCCTGCCGGTCATCCTGCGGAGGGTGGAAACCCCACCCGCCTCGCTGGACGTACTTACGTGCCAGTGCGAAAAGGCCTGGTCAAGCCCTTCTCGCGGTCCGCAGCACCGGGATGAGCCATGCGCCTCGCGGGCGCCGGACCACAAGCCGGGGGTGGTCCACCCCCGCGCCTGCCGCCATGAGGCAACGATTCCCCATGGATCCGGAAATTCTTATCCCCGTTGCGAATCAAGCACGTCCCCCGTGCTCGGCGGAGCCCTTGTGGGCTCCGACTCGAGGCCTGTTGATCAAGCCCGCAGTCGACCCTACCCGCCGTTATCGATCAAGCCCAATCGCTTTGAGCAAGATCTGAGGAAACGCTTCTGCGGTCGCGCGGTTCCCGCGTTCGGGTCAAGTTACACCCATGGGGGAGTAATGGAAAAGCAAGTGCATGAAAGCGGTGAGCCGCCCAATTCGCATTCCGCGGGCGAATCGCCCCCCGAGCAGGCCGGGTTCCGGTCGCCGGGGGACGGGGGCGGGGCTAGCGTGGGAAGGCTGGACCCGGGCGGCGCTTGGCAGGAGGCCGGCATGTCGACACGGTTGCGCAGAGCGGTGGTGGGGGCGGTCGCGGTGGGGCTGGTGGTCGTGCCCCCGGGGGTGGGGGCGGGGTACGCCGCGGACGGGCAGGCCGCCCGCCCGGCCCCGGCTTCGGCCCCGGTGGCCGCCGACGGGGAGTTTCCCCAGCTCACCCCCGCCGTGGCCCGGCAGTTGGACGACGCCGTCCGGAAGGTGATGAGCCAGGCCTCGGTGCCCGGGGTGATGGTGTCGCTCTCGGCGCCGGGCAAGGGCTCGTACGTACGGGCCTTCGGCGTCGCCGACAAGGCCACCGGCCGGCCGATCAGCACGGACATGAACATGCGCATCGGCAGCGTGACCAAGACCTTCACCGTGACCGCCCTGCTCCAGTTGGTCGACCAGGGCAGGGTCGGGCTGGACGACCCCATCGGGAAGTACGTCTCCGGTGTGCCGGGCGGGGACCGGATCACCTTGCGCGAGCTCGCCGGGATGCGCAGCGGGCTGTTCAACTACTCCGAGGACGAGGGCTTCTTCAAGGCCCTGACGAGCAACCCCCGGCGCCCCTTCACCCCGCAGCAGTTGCTCGCGTACTCCTTCAAGCACCCGGTGCTGTTCGAGCCCGGCGCGAAGTTCTCCTACTGCAACACCAACCTGATCCTGCTGGGGCTGGTGGTGGAGAAGCAGAGCGGGCAGAGACTCGACGACTACGTCAACGAGAAGGTCGTCCGCCCCGCCGGTCTGCGCCACACGCTCTTCCCCGTCGGCGCGGAGTTCCCGAGTCCGCACGCACAGGGGTACACCGACCAGACCGCCTCCGGGAAGGTCGAGGACGCGGCCGACTGGAACCCCTCCTGGGGCTGGGCCGCCGGAGCCATGATCTCCGACCTCGCCGACCTGAAGACCTGGGCCAGGGTGCTGGCCACGGGCACGCTGCTGAAGCCCGCCACCCAGGCCCAGCGCCTGAAGGTCGTCGACGCGCTGCCCGGCACCGGCTACGGCCTGGGGATCTTCAACGTCCAGGGCTGGATCGGCCACAACGGCTCGCTGCCGGGCTACCAGGCGCTGGTGTTGTACCTGCCGCAGGCGAAGGCCACGCTGGTCCTGACGCTGAACACGGACGTCTCCCACCAGGGTTCCGAGCCCAGCACCCTCTTCGGCGAGGCGATCACCAAGATCGTCACCCCGGACCACGTCTTCGACCTGCCGGCCCAGCCCGTCACCGGACACTGAACACTGGGGGCATGAACGATCACCAGAATCCTGTCGTACGCGTCGCCGGTGAAGCCGATGTCGAGACCGCTGCCGCGCTGTTCCGCGGCTACCTCGACTTCTACGAGGTGAAGGTCGATGACCCGGACGCCCCCCGCGCCTTCCTCGCCGAGCGGATCCGGGCCGACGAGTCCCTGGTGCTGCTCGCCGACGCACCGGGAGCCGTGCCGGGAGCCGGCGCCGTCGGGTTCGCGCAGGTCTACCGGACCTTCTCGTCCCTCGCCCTGCGGCCCCTGTGGATCCTGAGCGACCTGTACGTGGACCCGTCCGGCCGCCGCACCGGCGCCGGGCGCGCGCTGCTGCGCGAGGTGTTGCGCCGGGCGCGGGAGGGGGGGGTGGCCGGGGTGCAGCTGGAGACCGCGTACGACAACCACGTCGCGCAGGCCCTGTACGAGGCGGAGGGCTTCGAACGCGACGCGTTCCACATCTATTTCAACGGACTCGGACAGGGGTGAAACATGTGCGCGCCGCCATCGCGTCAATGGGGTGGGACGGACGCGAGGGGGAGGGCATGCGGCAGGTTCGCAGAGAGGGGTTCCGTGAATTCGCGGAGGGCCGGTCCGGGCCGCTGTACCGGTCGGCCTGCCTGCTGACCAGCGGGGACACCCATCTCGCGGAGGACCTGGTACAGGAGACCCTGGGGCGGATGTACCTGCTCTGGGGGCGGATCTCGCGCATCGACAACCCGGCGGCCTACGCGCAGACCGTGCTCGTACGGGCCTTCCTGACGCACCAGCGGCGCAGATCGGCGGGGGAGCGCCCGGTCGGGGAGTTCCCCGAATCGGGCGCGCCCACGACGGGCGGCGGCGATCCGGCGCTGCGGCTGACGCTGCTGGAGGCGCTGGGACGGCTGGCGCCGAAGGACCGGGCGGTGCTCGTGCTGCGGTACTGGGAGGACCGCAGTGTGGAGGAGACAGCCGATGCGATGAACGCCAGCTCCGCGGCGGTCCGCACCCGCACCACCCGGGCGCTCGTCCGGCTCCGGGAGCAACTGGGCGGCTCACTCAGCGAGTTCGCCGGCCTCTGAGGTTCCCCGTACGCCCCCGTACGCCCCGCACCCCCTGTGGCCCCTGCGTTCCCGGCAGCCCCTGCCGTGTTCGTCCTCACCCTCGCCCATGGATGGAAGGTCTGGTTCCGCATGCCTTTTGAAGATGACCTCAGCGACGCCCTGCGGCGCACGGGCGAGGAGTTCACGCCCGACCGGCACGCCCTCGTGACCGCCGGCGAAAAGCGCGGGCGGCGGCTGGTGGCGCGCCGCCGGGCCGCCGTCGTCGGCGGCTCGGTGCTGGCGCTCGCCGTGATCGGCGCGGGCAGCGCCTACACCGCGGGGCTGTTCGTCGCCGCGGGCGCCTCCGGCACACAGACCGTCGCCGCGCCGCCCCCCCTGCCGCGGAAGGGGAAGGGGACCGGCACCGGGGCCGTTCCCGCCGACCGGATGGCCGCCGTGTTCAAGAGGCTGCTGCCGAAGGGGCAGCTGTCCGACGTCGAGGCGCGCGGCACGGACGACGAGCCGGGCCCGGGCGTCTCCGGCGTCTACGACGACGGGTACGGCAAGGCGGCCATCGGGGTCTCCCTCACGCGGACCGACCCCGCCGGCCGGAGCGCCGCGGACGTGCTGAAGTGCCCGGACAAGAACTTCGTCGAGCACGACGCCTGCGAGGTCGACATGCTGCCCGACGGCGGACGGATCCAGCTCTTCAAGGGGTACGAGTACCCCGACCGCCGGGAGCCCACGAAGCTGTGGCGGGCCACCCTGGTGACACCGGAGGGCTACCAGGTCGACGTACAGGAGTGGAACGCGCCGGCGGAGAAGGGCGCGAAGGTCTCGCGGGTCGACCCGCCCCTGAGCGTCTCCCAGTTGAAGGAGTTCGCGATCTCGACGCTGTGGCGCCCGGCGCTCAGCGACCTGCCGGCCGCCGGGGCCGAGCCGCAGACCCCCCTCGCACCGGTCACGGTGGCGGACGCCGGCGTGATCCTGGAGTCCCTGCTGCCGCAGTCGGGGCTCACGGTGACCGGCAGGGGCGGTTCGGGCGACTACGGCTACGTCGTGCTCGACGACGGCAAGGGGGCCTCGTTCGTCCAGGTCAATGCGCAGCAGGGCATGGGTCCGCTACTCGCGGGCCGCTTCGGCGCCGCCGACGCCACCACCCTCCCCGACGGCACCAAGGTGGTGGTGGAGCAGCAGCCCGGTGAGAAGGGCGGGGCGGACGTGGTCATGTGGACCGTCGACACGCTGCGGCCGAACGGGCTGCGCGTCGTGATCTCCGCCTTCAACTCGGGCAGCCAGAACAAGGCCGCCACCCGGAAGGAGCCCGCCCTGACGATGGAGGAGCTCCGCAGGATCGCCCTGGACCCGAAGTGGGCCGGCTGACCGGCCGGAGCGGACGGCGCTACTTGGCGTCCGCGTAGCACTCCACGACCGCCGTGGTGAACGGGAACCGGACCGGGGTGTCGCCGAAGGCGATCCGGCCGGCCCGGTCGCCGGCCGTGCGGATGGCCTCGGCGACGGCCTCGGCCTCCTCGGCGGGGCAGTGCACGATCACCTCGTCGTGCTGGAAGAACACCAGCTCGGCCCGCATCCCGGCGCCCGCGATGGCCTGCCGGAGGGCCGCGAGCAGCAGCAGCGCCCAGTCGGCGGCGCTGCCCTGCACGACGAAGTTGCGGGTGAACCGGCCGCGGGCCCGGGTGTTGGTGGAGGCGTAGCTCGGAGTCCAGGCCTCGTCCCGGTCCTGCGGGATCCCGGCCTCGCCGTCCTCGTCGACGCCGGCCGGCGGCGGACACGTCCGGCCCAGCCAGGTCCGTACGAGGCGACCCTCCTCCCCGGCCTTGGCGGCGTCGTCCACGTACGCCACGGCCTGCGGGAAGCGGCGGCGCAGCGCGGCCAGGTTCTTCAGGCCGTCGCCGGAGGTCTGCCCGTACACGGCGCCGAGGACGGCGATCTTGGCCATGTCCCGGTCCCCGGAGAAGCCCTGGCGCGAGATGGCCGTGTACAGGTCCTCGGGGCGCCCGGCCACCTCCATGAACGCCGGATCGCGGGAGATCGCGGCCAGCACGCGGGGCTCCATCTGATCGGCGTCGGCGACGACCAGCCGCCAGCCGGGGTCGGCGACGACGGCCCTGCGGATCACCTTCGGGATCTGCAGGGCCCCGCCGCCGTTGGTGACCCAGCGGCCCGTCAGGGTGCCGCCGGGGACGAACTCGGGGCGGAAACGGCCGTCACGGACCCAGTCCTGGAGGCAGGCCCAGCCGTGGGCGGTGTAGATCCGGTACAGCTTCTTGTACGCGAGGAGCGGCTCGACGGCGGGATGGTCGAGCTCCTGGATCTCCCAGCGGCGCGTGGACTTGAGCCTGATTCCCGCCTCGGCGAAGGCCTTGATCACGTCGGCCGGCAGGTCGGGACGCACGCGGCGGCCGAACGCGGCCGAGACCTCGTCCGCCAGCTCGGCGAGGCGGCGCGGCTCGCCGCCGCCCGCGTACCGCTCGCCGAGGAGCTCGGTGAGCAGTGCCCGGTGCACGTCGGCCCGCCAGGGCAGGCCCGCACGGTGCATTTCGGCGGCGATCAGGAACGCCGCCGACTCGGAGGCGGTGAGCAGGCGCATGCGGTCCGGGTGGGCGGTGGCGGCGTGGCGTCTGGCCTGGTCCTCGTAGACGGCGACGAGCGCGTCGAGGGGGAGGGGCGCGCGGGCGGGCTGCGGATCGAAGAGGGAGTCCTGGGCGCTGGGCGCGGCCGCACGCTGCGGGTGCGGGGGATCGGGCGGTACGGGGGCCCCGGTGAGCCGGGCCCAGGCGGCCGCCGCCGAGCGGGGCTCGCCGGAGCGGCCCTCGTGGGCGAGGAGGAGGAGCTCGGCGTCCTCGACGTCGTGGCAGCGCTCCACGCGGGCGCCGGCGGCCAGGAGGCGGGGGTAGACGGCGGCGGTGCTGCGCCGGATCCAGGGGGTGGGGGCGGGGGCGGAGCGGATCGCGTCCGCGGGGTCCCGGAA
>LJCW01000351.1 GCA_001298555.1 Actinobacteria bacterium OV450
GTGGCCGCCAGGAGCACGGCCTTGCCCGCGACGACGGTGCCGGCAGAGCCGAAGGCGCCGGTGTCGTGGCGCACGACGTCCGTGTCGGACTGGCGGATGCGGATCCGGTCCTCGGTGGTGTTCAGGGCGCCGGAGGTGATCTGCTGGTGGACGGTGGTGGTGCCGTTGCCGAACTCGGCGGTCCCCACCGCGACGTCGTACGTGCCGTCCTCCAGCAGTGAGACCCGCGCGTCGGCGTAGTGCCCGCCGGGCGGACCGGTCGCGATCATCGCCATGGCGGCGCCCTGGCCGGTGAGCCAGCCCTTCGGTGCCTCCTCGGCGCTGGTGTCCTCGGCGAGGGCCCGGCGTACCACGCCCAGGCACTGGTCGAGCCCGTAGGAGGCGATGTGCAGGTCCTCCTCCTCACCGATCGGGCTGACCATGTGCTCGCCCGCGCCGATGATGTTCTTCTCCCGCAGCACCAGCGGATCAATCCCCAGACGGCGGGCCAGCTCGTCCATGGCCGACTCCACGGCGAAGGTGACCTGGCCCAGTCCGTAGCCGCGGAAGGCGCCGGCCGGGACGCAGTTGGTGTAGACGGAGTAGGCGTCGACCTTCTTGTGCGGGGCGCGGTAGACCGCGAAGGACTCACCGACGCTGTGGAACATCACCGCCGGGCCGTGGTTGCCGTACGCGCCGGTGTTGGCCACGACGCGCATCTGGACGGCCGTAAGGGTGCCGTCGGTGCGGGCGCCGAGCTTGATGCGGATGGTGAACGGGTGCCGGGTGGTGGCGCCGTGGAACTGCTCGGCCCGCGTGTACTCCAGCTTGACCGGGCGGCGCAGCTTCAGCGCCGCGAGGACCACGATGTCCTCGGTCAGCATCTCCTGCTTGCCGCCGAAACCGCCGCCGACCCGGCCCGCCACCACGCGTACCTCGTCCTCGGGCAGCCCGTACAGCGCGCACAGGGCACGGCGGGTGAGGAAGGGGGCCTGGGTGGAGGAGCGTACGGTGAGCCGCTCGCCGGTGCCGTCCTCCTTCGGTTCGAAGTACGCCACGCTGCCGTGGGTTTCCAGGCTCGCGTGCTGCACCCGCTGGGTCCGGAAGGTCTCCTCGTAGACCACGGCCGCTTCGGCGAAGCCGTCCGCTACACAGCCGATCTCGCCGTGCACCTCGCCTGCGACGTTGTCGGCTGCCCGGGCGATCCGCGACTCGGGGCCCTTGTCGCCGTGCAGGGCGGGTGCGCCCGGCCGCATTGCCTCCTCCGGGTCGGTGACGTACGGGAGTTCCTCGTAGACGACCTTCACGCGCCGGCAGCCCTCCTCGGCGGCCTGTTCGCTGTCGGCGACGACCGCGGCCACGCGCTGGCCGACGTAGCGGACGACGTCGTCCAGCACCCGGGTGTCGTCCGGGTCCTCGGTCGGGTGCTCGTGGCGGGCGGTGGAGTAGAGGGCGGTCGGTGCGTCCTCGTGGGTGAGGACGGCGTGGACGCCGGGCACGCGCAGGGCGTCGGCCGTGTCGATCGAAACGATCCGGGCGTGCGGATGCGGGGAGCGCAGCAGCTTCATGTGCAGCAGCCCGGGGACGTCGATGTCGAAGGTGTAGCGGGCGGTGCCCGTGACGACCTGCGGGCCGGCCGGGCCGCCGAGGCGGCGGCCCACCGCCTTGCCGGCGCAGGGGCGTTCGGTGTGCCTGACGCCCCGGACTGCGTCCTCGATGGCGCGGTAGCCGGTGCACCGGCAGATGTTGCCCTTGAAGGCGCGGGGCAGGTCGTCGAGCTTGCCGTCGTCGTGTTCGGTGCCGCGTTCGGCCTCCAGAGCGGCGGTGGTCATCACGAACCCGGCGGTGCAGAAGCCGCACTGGAAGCCTTGGGCGTCGAGGAACTTCTGCTGGACGGGGTGGAGTTCCCCACCGGGCCGGGTCAGGCCCTCGACGGTGGTCACGCTGCGGCCCTCGGCGCGGAAGGCCGGGTAGAGGCAGCTGTGCACGGGCTCGCCGTCCACGTGCACCGTACAGGCGCCGCAGTCCCCGGCGTCGCAGCCCTTCTTCACACCGAACCAGCCCTGCTCGCGCACGTACGTGCGCAGGCATTGGCCCGCACGGGGTTCGGTGTCGGTGGGCTGCTGGTTGATGTGCGTACGGAAGCTCATCGGGCACCGTCCTGGGTCAGTTCGCGGCGGATCTCCTCGGCGAAGCGCAGCGTCATGTGGCGTCGCCATTCGGGGAGTCCGTGGATGTCGTCGAACCACTCATCGTCGGCAACGGCGGAGCGGATGGCGTGCCTCAGGCCGTCAGGGTCGGGTGGCAGCGGGAACCAGAGGCGGAACGGTCGGGTCGTGGCCGCCGTGACGGTGATCGCGAGAGAGCCGTCCCGCGGGTCGAGCGTGCCGATGACCAGCGCGCCGGACCGCCCCAGGCCGTAGAGGGAGGCCTGGCGGAAGGCCGTACGGCAGGCGAGGGCCGACCCGGGCAGGGTCACCGACCGCAGCAGCTCCCCGACGGCCAGGTCCTTGCGCCCCGCGCCGAGGACGAAGTCGGCCACCTTCACGCGGCGCGTGGCGCCGTCCTGCGACCGGAGCAGGCACGTCCCGTCCAGTGCAGCGGTCAACGAGATCATCGGCCCGGCCGGCAGTGCGTTGCACAGGTTCCCGCCGACGGTCGCCATGTTCCAGACCTTGAAGGAGGCGAGAAAGGCGCGGCAGCACTGCTCGAACAGTGGCCCCGCCAGCTCCGCGAGCCGCCGTCCGTACCGGGAGAGCTCCGCGATCGTGCAGGTGGCGGCGATCTCCAGCGAGCCGTCGGGCAGGCGGATCAGCGGCTCCCAGCCCATCCGGCTCAGATCCACCAGCCGCCGGATGTGCGGCTGCGGCTCAGAGAATAGGTAGGTTCCGCCGCCGAGCCACGCGTCCCCCGGCCGCCAAGGCACGAGTCGACGCGCGTCACGCACGTCCAGCACTGTGTTGAGATCCATGACTTACCACCCGTTCGCGACCTTCTCGTCCTGTTCAGTGAAGTCGCTGGGGTGGCCGGAAACGACTGGAGTCGCACACGGAATTCACCGGCGCCGTCAGCGTCCTCCTGGTTGATCGACCAGGTCGCTATGCGTGTTTTGCCATGAAACGCAGGGGGGTTGGTGCGTCGGAGGCACGCGCGCCGCCTGGAGTGCCGCAGGTACACAACCAGAAGGGGGCTGCCCGGTCTCCATCGGAGTCCCGGACAGCCCCCGCAGGGCATGGAAGGGTTACGGCTTCTGGAAACCGGCGTCCGCGAGGATCTTCTGCGCCTCGGGGCCGGAGAGCCAGGCCACGAACGCGGCGGCCGCCGCGGCGTTCTTGGAGTCCTTCAGGCTTGCGGCCGGATACGACGCGACAGCGTTCTGCGCGTCGGGGATGTCGACGGCGTCGACCTTGTCCGGCGCGCTGTCGGCGTCGGTCTTGTAGACCAGGCCGGCGTCGGCCTCGCCCAGCTCGACCTTGCTGAGCACGGCGCGGACGTTCGGCTCCTGGGAGACCGGCTTCACGGTGATCTTCTGGTCGTCGAGGATCTTCTTGCTGTACTTGCCCGCGGGCACCTCGGGGGCGGCAAGGACGACCTTCAGGTCAGGGTCGGCCAGGTCCTTCAACTCGTCGACCTTCTTCGGGTTGCCCTCGGTGGTCGCGATCACCAGGCGGTTCTTGGCGATGACGGCCGGGGCACCGGTCTGGTCCTTGACGCTGTCCATGCTCTTCGTGTCTGCCGTGATCAGAGCATCCGCCGGCGCCCCCTGCTTGACCTGGGCGACCAGCTCCTGCGAGCCGGCGAACGAGAAGGTGATCTTGGTGCCCGGGTGGGACTTCTCGTACGCGGCGCCGGCCGTCTTGAAGACGTCCGTCAGGGAAGCGGCGGCCAGCACGGTGAGCTGGGCCTTGGGGGCCGCGGACGCAGAAGCGCCCACATCGCCACCCGCGTCCTTCTTGCCGTCGTCATTGCCACAGGCAGTGAGCGGGAGGAGCAGCGACGCGGTGAGGAGGGCGGCAGCGGCACGACGCCGCGAAACGGGAAGGGACATGAGGTGGACTCCTGGGAGAAAGACGCGCGAGCCGGACCGCGCGGGCAGGGGAAACGGCGGGCCGAGCCAGGCCGGAACCGAACAGAAGATGGAGGTGGAGGGCTCAGGTGCGGTCGATGTGCACGCTGGTGGACTTCACGCGGGGGGTGGCCTGCATGCCCACTTCCAGCCGGAGTTCCTCGACTGCTTCACGGGTCAGCAGGGACACCAGCCGGTGCGGACCGGCCTGGATCTCGACCTGCGCCGCGACGTCGCCGAGCTTGATGGCGGTGACGATGCCGGGGAAGGCATTGCGGGCCGTGGTGTACGAGATGCCCTCGTCCACCTGGCTGCTCTGAGCGACCTCGATGGCGAAGGCCGCCAGGTCGCGGCCCTCGATGAGCCGGCGGCCGGTTTCGTCGCGGTGGGTCGCGACCCGGCCTGCGTCCGTCCAACGGCGGGTGGTGTCGGGACTGACGCCGAGCAGTCGTGCCGCCTGGCCGATTGTGTAGGACTGCATGTGCGACACCGTAGGGCTCACAAACCCTCGTATGCAATTCTTTGGGCCTTTCCCACATGGTATATGCGAGGCGATTGGGGGATGTGCCGACGGCCGCCCGACGATACCGCCCGGCGGGCTCCGTGGGTGTGCGGGGGGCTGGTGAGGCGCTGCTCGGAGGGGAGCGGCGAGGCGCCGATCCGGAGGCAGGTGAGAGCGCTGACGTGGCGGGCTCCGCAGCGGCCGTCGGGACGACGAGCAGCGGTGTGTGGGTCTGCTAGGGCGGCAGGTGCAATGGCGGAACATCCGGTTGTCCCACCCTCGACTATGGAGCATCGCTCAAGAGGTATTTCCGGTCATCAGCATGGCATTTACGATGCGCAGAGCCGCATTGCCCTAGTGAATGCGGATCGGTGGACGCTCCTGTCCGCTGCAAGGCAAGGGGGCCGGAACATGCACGTCGAACAACTTCTCCAGGACGAGGACCTCGGACTGCGGCTGCTGTGGGCCGAGGACCCGCTGCTGCGCAGGGAGATCAGTGGACTGACCGCCACGGACCTCGAGGACCCGATGCGATTCCTGCAGCCGGGCGAGATCGTCCTCAGCGGGCTCGTGTGGTGGTCGGCCGACGGCGGGCGCCGGAAGGCCGAGCAGTTCGTCTCCTCGCTCCGCGGGGCCGGGACAGCCGCCCTCCTGGCGGGGGAGGAGACGCACGGGGCGGTGCCCGACGACATCGTCGTCGCCTGCATGAACCACGAGATTCCGCTCATCGCTGTCCCGGCGGAGGTCAGCTTCCGCACCATCACGGACGCCTTCTACCTCAGGCAGTGGGGTCAGCTCAGCCGGCGTCCCACCGGCCACCACGCCCTCCCCACCGCCGTTCGCACGCACCTGCAGCGGCTGCTGACGGCCGGGGCCGGACCGGAGGAGCTCCTGAACGCGGCCTTCACGCGGCTCGGGCCCGCGGCGTGCAGTGTCCTCACTGCCACCGGCCGCATCGTCGCCCGCACACCGGGGACGCCGGTCCTGGCGCCCCGTCAAGCGGCCGAGCACCTCAGGGGTGGGTTCGGCGTGACCCTACCGATCGAAGGGGAGGCGTCCCCCTACGACCGCTGGTACCTCAACCTGATGGATGCCACCGACGTGCCCCTGCGCGTCCTGTACGAACTCGCAGGCGTACTGGCCGAATGCCGCGAACGGGCGCACGAGAATTCCGCGGACGAGCGGTCCGCCGAACTGATGCAGCTGCTCGGCGCCTCCCGAGCCGACCCGGTGGCGGTCGCGGAGCTGCTGCGCTCCTGCGGCCTCCCGGACGAGGGCCCGTTCCACGTGGTCGCCGCCGGCACGAGTACGGGCGATGCGGGACGAGCCGTCGCCGTGGTCGTCGAGGCCCTGGCCCACCAGGGGGCCGCGCACGTCGTCGCAGAATGGAACGAGGGCGCCGCAGCCCTCGTATCCGGGCCGTCTCCCCGCAGCACACTGGACTCGGTCTGGCCGCTCCTGCACGCCTGCGATCCGACCACGCTGCTGCACGCCGGTATCAGTTCCCAGGTCGCCGCGCCCGACGGTCTTGAAGGGGCCGTGCGCGAAGCCCGCTACGGACTGGACTCGTCCCGGAGTACGTCCCCGGACCGCTCGGAGGTGACCGACACCGGTACCTTCACCACGCTCGCCGGACTTCTCACCGGCCTTCCGCGCGAAGTGCGCAGAGCCTTCAGCGCGCGGGTACTGGGGCCCCTCGCCACAGAGGACGGCGCCTCAGCCGCCATGCTGCGGGAAACGCTGGAGACGTTCCTCGCCCACAACGGCTCCTGGGCGCGTACGAGCGAATCCCTCCACCTGCACGTCAACACGGTGCACTACCGCATCCAGCGCATCGAGGTCCTCACGGGCCTGGACCTCTCCCGGCTCGACCATCGCCTCGACCTCCGTGCGGCGCTGCTGTGCCGTTGACGGGGTCATCCCAGGTCGACGTGTACTCCTGTCGGCTTCCCCCGAGCCGTGACCGTGATTCCCGGCGCCAGTCGCAATGAGTCCACGGCCTCTCGGGACATCATCGACACCACGCGGTGCGGGCCCGCTTGGATCTCTACCTGTGCGATAACGTCGTCGGCCCGCACGGTGAAATTCCGCACTGATGTGGCGAGCTCCCGTCCTTGCTCCTCGCGGCCAGCGGCCCGGCGGCGGACGAACGCGGCGAGCGCGACCCCGTCGATCACGCGATGACCCGACTCGTTCCGCTCGACGGGCAGCTGCCCTCTGTCGCCCCAGCGCCGGACGGTCTCGGAACTGACTCCGAGCAGGCGCGATGCCTGGGCGATGCTGTAGGAGGGCATGCCCGCACGCTACGTGGCTGCTCCGGGCGCTGCGCGATTGTCACGCCAGGACGAGGAGGTCCTTGTAGGAGCCCGTGAAGCGGTTCTCGTCCACCAGGTGGATCTCCAGTACCCAATGGGCCTGCCACCCGTCCTCGGTAGTGCGGCGCAACGGCTGGCTGTCGTCCGGACCGAGGTACGCGTCAGGCCGTGCATCGAGGGAGTTCGCAACGGCCGGCGTGCCGACGAAATGGCCGACGTGCCATCCGCCGAGAGCCCAGCCCGCCTTCGCGGCGAGGGCCGGGACCTCGGCGTGCAGCCGGCGACCGGTGATGCCCCGGTCCTTGCGGAACGCCTCGCGGGCAGCAGCGAATACCTCGGGCAGATCCTCGAGCAGGCGGTGCGTTTCCGGATCGTCGCCGAGCACGACGGTACGGGCGAAGCACGCCTCGTACCCGGCCAGGACCGGACCGAGCTCGACGACCACCACGTCGTCCGTGCCGATCGCCCGTCCCGCCGAAGGCTCCTGCCCGTACGGCAGCACGGAGTTCGGGCCCGATCGTACGGTCCGCCGGGGCCGGCACGCGGCCGAGCCCAGGACTGCGCACGCCAGGTCCCCGATCCGGTCACCCACCTTGCGTTCGCAGGCGCCCGGTGCGACCACGCCCCGGCAGGTGACCTCCGAGAACAGCGCCCGCATCTGCCGCTGCCCCTCCGGAGGCCCAGAAGGCGTAGTCGCTCGTCCATCCAGTCGGGTCCTGCCACGGCGTTCGTACCTGTTCTGACGTGCTCTGATCAGGGTGTCGCGCGCACGATCACGAGCGATCCTGCGTAGGTCGTCTGGTGGCGCAGGTGGCCGAACTCCTCGTCCCAGGTGCCGGTTTCGAGGTCGTGGCGCAGACCGTGGTCGAAGCGCTCGCGTACGCCGTCGTCGACGAAGCTCCAGGCCGAGCAGGCCTGCCGGGCCGCCGGGTCGAGCAGGAGCTCGGGCCGGCCGTAGTAGGCCTCGTTGAAGCCGTCGGTGCAGTCCAGCGGGATCGGCACGCTCTGGACGGAACCCGAACCGCCCAGTGCGGAGGCGAGCTCCTCGACGGTCGGGTAACGACGCGCCTCCGTCTCAAGGACCTCGGGAGCGTACCGGTGGAGCCAGAAGTCCCGGACGAGGGCCGGGTCGCAGGTAAGAAGAACGACCGGCCCTCGGGTGACCCGCCGCATCTCGCGCAGACCGGCCTTCACGTCGGACCACTGATGCACGCTGAACAGCGTCATCGCCGCGTCGAACTCGCCGTCGGCGAAGGGAAGATGCTCGGCGACGGCGTTGATCGCCGGGGAGAGCCTCGCGGGACGCTGGGCGCGCATGGACTCCGACGGCTCGACCGCCGTCACAGTCCGCGCCGCGTTCTCGTACGAGCCGGCGCCGGCGCCGACATTCAGTACCGTCCGGGCGTCGCCCAGGGCCTTGGCGATGAACCGGGCGATGCGCTCGTCGGGCCTGCGGTAGTCGGAGTATCCGGAGCCGACGGTGCCGTAGTCGGCGTCGCCAGCGCTGCCGTCCTGAGTGCGTGCGGGTGCGGTCATGAGGGGTTACCTCGCCTCGTGAGCAGGAACAGGAGGGGGACCTGCGCGCCGACCGGTTGTGCCGGTCCGGGGCAGGACGTGGGTACGGTTGCGTGATACGCACGGAAGCTGGCGGGTCAGGACCAGAGCTGGAACCTTTCCCAGCCCGTGTCGGTGCGCTCATAGCGCAGCCGGGTGTGAACCCGGCTTTTGGCGGCCTGCCAGAACTCCACCTCGACCGGCGCGAGGGTGTAGCGGGTCCAGGCGGAGTCGACAAGCGAGGGCTCCCGCTCGACCATGGCCAGGGACTTCTCCAGGGCCTGATCCCGCTCTACGGGGTCCGCGAGGTACTGGCTCTGGCGGCCCAGCAAGGACTCGGCACGCGCGGAGGCTGACCGGCCGAGGAAGTCGGTGGCGTTGTCCCGGGCGGAGCCGGACGTGACGGGCCCGCGCAGCCGCACCTGGCGGCCGTGCTCGGGCCAGTAGAAGGTGAGCGCTGCCCGCGGACGGACGGCAAGCTGGTGGCCCTTCGGGCTGAAGGCATGGCCGGCGAACTGCCACCCGGAGGCGTCGACGCCCTTGAGGATCAGCACCCGTGCGTCAGGGTCGCCGGCTTCGTCCACCGTGGCCAGGACCATCGCGTGCGGGTCCCGCAGCCCGTCCGCAACGGCGTCCGACAGCCAGGACAGGAAGAGCTGTACGGGGTCGTCCGGAGTCTCCTCGGCCACGAACTCGGGGAGTGGACTCGCGAAGACCTCGAGACCCCTGAGCCATCTGCGGACCGTACTGGCCTGGTCTGCGTTGCTCACTGCCACCTCCTCCACAGGACACCTCATACGTCATCCTGCATCTGCAAGGAAGATTCGACAATCTTCTGGCAGATGCTTGTCTTTTGCCCCAACGGTCCGCGCGTCTAAGAGGGAGGCCTTGGGAGGTAGCGACAACGTATGCGACACCGCCGGAACGTTCCCGCACGAGGGACGAGCGGACCCTCCTGGTGCAGGAGGGTCCGCTCCGGGAAGCTGGTGCGTTACCGCTTGTGCCCGTGCTGCACGTCCAGGCAGAGCGCCCAGACGTCGGAGTAGCTGCCCTGGGAGGGCGAACCGCCGCTGTGGGTGGCGGCCGTCCAGTACGACGGGTTGGCGCCCCCGTCGCCGACCGGGGTGCCAGCGGCGTCGCTGGGGAAGCTGCCGTTGAGGTGGGGGCCGCCCGAGGTCGCCTTGCTGAAGTCGGTCGTGGTCACGTTGCCGCCGCTGATCGCGGCGCCTCCGCTGACCAGCTGCCCGTCCTCGCGGGAGCAGCCCGTCGTCGCGGTCTGTCCCGTGGAGGCCGTGTTGGGGCCGCTGACCTCGGTGAAGTGGACCGTCGTGGCGACGTGCTTGAGGTCGATGTCGGCGGTGCTGCAGATCGCGTAGGCGTAGGTCATGTTGTCCGCGCCGCGGCCGCCGCCGATCCCGCCGACCGCCGTCCAGGAGTCCGGGTTGCGCTCCCCGTCGCCCGCCGCGATCGAGCCGAAGTGGTGTTCGGCGTCGTTGAAGGTGGGAAAGCTCGCGATCGGCTTGAGGCTGCCGACGCTGGCCGGGGTGGTGCGGGCGCCGCCGCCGATCAGGACGGTGTTCGCCGGGCAGGTCGCCGTCACGAGCTTGGACGACAGCCCGCTGGTCGGCCCGAAGGCCTTGTTCATGACTACCTGGGTGTGCCTGATCAGGTTGCTGTGCAGGCAGATCGCGTACGGGGTGGTGGAGAAGGCGTCGCTGCTGCGGCTGCCGCTTCCGCCGAACGCCATCCAGTGCGCGGCGTCGGTGCCGACGATCCCGGGGGTGTCGGTGTACTCGGTGACGCCGTCGGCACTGGGCACCATGCCCATCACGTGGTTGCCGTTGGACATCTCGTCGCTGCCGATGCCCTGGTCGGCTCCGCCGCCGGAGACGAGGCCGTCGGGACAGTCGGCGTGCGAGGTGACGCCGGTGAACGGGGTCGCGGGGCCCATCGTGGGCCCGGGGGTGACGACAGTGACGTCGGCGGTCTTGGCGTACGCGCTTCCCGGCACCGCCACGGTCAGCAGGGCGGCCAGGATCAGGGCCTTGCCCGTGGCGGAGCCCCGCCGGATTGTCGTGCTCATCGGATTCTCCCTGGTGTTCGTGTGCATGGCCGGCTGTCCCGCGGTCGGGGCCAGCTGCCTCAGACGCCGTCGTTGGCGCACAGCGCCCAGGCGTCGGTGTGGGTGCTGGGGGAGGACTGGCCTCCGGTGTGGGCGGAGGCTGTCCAGTACGCCGCCGTGGTGGTCCCGTCGGCGACCGCGGCGCCGCCGGAGGTGCTGGGGAAGCTTCCGTTGAGGTGGTCGCCGCTCGAGCCCGGACCGGTGAAGCTGGTGGTGGTCACGCTGCCCCCGCTGATCGCGGCCCCGCCGCTGACCAGGTTCCCGTCGCCCTGGCCGCAGCCCACGGTCGCCGTCTGGCCGGTGCTGCCGGTGGTCGGTCCGCTCACCTCGGTGTAGCGGACCTTGACCGTGGCGCTGCTTACGTTGATGCCGCTTCCGCTGCAGATGGCGTAGGCGTAGGTGTAGTTGGCGCTGTTGGCGCCGGAGTCCCAGCCGGCCGCCGTCCAGGAGTCGGGGTTGGTCTCTCCGTCCGCCGCGGCCTTCGCGCCGAAGGCGTGCGCGGAGTCGTTGAAGGTGGGGAAGCTCGCGATCGTCTTCAGGCTGCCCGTGTTGCCCGGCGTGGTGCGGGCGCCGCCCCCGAGCAGGCGGGTGTTGGCCGGGCAGGTCGCCGTGACGAGGCCCGCGGTCGCCCCGGCGGTGGGGGTGTTGGCCTTGTTCATGACGACCTGGGTGTGGTTGATCAGGTTGCTGGTGAAGCACATGGCGTACGGAGTGGTGGAGAAGGAGGCGTTGACCTGGCCCCCACTTCCCCCGATGCCGAGCCAGTGCGTGACGTCGGTGCCGACGACACCGGTGGCGCCGGTGTACTCGCTGGTGCCGTTGGAGCTGGGCGCGGTGCCGTTGACGTGGTTGCCGTTCACGCTCGACCCGGTGCCGATGGCTTGGTTGAGCCCGCCGCCGGAGACGAGGCCGCTGGAACAGTCCGCGTGGGTCGATATCTCGGAATTGGCAGAGGCGGGGCCGCTGGTGGCCCCCGGGGTCTTCACGGTCACGCCCACGGTGTTGGCGTGGGCGGTTCCCGGCACTGCCAAGGCCAGAACGGCACCGAGTACCAGCGTCCTGCCGGTGACGAAACGGCGCAGAAGTCCTGCGTTCATGTGGATCTCCCCATCTGACGGGTGACAAGCGAAGAGCGGTGCGGGCGATGGGCCGCGAAGGCGGCATGGGCGGCACGGAGCGGAAGGGGCGCACGGGCGTCGTCGGTGCGGAATTGCCACGGCATCACAACGGCCGGCTGCCTCGCGGATGTACGCCGCTCAAGGCAGATCTGGGGTTCGGACCGGCCATCTCGCTGCCCTGTCCCGGGCAGCGCATGCGGACTCTAGCAGCCATCCATCCCTGCATCTACCTAGCAATTTTCTACTTTCAAGTAGCACATGCGTATCAGGCAGGCCGCTCCTCGGGAGAGCGGTGAGACGGCTGGTGACGGTTCCTGACGGCTGCGTCCATGTGGAAGACCGGGGCGGTGAGAGGGAGCCTGGGGTGTCGAACGCCGCATGGTCGTCGAGGCCGCAGGCGGAGCCGACGGCCTGACGGGTAACCCGGACTGCTTGCGGGGAGACCGAGCGCTGCGAGGTGACGGTCAACTCACCGGGTCATCCGTGACTTGCTGCGGACAGCCCTCGGCGCGCCTACGAGCGGGTGTCCGCGGCGTCGTGGGAAGCCGAGCGGCGACGCCGGCGGCGGTCTCGGAGGGCGGTACCGCACCGGGCGGGCCCTGGGCTACCAGTACCCGCAGATCGGGCCGGGCTGTGCGCTGACGGGGGGTGTGTGGTGGTCGTACTACGACGACACCACGGTCACCAACGCGTCCAGTCTGGACATCGACCACATGGTGCCGCTCGCAGAGGCGTGGGATTCGGGCGCCAGTTCGTGGACTGCACAAAGGCGCGAGGCGTACGCCAACGACCAGGGCCAGCTGTCCTCGCTGGTCGCGGTGACGGCCCGCTCGAACCGTTCGAAGGCGGACCAGGACCCTGCTGAGTGGCTGCCGCCGGTCTCCGATGCGCTGTGCCGGTTCGGCGCGGAGTGGACGGCCACCAAGCTCCGCTGGGGCCTGACCGCAGATGCTGCGGAGCGCGAGCGGCTGCTGGACATCGCGGCCGGGTGCGGGGGCACGGAGGTGGAGTTCACCCCCGCTCCGTAGCCGCCGCCGGACAAGGCGAGAGCCCCGAGGCCTTATCGGAGTCGGGGCTCGCTTCTTCAAGCGGGGCTGGTCGTTGACATCCGATACGGGTGGCGCTGCCGGTGATGGCGGCGCCGGCGGAGTGCTGGCGGGTGTGCGGTGATGGGGGTCAGGCGAGGCGGGATCCGAGGCGGAAGCGCATGTCGCCCGCGGCCCGGCGTACGTCTTCGCCGTGGTCGCCTTCTTCGAGCAGCCCCAGGAGCACGATCAGCGCGCGTGCCTCGTCTGCGCTGATCAGTCTCAGCCGTGGCTCGCTCACCCCGTCGAGGAGCGTGTCCAGCAGGTCCAGCGTCTCGTCTATACCCGCAACAACGGCCGACGCCCCCGCCGGTCACCCCGGCTGGCTGTTCCCCCCTGGAGCTGTCGGGCGTACCGCTTCACGGAAAGCACCCCCGCTCGTCAGGATTCCCTGACATGGTGACTGTGTCAGGGAATCCTGACACCGCCGAAGATGGGAGAGGGGTGCGGTGCGTGGTGTGGGTGGATGAGACGGGCCGTCACGAGGGTCGGTCGTCGCGGTTTTGGTCGATGGCCGTGAGGCGCCGCCGGTGGAGGCCTTGGGCGGGAGTACCGCGTGGTGGGACAGCGACGGCACCGTCTCCGAACGCGCTGTGTCGGTGAAAGGAGCGTGCAGATGCGGCTGGCGCGCGGACACCACGCACCCGGTCGTGTGGAGTGATGTCACGGCGACTGAAGGCGATGAGGCGAGAACCGGACCGTTCGCAGATTGGGAATACCACGTCACCACCACCGAAGGCATGATCCTCCGCGACGTCGAACAGCTGCTCACCACCCTCCAGGACCGGATCACCGAACTCGCGAAGACGAGCCCGGTGACCGCACTGCGCGCGATCGCCCGCCTCCAGGACACCACCCCCACGCTCGCCCTCTCCACGGTCCGTGCCGCCCGGCAGGCGATGGTCTCCTGGGAGGCGATCGGCACCGCGCTGGGCTGCACACGCCAGTCCGCCCACGAACGCTACGCCCGCCACATGCAGGACTGACTGTCCACGCTCGGCGATGCGGGCGGTCGCTGGATCTTGCCGTCCATGCCCGATGCTTGTGCTGAGGACGGCATTCGAGAGTGGGGCCGTACGCGCTGGTCGTCGGCGTGTACGGCCTCTGCGGCTGATTCCGGTCCTCTGCTGTCGTTGTTGGAGGTCTTGCGGTGGGTGTGTCAGGTGGTGCAGTCGTGGAGGTGGCGGGTGCGCAGGGACGAGGGTTCGTCGAGATGGGCTGTCAGACTTCGTCCGTAGCGGCCGAAGTGGATGCCTCCTCGCTGTTCTTGTGTGTTCGTGGCGTGTTCGGGTTCGTGGTCGGGCTCTAGCGGCTCGCCGGTTTCGTTCTCGGGTGCCTGCTGGTGGTGAGCGGAAGGCGGCAGCCAGAGCTGGTCGAGATCTTCGGGTTCGGCAGTGGCCTGGTCGTGGATCGCGGTGTCCGCCTGGGTGGTCGGGCCCCGGTCGGGCGCAGTGGGTGCGGTGACGTGGTGTAGGCGCATGTCTGGGCTTCCTTGGCGGCCGTATTCGACGGTTGGGGGGTCGGAGGCCAAGAGCAGAGAGAGCAGCAGGCCGGTGGCCTGGTCGCTGAGGATGCGGGCGATCTCCACGAGCCGGTGACGCTGTGCGAAGGGCAGGGACAGGGCTACGCAGCCGGCTTGTCCGCCGACGCCGAGGGGGACGGCCACGCAGACTTCCTTGCCCGAGTACTCCAGAAGGTCGAATTGCAGGGCCTGGGGTCCGTAGTGGTCGATCGCGCGGAAGAGCGCCGAGGGGTCGGTGATGGTCCGCGGCGTTAGCCGTACGGCTTTGCGGCGTGAAAGGTGGTCCATGCGGCTGTCGAAGTCGAGTTGGTGCAGCAGGCTCTTGCCCACGGCGCTGGCGTGGGCGGCGTCCTTGAAGTCGACCCATTCATCGACCATGGGCGCCGCCGGGCCGTCGGCGTAGTGGGTGATGGATACCTCCCCTTCCGCGTACGTGCTCAGGTAGACGGCGGCGCCGGCGGTGTCCCGCAGCCGCGCAAGGGCCCGCTGCAGGGTGTTCTCCGGACGGTGCGTGCCGCAGCTGGCGGACATCGTCTTCATGAGGGGACCGGGGACGTAGGAGCCGTCGATGAGGCGCTCGGCCAGGCCTTGTGCACACAGCCAGAACAGGAGCTGTTCCAGTACGAGGTGGGGCAGACTGGTGCGGGTTCGGATGCGCTCGCTGTCCACCGGCTGGCCGGCCGAGGCGATGACGTCGAGGACGTCCAGCACGCGCATGGCCGACTCCCACCGCTGCGGTCCCAGCGGCTTTTGCATCTGCTGGGCAGCATCGGCCACCCCGGGGGAGCGCAGCGCGTGCGGCGAGAACAGCTCGGCCTCACGCAGCGCGATAGACACGACGGACGACGCTTCGGTATCCGCTGGCGCGTCTGTGAGACCGGACAATCCGTGGCCCTCGGGTGGCAGGTCCACTCCGCCCGCCTGCGCTTCGTCTGGCCGACGTTGCTGCGCCGGCACCGGTCCCGATACCCCGGCCGGCACGGGCACCGATACCGACGCCAGAACTGGAACCGACACTGCGGCCGGACTAGGCACCGGGTGTACGGCGTCGGCGGCCAGGTAGGAGTTCAGGAGCTGGATCACGGCGGGTACGAACTCCGGGTCCTGCCAGCTATGCGACGTCAGGCGGTACTCCTGCGGTCCGGACCGCGTGTACATATCCAGGAGGACGTGCGCGTCGGCGTGACCGAACCGCACGGCCGCGTCCAACACCCCCAGAACCTGCTCCCGCACGTCGGCCGCGCGCCCGCGGTCGTACGCCTGCCTCCACAGCGCCACGGCGAGCCGGAACGCCGCGCCAGGGTGTAGCTCCATGCAGGCGTTGGTCAGCCACGTCACGGCCAGGCGCCCGTCGTCCCGCCGCAGGGCCTTGCTGCCCATCCGATAGCAGGAGTTCGCGTGTTCACGTCGGTCGAGGGCGTCGGGAGAGGCTGGTGTGCCCCAGTCGCCGTCTGCCCGGTCCCAGTAGTCCCGGGGCTTCGTGCCGGGGAGATCCTCGGCGGCCGTGCGGGTGCTGTCGAGCTTCAGGAGCGCCCGTTCGCTGTCGTTCCTGATCATGCCAGTCACGCGTCCTCTTCCCCGCGCCGGTTTTGCTTGTGGTGTTCCCTACGGATGAAGACCTTCATGTCCTCCATGTCGCGGAGATCCCTGGATGCTTTGCTTCTCAGGGACCGGACCTGTTCGCGCGGGATCTTCAGGTCCACCGCGATGATGTCCTCATCGTCGCCCCTAATGTGCCCCTCTGCGACGCTTTTACGTTTTGAGGGCTTCATGTTCGTTATCGCCTGGAGCACAAGGCACACCGCCGGATCAGGAGGGGGCAGAACTTCACGCCGGTGCACGCCCCGCTCCTCGAACATCGGCAGAAGAGTCTCGTCCTCAACAGGGCTCTCCGGCGACCGGACCGCGTCCACGGCCAGATTGTGGGCAATCCGTTTCATGTAGGGGAGGGGAGAGCGGTTCGGTTCATTCCTGCCCTGGAGCCACACGCGAAGCGTCCGCTCCTGCGCCTCCTGAGCGATCTCCTCCCAGTACCCGGACAGGGACGGGAACCTTGTCCGCAGCGCCGCCATCACCTTCCGCGTGTACTGCCGACTATGGTCCTTGAAGTGCTGCAGGACCTCCTGGCGGCGTTCACGCTCCTCCTCTTCCGAGCTCTCGCTCACGACGGGCCCTCCTCCGGGAGAGCCCCTTCGGAAGACGTGAGCGTGGTCCACACCGTCACCCGTCCCCCGTGAGGGAGCTCGTAGAGGGCCACGACAGTCCTCGTGCCAGTGCACGGCTTTCGCCGCGCCGGTGTGCCTACACCGTGCGCGAGCAGTCGGCGGGAGACCCGCCGGCCCAGCTCCGCGGCCCAGGGCTGGCAGAACGCGACGGCCACCGGGGCCAAGCCAGCCACGACCGAGGTCAACTCGGTCAAAACCGGGGGTGTCAATTCAGGCTCCAGATCTTCCTGTGCGGGACGACGCAACAACCTGCGTCACACCGCTACTACGGAAGCCCAGCCTGAAAATTGCCCGCCGACCGATGATGATCGAAAGAGCCCGGCTCCGATCACGAGGATGCACACGGAGGCCGTCCGGGGACCGACGCCGTCTCCCGCTGGTGGTGACGGCGCGTTCGAGCCGGTTGAAGGAGGACGCGGATGCGGCCGACCGCTGGCGGTGGATGCGTTGTGCTGGTACGGCGACAAGACGCGCTGGCTGAGTGACTCCGGAGGGCTTGCACGGCAGAGCGGCTTCATGCCGGCCGGTCGGATGTGGCAGTGTCCGACCGCGACGCCGCCGTTTTCCCCTCCGTGTGGAAATAGTCGGCGCCTGCTTACCCTCATGTGAAACGCGTTGCGTCACCGTCGCACCGGAGCTGACGCCGCCGGTCCCGGCCGCTACCGAGTTCGATCGGGACCGGGAATTGCCTGCGACGCCTGCGTGGTCAGTTCTACGCTTTTCATATGAACCAGCCCGGCAGTCCCGACTCCGGTGAACCGCAGGGGGCGGTGGGCCCGCTGCTGTTCACCTTCCTGGTGGCCCTGCCCTTTCCGTGTCCGCTGCCCCACGGAGCAGTGATCACCAAGATGCTGCCAGGCATGGTCGCGGGGCTCGACGGCATGGAGATGCGTGCCTCCCCGGACAGCCCCCATTGCCGCCTACCGCGCAGGGTCGGCCGTTCGTGTCGCTGAAGTTCTGGCAGATCACGGAGCGTCAGAGCGAGGGGCAGATGCACCTGACTGCCTTGACCCAGGTCTGCGCGGAGATCACCGGCAAGCCCCTGCCCGAGCAGGACTTTGCCGACGCGAGCGTCGATGCATACCGCACGGTCGTGGAGATGGCTACGGTCGGGAGCGCCGACAGCCCCTTCCCGTCGGAGGCAGTCCTGGGCGAGACCTTCGCCCGCTGTTTTGACGTCCTGACGGACGTCTCCGCGATGGCTGGCCTGGTCCTGCCGCACAACAATCCGGTGGCCACCCCGGAACAGCCAGCGGTGGCCCTCTGGCTGGTCAGGACCCCGACCGGAAGCTACACCGACGGCTCGATGGGCCTCTTGCCCCTGACGCCGCCATCCGGCCCGCTCAGCACCGTCCTCGACAAAGACCAGATGAACCGTCTCAACACCCACCTTCAGCGCCTGTGGAACGGATCGCCGCTGGAACTGGCGATGGAACGTGCCACCGAAGCGCGCCGGGCCTTCCGCCGCGATGGCGACTATCGCAACGCGGTCGTCCAGGCCGCCATGCTCGCGGAGATCACTCTCACCAGCACCCTGGCCCTGATGCTGTGGGAGGAATAGCTGGATGCCCCATCCATCGACGAGGCCGTGTCCGTGTTCGACTTCTCTCGCGGCGGCGGCCTGGCCACCCGCGTGAAAACCCAGTACGCACCCCGGCTCGGCGGGGAGTGGGACCCGAGGCGTCCCGGCACCCTGCATGACTGGACTCACGCCGTGGCCGCCGTGCGCAACCGGGTCGTCCACCGCGGCTACCGCCCGACGTACCGGGAGACCGAAACTGCCCTCGCAGCCGCGGACGCACTCCTCGGCTTCATCAAAAGCCGCCTCGCCCAGCGGGTGGCACGCTATCCGCGCACCGCATTGCTGACTTTGGGCGAACCTGGTCTGCGCCGGCTCGGCGGGTGGTCACGAGCCAGTGCTTACCTGGACGATCCTCAGCAGGTACCGGACCTGTGGTTCGCGGAGTTCACCGCGTGGCGCGAGGCAGTCGACGCACGCCTGCGCTGACGGTCCGCATGACGAGCCGGGCACGCTCAGGGGCAACGTTCGCGAGGCCACACCTCAGACGGCCTGTACGTCGTCGTGCGTCAGCAGTGCCAGCAGTAGAGCTTGAGTTCGCCGCCGCTGCGCACTGCTCGCTCTGCCAGAGCTGCTACGCCATTGAGGACTGTCAGGGGGTCGTCGTCGGTCATCTCGTCGCCGTCTTCATCCCGAAGCCTCGCGGTCCAGCCTCGCGGTCACAGGGTCAGGGCGAGATTCTGCAGCTGGGCGATGCCCAGCATGGCGTGGTGGACGCCGTCACCTCTGAGGCGGCAGTCACGGAGGATCTTCCACGTCTTCATACGGGCGAAGACGTGCTCGACGCGGGCACGGACCTGCTTATGAGACCTGTTGTGCTCTTCCTTCCAGGGCGTGAGTTCGGACTGTCCGCGCTCGCGCCGGTGAGGGATCACGAGGCCAGTCCCTATAGCCGCCATCGGCAATCGTGACTGCGCGACCGACGGCGGCCTTGGCGCCCGACTCCTCCCAGGCCTTGCAGTCGTTGCGGTTTCCGGGCAGCGGCCGGCCGACAACCACGACCCGGCGGGTGTTCGCGTCGATGACCACCTGGTGGTTGGTGGAGTAGCGGTAATTCTTGGATCGCTGAGCGAGGGTGTGATCGCGAGTCGGCACGAGCGTGCCATCCACAATGAGGACAGTGCCCTTGCGGAAGCGTTGCCGCTGGATCAATCCCAGACGCGGCCCCAGGTCATCGACTACGCGGTCCACCGTGAACTTCGAAACGCCGAACAAAAGTGCGAGCTGCCGCATCGTCAGGTTGGTCCGCCAGTACGCAGCGACCAGCAACACGCGGTCCTCGAAGCAGAGCGTCCAAGGACGTCCCGGCCGCGCTGCATGTGCACCTCGACGCCGCAGAACAGTGACCAGCTTGCTGAACTGTCGAGGGGTGAGACCGCTGAACGGACGTATCCAGGACAGCTCAGACGCAGTGATCACAACAGCCACGGAGCGATCGTCCCACCCATGCACACCGTTACGGGACAGCCCTTAGCCGACGACGAAAGGCCGGCAGACGACTATCTGTGCCCAGTGGGTCGGGGCGGGCCGCTTGGGCGGCCGGGCGGCGGAATTGTGGGCGATGCGCCATTGGCGCGGCGGTTGGGGGTCGGCTGGTAGGTGAGTGCCGCGCGGGCCAGGGCGCACAGCTCGGCCTGGTCGTCGATCGCCTCCGCCGGGACGGTGTAGTAGGTGTGCACCACTACCTCGCGGCCTGCGGCGCGGTAGGTGAACGGTGTGGACCCGGCGTTCTCGTAGGAGGGGCGGGCCGCGCCGTCGACGCGGAGGTAGAGGGTGTCCATCACCATCGCGAACTGGATGCCGCGTCTGCGCAGTGCCCAGCCGCCGAAGTAGCGGTGGATGGTGACCTCGCCGAGCGGCGCCAGCTGATCGGCGGCGTGCTCGGCGAGGCTGCGGGATCCGCTCACGCGGGGAGGAAGAACCCGGTGATGTCGGCGAGGCGGCCGTCGCGGTGGAGCGCGGTGCTCACGCCCGCCATGGCGGGCTCGCCCTGCTCGCCGAGCTGGGTCCAGCGTGCGAGCGACCGGTTGTGGTGGTCCAGTACCTCGTCGATGTGGAACCGGTGGCCGGGGAAGGCTTCGGCGAACCCTGCCATGTAGGTGGCCAGTTCGCTCAGCCCGCCAACCTCCATGCCTGGGTCCCGGTAGGCGACGTCGTCGACCGCGACCGCGCCGAGTGCGGCGAGCCGCTCGCTGGGGTCGGCCGACCAGCACGCCGCGTAGTTCTCCCAGAGCTGGTGTGAGTCACTCATCGCTGTTCCTTTTCCTTGGGGCCGATCGACGCCATCGCGCCATCGGTGATTGTGTGCAGTTTGGTGAGGGGGGCGCCGGCCCGGGCCAGCACGAGCAGGCCCTGATAGAGCGCCAGCAGGTGGGCTGCCGAAATCTCGACGTCGAGATCCGCAGACAGCAGGCCCATGGTGCGGGCGCGCGTCAGGGCTTCGGAGAGGCCCAACTCGATCGTCTCCAGTCCTCGGCGGACCCCGTCGGTGGCCTGCGGGACGGCGAAGGACTCCACGGCGGTGTTGGTGAGCAGACAGCCCGGATCGGGATCGAGGCCGGTTTCGAACGTCGAGGTGAAGAACGACCGGATGCCGGCCACAGGGTCCGAAGGTTCGAGGAGATGGGCCCGGACGCGGCTCTGCACCACCTGGTCGTTGTAGGCGTCCAGTGCCGCGCAGAACAGGCCGTCCTTGCTTCGGAAAGTCCGGTACAGGCTGCCCGGATGTAGTCCGGTCGCCTCCTCGATGTCCCGCAGTGAGGCCCCGAAGTAGCCGCGGCGACGAAACAGTCGCATGGCGGAGGTCAGTACCTCTGCCTGGTCCCAGAGCTGCTTGCGTCCCACCGGCGCCTCCCGTAGTTGAACGATCGCTCACAAAAATAGCACGGCAGTGACAACGGGCAATCCCGAGGCGGCCCTCGCGTACGCGTAGGCGGCTTGTGCGGTGCGCTTCCAACTCGCCCAAGAATCAGCGCTGTTGACAATAAACAGGATCTTTCGCCATGTTTCCGGCGCGGCCCGATCGTCGGGCCAGTAGATGTGCGATCGGAGTGCGATTCATGGCGCGTTCGGTACGTGAGCAGTACGACGAGGGGCAGGCCGCGGGCCGGCTGCGGGTGCCGTTGGCGGCCTGGCGTTGGGCGGTCGGTTCGGGCCTGGTCCCGCCGGCGGATGCCGGGCGCGGGTTGTGGTCGCGGGCGGTGGTGGAGGCCGCCGACCCTGAGGCGGTGCGGGCGGCGCTGCGGGGCCCGATCGGTGCCGGGGTGGCGGCGGACCGGCTGACGGCAGCCCTGGGGGTGCCGCTGCCGATTCTCCGGCCGAGGGTGACCGCGGCTGCGGTCGGCCACCTCGTGAGGGCCGGTCTCCTGGTCTATCTCGGCGCGGACCCCCAGTTCCCCGACGTCCACCCGGACCAGGTCGCAGCGCTCGCGCGCCGCCGGGACCTGCCCGCCCTGCTCGATCGGCATGTCCCCCTCGGCTCGGACCAGGCCGCGGTACGCCTGGGCGTGCGCCGTTGCGACTTCGACCAGGTGGTGCGGCTCGGGTGGCTGTCTCCGGTCGGCTCGGTGGGCGTCGACTACAAGCGGCAGGGCGGGGTGACCACGGTTCCCCTGTACGACGCTCAGGAGGTCGCGCTCCTGGAGGTGGTCCGCCCCTCGGTGGACTGGCGGGCGCTGCGCACCGCCCGCGCGGGCAGCCGCTCCCCGCTCGCTGCCCTCGACCCGGTCGTTCCGGGGCAGGACCGGGTGCTGCTGGCAGGGGTGGCGCGGATCGCCGGGGTGGGCCGGGCCGCGGTGGCGTGCTGGCGCCGCCGGCACCCCGACTTCCCCGACCCGGTGGCCGGCACGGACGTCCACCCGCAGTTCGATTGCGGCGCGGTCGTCGCCTGGCTCCTCGCCCACGACAAGATCGAAGTACCCGTGGGGCCGACGGTGGCTTCGCTGGTGCTGGCCGGGGCCCACGGCGCCGCGCGCCGGTTCCGCCTCGATGAGCCGTGGCTGGACTTGGCCGAGGACGCCGAGGGCGAGGACACGTTGTCGGGCTGGTCCACCGACGACGACGCCGACGCGCTGGCCGCCCTGACGGCGGGGGAGTTTGGGGCATCGGTGCGCCGGCTGGCTGCGCCCGGTTCGGGTCCGTTGGCGGTGTTGGGGGAGTTGCGGGTGATCGACCGGTTCCGTACGGGGTCGGGCGGCCTGCGGCTCACGTTGGCGTAGCCGGCAGGCCTGCGGGGTATCGCGGAGGGACCGGCGGGCGGGGTGGTCCGGCACGGGGTGGCGTACGCGGGCGCTGGGGACGCCTGCGCGTGCAGGCGGTACGACTGCGGTGGCGTCGTTCCGGTCAACTGGTGCCAGGAGCACGGTACGTCTGCCGAGCCGGTCATGGAGTGGCACCCCAGCGGCGGCATCCGTTGCTCCGCGCTGGCCCAGGGACGCCGCAGCGCTGCAGCGGCGGCCGGGCGCGCTTGCTGATCACCCGGCTCGGTGGGGGCCAGCCTGGTTTTCGAGCCTGAGGACCAAAACACAAGTTTTTGAGCAAGGGGCCGACGTCGGGGACGTCGGCCCCTTGTGGCAGGCCGCGCGGCAACGCGGGTTCTGCCGGTGGCCCTGTGCGTGCGGTTGGAGGCAGCAGCGGTCAGGGCCTTCCCGCGCTCGGCGGGTGGGTACCCACTATTCAGCGGCGGTCGGCCGCAGGCAATCGACGCTTGGACAGGCGTGAACGAACCCTTCCGTCCCGCGGAACGAAACCTAATGCGTAAGAGGGGGGTCCCGGATCTGCGCGGCGTCCAATGCTTCTCGGAGTGCTCTCAGAGTGGTGTCAGACCGTGCGAGCCCGGAGTGAAGCCGTAGGCCCTGGCAGCGGGCTGCTTGGACACGCGTGAACGAATGAACGGACTATTTGGGTATATCGCCCGGTCGGGTTGGGGGTGGTGTTCCCTTCGGTCGCTGCCGAGGGCCCTCACCCGTCATGATGGTGCACGGCTCCCGAGCGGCGGCAACCGGGCGTGAGTGCAAGCGAGTTGGAGGCAGCATGGCGGCTTGCCCGAGCCGCCATTTCTTCTATGAAGAAAGCGGATAGACATGGATCAAAAGATCGTTTCGTCCTGCGCTGATAAGAGCGGGGCGCGGGGCGCCCTCGGCCTTCCCACCGTCGTACTGATGGTTGTGTTCCTGATGATGGCCGCCGGCCTGCGCGTGCTGGGGGAGCCGATCCCGCAGATCTTCGAGCTCCTCGGCGGGGCCACGGGCATCGGGGTAGCCGCGGTGGTGACGCTCGCAGGTGGACGCCGTCCGCTGCGGTGGGTCCTGCGGGCCATCCAGGCGGGCAGCTGACGTGGGGCGACCCGAGAACCCCGTCACGTGGGTGACCGCCGAGTTGACGCAGCTCGCCGAGCTCCTGCGCAACTTCCGGTCCAGGTCAGGGCTGACCTACGACGCGATGGCACAGCGGACAGGACTATCCGCTGCCACGCTAAAACGGGCGGCAGCGGGGAGGAAGGTCCCGGCGCTAGCCACGGTGAAGGCGTTCACCGTGGCCTGTATGGAGGCGGAGCACGACAAGAACGCTATCCCGCTCCATGAGCAGGCAAGGGCCCTGGCCGTGGAAGCGGCCTGGCAACATGCACGCGCTGCCGAACGAGGCCGGCTGCGCGGGATGAGGCCGCTCGTGCACCCCACACTGGCCACCCGTCGGGGCGAGATCAGCTCAGCCTGCGTCTACTTTTACGAGGAGGCAGGGGCTCCGCCGTTGCGGAAGCTGCAGGCGGCGGCGGGTGGGGCACATCTGCTCCCCGTAAGCACCGCGGCGCGGATCGTTCGCCGCGAGACGATGCCTGCCAGTCGCCAGCAGTTCGAGGCCTTCATGGTCGGCTGTGCAGTGCCTGGGCACAGACGGCGGGCTTGGCTGCAGGCGTGGGACAACGTGACCGACCCCGATCGCGTGCGCGAGGACGCACGCAAGAGGGACCAGACCGCTCGCCTGGACGCGATTGAGCGCCGATTGATCCAGACCAAGGTACGGAACAGCGGGATGGTGGTGGACCTGACAGACCATGGCTGGCCAGGCTTCCGCGTGAACGTCAGTGACGCGATCGCTGCGGCAACAGTCGGGGCATCCTCGGTCCCGGCGGACCAGGCGACGGGGCTTCGACAGGTCCGGGAGGCGAGCAAGAGAGCGGTCGCAGCGTAGGACGAACCGCCCCGGTCGTCGGGTCGCTATCGCGATGACGCAACGACCGGGGGGTGGGCGACTCGGCGCCGCGATGGTTGAGCCGATGCTGGCGCAGGCGAGAAGGTGCGGGCGAGGGAGGCAGCAGCCGAAAACAATTCTTCATCACTTCCGCTGGCTGCGAGCGCACGGTGCGCGCCTACCGGTTCCGCACTGGCTGGCCCGCATGGCCGTGCTGCGCGCGGCAGGGGTGTGGTCCGGAGTCTGTCCCGGGGGCCAGGTCGGGGGCAGCCGTCCCCTGCTTGTAAAGCGCCCGTGCCGGTATGGCGTGCCGGGGTGAGGCCTGGCGCCCGGTGTTCCAGGGGTGATGCCCGTGTTGCGGGTCAGTGGCACAAGGGGCGGGCGGGCCCGCAACCTTCCTCGTTTCAAGGGCCGGCAGCTACGATCTGGCTTGGATCCTGATGACATGGCAAGGGGGAGGGAGTCATGGCAGGACTAGAAGGTGCTGTTGTCGCTGCTATAAGCCTGATCGGTTTATGGCTCGGGCACAACTACCGGCGCCAGGTACGACTGCAGCTGAGTGAACATGTTCTCCATGCATACCGGAAGTTGTGGCAGATCACAGCCCTCAGTCCCTCGGACCGGCGGACCACAATGACCAGGCAAGAGCGGGTGGAGCTGGCCGCTGCGTTGAACGACTGGTACTACGCAGATGGCCACGGCATGCTGCTTCCAGCACCTACTCGACGGCTCTTCTTTGCTCTCAGGCACAACCTGCTCAGCGGCTGGACCGAGATGCAGCCACCAAGCCTCGTGCGTCATCTCGGCATGTTGGACAGCGGGGTCGTCGAATCGGTAGCGGCATGCGCGTGCAACCGCGAGCTCTCCCTGTTGCGGACCCAGCTCAAGAGTGATCTCTCCCTCTACACCGGTGGTTCTCACCTGAGGCTCTTGAGGCAGGACGAGGCGGACCTTCTGAAATCCTGTGGTGTGTCACTGAGTGGTTCGAAAGGGCTTAAACGGCTAATTTTTTCCACCTCGCGGCCCGGGCTCAACCCTTGCGCCTGTGCACGGTGTCCGGGGGAGGCTGTTTCACTGCCGCCGATCCGTCGGCGCGGGGCCCATGTCCCTCGCCCGAGCGAGTCCGAGGCGGAATCTGCGCGCACGAATTCCATTTCGTGACAGCTCCCACACGGGCGTTTGATCCAAGCCCGCGCCACCCTTTTCCCCTCCGAGCTCGGCGCGAAGCGTGGGTGCCAGTGCCCGCTACCGGTGACCCGGTGCGTGCCGACCGCCCGCAGCCGGTCCCGGTCACCACGGATCCGGGTCCGGGCTTGACGCAGGGCCGCACGCCGCAGGTCGAGCACGCCGGCCTGCTGCTCGGTCATTATGATGAGTTGGCCTGGACAATGGAGCGCGTGGTAGGCGTCGCGGATTCTTCACTGGTTGGCGACAGGGGTTCACCACCTTGTGGGGCTGCGAGCTGGGCCTGGGGTGGCGTTCGGCCGGTGCAGGTCCGTGTCGTCTCTCGGGTAGCCGGCGTGGCGTCCGTGTAGGGCCCCTTGGGTGGGCTGCCGGGCCGACTGTGCCCAGTCCTGTCCGAGTTCCGCGAGCGCGCGGAGTTGGTCGGGGTGGAGTCGGTCGCGGCGTTGGCGTTGGTTGGCGAGCCATACCCCTGTGCGGTGCTGCGTCCCATCGGGCAGAAACTCGACGCGTCCTCGGCCGGGCAGCCCTCCACCTTCCCGTTCGATGTACTGCGTGAGGGCTTGTACGCCCTTTTGGACGGCTTCCGCGCCTCGCCCGGTGGTCGCGCCCGCCGTCGTGGCCACTGTGCGGGCCCGTACGGCCTGTGCCGGCTTCACCCCAAGGCCGGCGAGGCGGCGCTGCTGCTCCTCGTCTGGCCGGTGGAAGGCGCGGCGTTGGGTGGCGAGCCAGCGGCCGATGTCCTCCCCATGCCACGTGACCCCGGGCACCACGGCCGTAAGGCGCGCACCGCCCGTGAGGAGGGGGCGTGAGAGCCGCACAGAGTCGTTTTGCGGGTTGTTGTGGCAAGAGGCTAGTAGTGCTTGGTCAGGTTGGGGCTGGTGTGGGTATGCCGCGGTGGCAGGTGAGGCAGACGCCGGTCCATGTCGCGAGGAGGGTCTGTAGCTCGCGGACGATGCGGTAGAGGCTCAGGCCGGCGCCGTGTCTTTTGGGGTTGTGGCCAGTCGTTGCAGGGTGCAGAAGGCGTGTGCGACGGAGACGAGGGTGACGTGGTGGTGCCAGCCGTTCCAGGTGCGGCCCTCGAAGTGGGCCAGGCCCAGGGCCTGCTTCATCTCGCGGTAGTCGTGCTCGATGCGCCAGCGGAGCTTGGCGAGGCGGACCAGGGTGGTCAGCGGGGTGTCGGCGGGCAGGTCGGAGAGCCAGAGCTGGACCGGTTCCGGTTCACCGGCCGGCCACTCGGCCAGGAGCCAGCACTCCGGCAGTTCCGGGCCGCTGAGGGTTTGGCGGACCTCGCGTCCGGCGGGCCGGATCCGCAGGGCCGCGAACCGCGAGTAGATCCGTTTGGAGCCGCTGCGGCCCGTGCCGGGCCGGGATCCCTCACGCCACTGCACCGGCTTCGCCGCCTTCCTGCCCGCTGCGATGACCAGCTGTTTCACCGGTTGCGGCTTGTCGGGGTACTTCGCCACCGGCGGTCGGCCGGTGCCGGAGTACGGTTCGACGACCGGGATTGCGTGGCTGGGCTGGGCCGGCAGGGTGGTGGAGATCCCCACCATGTAGTTGAGGCCGCGGGCCTGAAGGCCGTGCCGGAAGGCGGCCGCGTCGCCGTATCCGGCGTCCGCGATGGCCAGCGGCACCTCGATCCCCCACGAGCGGGTCTCATCGAGCATGTCGAGTGCGAGCTGCCACTTCTCCACGTGCCCGATGTCGTCGGGAATGCCGCAGGCGGCGCGGCGGGCGACCTTGCCCGGTTCGGCCTTCACGGACCCGGGCGCCCAGGTCTCGGGCAGGAACAGCCGCCAGTTGACCGCCGCCGAGGCATGGTCGGAGGCCAGGTGTTGCGACACGCCCACCTGGCAGTTCGTGACCTTGCCCGCGGTGCCGGTGTACTGCCGCGACACACACGCAGAGGCATTGCCGTCCTTGAGGAACCCGGTGTCATCAAAGATCAGCGCACTCGGCCGGATCACCGTTTCCATCTTCCAGGCCAGCCGGGCCCGCACATGCGCCGGATCCCACGAGCTGGTGGTCACGAAGTGCGCCAGCGCCTGCCGGTTCCCGTCCGCCCCGAGCCGGGCCGCCATCGGCTCCACCGACTTGCGCTGCCCGTCGGTCAGCAGCCCCCGCAGATAGACCTGCTCCCACCGACGCTGATCCTTCCGCGCGAACGGCTCGAAAACCTCCTCCGCGAACTCCTCCAACTCAGCCCGCACACATGCCATTTCCTCCGGCGTCACACGTCTTCAACGACACACCGCACCCACAGGACACGCACCAACAACACCAACCTGACCAAGCACTACTAGCCAGCAGTCGCGGAAAGCACGGGACAGGACGACTGTCGGTCGGGCACACTGCCGCCCACGAAAGCGGGCTCAACCCGCGGGAGCGTCAGTCTGAGGGGGTGCCTGTATGTGGTCTGCTGATGTTTGGAGCGCAATCGCTGCTGGGGCTAGCGTCTTTGCAGCGGGGGGATCTTTGTGGGTGGCGATAAAAGCCAAGCAGATTTCTGTAGATGCGTTGAATACGGCGAAGGAGGCGACGAACGCTGCCAATACTGTTGCCGGAATTGAGCGCGTGAGAATTCATCAGGATATGCTCCCCGACCTTACGGTGGAGGTTCGGAAAACGGGCGCTGCGGGCCGCGCGCGGCTGACGGTGAGGTGGAACGGCCCATCAGTGCTGGAGCGGTTGGCCGAGGTGCGGGTTCGGGTGCTCGATGACGGAGAGGACCGCACGATCGCACTCGTCTCTAACCCGGCCGCAGGTCCCACCTCGGAGGAGCTTGCGGCCCAGGTGTGGGGCCCATATCGGCTACAGCCGGGTCTGGACGGTGTTTCAGCTGACGGGCGTACAGCAACACGAAACGGGCTGTACCTCGGATCCACCCTGTCTCTGATGATGGAGCAGACACGATCGCCGCACCGTGATGTCGAGGCTCTGCTCTGGTGGAGTATGGAATTTGGCCGTCAGCCTGTACGGCTCCACATTGAGTGTAGGCACGATGATTTCGAACCCTGGGTGCAGGTCTACGAAGTCGATGTAATCGACCCCTATTCTGCACCCCATCAGGCGCAGGCCCGCCCATAGGGTTGGCGGTGTGTGAATGGGCGCGGTGGTGGCGCTGGATGGGCGTCAGCCAGGGCGGGAGGGCCGTCCCTGCTCACGTTGCGCAGCGCTGGCGATCATGGCTGCCACAGGGTGACCAAGCTGCTGCCATCAGACGCCAATCGCGAGGATGGCTGGCTGTCATGGGCGTGCCTGTTCACAGCTGTCATGGTGTGCCTGTTCACAGCGAGGGTCTGTGCGGTGGTGCTGGTCAGTGTCGGTTTCCGGGGTGGGGCTCACTGTCATGGATGTGAGAGATCGAGGCGGTTCCACTGTCACCTGGTGGTATTCGTGCAGGTAGCGCACTGGCATGAAACCGAGAGATCGCACCCAGTTCCTCGACGTGCATCCGGACCAGGTGGCGCGCTGGCCCGCCACCGGGACCTGCCCGCCCTCCTGGACGCACGTGCCGCTCGGCCGGACCAGGCCGCGGTACGGCTCGGCGTGCGCCGTAGGACTTCGACCAGATGGTCAGGCTCGGCTGGCTGTTCCCGGTCGCCTCCGTGGACGTCGACTACAAACACAACGCGGGGTGACCACGATCCGTCTCTACGACGGCCAGCAGATCGCGCCGCCCCGACGCCCGGTGGCCGTTTGAGTCCGGTGGCGACCCAGGAGCCGGCACCTGTGTAGGCACGGTCGGCGAACAGGGGCCCACCCTGGTGCGTTCGCATCCTCTCGGGGCGGGGGACGAGCGGCGAGGCCCCACCTGTTTTGGTAGGGGGTCTCGTCCAGTAGCGGCGCGGCGGAGTTGCTGCCCTTCGCGGGCTCAACTGCTCTTGTACATCGCGACCGTGAAGCTGACCTTCTTACCGTTGTGGTAGTCGGTGCTGTCCCACACCGAGATGTGAGACCTGTCCTGCATCCGCAGCTGCAGCACCTCATCGGCGTTGCTCCAGTTGTATCCGACGAACTGGAAGTTCGGCTCGGGACTGTCTCCCATTCTCCTGTTTCCCCAGCTGCAGATGTGCGACGAGTCGTTCTCGCAGACGTCCCAGGCCCTGGCGTACAGGTGGCAGTCCTCTCCCTGCCATACGTCGATACGCTTCAGTCTCGCGTCGGACGAGCGCCACGTTCCGTTGAACCGGTTGGCGGAGCACGAGGCGGCTGCTTCTTTCGCCGAGGTGACAGTGAGCACCACCGAGAGGGAGAGCGTCAGGGCGGCAGTCAAGAGCACGGCCATGATCTGGCGTAGTGGAATGCGGGCAGAAGAGACCTGTGTCATCGTGAACCTCCGATAGCGGGTCGCAGCGCGGTATCCCGTCGTCACACGACGCGTCGTCCCCCTACTTCGGCTGAACGCCACCCATTCGGGCCCGGATTATTTAGCCCTTTACCCCCTGCCTATTCCAGAGCAGCACTCCGCAAGCCTGATCGCAAGTCGGCAGAATTTACATTTTGCGCACGATTCAACGATGAATGCGATCCAAAGTCGATCGGTCAATGAGCTTCTTCAGCCTTGACGCTCCAGGGTGAGATGGCTTTGTCGCCAGTCTCTGAAAAGTGGTTCTGGATCACTTTCAGTGCAGAGCCACGGAGCGTCACCGAAACCGCGATCATGAACCCTCGTGACTGACGCGCTCCTCCAAGACCTCTGGTTCCACCACGCTGATGACGTCGTGCTCGACGCCATCAGCGTCCGCGGCGAGCTGGTGACCGTCCAAGCCGCCGCGAGGTCCAGCCGAGCGCCATGTCCGGGCTGTGGGACCAGCTCGACACGGGTACACAGTCGGTACGTACGCCGCCTGGACGACACTGCGACTGGTCAACGTCGCGTGATCATCGAGTTGCAGGTGCGCCGGTTCCGCTGCCATCAACAGGACTGCTTCAAGGCGACGTTCGTCGAGCAAGTGCCTGGCCTGACCTTCCGATACGGACGGCGAAGTCAGGGACTGCACACGGCTCTGCGGCACCCGGCGCTCATGCTGGCCGGTCGTGCCAGCGCCCGGCGCGCTGATGCCTTTGCCGTCCCGGTGAGCCGGTCCACGTTGTTACGGCTGATACGAGGCCTGCCCGAGACCGCGTCGCCGACGCCCCGCGTGCTGGGAGTGGATGAGTTCGCTCTGCGCAAGGGTCATGTCTACGCCACGATCTTGGTGGACATCGAGACTCGCCGTCCTGTCGACCTGCTGCCCGATCGCAGGGTGGGGACCGTCGCCCGCTGGCTGGCGGATCACCCTGGCGTCGAAGTGATCTGCCGGGATCGCTCCGGCACGTATGCCGAGGCCGGACGGCTCGGCGCCCCCGACGCGATCCACGTTGCAGACAGGTGGCATCTCTGGAAGAACCTCGCCGAAGCGGTCGAGAAGACCGTCGTCCACCACCGAGCCTTGCTGCCCGAGCCTCCGACCAGCCCGCCAGCCCCGCTTCCAGCCGTGGTCCTGCCGCCGGACGCTGCCGGACCGCGGCGCTCGGGGCGTTTGTCGGACCGCGTCCGTGAACAGCATGCGACCGTCCATGGCCTCCTGGCGGAGGGCATCGCTCTGCGTGTCATAGCCCGGCGGCTGGGCCTGGCCCGCAACACCGTGCGGCGCCTGGCGCATGCGAAGGACCCCGACGAGCTCCTGGTCGGTCGCTGGAACGGACGGGCCAGCATTCTCGACCCTTACAAGCCCTACATCGACCGTCGGTACGCCGAAGGCCACACCGTCGCCCGACGCCTCTTCATGGAAATCCGCGAGCGCGGCTACGGCGGTCAGGAACAGATCGTCCGCAAGTACGTTCACTGAGTCTTTTCAGCGGTGCAACTCCAGGGTGAGGACGGCCTTCGCCGCTGACGTGAGCCAGTTCGGGCTGCAGCGGGCACGGCGGAATATTCTCCAGCGCTTGAGCGTGGCCACACCGCGTTCGACCGGGTAGCGGAACCGGGCGTGGGCCCGGTTCAGCGATCTCTGCCCGACGCTGAGCTCCTTGCGGGGTGGGCGCCTGGTCGGCATGGCGAAGGTGCCGCCAGCGCCGGTGTAGGCCATGTCGGCCAGAGCAGGGATGCGGAGCCGGACGCAGGTCTTCACGATGCGGTGAGTGCGGGCCGCGGTCAGGTCGTGGGTGCGGCCGGGCAGGGCGCGGGAGATCCACACGAGGCCGCCCGTCGGGCCGGTGATGACCTGCTAGTTCACACCGTGGCGGCGGTGCTTTCCGGAGTAGTCCGCGCGTCCGTCGCCCACGCGGTCGCACTCGGCGAGGGTGCCATCGACCAGGACGTACTCCGCGTCGGCCTCGCGCAGGGCCTGGGTCAGGCCGGGCGCCTTGCGGGCGAGGAGGTCGGTGACCTGGTGCACGTAGGCGTGGGCGGTTCCGACGCTGATCCGGAAGCCGGCCGCGATCTCGGCGAGGGTGTCGTGCTTGCGCAGATACACCAGCGCGACCAGCGCCCGCTGGGAGGGGCGGAGCTTGCACCTTCGGTCACCCTCCCGGGTGACGATCAGCATCGTTACCCACTCAACAAGCGCGTGCGGCAGGTCCAGTGCGGCGGGATAGGTGACCAACGAGGCTCCCTGGCTGATTGCTTGAGACGTGAGACATCTCGCTCAACCGTCCGGGAGCCTCGTTCGTTCTGCCCCAATGCCGACCGCTCGGCCATCCCGATCGGGACTCGCCCTGAAAGGGATCAATGGTGGCTGCCACCCCTGATCGGCCACAATACTGAAGAACGTCCTGCATTCAGCGCAACACCTGTTTACGATGCAGGTCGTCTTGGTAACGATGTGCTTGATGCAGAGTCCCCGATCCACTCGTTTCCAACCTGGCCCGATGCAGTGCCATGAACACAGAACTGATTGTGGCTTCCCTGTCCGGGGTGGTGGCCTTGGTCAGCGCGGTTTACAGCTCCCAAGCGAATAGGAAGAATTCCCTTCTCAGGGACGACTTGGAGAGGCAGGCTACCGAGCGCCATCGCATGCTGGAGAGGCAAGACACCATGAGTCGGTATCGCGATCCCCTACTCTGGGCCGCCTTTGATTTCCAGTCCCGCCTTTATAACATTGCGAGCCAAGGCTTCCTCCGGGTTCAGTTCGTGCAGCCCCGAGACCAGCTGTATGCGACGCGGAGCACTCTACATGTACTCGCCGAGTATCTGGGCTGGGTCGAGATCCTCAGGCGCCGCATCTACTTCCTCGATCTCGGTAATCAAGACACGAACCGTCACATCGTGACGCTGATCGCGCGCGTCAGCACCATTCTGAATGATGATGCATATCCTGACCGGAATCTTCAGCTGTTTCGCAGCGATCAAAGGGCGATCGGGGAACTCGTCATTAAGGAGAGCGAGGACGGCGATAGGTGCATCGGATATGCTGAGTTCTGTGCACGACTTGAATCGGAGCCGGGGTTCGCTACATGGTTTACGCGCCTCTCCGACAGCGTCACGGAACTGGCCTCACGCGAGGGGCGGAATCCGCGCCTGGTAGACCTGCAAACAGCCTTGATGGACTTGATCGACTTCCTCGACCCCGAGCAGGAACGCTTCCCGCAGAAGCGCCGGCTCCGCTTGAAGCGCCCCTGATGGTCAGCGAGTATGGGAGGCGGATGTTGTTTCGTGCCGCCCGTGAAGGGGTGTCTGGTGGGACATATCACTGATGACAGTGGACCGTACGAGCGTCAACTTCCCGTCTCGATCGGATCGCGAATTGCCGATTATGAATTGCAGCGCGAGATCGGTCGGGGCGGCGCCGGGGTTGTCTATTGCGCGACAGACTTAAGGTTGGACCGTACCGTGGCGCTGAAATTACTTCCTCCAGAGTTGGCGCGTAATGAGAAATTCCGCACGCATCTCGTACATGCGATCCGTATGGTCAACGAAATCGATCATCCGCATATGGTGCCGACATTCGAAGCGGGTGAAAGCGACGGTGTCCTCTACATTGCCATGCGCTACATTCATGCGCCGAATTTAAGACTCCTACTGGATCAGGACGGAGCACTGACAGTGGTTCCTGCGATGCGCATCGCCGAGCATGTGGCATCGGCGCTGGACTCCGCGCACGCCCACGGCTTGGTACATGGCGCCGTCAAGCCGAGCAAGGTTCTGGTCGTCCTGGGAGAGGACGACGGCCTTCCCCTGTATGCCTATCTCACGGACTTCGGGACTGCCGGACCCCTACTGGATGAGGACTTCGGGGGTCCGGGGGAGGATACCGCCGTCGACCGGTACGCCCTAGCCTGCCTTGTCTATGAAACCCTCGCAGGTGAGCCGGTTTTCCCCCAAGGTGGAGGTGAGGGGGTGCGGCGGTTGCAGCAGTACGCCGAACCGCATTCCCTCTCCCAGATGTGTCCCGGGCTCCCGCCCGATGTCGATATCGTGATGCGGACTGCTCTGGCCAAGGAACCCGGTGACCGCTACCGCTCCTGTCGGGAATTCGTGTCAGCGTTGCGAGCGGCCGTTAACGGGTAGCGCACCGGCGACAACCACACTGTGGTGTTTGGCCCGCGTACGCCACCCGGAAACGCAGGTGGGGTGCAACGTACGGCGCGCCTGTGCCGTTGGGGGAGGTGTTCGAAGCCTCAACCCACTGGCAAAGGAGCCTCGTTAATTCCCCATCCTGCCGCACACCCTGGTCGAGTGGTCACCATACTCATCGTCACCCGTGACGGCGACCGGCGCTGCAAGCTTCCGCTCGTGTCAGTGGTCGCGATGGGCGACGCCCTGCTCGACCGCCTGCGGTCGGGTCTCACGGGCGTCACCCGATTAGTGGCCCGCCTGAAAAGGCTCAGTGGGACGCAACCCAAGGTGCACGGATGGTGCAGAGAAGGTCCAGCTCCATGAGCGCGGTACCCGGACCGGAGATGTCCTGCACGGCCTTCGGGTACTCGGTGCCCTCCTCGCCGCCGGCCTTGCGGACGATGGTGGCGTGCTTGATGTATCCGGTCTTGCCGGCCTTCTCGGCGAGCCAGATCAGAGGGTCGCGCCGGTCCAGAATTCCGTGGGTGATCGCGGTGATCGCGGCGCCGGTCAGGAGCGCGGCCGGCAGGCCAGCCGGAACTCCCTGCTAAGCGATCTGGCCAACCTCACCGAACGCAACACCCGCCTCGCCGGGCACGTGGCCCGCCTCGAACAACGCCTGTCCGAAGCCTTCGGCCAGGACGCCTGGCGCGCCCTGGTCTCGGCGCTCCCATCGACACAGACACTCTTCAGCGGAAAGATCGACCACCTTGAACAGCAGGTCGCTGAGCTCCGCGACCAGCTCTCCGAACGCGAAGAAGACCTCCGGGCATCCTGAGCCACCAACCGAGAGTTGATGACCCAGCTCAATAGCACCCCACGCTCACCTCACTACGGCTGTTGTGAAAGTGCTGTCACGAGTGATCGAGCATATGGCTATGTACATGAGATTGCGGAGGCGTCCGGCGGCCGTCGTGTTCGAAGACAAGCCCTCGGCCAGAGTCGTGCCCCTCCAGCACGCCATGGTGGAGCGGCACCGGGGCTGTGAGGCGCACTGGTTCGCTAGTGCGCCTACGCTTCTTGCAGCGGGCAGGAGCAGAGGTGGCTAGTTGATCGGTCAATAGGTGACCGGCTTTACTTTTAGAAGTTTCACCCTAGCCGCGGATCACTAAAGTGGTGTTCTGTCGCACTGAGGCGGGAGGTAGCGACGATGAGTGTTGACGGAACGCGTCAGTTGAAACTCGTTCTGGAAGGCAACCCGGACAGCGACAAAGGAGAGCTGGCAACGCTCACTCTCGAGCTCCGCGAGCAACTTCTCCGGCTAGAGGTGGAACAGGTCGATTTGAGTCGCTTGGGCGCGGCCCCCGCAGGCGCCAAGCCCGGCGACGTGATAGCTCTCGGCGGCCTCGTAGTGACCATGGCGCCGTTTGTGCTGCCGTCCGTATTGAAACTGTTGGACACATGGCTTCGGAGCCGACCTGTCCGTGCAGTCAGCATTTCGCTTGGCGAAGACAGTCTCGAACTTCAGGCTGTCTCGTCAGCGGACCAACAGAAGTTGATCGATGTCTTCGTCGCCGCCCACGGGGCAGCTCCGTCGCCCGCAGCAGGCTCCCGCGCCTCATCGGATCCTGATATCAGCATATCTGGTAAAGCTGAGGCGCCGTGACCGGACGTCGCTCCGCCCTGCTCATTGCCACGAGCCGTTATGAGAACCGTGCTCTGCAACAACTCCGTTCGCCTGTGCGCGACGTCGAGGGTCTGACTGAGGTTCTCCAGGACCAGAGAATAGGTGACTTCCAAGTAACCGCGGTCGTCGATGGGCGTCACTATGAGATAAACCGAGCTGTCGAGCAATTTTTCCTTGAGCGTAGCAGGCGCGACTTTCTCCTGTTGCATATTTCGTGTCATGGCATCCTGAACAACTACGGCGAACTGTACTTCGCCGCGCGGGACACCGACCGGAAGCTACTCGGCGCCACGGCCGTCTCCTCCACCTACTTGCGTACTCAAATGGACCGCTGCCGCGCCAGATCGATCGTTGTGCTCCTCGACTGTTGCTACAGCGGCGCCTTTCTGCGAGGCGGCAAAGGTGACACGGAAGTGCACGTCGCAGAGGAATTGGCCGGACACGGGCGGGCGATCCTCACTGCGACCAACCACACCGAGTATGCCTGGGAAGGCAACCTTCTCGATGAATTGGATCCCGAGCCCTCTCGCTTCACGGGGGCGATCATTGAGGGGCTGCGCTCGGGTGAGGCGGACGGCGACCGGGATGGCCGGGTGAGTGTGCAAGACCTGTACGAATACGTCTGCGAGCAGATGCGGGCCGATCACGTCGCTCAGAGTCCCCAGTTGTCTGCCGAGGTTGAGAACAAGCTCTGGGTTGCGCACTCACTTCTGAACGCCAGGCACGAGAAGAAGGGCCAGATGCTCGACCGTGGTCGCATGACAGAGGCCACGTTCCCACAGGAGTGGGTCGGTCGGCGGCTCGCCGTCGGATTCGCAGAACTCGTCGGCTTCACCCGGCTTACCCGCCGGCTGAACGAGGAGGAGCTCGGCGAGCTCGTCGAGATCTTCCAGACCGCGGCGGCGGACCTGGTCTCCGCGCACGGCGGCCAGCTTATCAAGACCCTCGGCGACGAGGTGCGGTACGCGGCGGACGACGCGGGCGCCGCGGCCGAGATCGCCCTGCGGCTCATTGAGACGATGGAAAGCCACGAGTCGATGCCCGAGTTGGGTTTGCGCGTCGGCATTGCGTTCGGCACGGTGACGACTCGCATGGGCGACGTATTCGGCACGACGGTGAGCCTGGCCTCCGCCCTGAGATCCCTAGCGCCCATTGATGCGGCGTTGGTGGACAGTGCCTTCACCCAAGAGCTAATCCACACCGGTGAGGCGCCCGCCTCTGAGGCGGAGACGGCCGAGGCCGCGGCGGAGAAGGAGCCGCCAACGTACCGCTTCGTGCTCCAGCCGATGTGGCAGCGCCCAGTGCGCGAGCTCGGCCAGGTCCAGCCGTGGGTGCTCGCGCGCCGGGCGAACTCGTGCGGGTAGCACGTCAACCGAGCGGGCTGCCAACCACGAGCGAAGGCCCAAGCCCCTGACACGCAAACCAGGCTTCACGCTCCGATAAGTGGCCTGATCTCGCTGCCGCTCTGGTTGATCCGTTCGGCAGAGCAAGATCCAGGCAGCGAGTGCCGCCGGGGTGGGCCACTTCCGGCATTGGGCTTCACCCTCGGTCCTGGCCGCCTGGTGTGCGTCTGCCTGAGCTTGGTTACATCCGGGCCTGGGTCTTCTGCTTGAGGCGTTCGTAGGGTGTCTGGCCGTCGAGAGCGCCGTGTGGGCGGTGGTAGTTGTAGTAGTCCTCCCCATTCTCGGAGCTTTTCGTTCAGGACGCCGGTGTCGTCGATGACGACACCGGCGAGCATGCGGT
>LJCW01000352.1 GCA_001298555.1 Actinobacteria bacterium OV450
GCACGCGGGGCGGCCCCGGCACCGGCACCGGCACCGGCACCAGCACCAGCACCAGCACCAGCACCAGCACCCGATGCACGCCCGCAGCCCCAGCCCGCACAACACAGCGGCGGCCCTGCCCGCACCCTCGGGACAAGACCGCCACCGTCCACTGCCGACCGGGGCCGGTGAGAGGGCCTAAGGGCCCGGGGCCCGTCCGGACCGGGCCGGATCCCTCAGGCCCGCTCCGGCTCCTGTTCCCGGCCCTGCTCCTGGCCCCGGCCCTGGCCCTGCTCCGGCTCCTGGGGGCGGTTCCGCGCCGCCCTGCCGTCGAGGATGTGCAGCGCCTTGCGCGCCAGCGGATACGTCCGCACCAGGTCGGGCAGCGTCGTCGCACCCCGGGTGATGCGTGCGAAGGCCCGCCATGCCGGGCGGAATCCGGTCATCGCCGCGTGCAGCAGCCCCGGCTTGGCCTCGAAGGCGGTCAGCATCCGCTTGCCGACGCTCATCTCGACGCCCAGTCCGGCCTTGATCGCGAACGCGTAGTTGAGGGCCTGGCGGCGCGCGTCCACCGCGTCCTGTGCCTCGGAGATCTTCACGGCCCACTCGCCGGCCAGCCGCCCCGAGCGCAGCGCGAAGGAGATGCCCTCCCGGGTCCACGGCTCCAGCAGTCCGGCGGCGTCGCCCGCGACCAGGACCCGGCCGCGGGACAGCGGAGAATCGGGCTTGCGGCAGCGGGTGAGGTGACCGGAGGAGACGGAGGGTTCGAAGCCGGCGAGTCCGAGGCGGGCGATGAAGTCCTCCAGGTACTGCTTGGTCGCGGCGCCGTCGCCCTTCGCCGAGATGACCCCGACGGTGAGGGTGTCGCCCTTGGGGAAGACCCAGCCGTAACTGCCGGGCAGGGGGCCCCAGTCGAGGAGCACCCGTCCCTTCCAGTCCGCGGCGACCGTCTCGGGGACCGGGATCTCCGCCTCCAGGCCCAGGTCCACCTGGTCCATCTCGACCCCGACGTGCGCACCGATCCGGCTCGCGCTGCCGTCCGCGCCGACCACCGCGCGCGCCAGGACGGTCTCCCCGTCGGCGAGGACCACGGCGACGGTGCGCCGGTCGGGCACCGCCGCCCCGTGCTGCTCGACCCGCGCGACGGCGGTGCCCGTACGGACGGTGGCCCCGGCCTTCTCGGCCTCGGCGACCAGCCCGGCGTCGAACTCCGGCCGGTTGATGAGGCCGAACAGCATCTGGCGCGAACGGCGGGTCCGGGTCAGCTTCCCGTTCAGCGAGAAGGTGACCGCGTGGATGCGGTCCTTGAGCGGCAGGACGAAACCGGGCGGGAGGGCGTCGCGCGAAGGGCCGATGATCCCGCCACCGCAGGTCTTGTACCGGGGCAGCTGGGCCTTCTCCAGCAGCAGCACGCGCCGCCCCGCCGTGGCCGCCGCGAACGCGGCCGAGGAACCGGCCGGCCCGGCTCCGACCACGACCACGTCCCACACCTCGCCGGTTCCGCCGGCGTCTGCGGCCATCCCGTCCCCCGCCTTCCGAGCGGCTTGCCCTGCTGCTGAGTCGGGTCCCCCGACGGTGCTGTCGTCGCTGCTCACGATGTGCTGCTGCTCCTGATCATGCGGTTGCTCCGATGCATGGAAATCCTACGGCGCGAGTCCGGCCCATCCTGCTGTGCGAGGATCGGGTCTGTCTTTCGCCGTACCCGGCATACGCCCACCACGTGGATGCGGGCGGCTACGTCTGTACAACGTCGCACCCAAGAGGAGCGTGCCCATGTCCCAGAATCCGATCGCCGAGACCATCGCCTCGCTGATGCCCCGCGCCAAGCAGGAGCTGGGCGAGCTGGTGGCCTTCCAGTCGGTGGCGGACTGGGCGCAGTTCCCGAAGAGCGAGAGCGAGGGCGCGGCCAACTGGGTCGCCGACGCTCTGCGCGCCGAGGGCTTCCAGAACGTGTCCCTCCTCGACACCCCCGACGGCACCCAGTCGGTGTACGGCTTCCTGCCCGGTCCCGAGGGTGCGCCGACCGTCCTGCTGTACGCGCACTACGACGTGCAGCCGCCACTGGACGACGCCGCCTGGATCTCGCCGGCCTTCGAGCTGACCGAGCGCGACGGCCGCTGGTACGGGCGCGGCGCCGCGGACTGCAAGGGCGGGTTCATCATGCACCTGCTGGCTCTGCGCGCGCTGAAGGCCAACGGCGGTGTGCCGGTGAGCGTGAAGGTGATCGTGGAGGGCTCGGAGGAGCAGGGCACGGGCGGCCTCCAGCAGTACGCCGAGGCGCACCCGGAGCTGCTGACCGCCGACACCATCGTCATCGGCGACGCGGGGAACTTCCGGCTGGGCCTGCCGACGGTGACGGCGACCCTGCGCGGTATGACCCTGATCAAGGTGAAGATCGACACCCTCGGCGGCAACCTGCACTCCGGCATGTTCGGCGGGGTCGCCCCCGACGCGCTGGCCGCACTGATCCGGCTGCTGGACTCGCTGCGCTCGGCCGACGGTTCGACCACGGTGGACGGTCTGGCCGCGGACGCCGTCTGGGAGGGTCTGCAGTACCCGGAGGCGGACTTCCGTGCCGACGCGAAGGTGCTGGACGGGGTCGAGCTGATCGGCGAGGGCACGATCGCGGACCGGCTGTGGGCCCGCCCGGCCGTCACGGTGCTCGGCATCGACTGCCCGCCGGTGGTCGGCGCCACCCCCTCGGTGCACGCGAGCGCCGGCGCGCTGATCAGCCTGCGCGTGCCGCCGGGCGTGGACACGGCCGAGGCGATCAAGCTGCTGGAGGCGCACCTGGTGGCGCACACCCCGTGGCGGGCGCACCTCGAACTGGAGGTCGTGGGCCAGGGCCAGCCGTTCCAGGCGGACACGGACAGCCCGGCGTACGCGTCGATGGCGGCGGCCATGCAGGTGGCGTACCCCGGCCAGGAGATGCAGGTCAGCGGCATGGGCGGATCGATTCCGCTGTGCAACACGCTGACTTCGCTGTACCCGGAGGCGGAGATGCTTCTGATCGGGCTGAGCGAGCCGGAGGCGCAGATCCACGCGGTGAACGAGAGCGTCTCCCCGGAGGAGCTGGAGCGTCTGTCGGTCGCGGAGGCCCTCTTCCTCGTCAACTACGCGGAGTCCAAGCGCGGCTGACCTGTCCGGCCTGCGCTCCCGGCCTGCGCTCCCCGACTACGCTGCCCGACTGCGCTACGGGCGAACTCCGCTCCCGGTGAAAGCCGCGCCGGGAGCGGAGTCGGCGGACGTACGTTCGGGGCATGGATCTCGTCGAAGTGCTCCCCCAGCGGCTCCACATGCTCCGCTTCCCGATCGGCCAGGCCTACCTGTGGCGGGACGGGGAGGCCCTGACCCTGATCGACGCCGGTCACGCCGGATCGGCGGCGCTGATCGAGGAGGCCGTCCGCTCGCTCGGGCTGGACCCGCGGCGGTTGGAGCGGATCGTGCTGACCCACTGCCACCGCGACCACGTCGGCGCGGCGGAGGAACTCGCCGGCCGGTGGGGCGCGCAGGTGGTGGCGCACCGGCTGGACGCTCCGGTGGTCCGGGGCGAGCTTCCCGTAGCGGAGCCGGTCCTGCTCGACTGGGAAATCCCGCTGTACGAGCACGGCCTGACGGTGCCTCCCGCGCCGCCGACGCGGGTCGACCGCGAGGTCGAGGACGGGGAGGTGCTGCCCTTCGGCGACGGGGCGGTGGTGGTCCACGCCCCGGGCCACACGGCGGGCAGCATCGGCATCCACCTGCCGCGCCACGACGTGCTGTTCACCGGTGACTGCATCGCGGGGGTGGGCCGGGTGATGCAGGGCGTGTTCAACGTGGACGGGGCGCAGGCCCGGGCCTCCTTCCAGCGCCTCGCGGCGCTGGCCCCGTCGGTGGCCTGCTTCGGCCACGGCGACCCGCTGACGCAGGATGCGGCGGCCGCACTCCTGGCGGCCGCGGCCGAGCCGTCCCTGCCGTAACCGCTGCCGTCCGGCGGGGGGCGGGCCGGGCTACGGCGTGGGGCGGCCCGCCTCCAGGTACAGCGGGCGGCCGCGCTCGCGGGCCCGCAGCGCCCAGCGCAGCCGCTCGTACCGGACGGCGGGCAGCAGTCCCGCCGCCTCCTCCTCCGTCACGAACCGCCAGGCCCGCAGCTCCGGCCCCGGCAGCCGGAGCCGGGCCGCGGCGGCGGCCGCGGGGGCGCCCCCGTCGAACAGCAGACGCAGCCCCCCGTACGCGGGCGGCACCGGCGGTTCCCAGTCGACGACCAGCAGTTCGGGTACGGCGTCCAGGGTCAGGCCCAGTTCCTCCGCGACCTCCCGGACTCCCGCGGACCCGGGCGCCTCGCCCGCTTCGACGACCCCGCCGGGGAACTCCCAGCCCGGTTTGTACGTCGGGTCGACCAGCAGCACCCGGTCCTCGTCGTCGAAGAGCAGCACCCCCGCCGCGACGGTCTCGCGCGTCGGCTCCGGTGTCTGCACGATGTCGCAGACACCGGCCGCGTCGGTGCGTACGGCCTCGGCGATCCGTTCCGCCGTCTCCCGTACGCTCAGGACCCCGTTGTCGATGACGTGCGCGTCCGCAGCGAGCCAGTCGGCCAGCGCCTGCCGGTACGCGGGAATGTGGTCGTACGCCCACTGCCGCACCCGCACGTCCACGTCAGCCGGGTCCCCCGGTTCCTCCCGCCTCGCGATCCGCTCGCGCAGGATCGTTTCCTCTGGGGCGAGCAGCACGTGCCGCACCGGGATCCGGCGCGCCGCCAGCCCGCCGAAGATCTCGTCCCGGTACTCCTGCCGCAGCAGCGTCATCGGCACCACCAGCACCCCGCCCAGCTCCGCGAGCATCGCGGCGGCCGTGTCCACCACCAGGCGCCGCCAGCTCGGCAGGTCCTGGTAGTCGCAGACCTCCGCGAGGCGTTTGCGCGGCAGCAGTTGGCGTAGTGAGTCGCCCACGAGCTCCGGGTCGTACAGGGTGCTGTCCGGCAGGATCCCGGTCAGTTCGCGAGCCGTGCTGGTCTTCCCGGCGCTGAATGTGCCGTTGATCCAGACAATCACGTCTACCCCTCTCCCATGGCTCGTCCGGAGCCCCCAGTGGCTTGCCCGCATCACCCTGCCATGGAAACCCGCTCATCGGCCCAGTGCTTATCCTCGAGGTCAGAGCCGTACCCGCCCGTGCCCCGCCATCTCCGGAGGTTTCCGTCCCGTGCCACAGACCCGGCGCCCGTCCGACCCCCGCTACGGCAACCGGCCGACCATGAAGGACGTGGCGGCCCGTGCGGGTGTGGGCCTCAAGACGGTGTCACGGGTGGTGAACGGCGAAACGGGCGTCACCCCGGACACCGTCCGGCGGGTCCAGGAAGCCATCGAGGCGCTCGGCTTCCGCCGCAACGACAGCGCGCGCGTGCTGCGCAAGGGCCGTACGGCCACCGTGGGGCTGGTCCTTGAGGACCTCGCGGACCCCTTCTACGGGCCGTTGAACCGGGCGGTCGAGGAAGTGGCCCGGGCCCACGGGGCGCTGCTCATCAACGGGTCCAGCGCCGAGGACCCGGACCGGGAGCGGGAGTTGGCGCTGGCGCTGTGCGCGCGCCGCGTGGACGGGCTCATCGTGATCCCGGCGGGGGACGACCACCGCTACCTGGAGCCGGAGATCCGGGCGGGTGTGGCGACGGTGTTCGTGGACCGCCCCGCGGGCCGGATCGACGCGGACGTGGTGCTGTCGGACAGCTTCGGCGGGGCCCGCGCAGGGGTGGCGCACCTGATCGCGGGGGGCCACCGCCGGATCGGGTTCATCGGTGACCACCCGCGCATCCACACGGCGACGGAGCGGCTGCGGGGCTACCGCGCGGCAATGGCGGACGCCGGCCTGCCGGTGGCGCAGCCGTGGCTCTCCCTCGGCTCGACCTCCCCGGAGCGCGTCCGGGAGGCGGCCCGGGCGATGCTGACGGGCCCCGACCCCGTCACGGCGGTCTTCGCGGGGAACAACCGGGTGACGGTGACGGTGGTACGGGTCCTGGCCGAGCACCCGCTGCCGGTGGCCCTGGTCGGCTTCGACGACTTCGAGCTGGCCGACCTGCTGCGGCCCGGGGTGACGGTGGTCGCCCAGGACGCGGCGGCCCTGGGCCGGGTGGCCACGGACCGCCTCTTCCAACGGCTCGCGGGCGCCTCCCTCGCCCCGGCCCGGATCGAACTGCCGACCCGCCTGATCGCCCGGGGCTCGGGCGAACGCCCCCCGGCCGGCTGAGACCCGGCGGGCCGGAGCCCGCCGTCTCCGGTCCCGGACGGGTCAGCGGGTCAGAGGGCCGGCCCCTGCAGCACTGGCACGGCCCCGCCGGCGGCGGGGAGTCCGGCGAGGACGGACAGGGCTACGGGGACGCCGCGCATCGCCCCCATGCCCGAACCGGCCCCGGAACGGCGCCCCGGGACCCTTCCCGAACCGACACCCGAGCCGGCCGCCCCGAACCGGCATCCGGGCCGGCATCCGGGCCGACTCCCGGCGCCGGGTACGGGCCGGCTCCGCGTACGGGACACGGCCCGGCCTGCGGGCCGGTCACCGGGCCCGCCCCGTACGCCCTCGCCCTCGCCCTCCGCCACCGGCTCGTCGGGCGCCTCGTCCGAGCGGACACGGGAAGTGCTGCAGGACGCAGAGAGGCCCGGCAGGGGGTACCCCGGCCGGGCCTGCTGTGCGGTGCGACGGGTCAGGCGGTCGCGGTCAGGGTCGCCGAGCGGCGCGGGATCGCGAAGGCGTCCAGTTCGGCGCGGGTCAGGCCGGTCAGCGCGGTGACCTCGTCCGTGCCGACGGCGCCGCAGTCCAGACCGCGGACCAGGTAGCCGGCCAGCGCCTTGGCCGTGGCGGGCTCGTCCATGACGTCGCCCTCGATCTTCGCGACGTACGCCTTGAGGCGCGCGGCGGCGGCTTCGAGGCCCTCGCGGTAGAAGGTGAACACCGCCGCGTAACGGGTCGGGAGGTGGGCCGGGTGCATGTCCCAGCCCTGGTAGTAGGCGCGGGCCAGGGCCCGGCGGGTGAGGCCGTAGTGCAGCTTCCAGGCCTCGTGGACCTGCTCGGTGGTGCCGACCGGCTTGACGTTGGTCGAGCCGTCGGAGACGCGTACGCCGGTGCCGGCGGCCGCGACCTGCATGATCGCCTTGGCGTGGTCGGCGGCCGGGTGGTCGCTGGACTGGTAGGCGGCGGAGACGCCGACGCAGGCGCTGTAGTCGAAGGTGCCGTAGTGCAGGCCGGTGGCGCGGCCCTTGGCGGCCTCGATCATCCGGGCGACGGTGGCGGTGCCGTCGGAGGCGAGGATCGACTGGCTGGTCTCGATCTGGATCTCGAAGCCGATCCGGCCCGGCCGCAGGCCGCGGGTGCTCTCGAAGGCCTCCAGCAGCTTCACGAAGGCGCTGACCTGCTCCGCGTACGTGACCTTGGGGAGGGTCAGGACCAGCCCGTCGGGCAGACCGCCGTGCTCGAGCAGCCCGGACAGGAAGACGTCGGTGGTGCGGATCCCGCGGTCGCGGACGTTGGACTCCATGCACTTCATGCGGATGCCCATGTACGGGGCGTTCGTGCCGTTGGCGAAGGCCTCGGAGACGAGGCGGGCGGCGCGGGCGGCCGCCTGGTCCTCCTCCTCGTCGGAGCGGACGCCGAAGCCGTCCTCGAAGTCGACGCGGAGGTCCTCGACGGGCTCGCGCCGGAGCTTGGCGCGGACGCGGTCGTAGACGGGTCCGGCGAGCTCGTCGGAGATGCCGAGGACCTCGGCGAAGGTGGCGGCGTCCGGGGCGTGCTCGTCGAGGGCCGCGAGGGCCTGGTCGCCCCAGGAGCGGATGGTGTCGGCGGCGAAGACGTCGCCGGGGACGTAGACCGTGTGGATGGGCTGACGGGTGCCGGGGTCGCCCGGGTAGTGGCGCGCGAGCTCCGCGTCCACCGGGGCGAGGGAGGCGCTGATGCCCTCGCTGACCGCGCCTGCGAGGCTCGTCGCCACCTTCTCCTGCTGACCCATCGTGCACTCTCCTCTTTTTCCGCTTCACGGAAGCTTAGATCCGCATAGCAGAATTTAGTGAGGGGGCTTTGTCTAGTCAATGGTTGCAGGAAACAGCTCGGGGCCGCGTGGTGGGTGTCACCACGCGGCCCCGAGTCACAGCATCGACGCAGGTCAGCCCTTGCGGGCCTGGATCTCCTCGGTCAGCTGCGGGACGACCGCAAAGAGGTCGCCGACCACGCCGTAGTCGACGAGGTCGAAGATCGGGGCCTCGGCGTCCTTGTTGATGGCCACGATGGTCTTCGAGGTCTGCATGCCGGCGCGGTGCTGGATCGCGCCCGAGATGCCGGAGGCGATGTACAGCTGCGGGGAGACCGACTTGCCGGTCTGGCCGACCTGGTTGGTGTGCGGGTACCAGCCGGCGTCGACGGCGGCGCGCGAGGCGCCGACGGCCGCACCGAGGGAGTCCGCGAGGGCCTCGATGATGCCGAAGTTCTCGGCGCCGTTGACGCCGCGGCCGCCGGAGACCACGATCGCGGCCTCGGTCAGCTCGGGGCGGCCGGTCGACTCGCGCGGGGTGCGGGAGACGACCTTGGTGCCGGTGGCCAGGGCACCGAAGGTGACGGCGAGCGCCTCGACGGCACCGGCGGCCGGGGCGGCCTCGACCGGAGCCGAGTTCGGCTTGACGGTGATGACCGGGGTGCCCTTGGAGACACGGGACTTGGTGGTGAAGGACGCGGCGAACGCGGACTGCGTCGCGACCGGACCCTCGTCACCCGCCTCCAGGTCGACGGCGTCGGTGATGATGCCGGAGCCGATGCGGACGGCCAGGCGGGCGGCGATCTCCTTGCCCTCGGCGGAGGACGGGACGAGCACGGCGGCCGGGGAAACGGCCTCGTACGCGGCCTGGAGCGCGTCCACCTTCGGTACGACGAGGTACTCGGCGAACTCGGGGGCGTCGGCGGTGAGGACCTTGACGGCACCGTGCTCGGCGAGCACGGCGGCGGTGGCCTCTGCACCGGCGCCGAGAGCGACGGCGACGGGCTCGCCGACGCGGCGGGCCAGCGTCAGCAGCTCGAGGGTGGGCTTGCGGACGGCGCCGTCCACGTGGTCGACGTAGACGAGAACTTCAGCCATGGGACTGCTCTCCTGCGATTGCGAAGTATCTGGGGGCTAACAGGGGTGACCGAAGTCCTTAGATGAACTTCTGGCCGGCCAGGAACTCGGCCAGCTGCTTGCCGCCCTCGCCCTCGTCCTTGACGATCGTGCCGGCGGTGCGGGCCGGACGCTGCGCCGCGGAGTCGACCGCGGTCCAGGAGCCCTCGAGGCCGACCTCGTCCGCCTCGATCTCCAGCTCCTCCAGGTCCCAGGACTCCACCGGCTTCTTCTTGGCGGCCATGATGCCCTTGAAGGAGGGGTAGCGGGCCTCGCCCGACTGGTCCGTCACGGAGACGAGCGCCGGCAGGGAGGCCTCCAGCTGCTCGCTCGCGGAGTCGCCGTCGCGGCGGCCCGTGACGGTGCCGTCCTCGACCTTGACCTCGGAGAGCAGGGTGACCTGCGGGACGCCCAGGCGCTCGGCCAGGATCGCCGGGAGCACGCCCATGGTGCCGTCGGTCGAGGCCATGCCGGTGATGACCAGGTCGTAGCCGGCCTTCTCGATCGCCTTGGCGAGCACCAGCGAGGTGCCCATGACGTCGGTGCCGTGCAGGTCGTCGTCCTCGACGTGGATGGCCTTGTCGGCACCCATGGACAGCGCCTTGCGCAGCGCGTCCTTGGCGTCCTCGGGGCCCACCGTCAGAACGGTGATCTCGGCGTCGTCGGCGTCTTCGGCGATCTGCAGCGCCTGCTCGACGGCGTACTCGTCGAGCTCCGACAGCAGACCGTCGACGTCGTCGCGGTCGACCGTCAGGTCATCGGCGAAGTGCCGGTCGCCGGTGGCGTCGGGCACGTACTTCACACAGACAACGATCCTCAGGCTCACGCCGGCTCTCCTACCGCATCGTCTTTTTTCTGATACCGCCTTGTGCAGGCAGCATAGGCGCCTTGTCGGGCGGATCCCGGTCGGGGCGGCCCGCGCTCCGAAGGGAATGTTACTCGTCAGTACACCGTGGGTCCTCCACGGTTGCAAGGCCGCTGAACTGTGATCTGTCCAACGCCGCCCGAACCCGCCCCAGCAGGGACGATTCAGTCGCGCAACGCGTTGAAGCGACCCTGGTGGTAAAGCAGCGGCCGGCCCTCGCCGGCCGGGTCCCCGACCACGGTCTCCGCGATGATCACCCGGTGCTCCCCGGCGGGCACCCGCGCCACCACGCGGCACACCAGCCACGCCAGTACGCCGTCGAGCACCGGGACGTCGTACGGACCCGGCGCCCAGCGGGTGCCGGGTCCGAACCGGTCGGCTCCACTGCGGGCGAACAGGCCCGCGAGGTCCTTCTGGTGCTCGCCGAGTATGTGGACGCCGAGGTGCTCGGAGTCGCGTATCGCGGGCCAGCTGGAGGCTCCGGTGGCGATGGTGAAGGACAGCAGCGGGGGGTCGGCGGACACCGAGTTCAGGGAGGTCGCGGTGAACCCGACGGGCCGCCCGCCGTCCTCGGCGGTGATCACGGCCACTCCGGCGGCATGCCGCCGGAAGGCCGAACGGAGCAGGTCGGGCGAGCCGGGCTGGCCGGAGGCGGATCGTGCGGACGGGGCCGAGGGGGCCGTGGTCACCGGCGGGGCTGTCATCGGGGGGCTTCCTTCTGCCGCGGAGGCGGCGGGCACGGGCGCGGTCGGATCGGGTCGGGGGCCGGGGTCGTTCAGTGGCTCCGACAACGCGCGCTCGCGTAGCGGACGAGGTCCACGTGGACCCGCCCGTAAAGCAGGAGTTCATACCGCATGCCGCCAGCCTGGCGATCTCCCGTGTACACAGTCAAGCCGCATCGGGCAGATGCGAGGCGCGTCACCCTGCGTGCGGGCGCGTGTACCGGCGTGCCCGTCATATCGCGGCGCCCAGCGCGGCGATCACGTCGGCCTTCCGCGGCATTCCCGCGGCCCGCCGGACGATCCGCCCGCCGGCGTCCAGGACGAGCACGGTCGGGGTCTTCTCGATGCCCAGGGCCCGCACCAGCTCGAGACGGGCTTCAGCGTCGATCTCGATGTGCTCGACGCCCTCGACCAGAGCCGCGACCTCGGCGAGGATCCGCCGGGTGGCCCGGCAGGGCTGGCAGAACGCGCTGGAGAACTGCACCAGGCTGGCCCGCTCGCCGGGCTCGGCGCCCAGTTCCGCCGCACCGAGCCGTACGCCGGGCCGGGGCCCGTCCGGCCCCGCCGCGCCCGCTCCGCGCCCGTCCTCGTCCCCGCGCACCCCTGCTCCCGTCACCGCTGCCCGTCCGCCGGATCGAGGCGGCCGTCCGCCGCCGCCCCCGTGGACCTCGTCCCTCATGATTGAGTACGTTCGTACGGTGATCCGAGCGCCCCGGACGCGCGCCGCATTCCCGGCGTGACGAGAATCTCGCCGGGCATGGTCGTCTGGGCTGGCCACCAGCCCTCGTTTGGGGCACGATCCCCAAGGGCCGCGTACCTACGCTGCCGTAACTTCCGGCCGGGAGTACCTCCCCAGGCAGAAAGCGGGGTCTCCCCCTCATGGCTGAGCTCGTCTACCCTCCGGTGATCGGCGCCGCCCACACCCTTTTCCGGGCGCTGGACATCCGCATCGACATGAAGGGCACGGAGAACATCCCGCGCAAGGGCGGGGCGGTCCTCGTGTCCAACCACATCGGCTACCTCGACTTCATCTTCGCCGGCCTGACCGCGCGGCCACAGAAGCGCCTGGTCCGCTTCATGGCGAAGGAGTCCGTGTTCCGCCACAGGGTGTCCGGCCCGCTGATGCGCGCGATGAAGCACATCCCGGTGGACCGCCAGCAGGGTGAGACGGCCTACCAGCACGCCCTCGACTCGCTGCGCGCCGGCGAGATCATCGGCGTGTTCCCGGAGGCGACGATCTCGCAGTCGTTCACCCTCAAGAGCTTCAAGTCGGGTGCCGCGCGCATGGCCCAGGAGGCCGGCGTCCCGCTGATCCCGGTGGCCCTGTGGGGCACGCAGCGCCTGTGGACCAAGGGCCGCCCGAAGAACCTCAAGCGCAGCCACATCCCCGTGACGATGCGGGTCGGCGAGCCGATCGAGGCGCCGACCGACCAGTACGCCGGGGCGATCACCCGCCGCCTGCGCGCGCGGGTGCAGGAGCTGCTGGAGGCGGCGCAGCGCGCCTATCCGGCCGCCCCCAAGGGCCCCGAGGACTCCTGGTGGCTGCCGGCACACCTGGGCGGCACCGCGCCGACGGCGGCCGAGGTCAAGGAAGCGGGCTGATCCGGCACCACCGGGTCGGGTGATCGTGCGGGCCCGCGGTTCACGGCGGGGACGCCCGCTACGGCCGTTCGGCGCCCGCAGCCCCCTCGGCCCGCTTGCGCCTGCGGTGCGCGGCGACCCGCGCGCGGGTGGCGCAGGCGCGGGAGCAGTGGCGGCGGGCGCTGCCGGGCCCGGTGCCGAGGAAGAAGCGGCCGCACCCCTCGGCGGCGCAGGCGCCCCAGGCGATCCGCCCGTACTCGGTGAGCAGCCGGGAGAGTTCCAGTGCCCCGGACGCCAGGAACCACCCGCCCCATCCGGAGCTCTCGCCCCGGTCCACGTGCAGGTGCCAGGGGTGGCCGTCGTGCCGGGTCAGCCGGGGCGGGGCCGCGTACTGCGCGAACAGTGCGTTGAGGGCCTCGGCGGCACGGTCCTCGTCGGCTTCGGCGAGGACGTTGCCCATCCTCCGGGCGGCGGCCCGCAGTTCGGCCGCGGCCTCCTCGGTGAAGGTCTCCTCCGTCAGGTCGGCGGGCCGCTCCCCGTGCCGCGCGAGGAGCAGGGCGAGCTCGGTGCGCGGGAGTTCGGGGTCCGCGCGGACCGCCTCGGCGAGTTCGATCAGCCGGCGGCCCGTCGAGGACCCCTGCACGGAATCGGCCATCCCGGAATCCTTTCGCCCTACACCCATACAACGGTAACGTCTTGCGTCATCATCACGTTACGCGTCGCGAGGGGGGGTTCCGGGGTGCAGGGGTTCGGGCGGTACCTGGCAGCGGCACTGGCCGCACGGTTCGCGTCGGAGGGCATGAGCCTCGCGGTGGTCCTGCTGGCCCTGGAGCGCACGGGGAGCGCCGCGTACGGGGCGTTCGTCCTGACCGCCTGGCTCGCGCCGCACGTCCTGGCGGCTCCGCTCGCCGGCGCGGCCGCGGCCCGGACCCGCCGGCCGAGGCTGTTCCACGTGGCGGCGCTGGCCGGGTTCACCTGTGCGGTGGCGGCGCTGTCCCTGCTGCTCGGCCGGGCCCCGGCGCCGCTGGTCCTCGCGGTGGCCCTGCTCGGCGGCAGCTGCGGGCCGATGGTGACGGGCGGGATGTCCAGCCTGGTCGCCGGCCTGGTCCCGGCGGGGGCCGGGCGCGACCGGGCGTACGCGTGGGACGCCTCCACCTACAACGCCGCGGCGGTCACCGCCCCGGCGGTGGTGGGCCTGGCCGTCGCGCTGGGTTCGGCCGCACCCGCGATGGCGGTGCTCGCGGCGGCCGGCGCGCTCGCGGCGCTCCTGGCCGCGACCCTCCCGTACGGAACCCGGGGGCCGGACCCGGTGGGGCACGCCGGAAGCCCTCCGGGTGCTCCTGCGGGTCTGGGCGCCGGGCTGGCGGCCTTGTGGCGGGTCCGGGAACTGCGGGCGATCACCTCGGCCACGACGCTGGCGTTCGTCGGCATCGGCACGCTCACCACCACCTCGGTGCTGCTGGCGTCCCGGCTCGGCAGCCCGGGCGGCGGGGGCTGGCTGATGACGGCGTTCGCGGTGGGCGCGCTGGCGGGCTCCCTGACCCTGGGCCGGATCACGTCCGTGGAGCCGGGGCGGCTGGCGCGCCGGGCCATGGCGGGGACCGGGCTGGCCCTGGCGGCGGCCGCGTTCGCCCCGTCCGTCGCCTCCGCGGCGGTGTTCTTCGCTGCCGCCGGGGTCTGCGACGGGCCGCTGCTGACGGCCACGCTCCGGATCCGCTCGGAATACGCCCCCGACGCCGTACGGACGCAGGTGTTCACCCTCGGGGCGGGGCTCAAGCTGACCGCCGCGTCGGTCGGCGCCGCCCTCGTGGGCCTGGCGGCCGACGCGCCGCCGCAGGCGCTGCTGGCCGCGATCTCCGCACTGATCCTCGCGGCGGCCGCGCTGCATGCGGTGGTGGCCCGTCCGGGTGCTGCGCCGGCCGGCGCGGCGGCGACAGGGCCGTCGGCAGGTTCCGCCACAGCTCCTGCCGGTCGGCGGACTCCCTGAGGGCCGCCAGCGCGGCCGGGTGCGGGGCGGCGTACAGGCCGGGGTAGTCGGCCTCGCCCAGCTCGGGGCGTACGGGGAAGGCGAGTTGCTCGGCGCCCAGGCTGAACTGGGCGTCCACGCCGGGCTTGTTGCCGCGGGGGTCCTGGCGGGCCCAGTGCGCGGTGCCGGGCAGCAGCAGGGCGATCAGGCCGTGGACGGCGGGGTGGGAGCCGTCGTCGTCGGCGAGCCGCTGGTAGCAGAGCCCCGCCGGGATGCCGCGGGCCCGCAGCAGGGCGACCAGCGCGTGGGACTTGGCGTAGCAGATGCCGTTGCGGGTGCCCAGCACGTCGGAGGCGCGCCAGGAGACGCGCGGGTCTCCGGAGTCGGCGGAGTGCGCAATGGTGTCGCGGACGAACTCGAAGGCGACCTTGGCGTATGCGTATGCATCGCCGGTGGCGGTCCAGAGGGCGTCGGCGGTTTCCCGTACGAGCGGGTGTCCGTGGTCGATGACCTCATCTGCCGCCATGTAGGCATGAATGTCCGGGCTTTGCGGGATCAGCTGCATGGCCCGGAGCATAGGCATACCCCCGACCGCAGATCAATGGACTTGCAGTCGAGGGTATATCTATTCAGTTGGAGGCGGTGTCAAAGCGGAGGTGGCGCCTCAGCGGGCCATCTCCTCCTTCAACGCCTGGAGGAAGCCGTCCACGTCCTCCTCCTGGGTGTCGAAGCCGCACATCCAGCGCACGTGGCCGGCGACCTCGTCCCAGAAGTAGAAGCGGTAACGCTTCTGCAGCCGCCGCGACACCTCGTGCGGCAGCTTCGCGAAGACCGCGTTGGCCTGCACCGGGTAGAGGATCTCCACCCCGTCGGTCTCGCGCACGCCCGCCGCGAGCCGCTGCGCCATCGCGTTGGCGTGCTGTGCGTTGCGCAGCCACAGGTCCTTGGCGAGCAGCGCCTCCAGCTGCACGGACACGAACCGCATCTTGGACGCGAGCTGCATCGACATCTTGCGGATGTGCTTCATCTGCCGGACCGCGTCCGGGTTGACGACCACCACGGCCTCGCCGAACATCATGCCGTTCTTGGTGCCGCCGTACGACAGCACGTCCACGCCCACGGTGTTGGTGAACGTGCGCATCGGCACGTCGAGCGAGGCCGCGGCGTTGGCTATCCGGGCCCCGTCGAGGTGGACCTTCATGCCGTGGCCGTGCGCGTGCTCGCAGATCGCCCGGATCTCGTCCGGCGTGTAGACCGTGCCGAGCTCCGTGTTCTGGGTGATCGAGACGACCTGCGGCATCGCGCGGTGCTCGTCCTCCCAGCCCCAGGCCTGCCGGTCGATGAGCTCGGGGGTGAGCTTGCCGTCCGGGGTGGGGACGGTGAGCAGCTTGAGCCCGGCCATCCGCTCGGGTGCGCCGCCCTCGTCGACGTTGATGTGCGCCGTCTCGGCACAGATCACCGCGCCCCAGCGGTCCGTCAGGGCCTGGAGGGCCGTGACGTTCGCGCCGGTGCCGTTGAAGACAGGGAAGGCCTCCGCGTACGGACCGAAGTGGCTGCGGATGATCTTCTGCAGGTTCTCGGTGTACTCGTCCTCGCCGTAGGCGACCTGGTGGCCGCCGTTGGCCAGGGCGATGGCCTCCAGGATCTCTGGATGGACCCCCGCGTAGTTGTCGCTCGCGAATCCGCGCACCGCCGGATCGTGGTGGCGGCGGGCATCGGTTTTCACGGTTGCGGAGTGAGCCACAGACGCTGTCCGTTCACATCGATGGCGGGCCGCTCCCACACGCCGGCGATGGCCTCGGCCAGCTCCTTGACGTCGGTGAAGCCCGCGAACTTCGCATTGGGGCGCTCGGCGCGCATGGCGTCGTGCACCAGTGCCTTGATCACCAGGATCGCAGCCGCGGCGCCGGGACCCTCCTCGCCCCCCGCCTTGCGGAAGGAGTCGGCGAGGGAGAGCGTCCAGGCCTCGGCCGCCGCCTTGCCCGCGTTGTACGCGGCGTTGTTGGCGACCGGCTTGTGCGCGCCGGACTGGCTGACGAGCACGTAGCGTCCGCGGTCACTGCGCAGCAGGCCGTCGTGGAAGGCGAGCGACGTGTGCTGGACGGTGCGGATCAGCAGCTTCTCCAGGAAGTCCCAGTCCGCGAGGTCCACGTCGGTGAACGTCTTGCTGCCGCGCCAGCCGCCCACCAGGTGGACGAGCCCGTCGACGCGTCCGAACTCCTTCTCGGTCCGCTCGGCCCAGGCCTTGGTGGCCTCCAGGTCGAGCAGGTCCACGGTGTCACCGGTGACGGTGGCGCCGCCGTGGGCGTAGCGGGCCGCGTCCACGGACTCCGCGAGGCGCGCCGGGTCGGCGTCGGCGGCCACGACCACGGCACCGGCCTCGGCGAGGCGGAGCAGGGCGGCGCGGCCGGCGGGGCCGCCTGCCCCGGCCACCGCGACGACGGCCCCGTGCAGGTTGCCGTTCCCGGACTTCGCAGCGCTGTTCATCTGTGCAGCCTCCTGTGGGCGAGCGCTCACGCGGCGACCCGCTCGACCGAATCGGCGTTCACTGCAGTGATGCCCTTCGTGGAGGCGATCACTCCCTTGAGCTTCTTGGCGAGCGCCTCATAGAACATGCTCAGCGGAAACTCGTCGGGAAGCACGTCGTCGACGAGCTTGCGCGGCGGCTGCGTCAGGTCGAGGGCGTCGGGGCCCTTGGCCCACTTGGAGCCCGGGTGGGGGGCGAGGTAGGTGGAGACGAGCTCGTACGCCTTGAACCAGTGGACGAGCTTCGGGCGGTCGATGCCGGCCCGGTAGAGGTCCTCGATCTCGGCGCACAGCTGGTTGGTGACCTGCGGGGCGCGCATCCAGTCGATCTTCAGCTTGTTGTCCGTCCAGCGCACGACGTCGTGCTTGTGCAGGTACGCGAAGAGCAGCTGGCCGCCGAGCCCGTCGTAGTTGCGGTTGCGGTCACCGGAGACCGGGAAGCGGAACATGCGGTCGAAGAGGACGGCGTACTGGACGTCGCGGCCGTGCTCGTTGCCCTCGGACTCCAGCTTCACGGCCTCCTTGAAGGCGGTGAGGTCGCAGCGCAGCTCCTCCAGGCCGTACATCCAGAACGGCTGGCGCTGCTTGATCATGAAGGGGTCGAACGGCAGGTCGCCGTGGCTGTGGGTGCGGTCGTGGACCATGTCCCACAGGACGAACGCCTTCTCGCACCGCTCCTGGTCCTCGACCATGCGGGCGATGTCCTCGGGCAGTTCGATGCCGAGGATGTCGACGGCGGCCTCGGTCACCTTGCGGTAGCGGGCGGCCTCGCGGTCGCAGAAGATGCCGCCCCAGGTGAAGCGCTCGGGGGCCTCGCGGACGGCGATGGTCTCCGGGAAGAGCACGGCGGAGTGCGTGTCGTACCCCGGGGTGAAGTCCTCGAAGGTGATGCCGAGGAAGAGCGGGTTGTCGTACCGGGTGCGCTCCAGCTCGGAGAGCCACTCGGGCCACACCATCTTGAGGACGACGGCCTCGAAGTTGCGGTCGAGGTTGCCGTTCTGCGTGTACATGGGGAAGACGACCAGGTGCTGGAGCCCGTCGGCGCGCTCGGCGGCCGGGTGGAAGGCCAGCAGGGAGTCCAGGAAGTCCGGCACCTTGAAGCCGTCCGAGACCCACTTGCGCAGGTCGGAGACGAGCGCGCGGTGGTAGGCGGCGGCGTGCGGCAGCAGCGGCGAGAGCGCCTCGACCGCGCCGATCGCCCGCTCCACGGCGGCCTCGACGACGGCCGGAGCGGGGGCGTCCGCGGCCTCGAAGTCGATGGAGCCGTCCTTGGCCTGCCAGGGGCGGATCTCCTCCACGGCGGCCTTGAGCTCGGGCCACGCAGGGTGGTCGACCACCCGCGCACCGGCGGTTATCACCGCACCGCCAGAACCCGGCACAAGAATTTCCGTCATGTCACTTCCTCCACAGGAGAACCTCGCGTCATGACAGCGTATGCATGCAAGCCTGTCCGGCTCAAGAGGATGCTCGGGAAATTATCCTGCGTGACCCCCATCAGCACCGTAATTCTTCCCGCCACCCTCTCTTTGTTCGACGGATTCGTCCCTTTCGTCAAGTTCTCCGCGGGCAGTGGGGAGCCGCACCGCGGTCCCCAAGACCGGCCGGGCATGGCCGGATTGCGTACGTGCCCCCCGCCGCGGAGCGCACTGCGTCCCCCGCCCGCGCGAGCCCCGGCGCCGGCGGCCGGACGGGCGGGTGACCTCGGTCACCTCGGCGCCCGCCCGCCCCCCGCCCGCCCGGCGGTGCCGGTCACGCCGTGCGGAAGTGCGGGATGACCTTCTCGCCCCACTGCCGCAGGGTCTCCAGGCACGCCTCCTGGGGGACCGTCCCCATCTGGATCAGGCACATGATCTCGTCCGCCCCCGCGTCCTTGAGCCGCTGCACGTACGCGATGGCGTCGTCGGCGCTCCCGTACGCGTGGTCGGCCCGGAAGGTGGCCGTCGACGCCGGACGTACGGGGATGTCCTGCTCGTGCAGCCGGGCGACCACCTGCTCGGCGGCCCGGTGCATCTGCGCCGCCTCGTCGGCGCCGGCGACCACGGCCTCGTCCGGGACGCCGGCCCCGCCGTACCAGTGGCCGATGGACTGGGCGAAGAACCGCTGGCCCCGGACCCCGATCCGGCGCGCCTCGTCCGGGTCGTCGAGCACGATGGTCGGGCAGAGCACCGAGAAGTGGTCGTTGACCGCGGTGGAGACGAACCGGGCGCCGTCGCGGGAGGCGAGCGCCCCGTCGTAGACGGCCCGCATCCCGGCGATGGAAGCGGGCCCGGCGAAGCCCATCACCAGGGCCCCGACGCCCAGCTCCGCGGCCTGGACCAGGGTCTCGGCGCGGCTGCACGCCAGGAACAGCGGCGGGTGCGGGGTCTGCCGCGGCCGCGGCAGGATCGGGTGCGGAGCGATGTCGATCAACTCGCCGTGGTACTCCAGCTCCTCCTCCTGCCAGGCCTTGCCGATGATCCGCAGGGCCTCCTCCACCTCCCGGGTGGTGCGCTCCCGGTCGACCCCGCACAGGGAGGTCTCCTGTTCGGTGCCGCCACGTCCGGCCCCGAGGTCGAGGCGGCCGCCGGAGAGCAGGTCGAGCATGGCGGCCCGCTCGGCCACGCGGACCGGGTGGTTGAAGTTGAAGGGCATGCAGACCACGCCGTGGCCGATGCGTATGGTGTGCGTCCGGGCCGCGACCCAGGTCAGGAACACCTCCGGGGCGCTCATGTGCGCGTACCACTTCAGGGAGTGGTGTTCGACGGCCCAGATCCGGTCGAATCCCATGCGCTCGGCGAGCACGGCCTGCTCAACGCAGTCGCGGATGACCTGGTGCTCCCGCTCCACGGTCGGGTCGGCGAGCTGAGCTTCGAAGATGACGGAGAACTTCACGATGCCTCCAGGGTTGCGTCCCGTGCCCGGCCATACTTCAATTCGGAATATGACTAGTAGTCATACGTCGAAGAAGCAAGACCTTCCGCCGACCGCGTGGGCGGTGCTCGGGCTGCTGTCCTTCCCCGGGGAGCGCACCGGCTACGAGCTGAAGAGGTGGGCGGACTCCTCCCTGCGCTTCTTCTACTGGTCCCCGGCCATCAGCCAGATCTACGCCGAGCTGCGCCGGCTGGAGGAGCTCGGCTACGCGGCCTCCACCCCTTCGGGACCCCAGGAGGCGCGGGCCAAGCGCCGCTACGCCATCACCGACGCCGGGCGCGAGGCCCTCGCCGGATGGGCCTCGGACACCGCGGAGGCCGGTCCCCCGGTGCTCAAGCACGGGCTGATGCTGCGGATCTGGCTCGGTCACCTCGCCGAGCCGGAGTTGCTGCGCGCGATGGTCGGCGGCCATCTGGAGCGCGCACGGGGCGAACTGGCCGCCGTACGGGAGGCCATGGCGCAGGCGGCCGAGGTGCCGCAGTGGGCGTTCCCCGCCCTCGCGCTGCGCTGGAGCGAGCGGCAGCACCTGGCCGAAGTGGAGCTGGGCGAGGCGCTGCTGGCCGATCTCGCGGATCCGGCCGGGGCCGTGGCGGCGGTCGCGGCCGCCGGTCGTCACGGCGGTGCGGACGCCGGGCGTCAAGGCGGTGGGGACGCGCCCACGCGCGGGTGACGCGTCAGGGGGGCCGCGCGGCGTGCGGCGGCGTACGGCCCTGGCGGGAACCGGCCGACGGACCCGTTCCGGGCTCTGCACGGGCGGTCTCATCGCATCGGCGGCGCACTAGCATGCGACCTCACCGAGCGCGGCCGGTAGGGACACCGCGACCGCGCGGGAGCCGCCGTCGACGGAAGCGAGAGAACCTTGACTTTCCTCACCATCGGTCACCGCGGGGTCATGGGTGTCGAACCTGAGAACACCCTGCGGTCGTTCGTCCGCGCGGAGCGTTCCGGGATGGACGTCATCGCGCTGGATCTGCAGCTGAGCAAGGACGGCGTGCTCGTCGTCCTGCACGACGCCGAGGTGGACCGGACCACCGACGGCTCCGGAGCCGTCGCCGACCTGACCGTGGCCGAACTGCGCGAGCTGGACGCCGGCCAGGGCGAGCACGTGCCGGTCTTCGAGGAGGTCCTGGAAGCGGTCCGCACCCCGTTCCAGGTGTCGGTGCAGAGCGGGGCCGTCGCCGAGGCACTGGCCGAACTGGTCCGGCGCCAAGACCTGAGCACGCGGGTGGAGGTGGCCTCCTTCGACGACGAGGTGCTCGCGGAGACCGCCCGGCTGGTGCCGGGGGTGCGCAGCTGCCTGTACGTGGACGAACGCGTTCCGCACCGGCGCCCGCCCGTGGACCGGGCGCTCGCCGCCGGTGCGCAGACGGTCGCCCTCGACATCCGCCGGCTGACCCTGGACACGGTGGAGTCCGTGCACGCGGCCGGGCTGCGGGTGACCGGCTGGACCGTCAACACCCTGCAACAGCTGCGGCTGGCGCGGGCGTTCGAACTGGACGGCGCGACCACCGACTTCCCGGAGATCCGCAGCACGGGCCGGTTCATCGCCTGACGGCGGCTCCCACTCCGCTACAGCGGCTTGACCAGCAGCTCGAAGGCCAGGTCGTCGCGGAGCGGGACGCCGAAGCGCTCGTCGCCGTAGGGGAAGGGGCTCAGCTCGCCGGTGCGCCGGTAGCCGCGGCGCACGTAGTAGGCGATGAGCTCCTCCCGTACGTTCACCACCGTCATGCGCATCTCCTTGGCGTCCCACGTCTCACGGGCGCGGCGTTCCGCCTCGGCGAGGATCTCCTTGCCGAGGCCGGCGCCCTGCAGTCCCGGGCGGACCGCGAACATCCCGAAGTAGGCGTGGTCGCCGCGGTGTTCGAGTTGGCAGCAGGCGACGAGTCCACCCGCGCGCTCGACGACGAGCAGGACGCCGTCGGCGGAGTCGATGATCGCGCGGACACCGTCGGGGTCGGTGCGCTGCCCGTCCAGGTAGTCCGCCTCGGTGGTCCAGCCGGCCCGGCTGGCATCGCCGCGGTAGGCCGATTCGACGAGCTCCACGAGGTCCGGTACGTCCGCCTCCACGGCACTGCGGAAGTTCAGGGCGGCGGGGTGAGCGGTCGACATCGGGGCTCCGTTCGGCTCGGCGGCATATCGGCGGCATATGACATGCCCGGTGCGGCATGGAGAGCCTAACCCGGGGCGGCGTGCGGGCCTGCGGGCCGGGGCATCTCTTCCGGTGACGCCGACGAACCGGGAGGTTCCGCCGTGCACGGTCCCACCACGTCCCTTCCCGCCTCCGTCTCCGCCTGGCTGCTCGTGCTCCTGTGCCTCGTGAGCGGGGCGTACTGCGTACGGCGGGTGCGCAGATCGGCGCGGGAGGCGCGCGGTGCGGCGGCGGGCGGGGCGGTGATGGGGTTCGGGATGGCGCTGATGGCCGTGCCGTCGGGCATCGGGCCGTGGGGTCCGGGGATCCTGCTGGCCGTCTTCTGCGGGGCGGTGCTGCACGCCGTGTGGCTGCTGCGGGGCGGGATGCACCACGCGCACCACCTGGTCGGTTCGCTGGCGATGGCGTACATGGCGCTGACGACGGCCCCCGGTCGCGGGCACGGCGGGGGCCCGCCGCTCGTCACCGGGGCGCTGCTCCTCTATTTCGCCGGGTACGTGCTGCTCGGCGGAGCCCGGCTGGTGACGGCGGGCGGCGGTGCACCGCAGCTCGCGGGCGGGCCGCAGGTGTCGCCCGCGGAGCTGACGCGGGCCTGCCGACTGGCCATGGGGATCGGGATGTTGGCGATGCTGCCCGGACTGTGACCCGGGGGAGCCGCTCTGCGGGCCGGGGCGGACGTGTCCTGCGTCACCAATCCCGAAAGCCCGTACCCGCAGGTAGCCCCGCGCTCATAGGCTGCGGACATGATGGTCCCCGCCGCACTCCTGCTGCTCGGCGCCCTGACCGCGGTGTTCGCCCCCCGTCTGCTGGCCCGGGCCGAGTGGCCCGAGCGTGAGCCCGTCGTCGCCCTGTGGGTGTGGCAGTGCGTGGTGGGCGCGGTGCTGCTGTGCTTCGCGCTGTCGATGCTGCTGAGCGCGGCCGCGGCCTGGCTGGCGGTCCGGGGCAGGCTCTTCGCGGCGGCCCCCCACGGGGTGGTCGACGCGTACGCGCTGGGCCCGACGGGCGGGCCGTGGGCCACGGGGACCGCGCTGGCGCTGGCGGGCGGCGGGTTGTGGACCGGGGCCCGGCTGACCCGCGAGGTGCTGCGGGCGCGGGCCCGGCGTCGGGCGCGGGGCGCGGAGCTGCTCGTACGGGCGCCGCTGCTGCCCGGGGAGGATCCGGCCGGGGCGCGGCTCGTCGTACTGGAGGGGACGCGGCCCGACGCGTGGTGGCTGCCGGGCGCGGCGCCGCAGCTGGTCGTGACGACGGCCGCGCTGGGGCGGCTCAAGGGGAGCCAGCTGGACGCCGTGCTGGCGCACGAGCAGGGGCACGCGCAGGCGCGGCACGACTGGCTGCTGCACTGCTCGCGGGCGCTGGCGGGGGGCTTCCCCCAGGTGCCGGTGTTCGCGGCGTTCGAGGCGGAGATGCACCGGCTCGTCGAACTGGCCGCCGACGACGTGGCCTCGCGGCGGTTCGGGAGGCTGACGATCGCGCTCGCGCTGGTCGGTCTCAACGAGGACCGGGGGGTGTTCGGGCCCTACCCGAGCCCGCAGCCGCACGTGTCGGAGCGGGTGCGGCGGCTGCTGTCGGCGGCGCCGCGGCTGTCGGCGGGCCGGCGGCTGCGGCTCACGGCGCTGGCCACGCTGCTCCCGGCGGTCCCGCTGGCGGTGGCTCTGATGCCGGGTCTGAGCGCCCTGACCTGATGTCGCCCGAACGGGCCGGGACCGGCTGTTCCCGTGTGGTGTGGAAGTCCTGCTCTGGGCGATCCCCCGCGTCGCCCAGAGCAGGCGACCCCGTGCGCTGAGTATATTGGCTGGGAGCCAGTCAACGCAGGAGTAAGCATGTCCCCGCGCAGCGCATCGGTCAATGAAGAATTGCGCAGGCGTTCCCGGGAGCGACTGCTCCAGGCCACGGTGGAACTCGTCGCCGAACGCGGCTACGAGGCCACCACGCTCGGCGACATCGCCGACCGTGCGGGCACGGCCCGCGGCCTGGTCTCGTACTACTTCCCGGGGAAGCGGCAGCTGCTGCAGTCGGCGGTGCACCGGCTGATGCACCTGACCCTGGACGCCGCCCTGGAGCGGGAGCCGCGCAGCGACGACGGCCGCGAGCGGCTCGCCCGCGCCGTCGACGCGATCCTCGGGCTCGCCCGGGACGAGCCGCTTCTGATGCGGACGCACATGGCGGGCATCCTCCAGGCCGAGGGGTTCGTGCAGTGCCCGGAGCAGCAGCGGCTGGCGGAGCTGCTCCGGGACACGGTCGCGCGGTACGGGTCGGCGGACGTGGACACCGACTACCCGCTGCTGCGGGCGCTGCTGATGGGCGCGGTGGTCGCGGTCCTGCTGCCGGGGGCTCCGATGCCGCTCGCGCGGCTGCGGGCGGAGCTGTTCCAGCGCTACGGGCTGGACTGGGGGCTGGGTGTCCCGCCGGACGGCGGACCGCCCGACGGAACGTTTCCCCAAGCGGGCTGACGCCCGGCCCGGCGTCAGTGGTACGCGGGCTGGCTCTGCACGTTGAGCCGGTCCATCCAGACCCGTTTCGCACCGTCGGTGCGCCAGTCGTCGATCCGGAGCACGTCGAGGCCCTTGACGATGTCGTTCGAATAGATGTGGCCGTTGTAGTAGTACGCCGACCAGGACCCGCCGAGTCCGAGCCGGTCCGTGGTGAGCGGGCCGCGCTCGAAGTAGCCGATCTCCTGGGGCCGGGTGGAGTCGGTGAAGTCCCACACGGAGACGCCGCCCTGGTACCAGGCCTGGACCATGATGTCGCGGCCGCCGCCGGCCGGGATCAGGGAGCCGTTGTGGGCCACGCAGTTCTCGGTGTCGGCCTGCAGGCGCGGGATCTTGAAGTAGCTGCGGAAGACGAGCTTGCGCTGGTCGCCGCGGCCGGTGATGTCGTAGATGCCGTCGGCCCCGTGGTTCGGGCCGGTGGCCTCGTTGCAGGTGGCGCCGCCACCGCCGCCCAGTTCGTCGGTGAACACCACCTTGTCGGCCCTCTCGTTGAAGGTCGCCGAGTGCCAGAACGCGAAGTTCACGTTGTCCTGCACCCGGTCGATGACCCGCGGCTGCTCGGGCCGGCTGATGTCGAAGAGGATGCCGTCACCCATGCAGGCGCCCGCGGCCAGCTTCTTCGCGGGCAGCACGGTGATGTCGTGGCAGCCGGTGGTCTTCGAGACGCCGGGGTTGGTGGGCGCGCCCGGGTTGCCGCCGTCGGGGAAGAGGACGGGGAAGGCGACGACCGCCGCCTGCGTCGGGTTCTTCTTCGGGACCTTGATCACGGAGATGCCGTCGTGCGGCGGCTGGCAGTCGGGGAAGGCCTCGCTCGGGGAGTACGAGGACACGTAGAGGTAGATGTCGCGCTCGCCCGGCACCAGCGTGTGGGTGTGCGAGCCGCAGTTGGTCTCGACGGACTTGATGTACTTGGGGTTCTTCTTGTCCTTGATGTCGAAGATCTTGATGCCCTCCCACGAGGACTTCTCCGTCGCGGGCTGCGAGACGCTGTTGCAGGAGTCGTCGCTGCGCGAGGAGTCGGTGGAGAGGAAGAGCAGGTCCCCCTGGACGGACACGTCGTTCTGGCCGCCGGGGCAGAGTACCCGGCTGACGACCTTCGGGACCTTGGGGTTGCCGATGTCGTAGACCGTGAAGCCGTTGTAGTTGCCGGCGTAGGCGTACTTGCCCTGGAAGGCCAGGTCGGAGTTGATGACGCCGGGGTCGGCGCTCGGGATGTTGGCCAGGGGTTCGACGTTGGCGCTGTGCACGATCTCGTCCTGGCCGGGGATCTCGCCGGGGGCGAGTTCGCGGCCCGCGGCCGGCTGCGCGGCCCGGGACGAGGCGCTGCCGGGTAACAGGTCCCCCGGATCGGGGGTGGCTGTCGCGGGTCCGGCCGCGACCAGCGTGATGAGCAGCCCGGCCGCGGCCACGGCCGCCCCCAGACTCCGGCGCCGCACTCTGGTGGGGTGCTTCGAGGTCACTGTGCCCTCCCATGGGAGTCCGATCGATTCCGCTCGTGCTGGGAACGGAACCAGGACCCCGGCAGTATGTTCCTTACCATGGACATGGCAAAGGCGTTACTCGGTCGAATCACCGGGGCGGTCGTGGCCTCGGGAGTCCTGCTCACCCTGGCCGGATGCGGGGGCGGCGAGGAGGGCGGGGCGGCGAAGGACGGCGCGGCGGCGGTCATCGCCCCCGGCAGACCGGGCGAGAAGGCCCGCACCCTCTCCCCCTCGGAAGCCGCCGCGAGGAAGCCCGACGACAGCCCCAACGCGGCGGACCGGGCGTACGTGCAGCACATGGTCGAACACCACCGGCAGGCCCTGACGATGAGCGCGCTCGCCCCGGAGCGGGCATCGGCGGAGGGGGTCAAGCGGCTCGCCGAGCGGATCTCGGCCGCCCAGCAGCCCGAGATCGGCGCGATGGAGAAGTGGCTGGCCCTCCACCCCGCCCCGGCCGGTTCCGCCTCCGGGGCCCCGGCCGGACACGACCACGGGGCGATGCCGGGCATGGCGACCGCGCAGCAGCTGGCGCAGCTGGCCCAGGCGAAGGGCGCCGAGTTCGACCGGCTCTTCCTGACCCTGATGACCGCTCACCACGAGGGCGCCGTGAAGATGGCGGGCGAGGTGCTGGCCGCCGGCAACAACGGGGCGGTGGAGGAGATGGCCAACGAGGTGGTGGCCACCCAGACCGCCGAGGTCCACCGGATGCGCGCGATGGGCTGACGGCCGCCGGACCCGGTGGCATGCTGGGAGCACCTGCGGGAGGAGCTCCGCCGTGCTTCGTGTCGCCGTCGTCGGTTCGGGCCCCAGCGGGGTCTACGCCGCTCAGACACTGGTCCAGCAGCGTGAGGTGCCGGGCGTCCGCGTCGACGTGCTGGACCGGCTGCCCGCGCCGTACGGGCTGGTGCGCTACGGGGTGGCCCCCGACCACGAGAAGATCAAATCGCTCCAGGGAAGCCTGCGCACGGTGCTGGAGGACGAGCGGGTCCGCTTCCTCGGCAACGTCGAGGTCGGCGGCCCGCGGCTGACCGCCGAGCGGCTGCTGGAGCTGTACCACGCGGTGGTGTACTGCGTGGGCGCCGCCCGCGACCGGCTGCTCGGCATCCCCGGCGAGGAGCTGGCCGGCGTGCACTCCGCGACGGCCTTCGTCGCCTGGTACAGCGGGCACCCGGACGCCGTCGGCGAGGCCTTCGACCTGCCCGGGGCGGACTCGGCGGTGGTCGTCGGGGCGGGCAACGTCGCCGTGGACGTGACGCGGATGCTGGCCCGCGGCGAACCCGAGCTGTCCCCGACCGACATGCCGCAGCCGGCCCTGGGCGCACTCGCGCACAGTGGCGTGAAATCGGTGTCGATGGTGGCCCGGCGCGGGCCCTCCCAGGGCAAGTTCACCACCAAGGAGCTGCGGGAGCTGGGCACTCTCCCGGGTGTGGCCGCCGTCGTGGACCCGGCCGAGCTGGCTCTCGACCCCGCGTACGCCGACCCGGGCGAGGCCGCGGCGCTGCCCGCGGTGGCCCGGCGCAACCTGGAGGTCCTGCGCGGCTGGGCCGGGCAGGACCCGGGCGAGGCCCTGCGCCGGATCGACCTGCGCTTCTACCTGCGGCCGGTGGAGGTGCTGGCCGGGCGCGGCGGCCGGGTCGCCGGGGTGCGCTTCGAGCGGACCGCCCCGGACGGCCGCGGCGGGGTCGTCGGGACCGGCGCGTACGAGGACGTCGAGGCGCAGTTGGTGCTGCGCTCGGTGGGATACCAGGGCGTTCCGCTGCCCGGCCTGCCCTTCGACCCCGTGAGGGCCACGGTCCCGCACGCCGCGGGCCGGGTACTGCGCGAGGGCCGGGCCTCGGTCGGCGAATACGTGGCGGGCTGGATCAAGCGCGGCCCGACCGGGGTGATCGGCACCAACCGGCCCTGCGCGAAGGAGACGGCGTCCTCGCTGCTCCAGGACGCGGCGGTACTGGCCCGGCGGGAACTTCCGGGCGACCCGCTGGACGCGCTGCGGGCGGCGGGTCTGCACCCGGTGGAGTGGCCCGGCTGGCTGGCGATCGAGGCGGCGGAGGCCGATCTCGGGCGTTCGCTGGGGCGCCGCTCGGTGAAGATCCCGGACTGGCCGGGCCTGCTGGGAGCGGCGAACGCGGGCGCCTGAGCGCTGACGGGGTCGCGCGTACCGATGCGGGTGCCGGTGCCGGTGCCCGTGCGGGAGTGTTGTCCGTGCCGGTCCGGCGGCCGGCGGCCGGCGAAGGAACTAGCCGGGCCGGCGTGCGGTCTCCGCGGCGGCGGCGGTGAGCACGCTGTCGAGCAGCCCCGGGAACAGCTCCTCCAGTTCCGCACGGCGCAGCTCGTTCATCTTCGCCGTCCCACGGTACGTCTGGCGGATCACGCCGGCCTCCCGCAGCACGCGGAAGTGGTGCGTGGTCGTCGACTTGGTGACGGGCAGGACGAAGTACGAGCACGCCAGTTCCCGCGGCGTGGCCGCGAGATCCCGCACGATCGACAGCCGCACCGGGTCCGACAGGGCGTGCAGCACCGCCTCGAGGTGGATCTCGGCGGGCCCCGGGTGGGCGAGCGCACGGGTGGTGGCCGTATCCGTCACGTCAGTCCTCGTCTCACCCGGATCCCCGCTCGTACGAGAACCACCGTAATACACGGCTACCAGGCGCGGTGGTACGGGGTGGGGACCCGTATCCCGGTGTCCTGTCCGGCGGCCGCGCGGCGGGCCCAGTAGGGGTCGCGCAGCAGTTCGCGGCCCAGCAGGACGGCGTCCGCCTGCCCGTCTGACAGGATCGCAGCCGCCTGGGCCGGCTCGGTGATCAGCCCGACGGCGGCCACCGGGAGGCCGGTCCGGGCCCTGACCTCGGCCGCGAACGGCACCTGGTACCCGGGGCCCACCGGGATGTCCGCCTTGGGGGCCATACCGCCGGTGGACACGTCCAGCAGGTCCACTCCGCGCTCGCGCAGCAGTCCGGCGAGCCGGACCGTGTCCTCGGGGGTCCAGCCCGACTCCTCCAGCCAGTCGGTGGCGGAGACCCGGAAGAACAGCGGCAGTTCCTCGGGCCACACCGCCCGGACGGCATCGACGACTTCGAGGGCGAAACGGGCCCGGTTCCCGAAGGAGCCGCCGTACGCGTCGGTGCGCCGGTTGCTCTCGCGGGAGAGGAACTGACCTATGAGATAGCCGTGGGCGCCGTGGATCTCGACGACCTCGTAGCCCGCGGCCAGCGCACGCCGCGCGGCGGCCGCGAACCGGCCCGTGATCTCGTGGATCTCGGCGGTCGTCAGCTCGTGCGGCACCGGGTCGCCCTCGGCGTACGGCAGCGGGCTCGGGGCGCTCGGCAGCCAGCCGTCCGCCCCGGGCCCGACGTAGCGGCCGCCCTCCCAGGGGCGGCCCGTGGAGGCCTTGCGGCCGGCGTGCGCGAGCTGGATGCCGGGAACGGTGCCCTGCGCCTTGAGGAACGCGGTGATCGGGCGCAGCGCCTCGGCCTGGGTGTCGTTCCAGATGCCCAGGTCGTACGGCGAGATCCGGCCCTCCGGGGAGACGGCGGTGGCCTCCTGGAGGATCAGGCCGGCGCCGCCCACCGCGCGGGCGGCGTAGTGCGCGAAGTGCCAGGCGTGGGCCACGCCCGCGTCCGGCCCTGAGGCCTCGGCGACGTGCTGGCACATCGGCGCCATCCAGATCCGGTTGGCCGCGGTGACCGAGCGCAGGGTGAACGGCGTGAAGAGGCCCGCGGCGGCCACGGGACCGGCAGCGGCGGGGGTGACGGGGGCGACGGGGACAGCGCTCATGGAGGTCTCTCCGGATCTGGCCGGGCATGCCGCGGAACCGCGGCTCGTACGAGAACCACCGTACTACGAAATCTCTCGTACTACGACACCTCTCGTACGAATTCGGCGAGCTCGGCCCGCAGCGCCTCCGCCAGGTCCGCCAGGTCCGGCACCGCGGCCGCGTCGGCGACCAGGCCGTAGTGGACCGTGCCCTGGTACGTGGAGACCGCGACCGCGAGGGCATGACCGCGGGCGAGCGGGGCCAGCGGATAGACCTCCCGCACCCGGCTGCCGCCGAGGGAGAAGGTGAAGCTCGGCAGCGGGACGCTGGTCACCAGGACGTCGAACAGCAGCCGGGCCGCCTGGGCGACCAGGGGGCCGCCGAGCCGGTGACCGAGCGGGTGGACGTGATCGGCGAGCAGGGCGACGGCCCCGGCGCCGCGCGCGGGCCCCGCCTCCTTGTTGCGGTCCATGCCGCTCCGCACCCGGTCCAGGCGCAGCAGCGGATCGGGCTCGTCGAGCGGGAGCCGGAGCAGGTAGCCGGAGAGCCTGTTGCCGTATTTCGCGGCGCCGCCGGGCCGGCGGCGGGATACCGGTATCAGGGCGCGCGGCCCGGGCCCCTCGGGCTCGGGGTCGCCGCGGCCCACCAGCCAGCGCCGCAGGGCGCCGGCGACCAGCGCGATCAGCACGTCGTTGACGGTGCCTCCGGCGACCTTCCGGATGCGGTTGACGTCGTCGAGCTGGAGCGCGAGGCCGGCGACGGCGCGGGTGCCGGTCCGTGCCGGGCCGGCCGCCGTCAGGGCCGCGGGGACGCCGAGGGGCAGTCCGGCGCGGGCGACGGACGCGCCGATCTCCAGGGCCTGGCCGACGTCCTGGACCCGGGCGGCGAGGACCCCGGGTAGGTTGCGCAGGGCGGAGCCGGGGGGCTGCGGTGCGGGGACCGGCCGCGCGGGCCCCCGTACGGGCGGCCCCTCGTCGAAGAGCATGGCCGCCAGCGCGAGGGCCCCGAGCCCGTCGGCGAGGGCGTGGTGGAACTTGAAGAGCACGGCGAAGGAGCGCGGATCGGGCCCGGCGAGCACGTGCGCCTCCCACGGCGGCCGCGCCCGGTCCAGCGGCCGCGCCATCAGGGGTCCGGCGGCGGCCTCCGGGTCGTCGGTGTGCACGAGGAACACGTGCCGGGCGGGATCGAAGCCCTCGTCGGACGACCAGGCGGCCGCCCCGATCGGCAGCAGCACGTCGTGGATGCGGCGGCGCAGGCCGGGGACGGCGGTGCAGCGGGCGGTGAGCAGCTCGGCGGCGCGGACCGCCGCGTCGGCGCCGGGGCCGCCGGCGGGATCGGCGTCGGGGCCCGGCGGGGCGGCCTCGAAGACCGCGAGGGCGCCGAGGTGCATGGGGTGGGTGGCGGATTCGATCCGCCAGAAGGCGAGGTCGAGCGGTGAAAGGTGCTCGGTGGCCACGTATTGCCTCTCGCGTGCAGTGGCAGAGGTGGAAGTCAACCCCTTCCGGCCTCCTACGATCAAGTAGCCACCCTTTGGACACGCCTGTTGATCGATCGCGACCGGCTGGTCGGCGCAGCGCGGGGACCTCCCCACCGTTGTCGGTGACCGGGTGCAGACTGGCCGGAAAGCGTTTGCCACGACGACCGGGACGACGAAGTCCGGAGGTGTCGACCATGCCGACCGTGCCAGAGGTGCTGCTGCTCGCGGGGACCCGGAAGGGGCTGTTCATCGGCCGCAGACGGGGCGACGGCTCCTGGGACTTCGACGGACCCCACTTCAACGCGCAGGCGGTCTACGCCGTCGCGATCGACCGGCGCGGGCCGGCACCCCGGCTGCTCGTCGCCGGGGACAGCGCGCACTGGGGGCCGTCGGTGTTCAGCTCCGACGACCTCGGGGCGAGCTGGCGGGAACCCGCCGCGCCCGCCGTGCGGTTCCCGAAGGACACCGGGGCCTCGCTGGAGCGGGTCTGGCAGCTGCATCCGGCCGGCCCCGAGGCGCCGGACGTGGTCTACGCGGGGACGGAACCGGCCGCCCTGTTCCGCTCGACGGACCGGGGCGAGTCCTTCGAGCTGGTCCGCCCGCTGTGGGAGCACCCGAGCCGCGGGAGCTGGGTGCCGGGCGGCGGCGGTGAGGGCCTGCACACGGTGCTGACGGACCCGGCCGACCCCGACGCGGTGACGGTCGCGGTCTCCACCGCCGGGGTGTTCCGGACCGTGGACGGCGGCGAGCACTGGCACCCGTCCAACACGGGGGTCTCGGCGGTGTTCCTGCCCGATCCGCATCCGGAGTTCGGCCAGTGCGTGCACAAGATCGCCCAGGACGCCGGGAACCGGAGGCGGCTGTACCTGCAGAACCACTGGGGCGTGTACCGCAGCGACGACGCCGGGGCCCGGTGGACGGACATCGGCGCCGGCCTGCCCTCCGACTTCGGCTTCGCCGTCGCCGCGCACCCGCACCGGCCGGACACCGCGTACGTCTTCCCGCTGAACGCCGACTCCGACCGGGTCCCGGCGGAGCACCGGTGCCGGGTCTTCCGCACCCGGGACGCGGGCGCGACCTGGGAGCCGCTCACGCGCGGGCTGCCGGAGGGGGACCACTACGGGACGGTGCTGCGGGACGCCCTGTGCACGGACGACGCGGACCCTGCGGGGATCTACTTCGGCAACCGCAACGGCGAGCTGTACGCCGGCCACGACGACGGCGACAGCTGGCGGCTGTTGGCCGGGCACCTGCCCGATGTCCTGTGCGTACGGGCGGCGGTGCTCCCTCACTGAATCGGCCAGTAGAGTGACCGCCTGTGGCAGCACGACCGTTGAACGAGATCGTCGAGCCGGGCTGGGCCCGGGCTCTGGAGCCGGTGGCGGCGCAGATCGCCGCGATGGGCGACTTCCTGCGCGCCGAGATCGCGGCGGGGAGGACGTACCTGCCCGCCGGGGCCCATGTGCTGCGCGCCTTCCAGCAACCCTTCGACGAGGTGAAGGTGCTGATCGTCGGCCAGGACCCGTACCCCACCCCGGGGCACGCGATGGGCCTGTCCTTCTCCGTGGCGCCGGAGGTCAGCCCGTGGCCGCCCAGCCTCGACAACATCTTCCGCGAGCTGTACGCGGACCTCGGCGTGCCCCGGCCCGCCAACGGGGACCTGACCCCGTGGGCCCGGCAGGGCGTGCTGCTGCTGAACCGCGCGCTGACCACGGCTCCGCGCAAGACAGGTGGCCATCGCGGCAAGGGCTGGGAGGCCGTCACCGAACAGGCCATCCGGGCGCTGGCCGCGCGCGGGAAGCCGCTCGTGTCCGTGCTGTGGGGCCGCGACGCCCGCAATCTGCGGCCGTTGCTCGGGGAGCTGCCTGCCGTGGAGTCGGTGCACCCGTCCCCCATGTCCGCGTCCAACGGGTTCTTCGGGTCCCGGCCGTTCAGCAGGACCAACGACCTGCTGGTCCGTCAGGGGGCACAGCCGGTGGACTGGCGGCTTCCGGCCGCCCAGTGATCTTATCCGTTGAACGGTATACGACATTCAACGGATAAATACGGACAGAAGCCGCCCGTTGAGGCCCTGCCCGAACACTGCGTTCCGATAAGCCAGTAGCATGCGGCGCCATGAGCTCCCCCACTGGGCCCGCAAATGGCCTGCCCGTACGAATGCCGCGACCCCGCCCTGCCGGACGGCACCGCCGACCCGAGCCCGCGGTGGCGCCCGAGGGCGCGCCCGCGCTGGTGCTCGCCGTGCCCGGTGCCCCTTCGGCCGCCTCGCGGGGGCTCGCGGAAGAGATCATCAGCATCGGCCGCTCCGAGCTTCCGGGCCTGGACGCCCGCATCGGCTTCCTCGAGGGCGAAAACGCCGAGGGCGCTGAGGGCGCCGAGTTCCCGTCCCTGTCCGGCGTCCTGACCACGGTCGCCGCCGAGCGCGTCGCCCGCGCCGAGTTCGCCCGCGCCGCGGGCCACGAGGTACCGGCGCCCACCGGGCCGGACGCCGTGGTCGTCCCGCTGCTGGCCGGCCCCGACGCCGACCTGCTGCGCCGGATGCGCCAGGCCGTCATGGACTCCTCGGCCGCCGCCGAGCTGGCCGAGGTCCTCGGACCGCACCCGCTGCTCGCCGAGGGCCTGCACGTGCGGCTCTCCGAGGCAGGTCTGGCCCGCGCCGACCGCGCCCGCCTGTTCACGGTCACCACCGCCGCCGACGGCATCATCGTGGCGACCACCGGCGGCGAGGAGGCCGTCCAGGTGGCCGGGGTCACCGGCATGCTGCTGGCCGCCCGCCTCGCGGTGCCCGTCAAGGCCGCCGCGCTCGACCAGGAGGGCTCGGTGGCCGCGGTCGCCGAGCAGCTGCGCAGCGAGGGCTCCACGCAGCTCGCGCTGGCCCCCTACCTGATCGGCCCGGAGGCAGCCGAGGGGCTGCTGGACACGGCGGCCAAGGAGGCCGACTGCGCGGCCTCCGAGGTGCTCGGCGCCTACTCGGCGCTCGGCAAGCTCGTCGTCACCCAGTACTCCGCGGCGCTCGGCATCACCCAGGGCGCCGCTGCCCACTGATCCGCACCAGGCCCGCTCGTACGAGGGCCCGCACCCGGGATCCACTCCGGGGCGCGGGCCCTCGTCCGTGCGCGGGCGGCCCGAGGACTCCCGGGTCAGGCGAAGAGCACGCAGGTGGCGGCCGGCACCGCCACCGAGCCGGCCCGGCGCGGCCGCCCGGTCAGCGGGTCGACATCGAACCAGGTGACGTCCCCGGAGCGCTCGTTGGCCGCGTACAGCCGGCGCCCCGAGGGGTCGGCGGCGAGGTCCCGCGGCCAACTGCCACCGCATGCCACGCTCTCCGTGAGCCGCGGCTTCCCGGCCCCCTCGGCGAGCGAGAGGGTGACGACGGTGTCGGCGCCGCGCACGGCCGCCCACACGAAACGGCCGTCGGGGGAAGCCACCACGGCCGAGGGATGGGCCCGTACGGCGCCTGGGGCGGCCGCTGGGGCGACCGGAACCTCACCGATCGGTTCCAGTTGCCCGGACCCCGCGTTCCAGCGGCAGACGGCCAACTGCGGCTCCAGCTCGTGCAGGACGTAGACGACCTCGCCGTCCGGATGGAACACGAGGTGGCGCGAGCCCGTCCCGGCGCGCAGCGCGGTCTCGCCGTGCAGGCGCAGCGCCCCGGTGGCCGGGTCCGGCGCGCAGACCCGGACCGAGTCGGTGCCGAGGTCCACGCTGAGCACCCAGCGGCCGCTCGGATCGGGCAGCACCTGGTGGGCGTGGGGCCGTTCCTGGCGGCTCGCGTCGGGGCCGGAGCCCCTGTGGACGAGGACCGATGCGGGCCCGGACACGGTGCCGTCCGCGGCGAGCGGGAGGCTGCTGACGCTGCCGGAGGTGTAGTTGGCGGTCAGCAGCCGGCGCCCGGCCACGCTCAGGTGCGTCGGCCCGGCCCCGCCGACCTGCACGGCGGGGCCGAGCACGGCGAGGCCGTCGGGGGTGGAACGGAAGGCGGCGACCGCACCCTGCTCCGTCTCGCTGACCGCGTAGAGGACTCCGGCGCCCCGGTCGAGGGCGAGGTACGAGGGGTCGGCGACCGCGTCGGTGGTCGAGAGGAGGGTCAGCGCACCGGTCGCCGGGTCCACGTCCGCCGTGGTGATGCCCCGGCCGCCCGCCGAGGTGAACGAGCCGATGTGGACCCGGTGTCCGCCGCTGCGGTCCCTGCCGTCCGTGCCCCTGATGCCGTCCGCGCCGCCCATCGGATGCCCCTCTCCGCCGTTCCGGATCGATCCGTGCGGAGCCGACGGTAACAGAAGGTCTAGACCAGATACCGGCCTTGGGCGCGTTCCTGCGCTCCGCGGTGGTGCACGAAGGCCGTCGAGCTCGGCCGGTCCTCGTAGGTGCGGTGGAAGACCGGGGTCGCCGAACCGGAGATCGGCGGCACGATCCAGGACCAGTCGGCGCCCACCTCGCGGCCCTTGCGCTCTTCGCGCTCCAGGTGGCTGAGGAAGCGCCGCGACTCGGTGTGGTGGTCCGCGATGGTGACCCCGGCCCGGTCGAACGAGTACAGGACGGCCCGGTTGAGCTCGACGAGCGCGCGGTCCTTCCAGAGCGAGCGGTCGCTGGAGGTGTCGAGGCCCAGGCGCCGGGCGACGGCGGGGAGGAGGTTGTAGCGGTCGGTGTCCGCGAGGTTGCGGGCGCCGATCTCGGTGCCCATGTACCAGCCGTTGAAGGGCGCGGCCGGATAGTGGATGCCGCCGATCTCCAGGCACATGTTGGAGATGGCGGGCACGGCGTGCCAGCGCAGGCCCCAGTCCGCCCATCCGGCGTCGTCGGGGTGCCGGATCGGAACCTCCAGCACGGCGTCCGCGGGGGTCTCGAACCAGCGCGGTTTGTCGTCGACGCCCTGCACCACCAGCGGGAGGAGGTCGAAGGGGGTACCCGCGCCCCCGGTCCAGCCGAGGCTCAGCAGCGCGCTCGTGAGCGGGGCGTTGCGGGCGTCGCCCACGGTGACGGAGTGGTGGTCGCCGTAGCCGGCGTACCGGACGAGCTGTTCGCTCCAGATCAGCGGGCCGGGACGGCCGGGGGCGTCCGGGGCGAAGACGGTGATCGTGGGTCTGACCCGGCCGCCGTTGGTCGCGTCGCGCAGGTGCGCGAAGCACTCGGCGGCGATGTCGTCGGCGTCGGTGAGATCGCGCCGGTCGCGCACGCGCAGCGAGTTCCAGTACAGCCGGCCTATGCAGCGGTTGCTGTTGCGCCAGGCGACACGGGCCCCGTGGACGAGCTCCTGCGCGGTGTGCCGGTAGCTTCCGGTGTCCGCGAGCTCGGCCCGCACGGCTGCGAGCCGGGCCCGCGGATCACCCGCCTGCGGATTCTCCCGGTGGAAGAGTCGGACGAACTCCTCGGCTGCTTCCCACACTTCGGCTGTGGTCGAGCGCTGTTGAAGTATTTCCATCCCGGGCGGTTACCCCCTGTCCGACCAGATCCACCCTGTAGGTGCCGGATGAATGTGCAATCACCGGTCACCCGTTGTACATGCCGCAGATGAGCGCCGCGGGGAACGCGCATCCGGGACACTCCACCGAGTGATCTTCGGGCCATTGCCCTGCGGAGGGGGCCCGGCAGGGCGTACGATCCGCCGTCAGCGGGGCTCTGACCTCGGGACATCGGGCCCGCCGGAGCAGCCGGGCGGCCGCCGGCGACGGTCAGGCGCTGATGACGAGGGGCGAGCGCGGGTCGGTGCGCAACGGGGCGTGCAGGGCCAGGAGGGCGTGTTCCAGGCCGTGCAGGTGCGCGAGGGCCGGTTCCGCGGCGGCGGGCCGGGGGTGCGCCGCACCGGCGGGTCCCGCCGTGTCCTTCGGGGCGGTCAGCGCCTCCACGGCGGCCTCCACCCTCCAGCAGGCGGCGGCCAGCCGGGCGTCGTGCGAGGCCTGCGGGTCGGCCGCGACGGCCACGAGCCCGCGCACCTCCCGCGCACAGTCGTCGAGCAGCCCGAGGACCTGACGGGCCCGGGCCTTGCGGGCGCGCAGCGGGCTCAGCGGGTGGACGAGGGGCGCGAGGGCCATCCGTACGCGGCCCAGCAGCAGCTCCAGTTCGGCCGCGTGCGGGGCGGGGTCGGCGTCCGGGTCCCCCGCGAGGCGGGCGAGGGAGGCCGCGGTGGACGCGCGTACGCAGTGCAGGGCGCGCTGGATCCAGGCGTCGTTGGCGGCGTGCGTGGTGACCGGCAGGACGAGCACCACGGCGAGTGCGGCGCCCAGCGCGCCGATCGCGGTCTCCTGGAAGCGCAGGAGCAGCAGGCCCGGGTGCAGGACGCCGAGGAGCCCGTAGAGCAGTCCGGCCATGACGGTGACAAAGAACATCATCCAGGAGTACGAGGGCGCCGCGGTGTAGAAGATCCCGAATACGCACACGGCGACGAGGGCGGCGGTGGGCGCGGGCGCGCCGTGCAGCGGTACGGCGATCAGCAGCCCGGCGGCGATGCCGACAACCGTGCCCAGGACCCGGCGGAACCCGCGGACGAGGGTCTCGCCCCGGGAGGCGGTGTTGACGAAGATCCACCAGGCGGTGCCGACGGCCCAGTACCAGCGGGTGTCGGAGAGCGCCTGGCCGACGCCGAGCGCGAAGGCGCAGGCGGCGGTGGCCTGGAAGGCCTGCCGGGTGGTGGGCCGGGCCAGGCCGGTGCCGGGCAGGCCGGGCGGCGCGGCGGGCGGCGGTGTGCGCCGCTCGATCGGCCAGAGGACGAACCGCACGGCTCCGGCGGAGAGCAGCGCCAGCCCGACGGCGGCGTACAGCTCGGGCAGCTGGGCGGGCACGGCGTGCAGGAACTGCGTGACGAAGAACATCATGAAGGCGAAGATCCCGAGGGCGTGCCCGCGCGGCCCCCAGCGGCGGGCGTAGACCCCGGCGAACACGACGGCCAGGAAGGCGGCGTCCCTGGCCGGCGGCACCGCGTGCAGGCCCGTGGCCAGCGCGAGGACGGGGAAGCCGGCGACGGGCAGCAGGGCACTGGTCACGCGCTGGGCCCGTACGGTCGGGTCGAGCACGGTGAACAGGGTGAGCAGGGCCGCCAGTCCCCCGGTGATCGAGGCGGTGAGGGAGAGACCGCAGAGCTCGGCCACGGCGACGGCGGAGGCGACGCCGAGCGTGGCCCGCAGCGAGTTCTTCAGTCTCAGGCGCCCCGGATCCGGAGCCACGAACATCCTCTTCACGGCGGTGTGCCGCCCCCCTTGCAGTGGTGCGCGCCGGCCCGGCGGCCGCCCGGGGGTGGTGGGCGGCAGGCGGGCACGGCGAAGGCGCCGCGCTCCGGACCGGCCTCGTTGCCGCCCGGCGCCGCGCGGCGCCGAAAGTACATGGATACGACACAGATAAGCATCCGAAGGCCCACTGGCTCAACCCGGCTCCTTCTCACTGGTCCATTGGCCCAGTCAGAGAGCGCTCGTGTCGGCCATGTGCGGCCAACGGACCAGCCGTCGCTCAGGCGGGGCGGCGGGCGTAGCAGAAGAAGTGTTCCTCGGGCGCGACGGGCGGCGACACCGGACCTCCCGGACTTCCCGGAGCCGCCGGGCCTCCCGGAGCCGCCGGAGCCGTCTCCGGCCGGAACAGCGCGGTGTGGTGCTCCAGCACCTCCAGCCCCGCCGCCCCCAGCAGCCGCAGGTGCTCGGCCGGGGACAGGCTGCTGACGGTGACCTCGTGCCCCATCCACACGATGTCGAGGTCGCTGATGTCCCCGGGCACTGTGGCCATCACGAAGTACCCGCCGGGCGCCACCCACGACGCCATCCGCTGCAGCGACGCCGCCACCTCCCGCTGGGACATCACCAGCAGCGGGAAGAAGGAGCACACCGCGTCGAAGCCGCCCTCCGCGGCCGTGTACGTCCGTACGTCGGCCTGCTCGAACCGGGCCTGCGGCACCCGGGACCGCGCGAGGTCGACCATGTGCGCCGACACGTCGATCCCCGTCACCGCACACCCCGCCCGGGCGAGTGCCTCGGCGGCCGGGCGGCCCGTACCGCTGCCCACGTCCAGCACGCGGGCGCCCGGGGCGAGGCGGGCGGTGAGCCAGTCCAGTGCGGCGAGCTGTCCGGGAACGCGCCCGAACACCTCCTCGTACCGGGCTCCGACCTCGTCGAACACGTCCGCTGCGGACTTGCCGTCACTCATCGGCGCCCCTCACCCTCGTCCCGGTTCGTGTCCGCTCCCCGCCGCCCCGTTGGGTCCCGGGCGGCGCCGTGGGGTTCCTGCCCGGGCGCGCGAGCGGGAAACGGGGGCCGCGGGATCACGTCGGGCCGTGGGAAGCCGCCGCTACACGGCCCGACTCGATGACACCGAGGTCCGCCGTCAGCGAGTCGAACCAGGCCGTCGCGGCGAAGTAGAGGGGTCCCGCGTCGGGGGGCGCCGGGTCCGCGGGCCCCGGCAGGTCCGGCACCCCGGGGCGGGCGCCGGCCTCGGGACCACCCGGCGCGCCCGGCCGGACCGGCCCGCCCGACCCGCCCGGCCGGATCGGCTCCGGGTCCGTGGCCGGTTCAGCG
>LJCW01000353.1 GCA_001298555.1 Actinobacteria bacterium OV450
GCCTGCGCCCCGCCGGTCCGGGGTGCCCCGGCCGCCGGACCGCCGCCGGGCAGGGTGGACGTGGCGTGCGGCCCGGCTGCACCGTGACCACCCGCGCCGCCGGGGTGCCGGGACCCGGCACCGGACCGGGACCACGCCGGGTCCCACGCTCCCTCGTACGCCTCGGCAGCCGGGATCCCGCCCGCAGCGGGGTGCGGCGGACGTCCCGACGCCCCGTCAGGCCGTGGCTGCGCCGGGCCCTTGGCGGGTGCGTCGTGTCCGGGACGGGGCTGCGGCCACGGCTGGGCGGGGTGGCCCGGGTGCGGCGGGGTCGGACCCGGCCCGCCGGCCGCGGGGTGCGGCGAGTGGTCCGGCCTTCCGTCAGGCCACGGCTGCGCCAGGCCGGTGTCCGGGCCGGTCGCCGGATCCCAGGCCTGCGCGTACGGGGCGGAGGCCGGGCCCGTGGCCGGGCCGGGGTGGGGTGCGTACGGCGCGGAGGCCGGGCCCGTGGCCGGGCCGGGGTGGGGTCGCCACGGCTGGGCGGCCGGGCCCGCGGCCGGGTCGGTCGGTGCCGGGTGCGCCCGGTCCCACGGCGGGGCCGGGGGGCCCGGCTGTGGCTGTGGCCGGGTCGGGTCCGGGGTGCCCGGGGCGTGCCAGGGGCCCGGGGCGGGGAGTCCGTCGGGCATGTGCGTCCTCGGGCGGGTAGCGGCCCGCAGCAAGGGCACGTGTTCGGGAGGTTGTTCGGATTAAGTATCAAGATAATCAGACAATCTGCATCAGGTATGTGCCAGGACACGCCGGTGAGTCGAACGCCTGCTCCGGCTAGGCTCCCCCCAGGACGCCCGGCCGGTGGCCGGCGGCGACGCACGCGGGAGGCGGCGGGATGACGGTCCCGGGACGCAGGAGCAGTACCTTCATCCGGCTGCTGCGCAGCGGGTTCACCGACCCCTCGGCCGCAGCCCGGCTGCTCGATTCCGATGCGCTGGCCTCCGTACGCACCGATCCGGTGCTCCTCGACGCCCTCGGGGCCACCGCCGACCCCGACCTCGCCCTCCTCGGGCTCGTCCGGCTCGCCGAGGCGCAGTCCGACGACGAGCGGCCCGTGCTCCTCGACACCCTCGTCAGCGCCAAACCGCTGCGCGACCGCCTCCTCGGCGTGCTCGGGGCGTCCGAGGCGCTCGCCGACCACCTCGCCCGCCACCCCCGCGACTGGCACGCCCTCGTCACGTACGAGGCCGTCGACCTGCACCCGGGGCTGCCCGAGTTCGAGCGCGGGCTGGCCGGCGCGCACGACCCCGTCGCCCTGCGCGTCGCCTACCGCCGGTGCCTGCTCTCCATCGCCGCCCGGGACGTCTGCGGCACCATCGACGTCGCCCAGACCGCCGCCGAGCTCGCCGACCTCGCCACCGCGACCCTCCGCGCCGCCCTGCGGATCGCGAGCGCCGCCGCCCCCGAGGACGCCGCCGCCTGCCGGCTCGCCGTCATCGCCATGGGCAAGTGCGGGGGCAACGAGCTGAACTACGTCTCCGACGTCGACGTCATCTTCGTCGGGGACGCCCCGGGCGGAGGGGACGAGGGCCAGGCCGTCCAGGCCGCCTCCCGCCTCGCCTCCCACCTCATGCGGATCTGCTCCGAGACCACCATCGAGGGCACCATCTGGCCCGTCGACGCGAACCTGCGCCCCGAAGGCCGCAACGGCCCCCTCGTCCGCACCCTCGCCTCCCACCTCGCCTACTACCAGCGCTGGGCCAAGACATGGGAGTTCCAGGCCCTGCTCAAGGCCCGCGCCGTCGCCGGCGACCCGGACCTCGGCGCGCAGTACATCGACGCCATAACGCCCATGGTCTGGCAGGCCGCCGAACGCGAGAACTTCGTCGCCGACGTCCAGAAGATGCGCCGCCGCGTCGTCGACAACATCCCCGCCTCCCAGGTCGACCGCGAACTCAAACTCGGCCCCGGAGGTCTGCGCGACGTCGAGTTCGCCGTCCAGCTGCTCCAGCTCGTCCACGGCCGCAGCGACGCCGGCCTGCACTCCGGCAGCACGCTCGTCGCCCTGCAGGCCCTCGCCGCCGGCGGCTACGTCGGCCGCGCCGACGCCGCCCAGCTGGGCGACGCGTACCGGTTCCTGCGCGCCATGGAGCACCGCATCCAGCTCTACCGGCTGCGCCGCACCCACCTCGTCCCCGAGGACGAGGCCGACCTGCGCCGCCTCGGCCGATCCCTCGGCCTGCGCACCGAACCCGTCGTCGAACTCAACAAGGCCTGGCGCCGCCACGCCTCCGTGGTCCGGCGCCTGCACGAGAAGCTCTTCTACCGGCCGCTGCTCGACGCCGTCGCCCAGCTCGCCCCCGGGGAGACCCGGCTCTCCCCGCGCGCCGCCGGGCAGCGCCTCGAAGCCCTCGGCTACGCCGACCCGGCCTCGGCCCTGCGCCACCTCGAAGCCCTCGCCTCCGGCGTCACGCGCAAGGCCGCCATCCAGCGCACCCTGCTCCCGGTCATGCTCGGCTGGTTCGCCGACTCCGCCGACCCGGACGCCGGCCTGCTGAACTTCCGCAAGGTCTCCGACGCCCTCGGCAAGACCCCCTGGTACCTGCGGCTGCTGCGCGACGAGGGCGCCGCCGCCGAGAACCTGGCCCGCGTCCTGTCCGCCGGGCGGCTCACCCCCGACCTGCTGATGCGCGCCCCCGAGGCCGTCGCCCTGCTGGGCGACCCCGAAGGACTGCAACCCCGTACGCACGAGGCCCTGGAGCAGGAGGTGCTCGCCGCCGTAGGCCGCGCCGACAGCGCCGAGGCCGGCGTCGCCGCGGCCCGCGGGGTGCGCCGCCGCGAGCTGTTCCGCACCGCCGCCGCCGACATCATCCGCTCGTACGGTACGGAGGACAGCCCGGCCGAGGAGGATCCGGGAGCCCTCGTCGACCGGGTCGGCGGCGCCGTCTCCGACCTCACCGCCGCCACCATCGCCGGAGCCCTGCGCGCCGCCGTCAGCAACCACTGGGGCGAGACCCTGCCCACCCGTTTCGCGATCATCGGCGTCGGCCGCTTCGGCGGCCACGAGCTCGGCTACGGCTCCGACGCCGACGTCCTGTTCGTCCACGAACCCCGCGACGGCGTCGACGAGCAGGAGGCCGCGAAGGCCGCCCAGACCGTCATCGCCGAAATGCGCCGGCTGCTCCAGCTGCCCACCGCCGACCCGCCGCTGCTCATCGACGCCGACCTGCGCCCCGAGGGCCGCTCCGGACCGCTCGTGCGCACCCTGGCCTCGTACGCCGCGTACTACCGGCGCTGGTCCCTGACGTGGGAGAGCCAGGCCCTGCTGCGCGCCGAACCGGTCGCGGGCGACGCCGACCTCGGCGCCCGGTTCATCGAGCTGATCGACCCGCTGCGCTACCCGGCGGAGGGCCTCGGCGAGGACGCGGTACGGGAGATCCGCCGCCTCAAGGCCCGCATGGAGTCCGAGCGCCTCCCGCGCGGCGCCGACCCGACCCTGCACACCAAGCTCGGCCGCGGCGGCCTCAGCGACGTCGAGTGGACCGTCCAGCTGATCCAGATGCAGCACGCCTGGTCGCATCCGGTTCTGCGCACCACCCGGACCCGCGAGGCCCTGGCCGCCGCCCTGCCGGCCGGGCTGATCCCCACCGAGGAGGCGCAGATCCTGGACGAGGCCTGGGTGCTCGCCACCCGGGTCCGCAACGCGGTGATGCTGGTCCGCGGCCGCGCCGGGGACACCTTCCCCTCGGAGGCCCGCGAACTGGGGGCCGTCGGACGCTACCTCGGCTACGCGGAGGGCACGGTCGGCGAGCTCCTCGACGACTACCGCCGCATCACCCGCCGGGCCCGGGCGGTCGTGGACGACCTGTTCTACGGGGCGTAGCGCGCACATGACCCCGGGGGGAGAGGTCGACATGGCGCGCAGCCGCGTGTTCGGCGAGGTGGCCGAGGTCTACGACGCCGCACGCCCGGGATACGCGCAGGAGCTGGTCGCGGAGGTGCTGGCGTACGCGGCCCTGGGCGATCGCGCGGCGGTGGAGATCGGCGCGGGCACCGGCAAGGCCACGGCGGCGTTCGCCGAGGCGGCACGGAGCTGGTGTGCATCGAGCCCGACCCGCGGATGGCGCAGGTGCTGCGCCGCAACACCGCGCACCGTCCGCGGGTGCGGGTGCACGTCGGCGCCTTCGAGGACTGGCGGCCCGCCGGACGCGGCTTCGGGCTGGTCTTCGCCGCGACCTCATGGCACTGGACGGATCCGCAGCGGCGCTGGGACCTGGTGCACGAGGCCCTCGCACCGGGCGGCGCGCTGGCGTTGTTCTGGAACCCGCAGGGGGTCCGTGACGCAGACCTGCACTCCGCGCTGTCCGAGGTCGACGCCCGGCACGGGATCACCGGTGCACCGCACGGCCGCACGGCGTCCGCCTTCGGCGAGGTGCCCGGCGACTGGGGCGGCGGCCCGTCGGCCGGCTGGCCGCAGGACGAGTGCCGCCGCGACGCCCGGTTCACGGACCTGCGCTCTGTCCGGTACCGGCAGGACCTGTACTACGACACCGCCCGTTACCTGGGGTGTCTGGCCTCGCTCTCGGCCTACCGCGTCCTGCCCGCCGACCGGCGCGAGCAGGTCCTCGCCGCGACCGGCCGGGTCCTGGACGCCCACGGGGGAGGCATCCCCATGACCCTGTTCAGCGATCTCTTCCTCGCCCGGGTGGGCTGAGCCGGTCCGGCTACGCCGCCTGCGCGTCCGGGGGCCGGCAGTCGCGGCAGCGGCCCGGTACCGGGGAGCGGAAGGCGCGGTCGCAGCCGTCGCAGGTGCGCAGCGGGTGGATCTCGCGGTCGGGCGGTCCGGGGCGGCCCTTGCCGGGGTCGGGCAGCCGGGGCGGGAGCAGCTCTCGCAGGCGGTGGGCGAGCAGTGCCGCCGGCGAGTGGATGGGCGTCGAGGGGAGCGAGCGGGTCAGGGCGGCGATGACGGCGCTCGGTGGCAGCCCGCGCTCCAGCCACACCGCCGCGGCGGGCGCCAGCCGTACGGTGTCCCGCTCGGACAGCACGAGCCGGGGATCCCGCAGCCGCAGCCGGGCGAGCAACTCGCGCGCCTGGGCGATGCCTTCCGGTACGGCATCCGGCTCCGGCTCCGGTTCCGGCATCGGTTCCGGGCCGTCGGGCGGTTCCGGCTGCGGCTCGGGGGCGGGTGCGGGGGCGGCGGATGCCGGGTCGTGCGGCTCGCGGAGCTTCTCCGTCCACCTCGCGGGCGGGTTGTTGTACGAGACCGTGCAGGTCACGATCTGGCCGGTGGGGAGCCGCTCGCGGTAGCGGGCCAGGTAACCGTGCTCCTCCAGCTCGCGCAGGGTGGCGGCGATGCGGACCTCGCCCTCGGGGAAGCGTTCGGCGAGGGCCTTGATGGTGACCTTCGCACCCGCCGGGAGGGACTGGATGTGCGTGGCCAGACCGATCGCGCCCATGCTCAACTCGCGGTGCTGGGCCAGGTGATTGCCGATCTTGACGTAGCCGCGGCGGTGGTCCTGATTGATGTGCCGGATGCCCGACGAGACGCGCGAGGGCGCGCTAAACTGCTGATCAGCCATGGGAAGGGTGTTGCCTTCTCGTTGGTCAGGCCCTCGGCGGGATTGGCGTCCCGAGCGAGGGCCGAATTGCGTTATGGGGTTGTCGGGGGCAAGCGTGCCCGACGGATTGGCATATGCGCCAGCCGGGTTGGGGTGATTCATCCGTCCGGGTGAGAGGGGGAGGGGGGAGGTGGGGAGAGGTCATTTCCCCCGGTTGTTTGTCTTTAGGCGTCGAGCGTCACCGGTTATCGCCCCACCGGGTCGCGGAAACCTCGATCCGGTGAAATCGGACTTTCCGGTTCACGTGACCTGGTGTGGCCATCCGTGCGTAGCCTGAACGGAGTTGACGGTCGACGGAGGTGGCAGTGAGCGCAGAGGGCGCCGACGAGTCGAGCTGGGCACTCGACCCGGAGGACGAATCCGGGGCGGTCGTCGCGGCGGTGGGACGCCAGTTGAAAATGTGGCGGGAGGCCGCCGGATTAGACCGGTCCACTTTCGCTGAACGGATGGGCTACGGGGCGGACCTGACCCGCAAGATCGAAAGCGGCACCCGCATTCCGCGTCCGGAGTTCCTGGACAAGGCGGACGGGGTTCTCGGTGCGGGCGGGAAGATCGCCGCGATGAAGGTGGACGTCGAAAAGGCCCGCTATCCCAAGAAGGTCCGGGATCTGGCCAAGTTGGAGTCCGAGGCGGTGGAGATCGGGTCCTACGACAACGGCGTGATCCCGGGCCTGCTTCAGACCGAGGAGTACATCCGTGCCCTCTACGCGGTGAGGCGCCCGGCCTACTCGGAGGATCAGATCGAGCGTCTGGTGGCGGCGAGGGTGGCGCGCCACGACATCCTCCGGCGGCATCCGGCCCCGCTGCTGACCGTCGTGCAGGAAGAGGCTGTGCTCCGACGGCCTGTAGGGGGCAAGATGGTGCTGCGCCGCCAACTGGAGCACCTGGTGGAGGTCAGCCAGTTGCGCAACGTGGAGATCCAGGTGATGCCCACTGCGGTGGAGGAGCACGCCGGTCTCGCGGGATCACTGAAGATCATGCGCCTCAAGGATGGAACGACCGTTGGGCACAACGAAGTTCACTGGTCAGCCGCTTGATCACTGAGCCCAAAGAGGTCCAGGTCCTGGACATGCGCTATGGCATGATCCGAGCGCAGGCTCTGACGCCTCGCGAATCTTTGACGTTCATCGAGAAGGTACTGGGGGAGACATGAGCATCAAGCAGTCGGCCGAGGGCCTCTCCACACTGACGTGGGTGAAGAGCAGCTACAGCACCAACGACGGACCCGACTGCGTCGAAGTCGCCTGGACCAAGAGCAGCTACAGCACCGCTGATGGAGCCGACTGCGTCGAGGTCGCCCGGACCCCCGGGACCGTCCTCGTCCGGGACTCGAAGCGGCCCGATGACGGCCGGCTGGCCGTCGCCCCCGCCGCCTGGGACGGGTTCGTCGCCTACGCGACCGCGTGAGAAGCACGGGTTCGGCCGTCAAGGCCGTCATCCGCTACCGGCGGCCGGATCCGGAGTGCTGGCAAGTCGTCGTCAGGGCCGCCTGTAATCCCCTGGGCAGCAGCTGGGACGCGGCCAAGGCGGTGGCACAGGCCGGCTCCGCCGTCTCCGGGCACGCCGACCGGCTGGCCCGGGCCCTCGCCACACGGCTCGGGAACGTCGAGGAGCTCGCGGTCGCCCTCGCCGGGATGGGGGACCTCCGTGCGCTGCCCGCCCTCCGGCGCATCGCGGAGGACCATTGGGTCCCGCTTCACGTCCCCTGGGTCCCGCACCTGGCCGCGCTGCCCGCCGCGGAGCTGCTCCCGACGATGCGGGCGGTGCTGCGCCAGGATCCGCCCAAGTACCACGCGAGCACCGCCGCCCTCGAACTCCTCGCGCTCTGGGGCCCGGCCTCCGCGCCCGCCGTGCCCGAGGTGCTCCCGTACCTGGAGACCCCGTACGCCTACCACGTCCTGCGCGTCCTCGGCCGGATCGGCCCGGCCGCGGCCGTCGCCGGCGACCGGCTGGCCGACTTCGCCACGGGCCGGGCCCCGCGGGCCCGGCGCCACCACCCGCGGCTCGCCGCTTGGGCGCACTGGAGGGCCACCGGCGACCCGGCGCTCGCCCTCGACGTGCCGGCCGGGGCCGCGGCCTCCGGCAGCGCGAGCCACGGCCTGCCCTTCCTCGCCGATCTCGGCCCGCTGGCCGCCGCCCACGCCGACAACGTGCGCCGCCTGATGGAATCGCCCGGCGCCTGGACCCGCGTCGCCGCGGCGCACGCTCACTGGCGGATCGCCGGGGACTCCGAACCCGCCGTACCGGTGCTGCTGGCCGAGGTGGACCCCGACTGGACCGGGAACCCCGCCCTGCCGGTCCGGGAAGCCGTGCGCCGGCTCGGTGAGATCGGCGCCCCCGCCGCCGCGGCGGTGCCCCTGCTGCGCCGGATCCTGGCGGCGGACGAGCGGCTGAGCCACCCGTACGAGCACGTCCGGATCCTGGCCGACGAGGCCTACGTCCGCACCCTCACCGAGGCGATGGCGCGGATGGGCGCGAGCGCGGACGGCCCGGTACCGGTACCGGTGGCCGTGCCCGGAGCCCGGCGCGGGCTGGTGGAGCGATGGCTGGGCCCGCGCGGAGCGCGCACCGGCTGACCGCTCCCGCCCGCACCTCACAGGGGGCGCGCGGACGCCACGAACGCGGCACGCGCTCGCCGACGTCCCGCCGCGGGCCCGCGCGCGTACGCCACGAACGCCGCCAGGTCCCAGCCGAACGCGGTGTCCGCGTGGCCCCGGGGCGGACCGCTCGGCGCGACCCGGGGAGGAGCGGGTGGCGGGCCGGCGCGCGGCCGGGCGGCTCAGGCGTGCAGGAGGCTCTGCGGGAGGTACGCGGAGGTGACGCCGAGCTGCCAGCCGTGGACCTGGACGGCGAGCGCGGCCACGGCGATCGTGGCGGCCGGGAACAGGGTCCGCGGCGCGGCGTCGGGGCGTGCGCCCTCGCGGATGCCGGCGAGGTTCCCGGCCAGGGCGCGCTCGAAGGCGGGCTGGTCGTCGTCGAGCAGGACGCGCAGCAGCCGCTGGTCCGGCGTGAGCACGCCGAGGCCGTCCAGCCGGCGGGCCGCCTCCGCGCGCTCGGCGGCGTCCGGCTTGCACAGGGTCGCGTCCGGCCAGTCCCGCGGCAGGTGCCCGGCCGCCCGGGTGAGGTAGAGGCACAGCGCGTCCATCTCGGCGAGCTCGGCCGGGTCGGAGTGCGAGTCGAGCGGCGAGTAGGGCACGCCGTCGCGGAGGGCGGGCGCGTAGTCCTCCCGCAGCAGCAGCCCGATGACGCGGTCGCGCTCCCGCACCGCCCCGCTGGCCACGCACAGGGCGAAGGCGTCCAGCCAGGTCCGGGCGGTGGGCGCCTGGTCGACGGCGTCGCCGAAGGAGATGTCCGTGCTGCTGAGCTCCTCGTGGAGCAGGGGGAACGGCACCTCGAAGTCGCCGTTGGGGAAGCAGCCGAGGGAGAGTTCGCCGAGCGCGCATTCGGCGGCCGTCCGCAGCGCACGGCGTACGACGGCTCCGCTCAGCCCGGGATCCGTCTGCGTCTGTGCGCCGACGTGGTCGAGGAGGTCGTCGCGGGTCTCGTGGAGCCCCTTCAGGGACAGCCCGCCGTACCGCAGCCCGTGCCAGTGGTCGTAGGCCCGTCCGGTGACGTCCTCCAGTGCCTGGGACATCCGGTGCTCGCTGACCTCGTGCCGCTTCACGTCCTGCACGCCGCCTCCTTGATCGTTTCACCTTGCGACGCGCACGCTAACAACGCCCACTGACATCGGCGGCGGGCGTGGGAGGCGGGTGCGGGAGGACTGCGGACCGTGGTGGACCGGTCACGGTGTGGGAAGGCCGGCCCGCACGCCGGACCCGGTGCGGAAAGGCCGGCCGGTGTGCCGGACCCGTTCAGCGGGCGGCGCGGAAGCGGTTCAGGACGGCCGCCGTCGCCGGGTGGGGGTCCGTGGCCTCGGGGTGGCGCGGCAGGCGGTGGGGGAGCGAGCCGTACCAGGCGCGGGAGGCCGTGTAGCCGAACGCCAGGCAGAGCATGCCGCCCGCGGCGTCGAGCCAGAAGTGGTTGGCGGTGGCCACGATCACCACGAGGGTCGCCACCGGGTAGAGCAGGCCCAGGATCCGGGCCCAGGGGGCCGAGGCGACCGCGAAGATCGTCAGCCCGCACCAGAGCGACCACCCTATGTGCATGGAGGGCATGGCCGCGTACTGGTTCGACATGTGCTTCAGGTTGCCGGAGGCCATGGAGCCCCAGGTGTGGTGGACGAGCACGGTGTCCACGAAGTGCCCGCCGTTCATCAGCCTCGGCGGGGCGAGCGGGTAGAAGTAGTAGCCGAGCAGGGCCACGCCCGTGGTGGCGAAGAGGACCATGCGCGTGGCTGCGTAACGCCCCGGATGGAACCGGTAGATCCACACCAGGACGCCGATGGTCACGATGAAGTGGAGCGTGGCGTAGTAGTAGTTCATGCCGACGATCAACCACGTCACCGAGTCGACGGCGTGGTTGACGGACTGCTCCACGGCGATGCCGAGGGTGCGTTCGAGGTCCCACAGCCGGTCGGCGTTGGCGAGGGCGGCCGCCTTCTGCTCGGGCACCGCGTTGCGGATGAGCGAGTACGTCCAGTAGCTGACCCCGATGAGCAGGATCTCGAACCAGATCCGCGGCCGGCGCGGGGCCCGCAGCCGGGGCAGGAGAGCGCGCTGATCTCCCGGACGGGTCTCACTCTCGGTCACGGGGGGTGACGAGACTTCCGTTCGGGTTTCCAGTGTCTTCACGCTCGCTTCACCCATGGGGACAGAGTCTGCCAGATGCGTTCCCGCCTTCGATCATCCCTCGGTAGGGTCTCCGGCGCAGCCGCTCACCCCTGGGGACGAGACGGTCCCCTACTGCACCGGCCGGCGGCCCGCAGACGTACCCTGCCGCGGGCCGGAGGCGGTGGAGCCGCGGACCACGAGCTCGGGCAGGAAGACGAACTCGCCGTGCGGAGCCGGCGTACCGCCGATCTCCTCCAGCAGCGTGCGGACGGCCGCCTGCCCCATGGCCTGCACCGGCTGCCGGATGGTGGTCAGCGGCGGATCGGTGAACGCTATGAGCGGGGAGTCGTCGAAGCCGACGACCGAGACGTCCTGCGGCACCCGCAGCCCCTGCTGCCGGGCCGCCCGGATCGCCCCGAGCGCCATCATGTCGCTGGCGCAGACGACGGCCGTGCAGCCGCGGGCGATGAGCGCGGCCGCCGCGGCCTGCCCGCCCTCCAGGCTGTACAGCGAGTGCTGGATGAGCTCCTCGACCTCGGCCTCGTCCAGGCCGAGCCGCTCTCGCATCCCCAGCCGGAAGCCCTCGATCTTGCGCAGGACGGGCACGAACCGCTTGGGGCCGACGGCGAGCCCGATGCGGGTGTGCCCCAGCGCGGTGAGGTGGGTCACGGCGAGCTGCATCGCGGCCCGGTCGTCGGGGGAGACGAAGGCGGCCTGGACCTTGTCGGAGAACCCGTTGATCAGGACGTACGGAACGCCCTGTCCGCGGAGTTGGTCGTAGCGGCCCATGTCGGCGGTGGTGTCGGCGTGCAGTCCGGAGACGAAGATGATGCCGGAGACCCCGCGGTCGACCAGCATCTCGGTCAGCTCGTCCTCGGTGGACCCGCCGGGCGTCTGCGTCGCCAGCACCGGGGTGTACCCCTGCCGGGTCAGGGCCTGGCCGATGACCTGGGCGAGCGCCGGGAAGATGGGGTTGTCCAGCTCGGGGGTTATCAGCCCGACGAGGCCCGCGCTGCGCTGGCGCAGCTTGACGGGACGCTCGTAACCGAGGACGTCGAGCGCGGCCAGCACGGATTCGCGGGTGCCTGCGGCCACACCGGGCTTGCCGTTGAGCACGCGGCTGACTGTGGCTTCGCTGACCCCCGCCTGGGCTGCGATGTCGGCTAGCCGTGCGGTCACGGGATTGGACTGTACCGGTCCCCGGCTCACAAAGCCCACCACGTGCACGAATCCGAGGGCAGCAGTACGGTCCGGCCGTCCGTCTCGACCGGCGCGCTGGACAGTACGGGGCGCCCCGGCGAGGGCAGTTCGAGCGGCTCGGAGCGGCTGTTGAGGGTGCAGGCGAAGCCGGGCCGGGTGAACAGCAGGACGCCGTCGGGCGCGGACAGCCAGGTCAGCGGGCCGGCATCGGGGGAGCCGAGGCCGGGCAGCGCGCGGCGCAGCTCCAGGGCGGCCCGGTACAGCTCCAGCGTGGAATGGGGGTCGCCGGTCTGGGCGGCGACGCTGAGCGGGGCCCAGTCCCGCGGCTGGGGGAGCCAGGTCCCGGCCGGCCCGAAACCGTACGGGGGCTCCTCGCCGGACCAGGGCAGCGGGATCCGGCAGCCGTCGCGCAGTCCGTCCTGCCCGGCGCTGCGGACGAAGGCGGGGTCCTGGCGGACCTCGTCGGGCAGGTCGACGACCTCGGGCAGGCCGAGCTCCTCGCCCTGGTAGAGGTACGCGGATCCGGGCAGTGCCAGCATCAGCAGGGCGGCGGCCCGGGCCCGGGCCAGGCCCTGCGCCCCGCCGCCGTAGCGCGTCACGTGGCGCACGACGTCGTGGTTGGACAGCACCCACGTGGTGGTGGCGCCGACGGAGGCGGTGGCGGCCAGGGACTCGTCGATCACGGTCCGCATCGTGCGGGTGTCCCAGGGACAGTTCAGGAAGCGGAAATTGAAGGCCTGGTGCATCTCGTCGGGCCGGACGTACAGGGCGAGCCGCTCCGAGGTCGGCGCCCAGGCCTCCGCGACGCCGATGCGCGGGCCGGGGGCACCTCCCGGCCCAAGGCCGGGGGGGTAGGAGTCGAGCAGCCGCCGCCACGCGCGGTGGATCTCGTGGACGCCGTCCTGGTCGAAGAAGGGGAGCGGTTCGGTGCCGATCAGGGTGGCCTGGGCGCCGCGGCCGATGTCGGGCATGCCGGGGGCCTTGACCATGCCGTGGGCGACGTCGATGCGGAACCCGTCGACGCCGAGGTCCAGCCAGAAGCGCAGGACGGAGGCGAACTCCTCCGCGACCTCGGGATGCTCCCAGTTCAGGTCGGGCTGCTCGGGCGCGAACAGGTGCAGGTACCAGGCGCCGTCCGGGGTCCGGGTCCAGGCGGGCCCGCCGAAGACGGACTCCCAGTCGTTCGGCGGCAGCTCTCCGGCGGCTCCTCGCCCGGGGCGGAAGTGGTACCGGTCCCGGGCGGCGTGGCCGGCGCGGGCGGCGAGGGCCTCCTGGAACCAGGGGTGCCGCTCGGAGGTGTGGTTGGGGACCACGTCGACGATGACCCGCAGCCCGAGCGCGTGGGCCGCCCGGACGAGATCGTCGGCGTCGGCGAGGTCCCCGAAGAGCGGGTCGACGGCCCGGTAGTCGGCGACGTCGTAGCCCCCGTCGGCCTGCGGGGAGACGTAGAAGGGGGTGAGCCAGACGGCGTCGACCCCGAGCCGGGCCAGATGGGGCAGGCGGGCGCGCACCCCGCGCAGGTCGCCGACGCCGTCCCCGTCGCTGTCCGCGAAGGACCGTACGTACACCTGGTAGATGACGGCATCGCGCCACCAGCCGCCGCTTGCGGTCACCTTGCTGGAAGCGCTTGCAAGCCGGGATGCGGTCAGCTCATGGGTCATACCGGTGTCAACGCGGGTACATGCCCCCTGGTTGCGGGCCTGATGACCCGAAGGAAGTTCGAACAACCAGCAAGCGGCGGCAACCGTCAGGACACACGGATGTAACGATCGGCCCGACTTGCAGAAAATTGCCGCAAGCTCTTTCGGTCAGCTTTCAGGCTTGTTACGTTCCCAGCAACTCGGGACCGCGAGGGCGCGGCCGGGATCATCGAAGGAGTTCATATGCGGCGTGGCATAGCGGCCACCGCGCTGGTCGCGACCCTGGCGCTCGCGGCGACGGCTTGCGGTGGGGACGACAAGGGCGCGGCCGGCGAGACCAAGGCAGGCGGCGAGCTTTCCGGCACGGTCACGTGGTGGGACACCTCGAACGACGCCGAGAAGGCCAGCTTCCAGAAGATCGCCGAGGCGTTCACCGCGAAGCACCCGAAGGTCACCGTCAAGTACGTCAACGTCCCGTACGGCGACGCGCAGAACAAGGTCAAGAACGCCTTCAGCAGCGGTTCCGAAGCCCCTGACGTGATCCGTGCCGACGTCGGCTGGGTCGCCGACTTCGCCTCGCTCGGCTACCTCGACGAGGTCCCGGCCGAGACGGCCAAGAAGGTCGACGCCGAGTTCCTGCCCCAGGCCGCGGCCAGCGGCAAGTACGAGGGCAAGACCTACGCCGTCCCGCAGGTCATCGACACCCTCGGCCTCTTCTACAACAAGAAGATGCTCGCCGACGCCGGCGTCCAGCCCCCCAAGACGCTGGAAGAGGTGAAGACCGCCGCCGCCGCCATCAAGGCGAAGACCGGCAAGGCCGGCCTCTACCTGCGCGGCGACGACTCCTACTGGTTCCTGCCGCTCATCTACGGCGAGGGCGGCGACCTCGTCGACGCGAAGAGCAAGACGGTCACCGTCGACAACCCGGCCGGCGTCAAGGCGTTCAAGACCGCCCGCGACCTGGTCACCTCCGGCGCGGCGATCACCAACGCCACCGACGGCTGGACCAACATGCAGACCGCCTTCAAGTCGGGCGAGGCCGCAATGATGATCAACGGTCCGTGGGCCGTCGCCGACACCTACGCCGGCGACCAGTTCAAGGACAAGGCCAACCTCGGCGTCGCCCCCGTCCCGGCGGGCTCCGCCAAGGCCGGTGCCCCGCAGGGCGGCCACGACCTCGCCGTCTACGCCGGTTCCAAGAACCGCGCCGCCGCGCACGCCTTCGTCGAGTACATGACCTCGCAGGACGTGCAGGTGCAGGCCACCAAGGACCTCAGCCTGCTCCCGACCCGGACCGCCGCCTACGAGCAGCCGGACGTCAAGTCGAACGAGATGGTCCAGTTCTTCAAGCCGGCCGTGGACAAGGCCGTCGAGCGCGCCTGGATCCCGGAGAACGGCTCCCTCTTCGAGCCGCTGAAGGTCGAATACACCAAGGCGATCACCGGGGCGGCCAGCCCGGAGGACGCGGCCAAGTCGGCCGGCGTCGAGTTCCGCAAGATCCTCAAGGGCTGGAAGTAGACAAGACAATGGCTGCTGACACCAGCCAGTCGGTGGTGAAGGCCGCGGGCCGCGACGGGGAAGACACCGTCGCCGCCCGCGGCCGGAGCCGCAGGACTGACAGCAAGGCCCCCCGCGCGAGCAGGGGCGGACTGGGGCGCGCCCTCGCCACCCACTGGTACGCCTGGGCCATGGTCGCCCCGGTGGTGCTCGTCCTCGCCGTGATCATCGGCTGGCCGCTCTTCCGCGGCCTCTACCTGTCGCTGACCGACGCCAACGAGCGCAACGTCGCCCGGACCATCGGCGCCAACCACATCGAGGCCACCTACACGTTCGTCGGCCTCGACAACTACGCCGACGTCCTGGCCGACCCGGTGTTCCTGCAGCGGCTGGTGTGGACCATCGTCTGGACCGTCCTGTGCGTGTCGATCACCTTCACGCTCGGACTGGCCCTGGCCAACATGCTCAACCGGGACTTCCGGGGCCGCGCCGCCTACCGGATGGCGCTCATCCTGCCCTGGGCCGTCCCCGGCTTCGTCTCCGTCTTCGCCTGGCGGTTCCTGTTCAACCGCGACAGCGGCATCCTCAACAAGATCCTCGACGGCGGCGGCATCTCCGCCGTCCCGTGGCTCGACGACCCCACCTGGGCGAAGTTCTCGGTCATCGCCGTCAACGTCTGGCTCGGCGTCCCCTTCATGATGGTGGCCCTGCTCGGCGGACTGCAGTCCATCCCCGCGGAGCTCTACGAAGCCGCCGAGATGGACGGCGCCACGGCCTGGCAGCGGTTCCGGCACATCACCCTGCCCGGGCTGCGCACGGTAAGCATGACGGTGATCCTGCTCTCCACCATCTGGACCTTCAACATGTTCCCGGTGATCTTCCTGCTGACGCGGGGCGGACCGGGCGACTCCACCGAGATCCTCGTGACCCAGGCCTTCCGCGAGGCCTTCGTGTCCAGCCCGCGCGACTTCGCCGGCTCGGCCACCTGGGGCGTGCTCATCCTCGCCCTGCTCATGATCTTTGCGCTGGTCTACCGGCGCTCGCTGCGCAAGCAGGGAGAGGTGTGGTGACCATGACGACCTCGCGAACCCCGCGGAGCCCGCGCGCCCGGGGGCAGCGTTCGCCGCTCGCCTCCACCGGCCTGCACGCCACCCTCGTCGTCGCGTCCGTGATCGCCGTCTTCCCGGTGCTGTGGGTCCTGCTGACCTCCCTCAAGCCCGCGAAGTACGCCATCTCCACCGACTTCGTGAAGGAACCGACGCTCGACAACTACCACTACCTGGTGGAGTCGACCTCCTTCTTCACCTGGTTCGGCAACTCCGTGCTCGTCGCCGGCATCACCACCGTCCTCGGTGTGTTCATCGCCGCCACCACGGGCTACGCCGTCAGCCGGTTCAAGTTCCCCGGCATGAAGCCGCTGATGTGGACCCTGCTCATCACGCAGATGTTCCCGATGGCCATCCTCATCGTCCCGCTCTACAACCTCATGGGACAGCTCGGACTGCTCAACCAGCCGCTCGGCCTGATCATCACGTACCTCACCATCGCGGTGCCGTTCTGCGCCTGGATGATGAAGGGCTTCTTCGACACCATCCCGGTCGAGATCGACGAATCCGGGCGCGTCGACGGGCTCAACCCCTTCGGCACCTTCTGGCGCCTCATCCTCCCGCTGGCCAAGCCCGGCCTCGCCGTCACCGGCTTCTACTCCTTCATCACCGCGTGGGGCGAGGTCGCGTACGCCTCCGCCTTCATGGTCGGCGACGAGCACCTCACCCTCGCCGGGGGCCTGCAGACCTTCGTCACGCAGTACACCTCCAACTGGGGTGCGATGAGTGCCGCCTCCGTCCTCATCGCCATCCCCGCGGCCGTCTTCTTCCTCTTCGCCCAGCGTCACCTCGTCGCCGGGATGACGGCAGGCGCGACCAAGGGCTGACGCCCTCGCGACCACGGGCTGACCACCCGGCGCCTGCCCCCACACACCCCCGGCCCGATCTCTCCAAGGACGACATGACCCAGCACCTCGCCGAAACGATCCCCACCCAGGCCGGCAGCACCCTGCCCGGTTGGTGGAGAGAAGCGGTGATCTACCAGGTCTATCCGCGCAGCTTCGCCGACTCCAACGGGGACGGCATGGGGGACCTCGAAGGCATCCGCAGCCGACTTCCCTACCTCAAGGAGCTGGGCGTCGACGCCGTCTGGCTCAGCCCGTTCTACGCCTCCCCGCAGGCCGACGCCGGCTACGACGTCGCCGACTACCGGGCCATCGACCCCATGTTCGGCACCCTGCACGACGCCGACGCCGTCATCCGCGAAGCGCACGGACTGGGCCTGCGCATCATCGTGGACCTCGTCCCCAACCACTGCTCCGACCAGCACGAATGGTTCAAGCAGGCACTGCGCGAGGGACCGGGGACGCCGCTGCGCGAGCGCTTCCACTTCCGCCCGGGCCGCGGCGCGGACGGCTCCGAGCCCCCGAACGACTGGGAGTCGATCTTCGGCGGCCCGGCGTGGACGCGCGTCGCCGACGGCGAGTGGTACCTGCACCTCTTCGCCCCCGAGCAGCCCGACTTCAACTGGGAACACCCCGCCGTCCAGGACGAGTTCCGTTCCGTGCTCCGGTTCTGGCTCGACCTCGGCGTCGACGGGTTCCGCATCGACGTCGCCCACGGCCTCGTCAAGGCCCCCGGCCTGCCCGACCTCGGCCGCGACGAGCAGCTCAAGCTCCTCGGCAACCAGGTGCTGCCCTTCTTCGACCAGGACGGCGTCCACGAGATCTACCGCTCCTGGCGGACCGTCCTCGACGAGTACGCCGGCGACCGCATCGGCGTCGCCGAGGCCTGGACCCCGAGCGCCGACCGCACCGCGCTCTACCTGCGCCCCGACGAACTCCACCAGGCCTTCAACTTCCACTACCTCACCACCGGCTGGGACGCGGCCGCGCTGCGCGCCTCCATCGACGAATCGCTCGACGCGATGCGGCCCGTGGGCGCGCCGACCACGTGGGTGCTGTCCAACCACGACGTCGTGCGCCACGTGACGCGCTACGGCGGAGGGACGCAGGGCCTGGCCCGGGCCCGGGCCGCCGCCCTGCTGATGCTGGCGCTGCCCGGATCCGCGTACGTCTACCAGGGCGAGGAGCTCGGCCTGCCCGAGGTCGTCGACCTGCCCGACGAGGTCCGCCAGGACCCGTCCTTCTTCAAGGAGAACGGCCAGGACGGACTGCGCGACGGCTGCCGCGTGCCGATCCCGTGGTCCGGCGACCAGGCCCCGTACGGCTTCGGCGACGGAGGCAGCTGGCTGCCGCAGCCCGCACAGTGGGCCGACCTGAGCGTGGCCGCCCAGACCGGCGACCCCGCCTCGACGCTGGAGCTGTACCGTGCCGCGCTGCGGATCCGCCGCGAGCGGGCCGACCTCGGCGCGGGCGACGCGGTGGAGTGGCTGGAGGCACCCGAGGGCGTCCTGGCGTTCCGCCGCGGCGACTTCCTCTGCACCGTCAACACGACCGGCGAGCCCGTACGGACGCCCGCGCGCGGCACCGCCGTCCTGCTCGCCAGCGCCGAGCTGACCGACCCGGGCACGCTGCCCGCCGACACGGCGGTGTGGTGGCAGGGGTGACCTCCCCGCTCCGGCTGACGGACATCGCCGCGCAGGCCGAGGTCAGCGAGGCGACGGTCAGCCGTGTGCTCAACGGCAAGGCGGGCGTGGCGGCCGGCACCCGGCACAAGGTGCTGGCCGCCATGGACCTGCTCGGCTACGAGCGGCCCGTCCGGCTGCGCCGCCGCAGCAACGGGCTGGTGGGCCTGCTCATCCCGGAGCTCACCAACCCCATCTTTCCCGCGTTCGCGCAGGTCATAGAGCAGGCACTGGCCGGGCACGGCTACACCCCGGTGCTGTGCACCCAGACGCCGGGCGGAGCCACCGAGGACGAACTGGTCGAGCAGCTGGAGGAACGCGGGGTCACCGGGATCGTCTTCCTGTCCGGCCTGCACGCCGACTCGACGCTCGACCCCTCCCGCTACCAGCGGCTGTCCTCCCGAGGCGTCCCCTTCGTACTCATCAACGGCTTCAACGAGCACGTCAACGCCCCGTTCATCTCCCCGGACGACCGGGCGGCCGCCGACATGGCCGTCCGCCACCTGGAGGACCTCGGACACCGGCGGATCGGCCTGGCCATCGGGCCGACCCGGTACGTGCCGTCGGCCCGCAAGGAGCAGGGGTTCAAGGCCGCGCTGCCGGAGGCCGAGGCGCAGGGGCTGATCCAGCGCACGCTCTTCACGGTCGAGGGCGGCCACGCCGCGGGCGGCGCCCTGCTGGACCGCGGCTGCACCGGCATCGTGTGCGGCAGCGACCCGATGGCACTCGGCGTGATCCGGGCGGTGCGGGAGCGGGGGCTGCGGGTGCCCGAGGACGTCTCGGTGGTCGGTTTCGACGACTCACCGCTGATCGCGTTCACGGACCCGCCGCTGACGACGGTCCGCCAGCCGGTCCGCGCCATGGCGACGGCCGCGGTCGGAGCCCTCCTGGAGGCGGTCGGCGGCACCCCGGTCCAGCGCACGGAATACGTGTTCCAGCCGGAACTGGTGGTCAGGGGCTCAACGGGCCAGGGCCCGGGGGAGTAGGGGGCCCGGTTCCGTCCTCTGGGGGGTTTGCCCGGCGCGGGCAGGCCCCCCGCGGCGGTTTTGCCGACGGCGGCGTCAACCGGCAGGCGGGGGTGGCCTGGAGGACACGTCGGGGAAACAATTCTGCAATCTCTTGCGCAAAGTCTTGCAGCGCTCCTACCTGGCCCCTACCGTCGCTGCAATCCCCACCTCTCCCGCCAGGAGGCCCCCCGCATGCCTGCCAGAGCCGTCAGAGCTGCAACTCTTTTCGCCGCCACCGCACTTGCCGCCGCCGGGCTCGCGGGGCAGGCGCCCCGGGCCGTTGCCGCCGCGCCCGGCGCCAAGGACGTCACCGCCGTGCTGTTCGAGTGGCGGTTCGAGTCCGTCGCCAAGGCCTGCACGGATTCGCTCGGGCCCGCCGGGTACGGGTACGTGCAGGTGTCGCCGCCCCAGGAGCACATCCAGGGGGCGCAGTGGTGGACCTCGTACCAGCCCGTCAGCTACCGGATCGCCGGGCGGCTGGGTGACCGGGCCGCGTTCAAGGCCATGGTCGACACCTGTCACGCGGCAGGGGTCAAGGTCGTCGCCGACTCCGTGATCAACCACATGGCCGCCGGGAACGGCGTCGGGACCGGGGGGTCTTCGTACACGAAGTACGACTACCCCGGTGTCTACTCCGGCGCCGACATGGACGACTGCCGGGTGAGCATCTCCAACTACCAGGACCGGGCCAACGTCCAGAACTGCGAACTCGTGCAGCTGGCCGATCTGGACACCGGTGAGGACTACGTGCGCGGGCGGATCGCCGGGTACCTGAACGACCTGCTGTCACTGGGCGTGGACGGCTTCCGGATCGACGCCGCCAAGCACATGCCCGCCGCCGACCTGGCCAACATCAAGTCCCGGCTGAGCAATCCGGGCGTGTACTGGAAGCAGGAGGCCATCTACGGGGCCGGCGAGGCCGTCTCCCCGAGCGAGTACCTCGGCAACGGTGACGTGCAGGAGTTCCGCTACGCCCGGGACCTCAAGCGGGTCTTCCAGAACGAGAACCTCGCCTACCTGAAGAACTTCGGGGAGGCCTGGGGGTACGTGCCGAGCGGCCAGGCCGGGGTGTTCGTCGACAACCACGACACCGAGCGCGGCGGCGACACCCTGAACTACAAGAACGGTTCCGACTACACCCTGGCGAGCGTCTTCATGCTCGCCTGGCCCTACGGCTCCCCCGACGTGCACTCCGGGTACGAGTGGACCGACAAGGACGCCGGCCCGCCGAACGGCGGTACGGTGAACGCCTGTTACTCCGACGGGTGGAAGTGCCAGCACGCCTGGCGCGAGATCGCCTCCATGGTCGGATTCCGCAACGCCACGCGCGGCCAGGCCGTCACCGACTGGTGGGACAACGGCGGTGACCAGATCGCCTTCGGGCGGGGCGGCAAGGGGTACGTCGTCATCAACCACGAGGGCGCGGGCCTCACCCGGACCTTCCAGACCTCGCTCGCGGGCGGTGACTACTGCGACGTGCAGAGCGGGCGCACCGTGACCGTGAACTCCGCCGGCCAGTTCACGGCCACGATCGGGGCCGGTACCGCACTCGCCCTGCACGTGGGCGCCCGCGGCTGTACGGGTGCGCCCGCGAACGCCGCCGGCGCCTCGTTCGGCGTCAACGCCACCACCGTGCCCGGGCAGGACGTCTACGTCACCGGGGACCGGGCCGAGCTCGGCGGCTGGAACACCGGCAGCGCCCTCAAGCTCGACCCGGCGGCCTACCCCGTCTGGAAGCTCGACGTGTCCCTCCCGGCCGGGACCGCGTTCTCGTACAAGTACCTGCGCAAGGACGCCGCCGGGAACGTGACCTGGGAGAGCGGGGCCAACCGCACCGCCACCGTCCCGGGCGGCGGCAAGGTCGTGCTGAACGACACCTGGCGCAACTGAGTCACCACACCCCACAGACCAGGGCCGCCCGGTGTTCCACCCCCGCCATCCGCCGGGCGGCCCTCCCGTACACAAGGAGACCCGCCTTGATACGCCCCGCCGCGGGAGTGATCGCCGCCGCCCTGGCCGTGACGCTGCTGCCCGCCCTCCCGGCAGCGGCCGCCGCGCCGCCCGCCCCGCCCTCGGACGCCAAGCTGGCCGCCGAGCCCGCGCGGCACGACCTGACCCGGGAGCAGTTCTACTTCGTCCTCCCGGACCGGTTCGCGAACGGCGATCCGCGCAACGACACCGGCGGCCTGACCGGCACCCGGCTGGAGACCGGACTGGACCCGACGGACAAGGGCTTCTACCAGGGCGGCGACCTCAAGGGCCTGACCGACCGGCTCGACTACATCAAGGGGCTCGGGACCACGGCCATCTGGATGGCGCCGATCTTCAAGAACCAGCCGGTGCAGGGCAAGGGGGCCGACGCCTCCGCCGGGTACCACGGGTACTGGATCACCGACTTCACCCAGGTCGACCCGCACTTCGGCACCAACGCCGACCTGGAGAAGCTGATCGACAAGGCGCACGCGAAGGGGATGAAGGTCTTCTTCGACGTCATCACCAACCACACGGCCGATGTCGTCGACTACCGGGAGTCCTCCTACTCCTACCTGTCGAAGGGGGCCTTCCCCTATCTGACGAAGGACGGGGTGCCCTTCGACGACTCGGCGTATGCGGACGGGAGGGGGAAGTTCCCCGCGGTCGACGCCGGGTCCTTCCCGCGGACGCCGTTCGTACCCGAGGCGAAGAAGAACCTGAAGTCCCCGGCCTGGCTCAACGATCCGACGATGTACCACAACCGGGGCGATTCCACCTTCGCCGGGGAATCCTCCGACCAGGGTGACTTCGTGGGTCTCGACGACCTGTGGACCGAGCGCCCCGAAGTCGTCAGCGGGATGGAGAAGATCTACGAGAAGTGGGTCAAGGACTTCTCGATCGACGGCTTCCGCATCGACACCGTCAAGCACGTCGACACCGGGTTCTGGACGCAGTGGGCCACCGCCCTCGACAAGTACGCCGCCCGGCACGGCCGGAAGAACTTCTTCATGTTCGGCGAGGTCTACTCCGCCGACACCGCCGTCACCTCCCCGTACGTGACGCAGGGGCGCCTCGACGCCACCCTCGACTTCCCGCTCCAGGACGCGATCCGCGCCTACGCCTCCCAGGGCGCGGCGGCCCCGCGGCTGGGCTCCGTCCTGGCCGGCGACTACCGGTACACCACGGACAAGGCGAACGCGTACGAGCAGGTCACCTTCCTCGGCAACCACGACATGGGCCGCTTCGGGACCTTCCTGAAGCAGGACCGGCCGGGGGCGGGGGAGCAGGAACTGCTGGACCGCTACCGGCTCGCCAACGAGCTGATGTTCTTCTCCCGCGGCAACCCGGTGATCTACTCCGGTGACGAGCAGGGCTTCACGGGCGCCGGCGGTGACAAGGACGCCCGCCAGCCGCTGTTCGCCACGCGCATCGCCGACTACCTGGACGACGACCAGCTCGGAACGGCGCGCACGCACGCCGACGACGCGTACGATCCGGCCCATCCGCTCTACCGCCAGATCGCCGCGCTGTCCCGGCTGACCAAGGCCCACCCGGCGCTGCGCGACGGCGTCCAGAGCGAACGTCTCTCCGACGGCTCCCTCTACGCCTTCGCCCGCACCGACACCCGCAGCCGCACCGAGTACCTGGTCGCCGCCAACAACGGCACCGAGGCGCGGACCGTCGAACTCGACGCCCCGGCCGGTGCGCAGTACCGCACCCTGTACGGCGGCACCGCCCTGATCCGCTCCTCCGCGGCCGGCAAGCTCACCGTCACCGTCCCGGCCCTCGGCTCGGTGGTCCTCCAGGGCGTCTCCCCCCTCGCGGCCCCGGCCGCCAAGCCCACCCTCACCCTGAAGGCCCCGGCCCCCGGCGCCACCGGCACCGTGGAGCTGTCCGCCGACGTCACCGGCGGCGGCCTGAACCGGGTCGTCTTCGCCGCCCAGACCGGTAGCGGACCGTGGCAGGTCCTCGGCTCCGCCGACCACGCCCCGTACAAGGTCACCCAGCACATCACGGCCCCGGCCGGTACCGCCCTGCGCTACAAGGCCGTCGTCGTCGACGCCTCGGGCCGCACCGCGAGCGCCCTCGCCGGATCCGTCTCCGGCCAGGTCCCGCCCGCCCCGGTGCCCACCGCAACCCAGCGCGACTACGCGGTCGTCCACTACCACCGCCCCGACGGCGACTACACGAACTGGCGGCTCTACGCCTGGGGCGACCTCGCCGACGGCGAGGCCACGCCCTGGCCCGCCGGGCACGATTTCACGGGCCGCGACGCGTACGGCGCCTTCGCTTACGTCCGTCTGAAGCCCGGCGCCTCCTCGATCGGCTACCTCGTCATCGACAAGGACGGCAACAAGGACGTCGCCGCAGACCGCACCCTCGACGTGACGAAGAGCGGCGAGGTCTGGCTGGAGCAGGGCACCGAGGCGGCCCGCACCGACCGCCCCGCCTACCCGCCGCAGGACCAGGCGAAGGCCGTCCTGCACTACCGGCGCGCCGACGGCGCCCAGGACGGCTGGGGCCTGCACGTCTGGACCGGCGCCGCGACCCCCACCGACTGGTCCAAGCCGCTGATGCCGGCCCGCACCGACTCCTACGGAGCCGTGTACGAGGTCCCGCTCGCGGCGGGCGCGACCAGCCTGAGCTACATCCTCCACAAGGGCGACGAGAAGGACCTCCCCACCGACCAGTCCCTCGACCTGAAGGCCACCGGCCACGAGGTCTGGATGCTGGGCGGCCGGGCCCCCTACCTCCTCCCGCAGCCCGCCGGCTCCTCGGCCGCCCTGGACCTCACCAAGGCCGAGGCCGTCTGGATCGACCGCGACACCCTCGCCTGGAACGCCCCCGCGGCCGCCGCCTCCGTCCAGCTCCTCGCCTCCCGCGAGGGCGCCGTCACCGCGGAGAACGGCGTCCTGCACGAGAACGGCGCGCAGTGGCTGCGCCTGGCCAAGTCCGAGCTCACCGCCGCCCAGAAGCAGAAGTTCCCGCATCTGGCCACGTACTCCGCGTACACCGTCGACCCGCGCGACCGGGGCCGCGTACGCGAGGCCCTGCGCGGCCAGCTCGTCGCGAGCGCCCGCGCCGCGAACGGCGCCGTCCTGGCCGCGACCGGCGTCCAGCTCGCCGGCGTCCTCGACGACCTGTACGCGAACACGGCCCGGCTCGGCCCCGTCTTCGAGGACGGCCGCCCCACCCTGTCCGTATGGGCGCCCACCGCCCGCAAGGTCGCCCTCGAACTCGACGGCCGCACCGTCGCCATGCACCGCGACGACACCAGCGGCGTCTGGTCGGTGCGCGGTGAGCGCAGCTGGAAGGGCAAGCCGTACCGCTACGACGTGACCGTGTGGGCCCCCAGCACGCGCCAGATGGTCCGCAACCTCGTCACCGACCCGTACTCCACCGCCCTGACCACAGATTCCACCTACAGCCTGGCCGTGGACCTGGCCGATCCGAAGCTGGCCCCTCCCGGCTGGCGCGACCTGCGCAAGCCCGCGGCCGTCCCCTTCACCTCGGCGCAGATCCAGGAGCTCCACATCCGCGACTTCTCGGTCGCGGACCCCACGAGCGCCCACCCCGGCCAGTACCTGGCGTTCACCGACACCGGCTCGGCGGGCATGCAGCACCTGCGCGCGCTGGCCGCGTCCGGCACCTCGTACGTCCACCTGCTGCCCGCGTTCGACATCGGCACGATCCCGGAGAAGGCCTCCGACCGCACCGAACCCGCCTGTGACCTGAAGGTGTACGCGCCGGACTCGCCGCAGCAGCAGGCCTGCGTGGCCGCGGCGGCCGCGAAGGACGCGTACAACTGGGGCTACGACCCGCTGCACTACACCGTCCCGGAGGGCTCGTACGCGAGCGACCCGAACGGCACGGCCCGTACGGTCGAGTTCCGCAGGATGGTCCAGTCGCTGAACGGGGCCGGCCTGCGCACGGTGATGGACGTGGTCTACAACCACACGGTCGCCTCCGGCCAGTCCGACAAGTCGGTCCTGGACCGCATCGTGCCGGGCTACTACCAGCGGCTGCTGGCGGACGGATCGGTCGCCAACTCCAGCTGCTGCGCCAACACCGCCCCCGAGAACGCCATGATGGGCCGTCTCGTCGTGGACTCGATCGTCACCTGGGCGAAGGAGTACAAGGTCGACGGCTTCCGCTTCGACCTGATGGGCCACCACCCGAAGGCCAACATCCTGGCCGTGCGCAAGGCCCTCGACGCGCTGACCGTCGCCAAGGACGGCGTCGACGGCAAGAAGATCATCCTGTACGGGGAGGGCTGGAACTTCGGCGAGGTCGCGGACGACGCCCGCTTCGTCCAGGCCACGCAGAAGAACATGGCCGGCACCGGCATCGCCACCTTCTCGGACCGTTCGCGCGACGCGGTCCGCGGCGGCGGCCCGTTCGACGAGGACCCCCGCGTCCAGGGCTTCGCCTCCGGCCTGTTCACCGCCCCGAACGCCTCACCCGCGAACGGCACCGCGGAGCAGCAGCGGGCGCGGCTCCTGCACGACCAGGACCTGATCAAGGTCGGGCTGTCCGGCAACCTCGCGTCGTACGCGTTCACGGACACCGCCGGCCGGCGCACCAAGGGCGCCGAGGTGGACTACAACGGCTCCCCGGCCGGCTACGCGGCGGCCCCCGGCGACGCCCTCGCCTACGCAGACGCCCACGACAACGAAACCCTGGCCGACGCCCTGGCGTACAAGCTGCCGCAGGGCACCTCCACCGCCGACCAGGCCCGGATGCAGGTCCTGGCGATGGCCGTCGGCACCCTCTCGCAGGGCCCGTCGCTGTCCCAGGCGGGCACGGACCTGCTCCGCTCGAAGTCCCTCGACCGCAACTCGTTCGACAGCGGCGACTGGTTCAACGCCATCCACTGGGACTGCCGCGACGGCAACGGCTTCGGCCGGGGCCTTCCGCCCGCCGCCGACAACGGCTCCAAGTGGCCCTACGCGAAGCCGCTGCTGGGCGGCCGGCCGGCACCCGGCTGCGCCGACATCACCGGAGCCTCGGCGGCCTACCGCGACCTGCTGCGGATCCGTACGACGGAACGGGCCTTCGCCCTCACCACACCGGAGGCGGTCCAGGCCGCACTGGCCTTCCCGCTCTCCGGCACGGACGAGACCCCGGGGGTGATCACCATGACCCTCGGCGACCTGGTGGTGGTCTTCAACGCCACCCCCACCGCCCAGCCCCAGCGCATCCCGGCCCTCGCGGGCACCGGCTACGCCCTGCACCCGGTCCAGGCGGCCGGCGCCGACGCCGCGGTCAAGCAGGCGACGTACGACGCGCGGACGGGAGAGTTCACCACCCCGGCCCGCACGGTCGCCGTCTTCACACGACGGTGAGCTGATCGAGCCGCTTCTCCAGCAGGATGACCCCGTACACGCGGCCGTCCTTGCCCTCCTTGTGGGGGAACTCCCCGACCACCCGGTAGCCCGCACCCCGGTAGTACGCGAGCAGCCGGGGGTTGGTGGAGACGCAGTCCAGCCGCGCCCGCGGCAGTCCGGACCCGGCGATGCGCCGCTCGGCATGTTCGAGCAGCCGGCGTCCGGCCCCCGCGGGCGCGGCTTCGCGTTCCACCATCAGCCGGTGGACGTAGCCGGCGACCGGCGGCTGCACGCCCCAGGCCTCCTCGTCGGACCACCACAGCTCGTACGCGCCGATGATCCGGCCGTCGGCGTTCCCGGCGAGCCACACCTCGCCCTCGCGCATCTTGGCCAGGAAGTGCGCGGCGTCCTTGTCGCCGGGCTTCCACTGGTCGATGCCGTGGCCCCGCATCCACCGGGCCGCCTGGTCGTACAGGGCCACGAGGGTGGCGGCGTCCTTCTCGACGGCCCGCCGGAACAAGATCCCGTCATCAATGATCACGCGCGTATTATCACGCGGATGATCACCGGGGCCCGGCCGCGGGTGCCCGTTGCGGGGTCCGGCCGAGGGCCCGGCCCAGGGCCCCGCCGACGGGCCGGTCGGCGGGGCAGTCGGTGGGCCGGCCGGCGGGTCCGGTCACCGGGGCGAGGGCACCCCGGGCTCCACCGTCGCCGGGACGAGTCCCACGAGCCGCCCGACCAGTTCCCCGAACGGCCCGTCGGCCGGCTCGTCGGCGAGCATCCGGCCGAGGATCGCGGCCATCTCCGCGTCGTACGCGGCGCTCACCGCGGCCAGCGCAGCGAAGTCGTGCACCAGCTGGAGCTCCAGCTCCGCCCGCGGGATCTTCCGTCCCTCCAGCCAGATCAGAGCGGTGGACTCCGCCAGCGACACCCACGACCGGACCACGAGTTCGAGGCGGGCCGGCGGCTTCTCGATCCCGATGTGCGTCACGATCTGCTGGTAAGCGGCCTGCCGGACCTCGTCGATCATGGCGTTGGTCCGGTTGCTCCCGACGGCCGGGCCGCCCCGCATCAGCGCCGAGAAACCGGGCCCGTGCTCGTCGACGAACGCGAAGAACCGGCCCATGACCCGCAGCAGCCGGGCCCCGAGCGGGCCTTCCCTCGGCTCCACGAACCGCTGCGCGAGCTCGTCGGCGGCCCGCCGCAGGGCGGCCTCGTACAGGCTCAACTTGCCCGGGAAGTAGTGGTAGACGAGCGGCCGCGATATGCCCGCGGCCGCCGCGATCTCGTCGATCGACACGTCGTCGGGCGACCGGTGGCTGAACAGCTCCAGGGCGACCCCGATCAGCTGCTGCCGCCGCTCCTCGACACCCATCCTGCGCCGCGTCCCGCTTGTCATGCGGACACCCTACTGGGCGTCCTGCGGGGCTCAGAGGTCCAGGACCAGGTGATCGTCCTTCGCGCGCGAGACGCACAGGAGCATCGAGTCCTCGCGCTCCCCGTCCGTGAGGAGGGTGTCGCGGTGGTCCACCTCGCCCGCGAGGACGCGGTGTTGGCAGGTTCCGCAGAAGCCCTGCTCACAGGAGTACGGGGTGGTGGGCAGTGCCCGGCGGACGGCGGTCAGGGCGGATTCGTCCGCGGCGACCTCGATCGTGCGGCCCGAGCGGTGGAGTTCCACCGTGAAGGCGCGGGCCGGGCCGGCCGCGGAGGCCGGGGTGAAGCGCTCCAGGCGGACGGCCGAGGGGTCCGGGGCGGCCGCCCGGACCGCCGTCATCAGGGGATCGGGGCCGCAGCAGTAGACCAGCGTGCCCGGGGCGGCGGCGGCCGGCGCCGAGAGGTCGGGCAGGCCCGCCTCGTCCTGCGGGACGACGGTCACCCGGGAGCCGTAGGCCGACAGTTCGTCGAGGAACGGCATCGAGGCGCGGCTGCGGCCGCCGTAGAGGAGGGTCCAGTCCGCACCCGCCGCCGTGGCCGCCCGCAGCATCGGCAGGACGGGCGTGATGCCGATGCCGCCCGCCACGAAGAGGTACGAGGAAGACGGTTCCAGCGGGAAGTGGTTGCGGGGCGGCCGGACCGCCAGCCCGGCGCCCTCCCTCAGCTGGGTGTGCGCCTCACGGGAGCCGCCGCGGCCGTCCTCGACCAGGCGGATCGCGATCGTGTAGCGGCCCGTGTCGGCCGGGTCGCCGCAGAGGCTGTACTGGCGGACCAGGCCCGAGGGGAGCCGGACGTCCACGTGCGCGCCCGGGGTCCATGGCGGGAGGTCCGGGGATTCCAGCGTCAGCTGCAGGACGCCTTCGGCCGGTGCCGTACGGGAGATGATCAGGGTGGGCAGCCAACGGCGTGGGGAGTGGCCCGAGACCGGGGTTTCCAGTGCCGGGAGGGGCCACAGGGGCGAGCGCGCGATGCGCCCGCGCAGGGCGCGGCGGGTCAGCAGCACGGCGCCCGCCACCGCCGCCGCCTTCAGGGAGCGGCTCATGCCGGGGCACCGCCGTTCGCGCCGCCGTTCGCGCCGGGGGAGGAGGCCAGGTAGGCCACGGCCTGGGCCGTCGAGCCCTCCTGCGAGGGGTGGTACGTACGGGAGAGGTACGTCGGGATCGACCTGAGCATCGCGCCCGTCGAGGGCAGCGTGCCCTGCCGGCCCGCGCGGAAGAACTGACCGAGGGAGGCCCTGGCGCCGGTCAGCTCCGGGTCGTTCTCCATGAAGAAGCGGGCGCCGCGCTGCCACAGGAAGACCAGTGCCGTGAAGGCGGTGGCCCAGGTCCGGGCCCGCCGGCGGTAGTTGCCGTCCACGTGCATGAAGAGGTCGAAGGCCACCGAGCGGTGCTCCACCTCCTCCGCGCCGTGCCAGCGCAGCAGGTCCAGCATCATCGGGTCCGCGCCCCGGCGGTCCAGTTCGTCGGCGTTGAGGACCCAGTCGCCCAGGAACGCCGTGTAGTGCTCGATCGCCGCGATCATCGCGACCCGCTCCATGAGCCACCAGTGGCGGGCCCTGCCCGGGGGCAGCGTCCGGTCGCCGAGCAGCTTCTCGAAGAGCCAGTCCACCTGCGCCGTGTACGGGGTCGGGTCCAGGCCGAGGCGCCTCAGGTGCGGGAGCACGTCGTCGTGCGCGGCGGCGTGCATGGCCTCCTGGCCGATGAACCCGACGACGTCCGCGCGCAGCCGCTCGTCCTTGATGTACGGGAGCACCTGCTTGTAGACGTGGACGAACCAGCGCTCGCCCGCGGGCAGCAGCAGGTGCAGCACGTTGATGGTGTGCGTTGCGAAGGGGTCGCCGGGCAGCCAGTGGAGGGGGGTGCCCTCCCAGCCGAAGGACACGTTCCGCGCCTTGAGCCCGGTGTGTTCCGACGCCACGGGGGCGGGCGCGAGCGGCGTATTAGACATGGCGTCAATGTACTGAGGGGTACGGGAGAGGAAAACCCCTCTGCGGCCACCAACTTCCGGCCCGGCCACCCCGGGCACGCAGAAGTCCCCCGCGCACGCAGAAGTCCCCCGGGCGGAAAGGGCCGCGCCCGGGGGACTTCGGGGACTTCTGGGGTCCGGGAGGGCTCCGGGGTCTGCGGACTCCGGGCTCCGGGGTGCTTCAGGCTCCGGTCACCGTCCGGCGTGCCCGCTCACGAGGGCCCACTCGCGGTTGAGCGAACCCAGCGGGATCTTGCGCTCGAAGAGCGGCGTGCCGAACAGGGAGAGCTGCAGGTGCAGGTTGCCGCTCAGGTCGAAGCCGCCGTACAGCGCCCAGGCGCCGCTGAGGGAGGTCTTGCCGTCGCTGGACGCGGTCGCCTTGGCGTCGGCCTCGCCGCGCAGGTACGGGGCGAAGTCCGCGCTGACGCCGACGGCGCCGTACAGGCCGACGGAGGCCTCGGCGCCGAGCGCGCCCTTGACCTTGCCGGAGGCGGTGACGGTCGCCGTGACCGGCGTGCTCTTGACGTTGGACTGGCTGACCGGCGTCCACCCCTTGCCCAGGGCGTAGCTGCCGCCGACCTTGAAGTCGCCCTTGACGTCCTGCTGGACGTCGAGGGTCACGCGGCCGTCGGCCTCCACCTGGACGTAGCAGGTCAGGTCGAGGTTGACGACGACCGGGACGGGCCCGACCTGGATGACCGGGGCGCTGTGCAGCTTTGCGAACGGGATCCGCTTGGGCGCCCCGGTGCTCGCGGCGGCGCGGCCCTGGAGCTTCCACTGCGAGGACCAGTCGCCGCTCATGCCGAGGAAGGCGCCGCGCGGGCCGGAGCCGCCGCTGCCGTCGTACGCGAACTCCACCTGCGGGGCGAGCTGGACGAAGCCGGAGACCGAGGCGCCGGCCGAGGCGGGGGCGTCCGGGGCGGTGTCGACGGCGGCGTTCACGTCGAGCCGCAGGTTGCCGAGGGGCAGCTTCGCGCCCTGGGGGCCGAACTTCACGCCCCCGCTCTTGGCCCAGGAGAAGGTGACGCCCTTCATCAGGGGCTCGACGGTGACCGACGACGGGTCGACGGGCACCTTGCCGTCGGCCTTGTCGTCGTTCAGGACGGAGGACAGCGTGGTGGAGGCGGTCTTGACCTCGGTGCCGCGGTCGGTCTTGCCGACGACCTCGGTGACCTTGGCGAGCAGGCCGTTGGGGGCGCCGGGTGCCGGCGCGCTGGCGATGACGTCGCCGACCGCGACGGGCTTGTCGGCGTCGGGCGACGTGCCGGTGCCCGGGGACTTGCCGGTCTCGGGGGACTTGCCCGAGCCCGGGGACTTGCCCGTGTCGGTGCTCTTCCCCGGCTCCGGCTTCCGGCTCGGCGCGGAGGACGGGGCGGGCCCCTGCGGGGCCCTGGCTATGACGGCCCGTCCGGTCGCCTGGTCGTACGAGGCGACCTTCAGCGAGGACTGCTCCGGCTTGCCCTTCCCGCCGACGCGGGCCACGGCGGCCGGGGTGGGGGTCCCCTGGGGGGCCGCGGCGACCTCCAGCTGCTGGGACGTTCCGTCGCCCGTGGGCGCGAGGTTGGCGGGGGCGGCCGCGTCGGCCAGGCCGGTGTGCGGGGTCGAGGAGCAGCCGGTGGCGGTGAGCGCCAGGGTGGTCAGTCCGGGCAGCAGGAGGCGTCGGGCGAGCAAGCGCACGTGGGTGAACCTTCGGTACGTGAGGGGTGTGGGGGGTTACCGCGTGGTAACCGGAATCCGATCATGCCATGTCCATGCGGTGGCAGTCATGTCCGGATCCCGCCAACTCCCCGGCCGTTGTTGACGGTTGAAGATTCACCCACTGCTGTGGAGCTACCGGAGCACCCCCGCCTTCGTACCGTCCGTGAGCTTGCCCGCCAGCTCCACCTGCGCGCCCGCCGGCGCCTTCACCGCCAGCCGGTTGCCGTTCGCCGAACCGTTCACCCCGCCGCCCGACACCGACAGCGACGCGAACTGCGCACTGCCCGCCGCCAGCACGTACCACTGGCCCGCCTTGGACTTCCACAGCACGCCCGCCAGCACCCGCGGCTCCCGCGGGCCGCACGCCGGCGAGCCCTCCGCCTTCGCGGCCTGCGCCGCCAGCGGGGCGCCCGGGGTGAGGAACTGGGCCTGCACCCGGTCCTGCGTTCCCGACCAGGTCTCGGCCCGGGTGCACAGCCAGGTCGCCGTTCCGTCGCCCTCGGGCAGCGGCTGCTTCGCGTACGTCCAGGCGTTGACGCTGCGGACACCGTGCGAGCGGACCGATGGCAGCAGGCACGCGATCCGCGACCAGTCACCGAGCTCCGCACCCTCCGCCACGTCGCGCTCCGCGCCCGGCGCGCCCGAGGTGAGCCGGACCGGGGTCAGTTCGCCGAGGTCGGTGACCAGCCGGGTGGTGCCGGCCCCGGTCAGGGCCAGGGCGTTCCAGCCGGTGCAGCTGCCCCCCGGGGCGGGGCTCGCCACCGGCGGGGTGATCCCGTCCTGGTTCGGCTTGAGCGCCGTCGGGGCGTCGCCGGGCTTGAGCAGGTCGCGCAGCCCCACTCCGGTGACCCACGGCGCGGTCAGGTAGCGGACGTTGCCGTCGACCCGGCTCAGCACCACCGCGGTGGCGGTGTCCGCCGAGGCCGCGTCGGTCCGGGCGAAGTCGAGGGCGGCGACCGAGGTCCCGGTGCGCGGTTCGGCGTACCGGACCACGCGCAGGCCGTCGTAGAGCAGGACCACGACCGCCTGGTCGACGGTGCCCGCGAACAGCAGCTGCGGCGGGCCCATCGGCGGCCCGGGCGGCGTGCCGGGGGTGGCCGAGGCGACCACCGTGGAGCCGGGCCGGGCCCAGACCGCCAGCGCCCGGCGCAGCAGTTCGGCGTCCTCGGTGGGGTCGCCGCGGGCGGGCCAGGTGGAGAAGTCCGTACGGGAGGACGTACGCCAGGCGGTGGGCGCCACCCGGACCAGCCTGCCCGGATCCAGGGCCTGTTCCGCCGCCGCGTTCTGCGCGTACGGCGGGGCCGCGGCCCCGTCCGCCCCCCAGCCACCGCCGGGCAGCGCGAGCAGCGCCCCGCACACGGCGAGGGCGGCCCCGGCGGCCAGGGCGGCCCGCGCGAACCGGCGCCGGCGCAACAGGTCGGTGGGCCGGGCCTGGAGCACGCACGGATCGAACTCCGGGGACGCGAACAGCGCGTCGTGGGCCGGATCCCCGGATTCCGTGACCGCGGCCCCGGGGTTCGCGACTCCCGCCTCGGTGAGCACCCGGAGTACCTCCGCCTCCGGCAGCCGCTCCAGGGCACGCAGCACGCAGGCCGCCCGGCCGGGCCCGTCGAGGGTGGCCAGCCACTGGTCCAGGGCCAGCTCCTCGGCCCCGCCGGAGCGCGGGAACAGCCGCAGCCCCCACACCTGGGGGAGCAGCGGGGGCAGCTGCGCCCGCCGGGGCAGTGCCCGGAAGGTCAGCGGGATCCCGGCCTCCAGGGCGGCGCGCAGCACCCGCAGCCGGACGTACGCGTATCCCGACTCGGCGGACGCGGTCCCGCGCTGGCCCGGCACCCCGCCCTGCACGGCGGCCGCGGCGGCGGCTTCCGCACCGGCCCCGCGCCGCCCGCGCGGCAGGGCACGCTGGACCAGCGAATGCGCGGTGAGCACCCGCCGGTTGCGGCCGAGGGCGGGCGGCAGCACCAGATAGGCGAGCCGCACCAGCCGCGGGTAGTGCTCGACGATGGCGGCCTCGGCCAGCTCGACGTCGGGCGGCACGGGAGACGGGGGGCGGGTGGCGGTATCCGGCGCAGTCACGTTCAGCAGAACGAGCGAATCGTCGGATGGTCACCCGCCGCCAGGTCACACGTTCGGGTCGAACGCCGCCGCGGGAGGGCCGCGGCGGGCCGGATCCATGGCCGGACCGGGGGTCGTGGCGGGCCGGATCCAGGGACCGGACCGGGGGCCGGATCCAGCGCCGGACCGGGGGTCGGATCCAGCGCCGGACCGGGGGTCGGATCCGGCGCCGGACCGGGGGTCGGATCCGGCGCCGGACCCGGGGGCCGGACCCGGATGCCGGATCAGGCCGTCAGGCGGGCGCGCAGCGCCTCGACCGCGGCGTCCGGGACGCCGAGCCCCTCGCGCACGTAGCCCTCCATCGAGCCGTGGCGCGCGACCACCTCGTCGAGCGCGGCCTGCAGGTACTCGGGGAACACCCCGATCAGGCCCAGCGCGATGTCCGGGTCGCCGCCGGCGACGATGAAGCCCTCGATCATCGGCGCGAACGCCTGCTTGACCGCCGGATTGACGGAGAGGTACTCGGCCATCAGGGTCTCGTCGTCCGCGCCGAGCAGCGACAGGACGACGGTCGCGCCCCAGCCCGTACGGTCCTTGCCGGCGGTGCAGTGGAACAGCAGCGGGCCCGCCTCCGGGTCCGCGAGCTCGAAGAGCAGGGTCCGGTACGCGGCCTGCGCGGAAGCGGTCGACACGAAGGACCGGTAGGTGTCGGCGAACAGCGCCTGCACCTTGCCGCCGCCCAGGTGCTCCTCCGCCACCGCCGGGTCGGACAGCAGGTCCTTGAGCTGCGTGGCGGCCGGGATCTTCCCGGAGCGCAGCTTGTCGGCGAGGACGTCGCGGACGAGCAGGCGAACGCCTTCCGGTATCCGGTCCGGGTGGGCGCCGCGCTCGGCGTCGGTGCGGAGGTCGATGACCGTGCGCAGGCCCAGCGCGGCCACGACCGGATCGGCGTCGACGTCGAGCCGGTCGAGCTGGCCGGAGCGCAGGACCAGGCCCGGGCGGACGGTGCGGCCGCCGGAGAGGGGGGTGCCACCGAGGTCGCGGAGGTTGGCGACGGTGGTGGAGGGAGTGGTCGTGGTCATCGTGGCGGCTCCAGCGGTCTGCGTACGGCGATGGCGGTGCGGGCGGTGTCGACGGGTGGCATCGGTGCCCTCGCGGTGGGCATTCACCCGATTTTCAGATGTTTTGTTCCGGAGCGGTAATCGAGGAAGAGCGAGAGGCCGACCCCGATCCCCAGCGCCGCGAGGTGCCCGGCGTCCGTGAAGGTCCGCTCCCGTTTCAGTACCGGCCGTACCGCGAGCGCCAGCAGCCCCACCCGGGCGGCCGTGCGCACCGGGCCGCGCGGCAGGGCCGAGGTCAGTGCACCGAGCACGGCGTTGAAGCCGTAGCTGGCCCCCACGTCCACGGCCCGCCGGGTCGCCGGACCGGCCGTCCGGCGCAGCGCGCCGAAGACGAGCAGCGTCGCCGTGGAATGCCCGAGCAGGAACACCGCGGCCGTCCACCAGGCCCCGTACGCGTACTCCGCGTACCCGAGGACCGCGACGAGCAGTAGCGCGTACGGCAGCGGCATCGGCTCCTCGACGACGAACGCGCTGCTCAGCAGCGTCTCCCAGCGGCCGGCGGCGAGGTTGTCGACGTTCGTCGAGCAACCCCGCAGCACCCGGTCCCGCTCCGCCGCGCCCCGCCGTTCCAAGGCGTACGCGCCGAGCTGGACCCCACCCGCATACACCACGCCGAGAGCCGGAGGCGGCCAGAGCAGTGAATTCATCCGATCATGATCGGATACGACCCTCGGACTGGTGGAACCGGGGGCCGTGCGAGCATGTTTCAGCCATGTCAGGAATCCCCGCGCCGCTGCGCGCCACACGGGCCGCGATGTTCGCGGCAGTGTGCACCACCTTGGGTGCTGTGGGGCATTCGTACATGTCTGACACTGATATCCCCCCGATAGCCCTTCTGGGTGCTTTCGGGGTGACCGGCGGACTCGCCTGGCTCGGAGCCGGGCGCCGCCGGGGAGCCGCCGGGATCAGCGCGGCCCTGCTCGCCGTCCAGGGTGTACTGCACCTGGTCTTCTCCGCCGGCCAGGCCGGCCACTCCGGCGGCCCCGTGCCCGTGCACCACCGCATGACGGGCATGCCCGGTGCGGCGGGGATGGACGGCATGGCCGGCATGGACGGCATGACGCACCTGCACGGCATGGCCGACGCCGACGGGATGGCCGGCATGGCCGACATGGCCGGACACGGCGGCCTCGGCATGATCGCCGCCCACGTCCTCGCCGGTCTCTTCTGCGCCGCCTGGCTGGCGTGGGGCGAGGCCGCCGTCTTCCGGCTGGCCGCCGTCCTCGGCGCCGCCGCCCTGCTGGCGGCCCGGCCCCTCGCCCGCGCGCTCGCACTGGTCCGGGCCCGGGTGGCCCCCGTGCCGGGACCGCCCGCGCCCCGGCCCTCCTACGAGCCCCCGCGCGGGCTGCGCGGTGCCGTGCCCGCCCACACCCTGGTGCGCCGCGGTCCGCCGGGCCGGCGAGACATCCGCGCCACGGCCCCCGGTCGTCCTGCCTGCGCCTGACCGGCGCACTTCCTCATCGGTGAGGGGGCGAGACCCGGGGCCCGATCCCCCATGTCTTCGCCGCCAGGCCAACACCTAGGACACGCATGTCCCTCGAAGAGGTCCAGGACGTCCGCACCCCGGACGCCACCACCGACACCACCACCACCGACACCAGCGACGCCGCTGCGTCGGCCGCATCCGCCGCGCCCGCCTCATCCGCCGGGCCCTCGAAGTCCGGCACCTGGGCGGCCCTGCGGCCGCTGCTCCTGCGCATGCACTTCTACGCGGGGATCCTGATAGCCCCGCTGCTGTTCCTCGCCGCCGCCACCGGCCTGCTGTACGCCGGCTCCTGGCAGGCCGAGAAGATCATCTACTCCGGCGAACTGACCGTCACCGAGGTCCGCGACAGCACCCTGCCGCTCAGCGCCCAGGTCACGGCCGCCCGGGCCACCGTCCCCGAGGGCAAGGTCGTGGGCGTGTGGCCCGCGCCCGACGCCGAGGCCACCACCCGCGTGATCATGGAGGCTCCGGGGCTGGAGGAAGGCCGGACCCGCACCGTCTTCGTGGATCCGTACACGGGCCACGTCAACGGCACGCTGACCACCGCAGGTGACGCGCTGCCGCTGCGCGCCTGGCTCAGCGAGTTCCACTCCAGCCTCCAGCTGGGCGAGTTCGGCCGGAACTACAGCGAACTCGCCGCGAGCTGGCTGTGGGTCGTCGCACTGGGCGGCCTCGCCCTGTGGATCGGCCGCCGCCGCTCCCGCAAGGCCCTGCTCGTCCTGCCCGACCGCGCCGCCACCGGGCGCCGCAAGACCCTGTCCTGGCACGGGGCCGTCGGCATCTGGGCCGCCATCGGACTCGTCGCCCTCTCCGCCACCGGCCTGACCTGGTCGAAGTACGCGGGCGAGCACATCGGGAAGCTCCAGGACGGCCTCGGCGGCGCCACCCCCTCCGTGTCCGCGGCCCTCGCACCCGGTTCCGATTCCGGTGCGGGCTCCGGCTCCGGTGACCACGCCGGGCACGGGATGACCCCGGGCATGGAGATGCCCGCGACGCCGCCCACCGCGGACATCGGCATCGACAAGGCGGTGGCCGCCGCCCGCGCCGGCGGCGTCACCGAAGAGCTGCGCATCACCCTGCCCGCCAAGGGCAACGGCTACGTGATCAAGGAGCAGGACAAGCAGCTGCCGGTCCACCTCGACTCCGTCGCCGTCGACCCCGCCGACGGCCGGATCATCGACGAACTGCGCTTCGCCGACTACCCCCTCCTCGCGAAGCTGACGCGCTTCGGCATCGACCTCCACATGGGCAAGACCCTCGGCCTCGCCAACCAGATCGCGCTCGCCGCGCTCGCCGTCGCGGTGATGTTCCTGGTGTTCTGGGGCTACCGGATGTGGTGGCTGCGCCGGCCCACCAAGGACCGCGCCCTCTCGGCCGGCCGGCCCCAGCCGCGCGGAGCCTGGCGCAAGGTGCCGCTGACCCTGCTGCTCCCGCTCGCCGCCGTGACCGCCGTGGTCGGCTGGTTCGTCCCGCTGCTCGGCATCAGCCTGGTCGCGTTCCTGGCCGTCGACGTGCTGCTGGGCGCCGTCGCGGCGCGCCGCGGCGGGGCGGCCGCCGCCTGATCCGGACGGCCCGTGCCTGAACGCCCGGTGGGCCCGTACTCCGCGAGGGGAGTACGGGCCCACCGGCGTACGCCGTGCCGTGCCGTGCGGTGCCGTGCCGCGCTGTCAGGGCGCGTACTTGTAGCCCACGCGGCGCACGGTCTGGATGGCCCCGCGGTGCGCCGCGCCCAGCTTGCGGCGCAGGCGGGCGACGTGGACGTCCACGGTCCGGCCGTCGCCGACGTGACCGTAGCCCCAGACGGTGGTCACCAGCTGGTCCCTGCTGTGCACCCGGTGCGGGTGCGCCACCAGGTGGGCCAGCAGCTCGAACTCCAGGTACGTCAGGTCGAGTACCCGGCCGTCGACCTCGGCGGTGCGCTGCGCCGGGTCGATGCGGACGAGTTCGTCCCCGGTGGTGGTCCCGGCGTCCGGCGCGGCCTGGGGAGCGGCCGGTGCGGGAACGGACTGGGGGGCGAAGGCGATCGGAGGCTGCCCGTCCGCCGCCCCTGCCGGTACGAGGACCAGGTAGCCGACCATCGGCGGCCGGCCCGGCAGTGCCGGCAGGGTGTGCTGGGGCGCGGGCAGCCAGGTGGCGCCGGGCGGCAGGAGGTCGACCACGCGGGCGGCCTCGTCGCGGTCCACGGCGCGCAGCCGGTGGCGCGGACTGGGCGGATAGGTGTGGGGCACGGTCGCAGCGTTCGCCGTCGCGGTCGAGGCGGCAGAGGTCAGGGAACGGGTGTGAGACATGAGTGGTCGGCTCTTTCACGCGGAGTGGTCGGCAGGAGACGTGCGTACGTCATCGCGTACCGCGCAGACCGAAGGCCTCGGCGGGGAACGTCCGGTGGAGGTTCCTGGAGGCTTTAGGGGGCCGGCGCGTTCTTCGCGCGGCAACACACCCGGTCGAAATCGTGATCCTGACGGGACGGCCAGAACGGCTCGAGGTCGCTGCGACCGTTCGAGGTGTGCAAAGGGCTGGCCATGGGTCCATTGAAGCAGATGCGGGGGTCCCGGGGCAGACCTCGTCTCAACCAGTGGAGCGGAATCCCAAATTCCGTGAGGGCGACCTCCAGCGGACCCCCACGACGCACGCGCCCGCCGGGCCACGGGGGCTCGGCGGGCGCGCGCGTCATGCGGTCCGGACCGGTCCTAGACCAGGCCCTCCTTCTGCAGGCCCGCGCAGCAGGTGTCCGTGATGAGCCGGGTCACCACGTACGGGTCCACGTTCGCGTTCGGGCGGCGGTCCTCGATGTAGCCCTTGCCGTCCTTCTCCACCTGCCACGGGATGCGGACCGAGGCGCCGCGGTCGGACACGCCGTAGCTGAACTCGTTCCACGGGGCGGTCTCGTGCAGACCCGTCAGGCGCTCGTCGATGCCGGCGCCGTAGTTCTTGACGTGGTCCAGCGGCTTCGAGCCCTCGCCCAGCGCCTCGCAGGCGGTGATGATGGCGCGGTAGTCCTCGCGCATCGCCTTCGTGGAGAAGTTGGTGTGTGCGCCCGCGCCGTTCCAGTCGCCCTTCACCGGCTTCGGGTTCAGCGTCGCCGAGACGTTGAAGTCCTCGGCGGTGCGGTAGAGCAGCCAGCGCGCGATCCACAGCTGGTCCGAGACCTCCAGCGGGCCGACGGGGCCCACCTGGAACTCCCACTGGCCGGGCATGACCTCGGCGTTGATGCCGGAGATGCTCAGGCCCGCCGCGAGGCAGTGGTCCAGGTGCTTCTCGACGATCTCGCGGCCGAAGATCTCGTCCGAGCCGACGCCGCAGTAGTAGCCGCCCTGTGCGGCCGGGAAGCCGCCCACGGGGAAGCCGAGCGGCCGGATGCCGTCGAAGAAGGTGTACTCCTGCTCGATGCCGAAGATCGGCTCCTGGTTCGCGAACTGCTCGGCGACCGGGCGCAGCAGGGCGCGGGTGTTCGATTCGTGCGGGGTCATGTCGATGTTCATGACCTCGCACAGCACGAGGACGTTGTCCCCGCCGCGGATCGGGTCCGGGCAGGAGAACACCGGCTGGAGCACGCGGTCGGAGGCGTGGCCCTCGGCCTGGTTGGTGCTCGATCCGTCGAAGCCCCAGACCGGCAGCGCGTCGCCGTCGGCCAGGATCTTCGTCTTGGAGCGCAGCTTCGCCGTCGGCTCGGTGCCGTCGATCCAGATGTACTCAGCCTTGTAGCTCACGGGCCCCATCCTTCGGTGCGTCGCTCCGGTGCAGACTCAGCGGGTGCTGCTGCGGGTGTTGCGTTCGCGGTGCTGCGGTGTCGTTGCGGTGTATGCCGCAGCGTGCCCGCACGCGATTTCTCTTCCGTTGCCCGGCTGTGAACCCCGTGTTACCGAGGTTTACTCCGCAGTTCGAGGGGGCTGTGCGGGTTGACGGCAGCACACCCGTCCGAGTGGGGCACACTGAGCAGGTGAGCATTTCGTACGATTTGACCTCGGCCGGTGACTCCATGGACTCACCCCGCCTTCCCGCCCGCCCCCGGGTCGGCCTGCTGGGCACCGGCCCGTGGGCCCACCGCACCCACGCCCCCGCCCTCGCCGCGCACGCCGGCTCCGACTTCGCCGGGGTGTGGGGCCGCCGCCCCGAAGCCGCCGCCGAGCTGGCCGACGCGTACGGCGTGAAGGTGTACGAAGACCCCGACGCGCTGTTCGCGGACTGTGACGTCGTGGCCTTCGCCCTGCCGCCGGACGTGCAGGCCCCGCTCGCGGTGCGCGCCGCCGCCGCGGGCCGCCACCTGCTCCTCGACAAGCCCGTCGCCACCACCGTCGAGGACGCCCGCGCCGTGGCCGACGCCACCGCCCGGCACGGCGTCGCCTCCGTCGTCTTCCTCACCCTCCGCTTCGCCGAGCCGGCCGCCGGCTGGGTCGCCGAGCAGGCCGCCCGCTCCGGCTGGTTCACCGCGAGCGCCCACTGGCTCGGCGCCGTCTTCCCGCCCGACGGTGCGCCCAGTGCCTACGCCGCCTCGCCCTGGCGCAAGGACAAGGGCGGGCTCTGGGACGTCGGTCCGCACGCGCTGTCCGTGCTGATCCCGGTCCTGGGCGACGTCACGTCCGTCATCGCCGCCCGGGGACCCTCCGACGTGGTCCAGCTCGCGCTGCGCCACGCCTCGGGCGCCGCCAGCACCGCCGTGCTCAGCCTGGGTGCGCCGGCCGCGGCGGCCGGGGTGGGGCTGGAACTGCGCGGGGCCGAAGGGGTGTTCTCGCTGCCGGACTGGACCGACGTGCCGGGGGCGTACGGGCGCGCCCTGGACGCCCTGGTCACCGCTGCCCGGACCGGGGTGGCGGACCCGCGCGACGCGGAGTTCGCGGCCCGGCTGACGCAGATCCTGGCGGAGGCGGAGGCGCAGCTGCCGGCCTGAGGGCCCGGTGCGGGGGGCGGCGGCCGGTGCGGGGGCCGGACGCTACTTGATGACCGCGTTGGCCACGATGATGGCCAGTCCGAGGGTCGCGTCCGCGACGCCCCTCAGCAAGGCGGAACCGATCCGGTAGCCGACGCGCAGTGCCACGAAGGAGCCCCACGCGAACAGCAGCGCCGTGTTCAGGCCGAGCCCGACGGAGGTGACCCCGTACGCGTCCCATCCGGTGAACCCGGCGGCGACCAGGAGCAGGACGGTGGGGAGGGTGGCCACGACCATCGGCCACTCGTTCCACAGCACCCGCGAGAGCACCCGCAGGCGGCGGGCGGCGGAGGCGGTCTGTTGGGAGGTCATGTGGTGCGAGTAGCCGTGCGCGAGGGCGGCCGCGCAGGCGGTGACCAGCACCCAGCTGGCGTCGTAGAACGGGGTGAACGCCTCGCCCTCCTGGTTGAGCGCGGCCATCAGCCCGGACGCGAGCACGGTCCCGTAGACCCCGCCGAACATCCAGTCGGCACCCCGGCGCGGGGCGGGGAGGTCCGGCCCCGCGGGCGGCAGCCGGGGTCGGAGCTGCTGTAGGTCCTTCGTGTCGGTCATCGTCATCCCCTTGGTGCGATACATCCCTTTTGGTCGCTATACACCCTAGGGGGCGACAGATGAGGACGAGATGAGTGCCGGCCCCTCCCTTCGCGGCCCCTCCCTTCGCGGCCCGTCCCGCCCCGCGGCAGCCGCCGGCGGCGGCCGGGCGGCACCGGCCGGGCGCCGTCCGGACCCGCCGGTGCTAGGCCCTGTCGTCAAACTGCCGTCGTCGCCCGGAGGGCGGCCCCGCGGCGTCTGGTGCGTGCTCTCGGCGTGCCGGGCGGAAGACCGCGTACTGGAC